>NZ_JBICZC010000005.1:120806-638134 GCF_043201715.1 Streptomyces sp. NPDC048291
GTGGGGGGGGGGCCGGCGCGGGGGGGGGGGGGGGCGGGGGGGGGGGGGGGGGGGGGTTTTTTTGGGGGGGGGGGGGGCCGGGGGGGGGGCCCCCCCACCCCACGATCCGGGACAGGCCGTTCCGGGAGCCGGACAGAGCAGGACCCCGGAACCGGCGCAGGGGTCCCGGGGCCCGGTCGGAGGGCGGGCAGGATGACCGCCCGCCGCAGGCGTCACACGCGCCGCAGGACCGCGACGACCTTGCCCAGGATGGTCGCGTCGTCGCCGGGGATCGGCTCGTAGGCCGCGTTGTGAGGGAGGAGCCAGACATGGCCGTCCTCGCGCTTGAAGCGCTTGACGGTGGCCTCGCCGTCGAGCATGGCGGCGACGATGTCGCCGTTCTCGGCCACCGGCTGGCGGCGGACGGTGACCCAGTCGCCGTCGCAGATCGCGGCCTCGATCATGGAGTCGCCGACGACCTTGAGCACGAACAGCTCGCCGTCACCGACCAGCTGCCGGGGGAGGGGGAAGACGTCCTCGACCGACTCCTCGGCGAGGATCGGCCCACCGGCGGCGATCCGGCCGACCAGCGGGACGTACGACGCGGCGGGTTTGCCGGCGGTGTCCGTGGGCTGCACGGTGACGGCCTGGTCGGAGCCGCGCACCTCGTACGCGCGCGGGCGGTGCGGGTCGCGGCGCAGGAAGCCCTTGCGTTCCAGTGCCATCAGCTGGTGCGCCACCGAGGACGTGCTGGACAGGCCGACGGCCTGCCCGATCTCCCGCATCGACGGCGGGTAGCCCCGCCGCTGCACCGAGTCCCGGATCACCTCGATCACCCGGCGCTGCCGGTCGGTGAGGCCCGAGCTGTCCGCCCGGATGCCTGGAGGTCGGCCCGGCAGGGCACGCTTGTGTCCCTCGGGATTCACGGCTTCGTTCATGGCATGCACCGGGTCGAGTCGGCCCTGGGAGCGGTCCTGGGCGGTGATGGTGGCACTGTCTGCGGTCGTGGTCACGTCGGCCCCTCTCGATGGTCTCCCTGCTGGACAACGGTAGTTGCTTTCGAAAGGTTGCGCCAAACACACGTTCGAGTGAAAAAACGCGTTTCACCGTACGTGATCGCATGTCTGGGTGTATGGCTCACGCGGTACCCGGCGGGCAAAAGGGCCCATTGTTGTACTCTTCACCGCCGGGGGACGGCCTTGTGGGTGTGCCCAGTCTGCCATCCGGACCGCCGCCGACCGGGATGTCCGTCCCCATCTGCGCCGGAGTCGCACGTGACCTCCGTGCGGCGCCCACGGTATCTCCGTATCCGCCGTAGCGGTACGTGTGCGACACGCGCAACCTGGTGATGTAACTGTCAATCACCACATCTAGTGGTTGGATTGCTACCGCAGCCCACAAGTTGTGGTCCCCCGGGTCTCCGGTCTCTCTGAGATCGCCTATGCTTGGGGCTGCTTCGAGGGGCCCATGTGGCCCAGCGAGGCTATTGAGTCTGCTGTGAGGAGGGTTGGAGATCATGCACTGCCCCTTCTGCAGGCACCCCGACAGCCGTGTGGTCGACAGTCGTACGACCGACGACGGCACGTCGATCCGCAGGCGCCGCCAGTGTCCGGACTGCTCCCGTCGTTTCACGACCGTGGAGACGTGCTCGCTCATGGTGGTCAAGCGGTCCGGAGTCACCGAGCCGTTCAGTCGTACCAAGGTCATCAACGGCGTGCGCAAGGCATGCCAGGGACGGCCTGTCACCGAGGACGCACTCGCCCAGCTCGGCCAGCGGGTCGAGGAGGCGGTGCGGGCCACCGGAAGCGCCGAGCTGACCACCCACGACGTGGGACTGGCCATACTCGGCCCGTTGCAGGAGCTCGACCTGGTCGCCTACCTGCGATTCGCCTCCGTCTACCGGGCGTTCGACTCGCTCGAGGACTTCGAGGCCGCGATCGCGGAGCTCAGGCAGGCGGCCAAGGACCCCGTCGCGGACGACGAAGACGCGGCAGCGGGGGGCCAGGAGGACGATCACGGGCCAGGCGGGGGCGCACAGGTACCCGCACCCGTTCACGCCGCCGGCTGACGGGAGGACCGGAACAGGGCGGAGGGCCCGGATCCGGTTGTCGGACGGCGATCCAGGACTTGTCGCGGGTGGCAGTTGAGGGCCCCCGTGACTGAAAACAGGACAGCGTGTCACGGGAACATCGTGGCATTTCAGGGCGTTTTAGCCCGTACAGGGAGGCGGCATGACAGAGACGGCGAGCGGTCCGGCACGGAGTTCCCGCGCGAAGGGCACCAAGGCCACCAAGGGACTGCGTATCGAGCGCATCCACACCACCCCCGGCGTACACCCGTACGACGAGGTGAGCTGGGAGCGCCGTGACGTCGTCATGACCAACTGGCGCGACGGCTCGGTCAACTTCGAGCAGCGTGGCGTCGAGTTCCCCGACTTCTGGTCGGTGAACGCGGTCAACATCGTCACCAGCAAGTACTTCCGCGGTGCCGTCGGCACCCCGCAGCGCGAGACCGGCCTCAGGCAGCTGATCGACCGCATCGTGAAGACGTACCGGAAGGCCGGCGAGGACTACAAGTACTTCGCCTCGCCCGCCGACGCCGAGATCTTCGAGCACGAGCTGGCGTACGCCCTCCTGCACCAGATCTTCAGCTTCAACAGCCCCGTCTGGTTCAACGTGGGCACCCCGCAGCCCCAGCAGGTCTCCGCCTGCTTCATCCTGTCCGTCGACGACTCCATGGAGTCGATCCTCGACTGGTACAAGGAAGAGGGCATGATCTTCAAGGGCGGCTCCGGTGCCGGCCTGAACCTGTCCCGCATCCGCTCCTCCAAGGAGCTGCTCTCCTCCGGCGGCAACGCCTCGGGACCGGTCTCCTTCATGCGCGGCGCCGACGCCTCCGCGGGCACCATCAAGTCCGGCGGTGCCACCCGCCGCGCCGCCAAGATGGTCATCCTCGACGTCGACCACCCCGACATCGAGGACTTCATCGAGACCAAGGTCAAGGAGGAGGAGAAGATCCGCGCCCTCCGTGACGCGGGCTTCGACATGGACCTGGGCGGCGACGACATCACGTCCGTCCAGTACCAGAACGCCAACAACTCGGTCCGCGTGAACGACGAGTTCATGAAGGCGGTCGAGCAGGGCGGCCAGTTCGGTCTGCGCGCCCGCATGACCGGTGAGGTCATCGAGGAGGTCGGCGCCAAGTCCCTCTTCCGCAAGATGGCCGAGGCCGCCTGGGCCTGCGCCGACCCGGGCATCCAGTACGACGACACGATCAACCACTGGCACACCTGCCCGGAGTCCGGCCGGATCAACGGCTCGAACCCCTGCAGCGAGTACATGCACCTGGACAACACGTCCTGCAACCTCGCCTCGCTGAACCTGATGAAGTTCCTGAAGGACGACGGCAAGGGCAGCCAGTCCTTCGAGGTCGAGCGCTTCGCGAAGGTCGTCGAGCTCGTCATCACCGCGATGGACATCTCGATCTGCTTCGCGGACTTCCCGACCCAGAAGATCGGCGAGAACACCCGCGCCTTCCGCCAGCTCGGCATCGGCTACGCCAACCTCGGCGCCCTGCTGATGGCGACCGGCCACGCCTACGACTCCGACGGCGGCCGCGCCCTCGCCGGTGCCATCACCTCCCTGATGACCGGCACGGCGTACAAGCGCTCCTCGGAGCTCGCCGCGGTCGTCGGCCCGTACGACGGCTACGCCCGCAACGCCGACGCCCACAACCGCGTCATGAAGCAGCACGCCGACGCCAACACCGTCGCCGTCCGCATGGACGACCTGGACACCCCGGTCTGGGCCGCCGCCACGGAGGCCTGGCAGGACGTGCTGCGTCTCGGTGAGAAGAACGGTTTCCGTAACTCCCAGGCGTCCGTCCTCGCCCCGACCGGCACCATCGGTCTGGCGATGTCCTGCGACACCACCGGCGTCGAGCCCGACCTCGCCCTGGTCAAGTTCAAGAAGCTGGTCGGCGGCGGTTCGATGCAGATCGTCAACGGCACGGTCCCGCAGGCCCTGCGCCGCCTGGGCTACCAGGAGGAGCAGATCGAGGCGATCGTCGCCCACATCGCCGAGAACGGCAATGTGATCGACGCCCCCGGTCTCAAGCAGGAGCACTACGAGGTCTTCGACTGCGCCATGGGCGAGCGCGCCATCTCCCCGATGGGCCACGTCCGCATGATGGCCGCGATCCAGCCGTGGATCTCCGGTGCCATCTCCAAGACGGTCAACATGCCGGAGACGGCGACCGTCGAGGAGGTCGAGGAGATCTACTACGAGGCCTGGAAGCTCGGCGTCAAGGCGCTCGCGATCTACCGGGACAACTGCAAGGTCGGCCAGCCGCTCTCCGCCAAGACCAAGGAGAAGGAGAAGGAGGCGGTCACCGCGAAGACCGAGGCGACCATCCGCGAGACGGTCGAGAAGGTCATCGAGTACCGCCCGGTCCGCAAGCGCCTCCCGAAGGGTCGTCCCGGCATCACCACGTCCTTCACCGTCGGCGGTGCCGAGGGCTACATGACGGCCAACTCCTACCCGGACGACGGCCTGGGCGAGGTCTTCCTGAAGATGTCCAAGCAGGGCTCGACCCTCGCGGGCATGATGGACGCCTTCTCCATCGCGGTCTCCGTCGGCCTCCAGTACGGCGTGCCGCTGGAGACCTACGTCTCGAAGTTCACCAACATGCGCTTCGAGCCGGCCGGCATGACGGACGACCCGGACGTGCGGATGGCGCAGTCGATCGTCGACTACATCTTCCGCCGCCTGGCGCTGGACTTCCTGCCGTTCGAGACGCGCTCCGCGCTCGGCATCCACTCCGCCGAGGAGCGTCAGCGCCACCTGGAGACCGGTTCGTACGAGCCGTCCCTCGACGACGACGAGGTCGACGTCGAGGGCCTGGCCCAGTCGGCGCCGCGTGCCCAGGAGCTGAAGGCCGTCGCCGCCCCGAAGATCGAGGTGGCCAAGCCGGCTCCGAAGCAGGCCCACACCAGCGCCGAACTGGTGGAGATGCAGCTGGGCATCCAGGCCGACGCCCCGCTCTGCTTCTCCTGCGGCACGAAGATGCAGCGGGCCGGCTCCTGCTACATCTGCGAGGGCTGCGGCTCGACCAGCGGCTGCAGCTGACGGGTCGGTGTGATGTGAAGTTAAGGGGCGTCGGCCATCGCCGACGCCCCTTACCGTTTGCCTGTCGCGGGCGGGCGGTCCTCCCGTGTCAGGGGCGGCCGAGTCCGCCCATCTCCCGGCTGAAGACCACCGGGTCGTCCTCGAAGCCGTGCAGCCCGGGCCGGAAGCTCCAGTCGCCGGAGCCGTCGCGTACGAACTCCGCGACGGTGGCGGCCGTCGCCCCGAGGACCGAGCCGAAGTCGTCCTCGGCCAGCACGGTGTAGCCCTCCCGGACGCGGACGGCCGGGTTCAGGACGTTCACGAACGTCCGGTGGGTGGAGCGCTGCTGGATGACGACTCCGACGACCACGCGCGCGTACCGGCTGCCGAGCCGGTCCAGTTCGAGCGTCATCACCTCGTCCCAGCCGAAGCCCTTGCCGTCCTGGCTGTCCCGGTTGAGAAAAATCGTGCCGTCGGGCGAACGGCTGTCGAAGTGCACCAGATAGGCCGGAGTTCCGTACGGGTCAGCCGTCGTGAACGTCCCCGCGACGACGTCGAGATCGGTCGGCGGCTGCCCGGAAGGGCTCGGATCCCACTTCACCGCGACCTCGACCTTGCGGATCGCCTTGCTGAAACCGCTCACCACGCGTCCCCTTCCCCCTAGAGGTCACTACCCCAACTGATGGTTTGCCAAGGCTCTTTGTCCATCGTGCCACGCGCGCGGGGGCGTATGCGCGGGTGATCTCCGCCGGAGCGTGACCGGCGCCACGCCCCATGGCCTTACGATGGCGCGGTGCTGGTCAAGTGGATTCGCTGCACCGTGGTTGACCGCCGGGGCTTCGAGCGGGGGCAGCGGAAATGGGCGGGGCTTCCGGGGGAGCCGGGATTTCGGGGACAGGGCGGGGGATGGAGTCGGCAGCGACCTGGAGTGGCGCACATCTTCGCCTTCTGGGAGAGCCGTGCCTTCTACGACTCCTTCATGGCGCGGTCGCACGATCGCCTGGCCGCGTCCCAGGTCGGCACGTACAAGGATCAGCAGGTCAAGCTGTTCGAGTACCGGTTCGACGTGAAGACCGGCTTCGAACCGAGGTTCACGGACAGCGACCTGGTCCGGGTGGCCCTCTGCCGGGTGCACGAGGAGCGCGTCGAACACTTCACGCTGATGCAGGAGAAGGTCTGGAACCCGGCCATGGCCGGCTCGCCCGGCATGATCCGCGGCATGTTCGCGGAGGCGCCGGAGAACGAGTTCATGATCCTTTCGATGTGGCGGTCGGCCGCCGAGCACGGCAAGTACCGCACCGAACGGGTGGAGCGGCTGGCGCTCCGCGCGCAGACGGAGGCCGACATCGCGGCCCTCACGGGTGACATCGTGGAGCTGGAACCGAGCTGGATCGTTTGAATATCCAACCCTTGATTTGTGTGACCTGCGCTGTATGGGGCCCATCCGAGTGCTCGATTTTCCGTCACTCGATCTAGGGTTTTGGCATGGCACGACCACGGCGCATCGTCCTTGTCCGGCACGGCGAGTCAACCGGCAATGTCGACGACTCCGTGTACGAGCGGGAACCCGACCACGCACTGGCCCTCACCGAGCGGGGCTGGCGGCAGGCCGAGGAGACCGGAAAACGCGTCCGGGAGATCTTCGGCCAGGAGCGCGTCAGCGTGTACGTCTCGCCCTACCGGCGTACGCACGACACCCTCCGGGCCTTCCATCTCGACCCGGATCTCATACGCGTACGCGAGGAGCCCCGGCTGCGTGAGCAGGACTGGGGAAACTGGCAGGACCGCGACGACGTACGGCTGCAGAAGACGTACCGGGACGCCTACGGGCACTTCTTCTTCCGCTTCCCGCAGGGTGAGTCGGGGGCCGACGTGTACGACCGCGTCGGCGGCTTCCTGGAGAGCCTGTTCCGCAGCTTCGAGGCGCCGGACCACCCGCCCAACGTGCTCCTGGTGACCCACGGCCTGGCGATGCGGCTGTTCTGCATGCGCTGGTTCCACTGGACGGTGGCGGAGTTCGAGTCGCTCTCCAACCCCGGGAACGCCGAGATGCGGATGCTCGTTCTCGGGGACGACGGCAAGTACACGCTCAACCAGCCCTTCGACCGCTGGCGGGACCCCGAGCCGCACTGGATGAGCGGCTAGGCTGGCCGCGATGACCTCCTCCTCCGAAACCTCGACCCCGGGGCGCCTGGAGCGCGCCCTGACCAGCTTGCGCGGACTCGCGGTCGGCGACGCGCTGGGCTCGCAGTTCTTCGTGCCGGTGAACTACCCGCTGCTGAAGCGACGGGAGCTGCCTCCGGCCCCCTGGCAATGGACCGACGACACCGAGATGGCCTGCTCCGTCGTCGCCGTCCTGGCCGCCCACCACCGCGTCGACCAGGACGCGCTGGCCCACTCCTTCGCCGCGCACCACGACTTCGACCGGGGCTACGGCCCCGCGGTGAACCGCCTGCTGCGCCTCGTCCGGGAAGGCGGCGACTGGCGCGAGCTGGCCGCCGGGCTCTTCGACGGGCGGGGATCCTGGGGCAACGGCGCGGCGATGCGGATCGCACCCCTGGGCGCCTGGTACGCGGACGATCCGGAGCAGGCCACCCACCAGGCCGAGATCTCCGCCTACCCCACGCACCAGCACCGGGAGGCCGTGGCCGGTGCCATGGCCGTGGCGGCCGCCGCGGCGCTGGTCGCCGCGCCCGATGGCCCGCCGAGCCCCGAGGCACTCCTCGACGGGGTCGTCGCCCTCGTCCCCAGGAGCGCCGTCGGCCAGGGCCTGCGGCGCGCCCGCGACATGCTCGACTACGGTGACGCGGGCACCGTCGCGGCCGTCCTGGGCTGCGGACGCCGTACGACCGCCCATGACACCGTCCCCTTCGCGCTCTGGTCGGCGGCACGCGCCCTCGGCGACTACGAGACGGGATTCTGGGCGACCGCCCAGGTGGGCGGCGACGTGGACACCACCTGCGCCATCGTGGGCGGCGTGCTCGCGGGTGCCCGGGCGGGAGCGCCGCCGGCCGCCTGGGCGGAGCGGACAGAGGCGCTGCCGGAATGGGTACCGGCGGGGGCTGGCACCGGCGTCGGCGGATGACCGGCTGAGGCCGTCCCCTCTCCGTACCCCGTGGTCCAAGCTGAATCCCGCGATCCGCAGAGGAAACTCTCCGTACCTGGCGGGAACTCTCCGTGACCGCCTGGCGTTTTCCCGGTAGCCGTGCCACCCGGGCGCATGTGCCGACGGGTGGGCGGAAGGCGTAGTCGCGGGGGAGGTGCCGGTCGTGTGGGTCGGGTTGCCGCTTTCGATGGTGTGCGCCGTGCTCGTGGTCGCGGCGCAGGCGGTCGGGATGCGGATGGCCGGACCTCGGCCTCTGCCGTCTGGCCCCCGGCGGAGGTCCGGCCGTCCGCGGCTCTGTGCGGCCCCGGTGGGGTCAGCCCACCCCCGGGCCGGCCGTGCCGGCGAGCGCTTCGAGGTCGCTCTTGCGGACCTTGATCACCAGCCAGGCGGTGAGCAGTCCGAGCCCGGCCATGACGGCGGCGGGGATGAACGCGGTCGAGATGCCGTGTGCGAGCACCTCGTGCCCCCACGGCGCGGGCAGCTGACGGGTCTTGGCGAACTCCGCCTTCTGCTCCGGCGAACCGTCGGCGAGGAACTTCGGCAGTTGCTTCTTCGCCTCGTCCTTGCTGGCCGAACCGAACACCGTGGTCAGGATGGACAGGCCCAGCGAACCGCCCACCTGCTGCATGGCGTTGAGCAGACCGGAAGCCGCCCCGGCCTCGCGCTGGGCGACACCGGAGACCGCGGTGACGGTCGCCGTCACGAAGTTCAGCCCCATACCGAAGCCGAAGACCAGCATGGGCCCGAGGATTCCGCCGAGATAGGAGCTGTCGGGCTTGATGAACGTCTGCCAGGTGAGTCCGACGACCACGAGTCCCGAACCGGTCATCATGAACGGCTTCGGGCCCAGGACGGGCAGGAAGCGCTGCGAGAGCCCGGCGCCGACGGCGATGGCCGCCGTCACGGGCAGGAAGGCCAGACCGGCCCTGATCGGGCTGTAGCCCAGCACGTTCTGCACGAACAGCACGATGTAGAAGAACATCCCGAACATCGCGGCGGCCAGACTGAGCATGATCACGTAGGTGCCGGAGCGGTTGCGGTCGGCGAACATCCGCAGCGGCGTGATGGGTTCCTTCGCCCGGGTCTCGATGAAGACGAAGGAGAGCAGCAGGACCACCGCGGCGGCGAACGACCCGAGTGTCAGGCCGTCGCGCCAGCCCTCCTCCGAAGCCCGGATGAAGCCGTAGACCAGGGCGGCCATGCCCAGCGTGGAGGTCATCGCCCCCGCGATGTCGAACCGTCCGGGGTGCCGTTCGGACTCGTTGATGTACTGCGGGGTGAGAGCGGCGATCAGCAGTCCGATCGGTACGTTGACGAAAAGCACCCAGCGCCAGTCGAGCCAGTCGGTGAGCATGCCGCCGGCCAGCAGTCCGATGGCCCCGCCGCCCGCGGAGACGGCGGCGAACACGCCGAACGCCCGGTTCCGCTCGGGACCTTCGGGGAAGGTCGTGGTGATCAGCGCCAGCGAGGTCGGCGAAGCGATCGCGCCGCCGACACCCTGAAGGGCGCGGGCGGCGAGCAGCTGCCAGGGTTCCTGGGCGAGACCGCCGAGGAGCGAGGCGAAGGTGAACAGCAGGATGCCGGTCATGAACACCCGGCGTCGGCCGAGGATGTCGCCGGCCCGCGCGCCGAGGAGCAGCAGGCCGCCGAAGGTGAGCGTGTAGGCGCTGACCACCCACGTGAGGTCCGTGGTGCTGAACTTGAGCGCCTCTTGAATGTGCGGGAGCGCGATATTCACAATCGTCGCGTCAAGTACCACCATGAGCTGGCAGGCGGCAATCACGGTGAGTGCGATGCCGGGGCGCCCCTGCCGACGGGCGGCACCTGGTTTCTGGTCGGGTATCAGCTGAGAGGTTGTCACTATGGATCCCCCACGAAGGTGTTAGTGAACGCCAGCGTTCACTGTGGCTCAACGGTAGTGAGTCCTTGGTAGAGAACGCAAGCGTTCACTTAATTGCGCGTCGTGTGCCGCGTCCCCCTTTGCCGTCGCGCGCCGCGTCCCCCGCTCAGGAATGCCCGCTCCCCTCGCTCGCTGGAGAAACATCAGATGGTTACCTCGCGCTGGACTGCCGCTGCTCCCCAGGCGGCCTCCCCCCGTCGGCGTGGTGCGGTCCTCGAACGCGCGATCCTGGACGCCGCCCTGGAGCAGCTCAGCACGGTCGGCTGGAACGCCCTCACCATGGAGGGCGTCGCCGCCGGCGCCCAGACCGGGAAGGCCGCGGTCTACCGCCGCTGGCCCTCCAAGGAGGAACTGGTCGCCGACGCGCTGCAGGCCGGCCTGCCACGCCTGGAAGAGGCCCCCGACCTCGGAAGTGTGCGCGAAGACCTGTTGGCCCTGTGCCGGCAGGCCCGGGACGCGATGTTCTCGCGCCCCGGCTTCGCGCTGCGGTCCGTGATTCACGAATGCGATCCGCTGCAGGTCGAGCGGTTCCATGGGGTGATCTTCGACGGGGTCGTGGGACCGACGATCCGGCTCATCGGTGACGTCGTCAACCGCGGCATTGAGCGGGGTGAGGTGCGCGCCGACGCGGCCAACGGCTATGTCATCGACGCCATTCCGGCGATGATGATGTACCGCAACAAGATTTCTGGAAGCGAATGGAACGACCAGGAGATCGAGGAGATGATCGACCGGTTCATGCTTCCGCTGCTGCTGTCGCGCGGGGCGTGAACCGTGGCTCCGGCGGCTCCCGGCGCGTTCCGGGAGGCCGGGCTGTCGCTCGGGGATCAGTGCGGCGTACCCTGAGTGCGCCATGCCGTACGAACCGCCTACTCACACCGTCGAGCGCTCCCTTCGCGCCACGACCGGAGCCAAGGTCATTGCCGGTGTCGACGAGGTGGGGCGCGGCGCCTGGGCCGGGCCCGTCACCGTCTGCGCCGCGGTCACCGGTCTTCGCCGACCGCCCGAGGGCCTCACCGACTCCAAGCTGCTGACCGTCAAGCGACGTACGGAACTTGCCGAGGCGCTGCGGGGGTGGGTGACGGCCTACGCCCTGGGGCATGCCTCGCCGGAGGAGATCGACGCCCTCGGGATGACGGCCGCACTGCGACTTGCGGCGGTCCGCGCCCTGGAGGCCTTGCCGGTCCGTCCCGACGCGGTCATCCTCGACGGGAAGCACGACTACCTCGGTACTCCGTGGCGGGTGCGCACGGTCATCAAGGGTGACCGATCGTGCGTGGCCGTGGCCGCCGCCTCGGTGATCGCCAAAGTTCAGCGCGACAAAATGATGGCCGAACTGGGTATCGACCATGCAGACTTCGGATTTGCGGACAATGCCGGGTACCCGTCGCCCGTGCACAAGGCCGCACTGGAGGAGCGGGGCCCCACCCCGTACCACCGGTTGACGTGGGCGTATCTTGATGCGCTGCCCCAGTGGCGGCACCTCAAGAAGGTTCGCAGCTGGGCGGAGGGAAGCGTTCCGGAGATCGAGGGTCAGCTCGGCTTCGACTTCTGACCTTCCAGTCGCACTGTTGTGCCACCCAGTTCACGTGACCTGCACCAATGTTTGATAAAAATCAGCTCATGCCTCTCATTCCCGAGGAGCCTCAGATTCACGAGAGTGCCCAGGGTCCCCGCGCCACTCCGGCCAGTGGCCGCACCGCGCCGACCCCTCGTCCCGTACCCGGCCCCCGCCCCGCGGCCCCGTCGCGTCCCGGTCGTCCCGGCCCTGTGCGGCCCACGCCACCGGTGCAGCGCACGTCGCGTGACGTGGCCAAGCCAGGGCCGTCCGGCCCGGCCGTCCCCGCCGCGGCAGCGGCGGCCCCGCAGATCCAGCTGATCCCGGCCACGGTCGAGAGCGCTCTCGACGCGGCCGAGGAAGCAGTGGACCTGCTCCTCGAATCGGGCCGTGCCCCCGGCGACGTGCTGGTGATCACCACCGGCACGCAGCATCCGTGGGCCGACCACGAGCTGTCCTTCGGCGAAGCCTCCTACTGGGCCCAGCACGACGCGGGCGACGACGTCTTCTACGCGGACGCCGCCGTCGCCTCCCGTGCCGTGACCCGCGCCGTGGTCGTCGTCGCCGTCAACGGCGGACCCGACACCACCGCCGCCACCGCCCTGCCGCTGGCCCTCTCCCGGGCCGGCGCCCTGCTGATCGTCTGCGGCGACCCGCAGCGCATCAACTCGCTGCTGGGCGCAGGCGTCTGAGCTGCCTCCGGCACCTCCGGGACTCCGGAGGTACCGAAGGAGCCGCGGTGGTGACACTGCACGGTGGTGTCTCCGGCATGCCCGGACGACGGGTACGGGCCGCTGTCCGTCGCGGCAGTGGCCGTTCGGCGGACGGAGGACCCGGAGCGCGGTACACGGGCCGGATCCCTCGGGCGGACGGGACCGCGGGGCGACGGGACGTCCACTCCGGCGCGGAGCACGGCATGACCCCGCCGAGCATCCCGTAGGGCCTCTTCACGGCGCCGCGCCCGGCGGGGCGTGCCCGGTCCGTCGTCCCTTCGTGCCCGGTCCGTACTCCCTTGCTGGGGACGGGGTTCAGCGGGCGGCGGCGCGGCGCAGCACCTCGGAGACGGCGCCGCCGGTACGCGGCGGCAGCGGCGGGGCCTCGGACAGGGCGAAGGGTTCGGGAGGCGAGTCGGCGTGCGGACGCCGTCCGCCGCGGCCCTCACCGAGCACCTGCCAGCCGTCGTGCGTCAGCGTGATGTACGCCCCGCAGCGCAGCCCGTGCAGAGTGCACGCGTCCCGCAGCCCCCACATCCAGGCACCGTCCTCCTCCGTCCAACGCGCGTCCCCCTCGCGGCAGTAGAGCAGTACGGCGGTCCGTACCGGGGTGCGGCGGCGCAGGTCGTGCGGGATGACGCGGCGCAACTGTGCCAGCAGCGCGTTGCGGAACATCCAGCCGTCGGCCGGGGCCGAGCGCCGGCCGAAGGACGCGCTGGCACACAGCCGCTCTTCCGGATCGAGAACGGCGACGACCGCGGTGCCCGGCCGGGGGCGATGCCGGGTGTGCAGACCACTGACGACCTCGCGTGGGTTGCGCAGCAGCGGTATTCCGGCGTCGGCCCATTCCGCGGGCTCGAGCAGACGACTGGCGGACGCGGCGGACGCGGACGTCGACAACGATGCCGCCGAGGACGGAGCGAATCCGAAGGTCACGTTCCTCCCTTCGGCTACGCGCCCACACTGCGGGCGAGATCGGATTCGGGGCCGCGCGCACCGCAGCAAAGCCCAACCGGATCACGGACGAGCCGTGCGGGGAGCGGACCTCAATTCTTGCTGTCGAACTTGGATGCGGCAACGAGCAAATGGGGCCACCGACTGTTATCTGGCGGTGCGTGGCTTATATCCCTACCCGATGAGGTGCCCGGAGACCCCTGGGACGTTCGAGCGCGGCACGTTCGTGCGTCGCACCGGCGTGCACCGGCGTTGAAATCGAACAGCAGCGGGCCGGTCAGCCCTGCACGGCGAGGACCAGCGGCAACACCCCCCGCGCCCCGGACCTGCGGAGCATGCGCGCCGCCACCGCCAGGGTCCAGCCGGTCTCGGTGAAGTCGTCCACCAGCAGGACCGGCCCCTGGACCTCGGCGAGGGCGGCGGCGATGCCGGGCGGCACGGTCAGCGCACCGTCGAGGGCCTTCAGACGCTGGGCACTGTTGCTGCGCGAGACCCGGGCCGCCTCGCCCGCGTACTCGACGGAACCCAGCAGGGGCAGCCTGCCGACCTCCGCGATGCGCGCGCCCAGGGAGTGGACCAGCCGGGGCCTGGAGCGCGAGGCGACGGTGACGACACCCACCGGCCGCGGCCGGGCCTCGGCCGCGCCCGGGGCCCAGCCGCCGGGACCCTTCGCCCAGTCGGCCAGCACCTCCACGACGGCACGGGCGACATCGTCCGGCACCGGCACGTCCGGGGCCTGCGGAGCGAGCAGCGGTCGCAGCCGGTTGCCCCAGCCGATGTCCGACAACCGTCCCAGGGCCCGCCCCGCCGATGCCTGTTCACCGGCCGGAATGCGCCCCTTGAGGTCGATGCCGATCGCCGGCAGCCCGGTCGGCCACATCCGGCGGGGCTCCACCTCGACGCCCGCGCGCCCCAGGTCGACCCGCGCGGCGTCCAGCGCGGCCGAGGTGGTGTCGGCCGTGAAGCGGGGCCGCGCGCAGTTGTCGCAGCGACCGCAGGGCTTCGCGCCCTCGTCGTCCAGCTGGCGCTGCAGAAACTCCATCCGGCAGTCCGCCGTGGCCGCGTACTCGCGCATCGCCTGCTGCTCGGCAGCGCGCTGCCTGGCCACCCACGCGTACCGGTCGGCGTCGTACGCCCACGGCTGCCCGGTCGCGACCCAGCCGCCCTTGACCCGTCTGACCGCGCCGTCCACGTCGAGGACCTTCAGCATGGACTCCAGCCGGGACCGGCGCAGCTCCACCAGCGGCTCCAAGGCGGGCAGGGACACGGGTCCGTCGGTCCTGGAGAGGACGTCGAGGGTCCGGCGCACCAGCTCCTCCGACGGGAAGGCGAGCGAGGCGAAGTACTCCCAGATCGCCTCGTCCTCGCGGCCCGGCAGCAGCAGCACCTCGGCGTGCTCGACACCGCGGCCCGCGCGGCCCACCTGCTGGTAGTAGGCGATGGGGGAGGAGGGCGAGCCGAGGTGCACCACGAACCCGAGGTCGGGCTTGTCGAAGCCCATGCCGAGCGCGGAGGTGGCGATCAGCGCCTTGACCCGGTTGCCGAGCAGGTCGTCCTCGGCCTGCTGCCGGTCGGCGTTCTCCGTCTTCCCCGTGTACGAGGCCACGGTGTGTCCGCGCTGCCTGAGGAACGCGGTGACCTCCTCGGCGGCGGCCACGGTGAGCGTGTAGACGATGCCGGAACCCGGCAGTTCGTCCAGGTGGTCCGCGAGCCAGGCCATCCGGTGCGCGGCGTCCGGAAGCCGCAGCACGTTCAGGCTGAGGCTTTCCCGGTCCAGCGGGCCGCGCAGCACCAGCGCGTCCGAGGTGCCGCCGGTGCCGAGTTGCTCGGCCACGTCGGCGGTCACCCGTGCGTTGGCCGTGGCGGTGGTCGCCAGTACCGGCACGCCCGGCGGCAGATCGGCCAGCATGGTGCGCAGCCGCCGGTAGTCGGGCCGGAAGTCGTGGCCCCAGTCGGAGATGCAGTGGGCCTCGTCCACCACGAGCAGCCCGGTCGCCGCGGCCAGCTTGGGCAGCACCTGGTCGCGGAAGTCGGGGTTGTTGAGCCGCTCCGGGGACACGAGGAGGACATCGACCTCACCGGCCGCGATCTCAGCCTGGATCGACTCCCAGTCCTCCGTGTTGGAGGAGTTGATGGTGCGGGCGTGGATGCCGGCCCGGGCCGCGGACTCCACCTGGTTGCGCATGAGCGCGAGCAGCGGGGAGACGATCACCGTCGGCCCCGCGCCGGAGGCACGCAGCAGTGAGGTCGCCACGAAGTACACCGCGGACTTGCCCCAGCCGGTGCGCTGGACGACCAGGGCCCGGCGTCGGTCCGCGACCAGCGCCTCGATCGCCCGCCACTGGTCCTCGCGCAGCCGGGCGGCGCCCGTGTCGTCCCCGACGAGACGGGCGAGGACGATGTCCGCCCGGGCCCGCAGTTCCGCGTTGCTCGTGTGCTCCATGCGTCCCATACAACAGGACGGGACCGACAGCCGGGCGCGCCTGTGGATGCCGGAGACGGCTTTGTCGTGTCCCTGATTCCACTTATCCACAGGCTCAACCGGAATCACAAGATCCGCGAGATCGTCTGCGCATGACGAATCACAGCGAAACCACCGGACCCTCCGAAAACGGCGACATCACCCGGGGCGCGGTCCCGCTCGGACCGTCCGCCCACGACACCCAGGTCACCCTGCGCACGCCGGCCGAACTGGCCGACGCGCTGCCCTATCTGCTGGGGTACCGCCCCGAGGACAGCATGGTGCTGGTGGCCCTCAACGACCGCGCCGGCCGCGGCCGCTTCGGCGGACGGGCCCGGCTCGGCATCCCCGCCAACGAGGACGACTGGGAGTCGGCCGCACGCCAGCTCGCGCAGGGCCTGGTGACGGGCGGCGAGCGCCGGGGAGTCCGGCCCGAGCAGATGGTCGCCTACGTCTGCCAGGAACCGGCGCCCGGCGAATCGGGCCGGGACGTGATGCAGCGGCTCGCGCCGCTGACCCGGTTGCTGCGGATCGAGTGCGGTCGGCTCGACGTGCCCGTGATCGAGGCGCTGTGCGTCTCGGACGGCCGTTTCTGGTCGTACTGCTGCCCGACCGAGGAGTGCTGTCCGCCCGACGGCGTCCCCATGGGCCTGCCCGGCACCTCCGTGCTCGCGGCCGCAGCCGCCTATGCCGGGATCCAGGTCCGCGGCAGCCTCCGTGAGCTGCGGTCCAGGCTGCTTCCCCGGGAGGCCGGCGGCGTACTGGAGCAGGAGATCGCCCTGGACAGCGCCGGCATGGCACTGGTGCCCCGCATCCTCGACGACGCGTTCCGTGCGGACGTGGCCGAGGAGACCCTCGCCCTCGCCCGGCGGGTCATCGACCGGTACGCCGCTGCCACGCCCGTGTCCGGCACCCACCAGGCGGACGTCCGTGACGACACCCTGCTCTCCCACGACGAGGCCGCGACCCTGATTCTCGGGCTGCAGGACCGCACGACCCGCGACCACGCGGCCGCCTGGATGGAGGGCGACGAGGCGGGCCCGGCCCTGCGGCTGTGGCGGGCCCTGGCCCGCCGCTGCGTCGGCTCCTACGGCGAGCACGCCGCCGCTCCCCTCACGCTGGCGGGCTGGGTCGCCTGGTCCACCGGTGACGATCTGGAGGCACGGGAGGCCTTCGCCATGGCCTTGGGCGCGGACCCCGACTACCTCTTCGCCAAACTGCTCCACCAGGCCTGCAACGAGGGCCTGGACCCGGAGTCGATCCGCCGCTGCCTGCGGACGGAACGCACGGAACGCACGGAGAACACGGCACACGCCGGGCGGACGGAACTCACGGACCGCGCCGGTCGCGGGCCGGCGGACGGGACCGGAGCAGTCGGCGACGCCGGTCCGCCGCTCCCCGATGCCGGCGACCCGGCGCCCGCCCGTTCCGGCACCCGCCGTGGCCGTCCCTCACGCACCGCGGACACCGCCGCCGACCGACTGCCACGGCCGGCCGGAACCCGGTTGGGGCAGGTGCGTGCGGGGCGCACCCGCCCAGCCGCCGCCGGGCCGGGCCGCACCCGCACACGCGCGGCGGAGAAGGCGGAGCGGGGTGAGACAGGCGGCCGGGCCGGGCGGGAAGGCACGCGATCCGGGACCGGCCGCGACGAGCGGGACGAATGAGCGCGGGACGTTCCGTGGCGGCAGTCGGCCGGATCTGGGCACGTGATGCGGTCCGCCGGGTCCGGAACCTCGTCGGAGGGACGCGACGCCGTGACCACCCGCGCGGCGGCAGGCGCCGCACCGACCTGTCTGACCAGGGTGTTCGCAGCCTCAGGCACGGCCCGACCGGCCCGAACGGCGCGGCGCCGCGTCGACTTCGGACCGGCTTCGGCAGGCGGGGGCGTGACCAGGAGGAGTCCGTCTCCGTTCACCTGAGTGGCGGAACGCCTGGACGGGCCGTGCCGCCGCCCGTCCCCCGTCCCTCCGGAACCCGCCGTCCGGTGCCCGGCACATCGCAGGCGCACAGCGCACAGAAGAAGCCTCCCCATGCATCAGCCGACTCCGCCTTCCACCGCCACCGACAACCGCCGCCTGCGGGACGGCCCGCCCTGGCCGCCGTCGGCCCAAGGCGGCCAGGCCCCCGAGCGCCAGCGCGGCCGCGCACCCCGGCCCACCCCCGCCCGGCCGGTTCCCCCGGGCCCGGGGCGCGTCGGCGGCCTGCCGCCCACGCACACCGCGCTGATCTGCGTCGCGCTGCCCGGCCTCGCCATCTCCACGGAACACGGTCAGTTGACCGGCCAGGGTCTGGAAGGGTTCTACCGCGCGGGCCGACGGCTGCTCGCGCGCTGCCAGGTCCGTGTCGCGGGCCGCGAACCAGTCGCCGTGCAGGCCCGGATGACGGGGGCGGACTCCGCCCGCTTCGTGGGCACACTCCGGGCCTCCCCGGCGGCGGGACCGGATCCGGACGTCGTCGTGGAGCGGATCCGGCACACGGACGGCACGGAGCGCATCACCTTGCGCAACTGCGCCCCCCACCCCCTGCGCCTGCCTCTGGAGGTGTCCCTCGGCACGGACCTGGCCGACCTGAGTGCCATCGCCTCCGGCACCCCGGGGCCCGAACTCCCGGCCAGCGTCCACGACTCCGGTCTCCGCTGGACCACCCCCACCGGCAACGCCTCGGTCACGGCGGACCCCCCACCGTCCGACGCACTGGCCTCGGCGGGACTGCTGCGCTGGGAGTTCGAGCTGCCGCCGGGCGGAACGGCGAGCGTGGAGCTGCGGGTACGCCCGGACGGCGCGAGCCCCCTGCGTGCCGTGGGACGCGCCGCGACCAGCCCGCTGGCACCGGCCAGAGCCACGGGCGACGACCCGAGGGTCACTGCCCTGCTGAGGGCGAGCATCGACGACCTCCAGGCGTTGCTGCTCCGCGACCCCGCGCACCCCTCCGACTGCTACCTCGCCGCCGGGGCGCCGTGGCGGTGTGGTCTGGCCCCGGCCGAGGCACTCGCCGCCGCCCGGATGACCCTGCCCCTCGGCACCCGTCTCGCCGCCGGCACCCTGCGCACCCTTGCCCGCACCCAACTCCGCGGTCCGGGACCGCGGACCGGCATGATCCCCGGCCCGCGCCGCGACGCCGGAGCCCACCTGCCACCGGGCTGCACGGGGACGGAGGCCACCCTGCTCTTCCCCGTCCTGCTGGCGGAGGCCCGCCTGTGGGGACTCCCGGAACAGGAGACGCGGGAGCTGCTGCCCGCCGCCGAGCGCTGCCTGACCTGGCTGCGCACCGCGATGGGCGACCGGACCTACCTCCGCGACCCGCATCCCGGCGGCCCCGCGCGTGCCGAGACCCAGGCCCACGCCCACCGGGCCGCCCTGCTCGGTGCCGACCTCCTCGACGCCTGCGGCCGGCCCGGGAGCGCCGGTCTGCGGGAGTGGGCTGCGGAGCTGAGGACGGCGTTCCGGAGGGAATTCTGGGTCGACGACCGCGGTGGCGGCCGTCCTGCGGCGGCCCTGACCCCGGACGGCCGCCCCCTGCCCCACCTCGGCTCCACCGCCGTGCACCTTCTCGACACCGGCCTGCTCGGTGCGGGCGAACTGGCCGTCGGCCTGCTCGACAGGGTGCAGACCGAGCAGCTCGCCCGGCTGCTCGGCGGACCGGCCATGGACTCGGGGTGGGGGCTGCGCGGCCTGGGAGCCAAGGAGGCGGGACACAGTCCGTTCGGACATCGGTCCGGTGCCGTCCGGGTCCAGGAGACGGCACTCGCCGTCGCCTGGCTGGCCGCCGCGGGCTACGAGAAGGAGGCGGGCGGGCTGCTGCGCGGCCTGCTGGCGGCGGCCGAGCACTTCGGCCACCGGCTGCCGGAGATGTTCGCCGGAGAGCAGCGCTGTGAGGGAAGCGCCCCCCTTCCGCACCCCGCGGCCTGCCGCCCGGCGGCCACGGCCGCCGCTGCCGGGGTCCTGCTCCTCACCACGCTCGCGGGCATCCGCCCCGATGCCCCGGCAGGTACCGTCACCCTCCGACCGGTCCACAGCGCGCCCCTGGGCGAACTCGGCCTGACCGGACTGCGGGTGGCCGGTGCGCCTTTCGCGGTGCGGGTCAGCCGGCTCGGCCTGGCCATGGTCGAGGAGGCCGCGGACGGCCTGCAGCTGCGGGCGTGAGCTCCTGCCGGGGAGAGTGGCGGCCCTTTGAGGTGGCCCCTTGAGGCGGCACGGCCGAAAAGGAGGCGCTTCGGCGGCACGGCCGCGACGAAAGGACGACCGAGTCGGGAACGCGTGCCGGAACGAACCGGAGGATGTGCACCGGAGCGAAGTGGATCAGCTGTCGGAGTGAGTACCGAAGGGAGTGTTTATCGTCAGGCAGACGACTATGATCACCGCATGGCCTACGACCCGTCAGCATTTCCGCCGTTCGCCGTCACCGTGGACCTGGTCGTGCTGACCGTGCGCCGACATGCCCTGTGCGCGCTGGCGGTACGCAGAGGCGAGTCGCCGTTCCAGGGGCGCTGGGCGCTGCCGGGCGGCTTCGTGAGGGCCGACGAGGACCTTTCGCAGGCGGCGGCGCGGGAACTCGCGGAGGAGACCGGGCTGCGGGCCCACGACCCCGACGCCCCCGCCCAGGAGGGCGGAGCCCACCTCGAGCAGTTGGCGACCTACGGCGACCCCAAGCGCGACCCCCGGATGCGTGTGGTCAGCGTCGCCCACCTGGCCCTCGCCCCCGACCTCCCCGCACCGCGCGCGGGCGGTGACGCGAGCAACGCACGCTGGGCGCCGGTGGAGGAACTGCTCGCGCAGGGCGGCTACGGCCGCGACGGCGAGCCCGTCGCGCCGCTCGCCTTCGACCATGCCCAGATTCTGTCCGACGGGGTGGAACGGGCCCGGTCCAAGATCGAGTACTCGTCCCTGGCCACCGCCTTCTGCCCGCCCGAGTTCACGGTCGGCGAACTGCGCCGCGTCTACGAGGCGGTGTGGGGGGTGGCACTCGACCCGCGCAACTTCCACCGCAAGGTGACCGGAACCCCCGGCTTCCTCGTTCCCACCGGCGGCACGACCACCCGCCAGGGCGGTCGCCCGGCCCAGCTTTTCCGGGCCGGCGGGGCCACTCTGCTCAACCCGCCGATGCTCCGGCCCGAGGTGTGACCGTCCGACAGCGCGAACTTGGGCCGGGTTAAAACCTTCTATACCCGGAAAAACGGTCATTCCACGCTATCTTCCCTAAGGTGATCCAGGCCTTCGGACTGACCAGCAACCCCCGCAAGGCGCACCCGCCCGCCGTCGACGACGTGACCTTCGAAGCGGGCGCGGGCCGCGTCACCGCACTCCTGGGCGAGGCAGGCGCGGGCAAGACCACGACGCTCAGACTGATGCTCGAACTCCAACAGGGCCGCGGCCTCACCTACTTCAGGGGCCGTCCGCTGCACCGCATCGCCCACCCCTCGCGTGAGGTCGGTGTGGTCCTCGGTGACGTCGCCGGTCATCCGGCCCGCTCCGTCCGCGGTCATCTGCGCATGCTGTGCGCGGCGACCGGGGTGCCGGCCCGACGCGCCGACGAAGTGCTCGAAGCGGTCGGGCTCGTCAGCCTCCGCGAGGAGTGCCTCGGCACGCTGTCGCACGGCACGGACCGCCGACTCGGCCTGGCCTGCGCGCTGCTCGCCGACCCGCACGCCCTCGTCCTGGACGAACCGGCGGACGGCCTCCCCACCCGTGAAGCCCAGTGGCTGCACCGCATGCTCCGGGCGCACGCGGCGCAGGGCGGCACGGTTCTGTTCACCACCGCCGACCCCAAGGAGGCCGCCCGCGCCGCCGACCGGGTCGTCACCCTGAAGACCGGCAGGCTCGTGGCGGACCAGGACGCCGGTGCGTTCGCCCGCACCCGGCTCCGCCCACGCGTGGCCGTCCGCACCCCCCACGCCGACCGGCTCGCCGCCGCCCTCGGCAAGGAGGCCCGCACCGCCCACCGCTCGGTGGAGGTCGTACGGGAAGGCGGCAACCGTCTCTCCGTGTACGGCAGTACGACCGCCGAGGTCGGCGAGACGGCATTCCGCCACGGCATCCTCGTCCACCAACTCGCCGACGAGACCGGCGACATGGGGCCGGGGGCCGGAGCGGAACGGCCGGCGGCGGAGGCGCCGGAGGCAGGAGCGGTGCCGGAGCCGGTGCGGCAGGAGCCGGACCGCGATGAGCCGGCTGCGGCAGACGAGGGGTGGCCCGCGTGCGAGCGGCCAGGTGGCGAGAGCGCGGGGGAGCAGGCCGCGGTGAACGGTGCCCGGCCGACGCATCCGCAGCGGGCCGGGGAGGCGTCGGCCCCCGGCCGTCAGGACGCATCGCACGCCGAAGGGCGCAAGGACACGGATCCGCCCGCGGTCGCACCGCAGCCGAGGACGGAGCTGGGCGGCCCGCACCCCGCGGCCGCCCCTGGCCTCGCGCAGCAGCCGCGCACCACCGGCCAGGAGCCGGGCCGGAATCGGCCGCCGGCCGACACGGACCCCGACGCCGCCGCCGAACCCCGGCTCCACCACACCACCGACGCGGGCCGCACGGACTACCCGGCCGTCACGTCGGTGCCCGCGATCCCGGACGCGGAGCGCTCCACCCGCCTGGGTCCCCCCGGCGAGTTGCCGGCTCCGGCAGCGGCCAAGCCGTCTACCGCCTCCTCGCTCGCCAAAACGTCGGCCTCCCTCGGCTCCGCCGAACCCTCCGGTCATGTCGGGGCGACCAGGACGGCGCCCGCCGTGCCCGCCCAGCCGCCGGCCGCCGCTTCCGCTCAGCCGCCGAGCCGCCCGGCGTCCGCCGAAGCCCCGGCGTCCCAGCCGCTCGGCCACGCCGAAGCCGCCGCGGCACAGCCGGCGACCCGCGCGGTACCCGCGGATGCTCCCGCGGGCCAGGCCTCGACGGACGCCCCGTCCGTCGAGGCCGTCAACGACGAGCCGTCGACTCGTGCCGCGTCGTCGACTCGTGCCGCGTCTTTCGACACTCCCGTGACCCAGCCCGCGGCCCGGCCCACCACCGGCTCGGGAGCTACCGGGACCCCCGCCGCCCAACTGCCCGCCCGAAACCCGAAGCCGCAGCCGGAACTCCGGAAGGCATCCGCAGCCGGCGGTGACTCCGCCCCGGCGCCGGCCGGCCACGCGGGCGCCGGACCCGCCGACGCGCCGGACCCGCTCTCCCCGCTTCCGCCCCCCATCTCCGTCCGCCCGGTTCCCAGCCCCCTCCGCCCCCTGCGCTACGAACTCCGCCGCGCCGCCGGGATCGGCACCGGCTTCCTCACCTGCGGTGCCGTACTCCTGGTGTCCGCCCTCACCGCAGTACTGCTGGCCAGGGTGGGACACACCCCGCAGGCCCGGCTGTTCGCGGCCTGGCCGCGGGAGCTGCCGCTGCCGCCGGCGGCGCTCGGCGCGGGACTGCTCGGGGCACTGGCCTTCGGGGACGAGTTCCGTCACCCCGCGCTGGCGTCGGACCGCGGCACCGTGCCGCGCCGGCTGGGGCTGCTCACCGCCAAGCTGCTGGTCTCCGGGGCGACCGCGGTACTGCTCTCGTTCCTCACGCTGGGCTGCGACGCCGAAGTGCTCTACCTCGTCTACGGTCGGGAGCTCGCACAGGTTCCCGCCGACTGGATCTCGCTGACCGCGAGTTGGTTCGCGCTGATCGTCGGCTGTGCGTGGGCCGGCGTACTGGCGGCCGGTGTCTTCCGGTCCACCGCGGCCGGTCTCGCCGCGGTGCTCGCCGTACCGGTGCTCGTCGTGCCCGTCGTACACCGGGCTGTGCAGGGGACGGGGGTACGGATGGCCGCCGGACTCCCGATGCGGATGCGGGAGATGTTCCTGCTGAAGTGGCCCTTCGGGGGAGAGCGATATCTGGTCGGCGCGGCCCGGGTGATCGCCCAACCCGTGGGCGGTGCACTGGCGTTGTCGCTGGTGGCGCTGGTCTGCGCGTATCTGTTCAGCACCCTGCGGGCCAGGGCCCGATGACCGCGGACCGGGCGGTTGCGATCCCGCCGTGCGCACAACTCCCCGCAGAACGGCCATTTCTTTCCGATAAGGCGTCAATTGCGACGGGGTGAGCGATCACCCTTTCGTGTGCTTTTCACCAAAGACCTCAAGGGAGTTGGAGGCAGCGCCGACAAAGGATCCGTGAGTACCCTTGCGCACACCATGATGACCGCCGCCCGCTCCGCAGACTCTGGTCTGGTCGGCCCGGGCGAACTCGACCGCTACCCGTATGCGGAGGTCCCCGTCACCGATCGGGTCGGCACGCCCGCCTGGGAGGGTGCGGATCCGGAGCTGGGCCGTGTGGGCCGGCGTGCCGCGGGCAGCCGCGGCCGCGGACTGCACGGTCAACTCGTCCAACAACTGGGGCAGATGATCGTCTCCGGCGACCTGGGCGCGGACCGCCCGCTGGTCCCCGAAGAGATCGGCCAGCGTTTCGAGGTCTCCCGCACCGTCGTCCGGGAGTCCCTCCGGGTCCTTGAGGCCAAGGGCCTGGTCAGCGCCCGCCCGAATGTCGGCACGCGGGTACGTCCCGTCAGCGACTGGAACCTCCTCGACCCGGACATCATCGAGTGGCGAGCCTTCGGGCCGCAGCGCGACGACCAGCGCCGCGAGCTCAGCGAGCTGCGCTGGACGATCGAGCCGCTCGCCGCCCGCCTCGCCGCCGGACACGGGCGCGAGGACGTCCAGCAGCGGCTGTGCGACATGGTCGAGATCATGAGCCACGCCATGGCGCAGGGTGACGCGCTGACCTTCTCGCGCGCCGACGCCGAGTTCCACTCGCTGCTCATCCAGGTCGCGGGCAACCGCATGCTGGAACACCTGTCCGGCATCGTGTCGTCGGCTCTCCAGGTGTCCGGCGGCCCGGTCACCGGCTGTGAGCGACCGAACGAGACTTCCCTGGCCCAGCACGCGCGGATCGTCGACGCGCTCGGCACCGGAGACGGCACCGCGGCCGAGTCGGCGATGCGTCAGCTGCTGACCGTCCACCCCGAGGTGGAGCGCGTGGTGCCCGCCCCGCGCGAGCACTGACCCGCGTCGAAAGCGGTGCGCTCGGTCAGTGCCGCGTTCTCGGGGCGCCGTCGGTCCGGGAAACCGCTTCCGCCGGCCGCCGCCGGACCCCGCCGGATCCCTCGGGGCTCCGGCGGGGCCCGGCGGTGCGGCGGGATCGGCGCGGCGTACGGTGGCCGTTCGCAGGACGGGTTCCTTCGCGCTCGCGGGAATGGTGGCCGGACCGGTTGCGTCGAAGCCGTACGGGGCAGGCTCCGCAGTGATCCCAACGGTCCGGAGAGATCATCAACGTCAGCCTCTGCCCACATCTGACCGTTTTTGAGCGCTTACGGGGTGTGACTCGGGCCACGTAGATTGGGCGTAACGCTCTTGCGAACAACGCGATGACCTAAGAGGTGACAGCCGCGGAGGGAATACGGACGCCATTCATGGCGCTGTGCATCTTCCCGGCCCCCGCCCGCGCCGTCGGCCCATCCCCAAGCCGGCGGTCGGCTCCAGTCCGTCCAGGACGGGGCCGGAAGCCGTTTTCCAACGTTCCGAGAGGTTGTTCGTGTCGGCCAGCACATCCCGTACGCTCCCGCCGGAGATCGCCGAGTCCGTCTCTGTCATGGCTCTCATTGAGCGGGGAAAGGCTGAGGGGCAGATCGCCGGCGACGATGTGCGTCGGGCCTTCGAAGCTGACCAGATTCCGGCCACTCAGTGGAAGAACGTACTGCGCAGCCTCAACCAGATCCTTGAGGAAGAGGGTGTGACGCTGATGGTCAGTGCCGCGGAGCCCAAGCGCACCCGTAAGAGCGTCGCAGCGAAGAGTCCGGCCAAGCGCACCGCCACCAAGACGGTCGCGGCGAAGACGGTGACCACCACCAGGAAGGCCACCGCCACGGCCGCCCCCGCCGTGGCGTCCGCCGCCGCTGTCGCCGACGACGCGGCCGAGGAGGCGGCGCCCGTGAAGAAGGCAGTTGCCAAGAAGGCCGCCCCCGCCGCCAAGAAGGTGGCCGCGAAGAAGACCGCGACCGCCGCAGCCAAGAAGACGGTGGTTAAGAAGACCGCCACCAAGAAGGACGACGCCGAGATTCTCGAGGACGAGGTTCTCGAGGAGGTCAAGGCGGGCGCCGAGGAGCCCGAGGGCACCGAGAGCGCGGGCTTCGTCCTGTCCGACGAGGACGAGGACGACGCGCCTGCGCAGCAGGTCGCCGCCGCCGGTGCCACCGCCGACCCGGTCAAGGACTACCTCAAGCAGATCGGCAAGGTCCCGCTGCTCAACGCCGAGCAGGAGGTCGAGCTCGCCAAGCGCATCGAGGCCGGTCTGTTCGCCGAGGACAAGCTGGCCAACGCCGACAAGCTGGCCCCGAAGCTCAAGCGCGAGCTGGAGATCATCGCCGAGGACGGCCGCCGCGCCAAGAACCACCTCCTGGAGGCCAACCTCCGTCTGGTGGTCTCCCTGGCCAAGCGCTACACCGGCCGCGGCATGCTCTTCCTGGACCTCATCCAGGAAGGCAACCTCGGTCTGATCCGCGCGGTCGAGAAGTTCGACTACACCAAGGGCTACAAGTTCTCCACGTACGCCACCTGGTGGATCCGTCAGGCGATCACCCGCGCCATGGCCGACCAGGCCCGCACCATCCGTATCCCGGTGCACATGGTCGAGGTCATCAACAAGCTCGCGCGCGTGCAGCGCCAGATGCTCCAGGACCTGGGCCGCGAGCCCACCCCGGAGGAGCTGGCCAAGGAACTCGACATGACCCCGGAGAAGGTCATCGAGGTCCAGAAGTACGGCCGTGAGCCCATCTCCCTCCACACCCCGCTGGGTGAGGACGGCGACAGCGAGTTCGGCGACCTCATCGAGGACTCCGAGGCCGTCGTCCCGGCCGACGCCGTCAGCTTCACGCTCCTCCAGGAGCAGCTGCACTCGGTGCTGGACACCCTGTCCGAGCGCGAGGCCGGCGTCGTCTCCATGCGGTTCGGTCTCACCGACGGTCAGCCGAAGACCCTCGACGAGATCGGCAAGGTCTACGGCGTCACGCGTGAGCGCATCCGCCAGATCGAGTCCAAGACCATGTCGAAGCTGCGCCACCCGTCGCGCTCCCAGGTGCTGCGCGACTACCTCGACTAGGTCGCCCTCGTACGGCGTCGAAGGCCCGGCCTCCCACCGCGGGATGCTGTTGGTTTATTCGGGCCTGGTTGCTTCGCCCCACCGCTATGCGGTGGGGCGAAGTGCTGTCAGGGGGCTTGTGCGGGTGCGGGCTCGGGGTGTGTGGGTGAGCCAGGCGTCGATGCGGATGAGGTTGACGGCGGCGCCGGTGAGCTGGTGCTGGAGGCTGGTCTTGTCCAGGCCGCGGTAGCGGGATCTGCGCAGGCCGCAGACGTGGACTGCTTGGGAGATGGTGCCTTCGACACCGGCACGGATCTTGTAGCGGTCCTTCCACCCGCCGGTCGCCTGGAGCTTTCGCGCCTGCTGGAGTGCTTCGTATTCGGCGCGGGGCCGGAGGTTGACCTCCCGCCGCCGGGGCTTGGGGGAGTTGACGCATTCCCGCAGCTGGGGACAGGTGCCGCAGTGGGCCGGAGAGAATCGGACCCGGATGGTCGCCAGGCCCTCCTCCGAGTGGCGCTCGGCCCATTGCGTGCTGACAACGCCGTTCGGGCACGTCACATGCCGGTTGTCCCAGTCGATGGTGAACGCGTCCTGGCCGAAGGCGGCATCGCCGCGGGCATGCGGGACGGTCACGGCTTTCAGCGGTCCGTGCAGATCGACTTGGTGGTCGCGGCCGGCGGCGGCCAGGGCGCCACCGTTCGCATAGCCGGCATCCACCCAGTGCTCGCCCGGCAGCAGATCCCGCCGGGCGAGTTCGGCGTGGACCGGGGCGGCCATCCGGTCGTCGGAGACGCTGCCCACAGTGGTCACCACGCTCGTGACCAGATGCGGGGTGTCGTCCTCACAGGTCTCGGTGACGTGGACTTTGTATCCGTCCCAGTTGATGTCGCGCTTGCCACCGGTGCGGACTTCCAGGTCATAGGGGGTCACCAGGCGCATCAGGCCCGGTGGCCGGTCTTTTGGGTCCCGGCGGGCCACCTCCCCGTCGACCAGGTGGAAGTACTGCACCCACACCTGCCGCAGCACCTCCGCCTCCGGCAGCCCCCGCAGGACCGGTGGCGCATCCCGGGCCCAGATCATCTCCAGCAGATGTATGCCGTCGCCGCCGATCCGCCGATACGTCTGATCACGCCGGGACCGCTCCTTGGGGAACCGGGAGTCCTCAGCCCGGGTCGCATAGTGCTTGAACCACTCCGGCCGGGCATGCCGGTTCAACCAGTCCGGCTCGGCCAGAGTCACCGCGTTCAGCGCCGATCGCAGAGTTTCCGCCACCAGCTCCAGCTGGTTCAGCTCGCGCACCGCGGACAGCACATGAGTGGAGTCGGTCCGCGCACGGGCCCGGACGGTGATCAGGCCCCGACGGCCGGCGGCTGCCAGCACAGCGTCCAGGATCTCCCGGCCACCGTCCGCTTTGACGAGCCGGTCCCGGAACTCCGACAGCACCGAGAAGTCGAAGCCGGCATCGGCCAGCTCCAGCCCGAGTGCGTACTTCCAGTCGATCCGGGCCCGCACGGCCTCCGCAGCCTGCCGGTCGGTGAGCGCCTCCACGAACTGCAACACCAGCACCATCGCCAGCCGGCCGGGTGACCAGGCAGGCTTCCCCCTCGCTGGAAACAGGTCGGCGAACTGCTCGTCGCTGAACAACGGCCCCAGTTCGTCCCGCACCCGGATGGCCAGACTCCCCTTCGGGAACGCGGATCGCGCCACCCGCACCGTCTCCGCCGGAATCTCCCCAGACCCCTTCGGCTGCATCGACATCCGCACCCACCCCATACGACAAACGTCGGCCTTCAAGACCACAACCGCGTCTTGAAGGCCGACGTCACGCCCAGGCCCGAATAAACCAACAGCATCCCACCCGCGGAGGCCGGGTCTTCGTGCTGCGGGCCGTGGTGCGCTGGATGACTCTGGGTGTCCCAGTCCCACCCAGAGTGAGGAGCGTGCATGCGCCGTTCTGTTGCCCCGGCCCTGATCCGGCCGCTGATCCTGGCGGCCGTCAGCACGGCCATACCGCTGGCCGCCACGTCTCCCGCCGTCGCCGACAGCGTCGTGGTCGGCGGCTTCCCCGTCGACGTCTCCCAGGCCCCGTGGACGGTCGCGCTGTCCAGCCGTGACCGGTTCGGAGGTACGCGGGCCGGTCAGTTCTGCGGCGGGGTGGCGATCGGCCGGACCACCGTCCTGACCGCGGCCCACTGCCTGGCCGACGACGTCGTCGGCGGGCCGTCCGACCGGGTCCGCGACCTCAAGGTCATCGCGGGCCGCACGGATCTGCTCGGGACGCGGGGCCAGGAGATCCCCGTGACCGTCGCCCGCGTCAATCCCGGCTACGACCCGGACACGAACACCGGTGACTTCGCCGTCCTCACCCTTGCCGAGCCTCTGCCGGCCCGCGCGGTCATCGCGATGGCACCTCGGGGGGACACCGCCTACCAGGCCGGCACCAGTGCCCTGGTCTCGGGGTGGGGCGACGTCACGGGCGGCGGCGACTACTCGCGCCGGCTGTACGCGGCGCGGCTCCATGTGCTGCCCGACCGGACGTGCGAGCGGGCCTATCCCGGCGGCGCCGACGGCACCTACCGGGCGGACTCGATGCTGTGTGCGGGCGAGACCCGGGGCGGCCCGGACGCCTGCCAGGGCGACAGCGGCGGGCCGCTGGTCGCAGGCGGGAAGCTGATCGGGCTCGTGTCGTGGGGAAGCGGCTGCGGCCGACCGGGCAGTCCCGGCGTCTACACGCGCGTCTCGGAGGTCGTACGGGCGCTTGGACCCCGCGGCGCCCTCAGCGGTTCGCGAGGGCCGCACAAGCGCCCCTGAGGGCCTCTGCGCGGATACGACGAGGGCGGCCGCTCCCTGAGGAGCGGCCGCCCTTCACCGGCCTGTGCCGGAGCTGGCTCGTCGTGGATGCGAGAGGTCAGCGCTCATCTTCGGAAGCGGTGGCCGGGGCGGAGGTCAGCCGCTCCGTCTCGTCCTGTATCTCAGCGGCGATCTTCTTGAGTTCCGGCTCGAACTTGCGACCGTGGTGGGCGCAGAAGAGCAGTTCTCCGCCGCTGAGCAGCACGACGCGCAGGTATGCCTGGGCGCCGCAGCGGTCGCAGCGATCGGCGGCCGTCAGGTGGCTCGCGGGGGTCAGAACAGTAGTCACGTCGCCTCTTCTCTAGCTCGACGAGCTGTCGTACCAGGGTCAACATCCAACCAGCCCGAAAACGTTCCCGCTCGGGGCTTCTCCTCGAAAAAAAATCTTTCGAGGTGGCCGTCTGCTACCGGTTGGCGGCGAATGTGCCGTATTGCGTCGTCTTAAGTGCTTACGGGTTCGCGCGGTTCATCGGTCTCATCCTCCCGGCCGGGTTGCCGGTTGTTTGTGAGGACGTGCCCGGAGCCTAAATGGTTCATGCCTCGAAGGGAACGTGATATGTACTTCACTCCATCGAGGGATCGAACACGCATACGACGCTGGACTAGTGTGAGTTCATGACGAGGGTGGCGTTACAACGGCTCTACCAGGCCTCGGTACCCTCTGAGCGGCGACCGAAGCCGACCCCTTACCCCAGAGGGGCCCCATTGAAATTCAGCGAGGAGCGAACCGCGTGACCGCCGATACGTCCGTGCCGTCCACAGCGCTGCTGGCAGGAGCAGACCGGGACGGCTCCAACTACACCGCGCGGCACCTGCTCGTCCTTGAGGGCCTCGAAGCCGTGCGCAAGCGCCCCGGCATGTACATCGGCTCGACGGACAGCCGCGGCCTGATGCACTGCCTGTGGGAGATCATCGACAACGCCGTGGACGAGGCCCTCGGCGGCTACTGCGACCACATCGACGTCATCCTCCACGACGACGGCTCCGTCGAGGTCCGGGACAACGGCCGAGGCATCCCCGTGGACGTCGAGCCCAAGACCGGCCTCTCCGGTGTCGAGGTCGTGATGACCAAGCTGCACGCCGGCGGCAAGTTCGGCGGTGGCTCGTACGCGGCCTCCGGCGGTCTGCACGGCGTCGGCGCCTCCGTGGTCAACGCCCTCTCCGCGCGGCTGGACGTCGAGGTCGACCGCGGCGGCAGCGTGCACGCCATCAGCTTCCGGCGCGGTGTGCCGGGGGCCTTCACCGGCGCCGGCCCGGACGGCAGGTTCGAGGCCGGGAGCGGGCTGCGCAAGACCAAGAGGGTGCCCAAGACCCGCAGTGGCACGCGCGTGCGCTACTGGGCCGACCGGCAGATCTTCCTCAAGGACGCCAAGCTCTCCCTGGACACGCTGCACCAGCGCGCCCGCCAGACCGCGTTCCTGGTGCCCGGCCTGACCATCGTCGTCCGTGACGAGTACGGCCTCGGCGAGGGCGGCAGCAAGGGCGAGGAGTCGTTCCGCTTCGACGGCGGCATCAGCGAGTTCTGCGAGTACCTGGCCACCGACAAGCCGGTCTGCGACGTCCTCCGCCTCTCCGGGCAGGGCACCTTCAAGGAGACCGTTCCGGTCCTGGACGAGCACGGCCAGATGACCCCGACCGAGGTCACCCGTGAACTCGGCGTCGACGTGGCGCTGCGCTGGGGCACCGGTTACGACCAGAACGTCCGGTCGTTCGTCAACATCATCGCCACGCCCAAGGGCGGCACCCACGTGGCCGGCTTCGAGCAGGCCGTCCGCGAGACGCTCAACGAGGCGCTGCGCGCCAAGAAGATGCTGCGCGTCGCCGAGGACGACATCGTCAAGGACGACGCCCTGGAGGGGCTCACGGCCGTCGTCACCGTCCGGCTCGCCGAGCCGCAGTTCGAGGGCCAGACCAAGGAGGTCCTCGGCACCTCGGCGGCCCGCCGGATCGTGAACGGCGTGATCTCCAAGGAACTGAAGGCGTTCCTCACCTCCACCAAGCGCGACGCCGCCGCCCAGGCCCGCGTGGTCATGGAGAAGGTGGTCGCCGCCGCGCGGACCCGCATCGCGGCCCGCCAGCACAAGGACGCGCAGCGCCGCAAGACGGCCCTGGAGTCCTCGTCGCTGCCCGCCAAGCTCGCCGACTGCCGCAGCGACGACGTCGAGCGCAGCGAGCTGTTCATCGTCGAGGGAGACTCCGCGCTCGGTACGGCGAAGCTCGCCCGGAACTCCGAGTTCCAGGCGCTGCTGCCGATCCGCGGCAAGATCCTCAACGTCCAGCGGTCCTCGGTGACGGACATGCTGAAGAACGCCGAATGCGGGGCGATCATCCAGGTCATAGGGGCGGGCTCGGGCCGTACCTTCGACATCGACGCGGCCCGCTACGGCAAGATCATCATGATGACCGACGCCGACGTCGACGGCTCGCACATCCGCTGCCTGCTGCTGACGCTGTTCCAGCGCTACATGCGGCCCATGGTCGAGGCCGGCCGGGTCTTCGCCGCGGTGCCGCCGCTGCACCGCATCGAGATCACCCAGCCCAAGAAGGGCCAGGACAAGTACGTGTACACGTACTCGGACCGCGAGCTGCGCGACAAGCTCATGGAGTTCCAGAGCAAGGGCGTCCGGTACAAGGACTCCATCCAGCGCTACAAGGGTCTCGGCGAGATGGACGCCGACCAGCTGGCCGAGACGACGATGGACCCGCGCCACCGCACCCTGCGTCGCATCAACCTCTCCGACCTGGAGGCGGCCGAACAGGTGTTCGACCTTCTGATGGGCAACGACGTGGCTCCCCGCAAGGAGTTCATCTCCGGCTCGGCGGCGACGCTGGACCGGTCGCGGATCGACGCGTAGCCGCCGGGCTGGGCTCCGGCCGAAGGAGAGACCGGCGGCCGACGGATCAGGACGGTACGGGACGAGGCGGGCCGGGCGGCGGTGAGATGTGCGCTGCCCGGCCCGCCGCTCCGGCAGGGACACCGCCGCCTGTCCGGCCGGCCGCCGGTCTGGCGGTCGTTTCCGCGGGGGCCACTTCCGGCCGAGCCGCTCAGCGAGCCCAGGCACCCGACCCCCGTCGGCCGATGTTGCTCCCCCCGCATGGTTCTCCACCCGGGGGTGGAGAGATTCCGTTCGCCGGAATCCACCCGTGATCCACCCCCGCTCCGATTTGCTGACCTGCGCATTTCCGTAGCGTCGAAGGCGTCGGCAGCTCCCGCTCCCGGCACCGCCCCTTCCCGCTCACGGAGGCTCTGATGTCCGGGCTCGTCAACGCGTTGCTGATCGTGGCCGTCGTCGTCGTGGTGATCGTGCGCCAGTTCCGCGCCCGCCCGATCGACACAGGCAGGCGCTGGTGGCTGGTGCCCGTGATCCTCGCGGTCGTCGCGCTGCGCGAACCCGGCATACTCGACGCCCACCACCACACCGCCTCCGCCGTGCTGCTCGGTACGGAACTGCTGGTGGGACTGGTGATGGGTGCGGCCTGGGCCTGGACCACCCGGGTGTGGACGGAAGCCGACGGAGTCGTGTGGACCAAGAGCACCAGGGCCAGCGCCCTCGTCTGGTTCGGCGGCATCGCCGTGCGTGTCGGTCTCTACGCCCTCGGAGCCGCCGTCGGCGTCCATCAGGACAGCGCGGCCCTCATGCTCGGCTTGGCGGTCACCCTGCTGGTCCGCGCCGGCATCCTCGTCTGGCGCGCCCAGTCGCTGCCCTCCGCCGCGTCGGTCACCGGCCCCACCCGGGCGTACGGTGACGGCATGGCCCGGGTCACCAGGAAGGAAGGCGTGTGACGGAGAACGCCTGGACACGCTGGCCCTCACGGGAGGCGCTGAGCCGAGCGGGGCTCACCTGGTCCCGGCGGGCCCTCGCCTGGGGTGTGAGACTGCTGGTCCTCGCCCTGCTCCTGTGGAGCGCCTTCAACCAGTCGCACGTCCACGGTTGGGGCATGGCGGCGGCGGTGGCGGGGGTCGTCGTGACCGCCGCGGTCTCCTGGGGGTTCTTCCGGACCACCTATGCCCACCGGCTCGTGCCCTCCCTGGTGCTCATCGTCGTCCTCCTGGGGATCGCGGTCCTGGCGGAGACCACGGGCTTCCAGGGACCGGCGCTCGTGATCTGGTGCGGCTGCGGCATCTCCGCCCTGGAGCGGTTGCCGATCGCGATCGCGCTGCCCGTCACGTCCGTGGCCCTGGCCTCCTACTCCGCGTTCAACAACGACGTCTGGCTGACCACCGCGGCCACCGTCGTGGGCATGGCTCTCGCCGGCTATGTCCTGCGACTCGACGCAGAAGCCCGGGGAGGTGCCCAGCGGCTGCTCGCCCAGGAGCGCGCCGCGAGAGCGGCCGAGGCCGAGTCGGCGGCGCTGGTGGAGCGGGCCAGGATCGCACGGGAGATCCACGACGTGCTGGCGCACAGCCTCTCCGCCCAGATGGTGCACCTGGAGGCCGCGCGGCTGCTGATCGAGCGCGGAGCCGACCGGGAGACGATCCTCGAACGGGTGGTGGCCGCCCGGGGAATGGCCCGCGACGGACTCGCCGAGACCCGGCAGGCCCTGTCCGCCCTGCGCGGGGAACTCACCCCGCTGGAGGACTTCCTGACCGAACTCGTCGGCTCCACCGACGGCGCAGAGGTCACCGTGACGGGTGAACGCAGATCCCTGCCCGCGGAGGCGTCGCAGACCGTACGACGTGTCGCCCAGGAGGCGTTGACGAATGTCCGCAAGCACGCATATGGCGCCAAGGTCCAGGTGCGGCTGGACTACGGCGAGCACGAAGTGGCGCTGAACGTACGCGACTCGGGCGGTCGTCCGGGTGAACTCAGCGGCGCGGGCGGCGGGTACGGTCTGCTGGGTATGCGGGAGCGGGCCGAGCTGCTGGGCGGGTCGCTGGAGGCAGGGCGTGACGACGAGGGGTTCGAGGTGCGGTTGAGGGTGCCCGTATGACGGAGACGGAGGGGGAGAAGAAGCCCGCGCGGGTCGTGGTCGCGGACGACCAGACGGTGGTCAGGGAGGGGATCGTGATGCTCCTCGGACTGCTGCCCGGGGTGGAGGTCGTCGGAGCCGCGGGCGACGGGGAGGAGGCGGTCCGGCTGGTCGCCGAACTCTCCCCGGACGTCGTGTTGATGGACCTGAGGATGCCGCGTTGCGACGGCGTGGAGGCGACTCGCCGGATCCGGTCGGAGTACCCCGGGACCCAGGTGGTGGTGCTGACGACGTTCGCGGACGACGAGTCGCTGTTCCCGGCGCTGCGGGCCGGCGCCCGTGGTTACCTCACCAAGGACGCGGGCGGCGACGAGATCGTGCGGGCCGTGCAGAGCGTGCTGTCGGGAGACGCGGGACTGTCGCCCAGCATCCAGCGGCGGCTGCTGGAGCGGCTGTCGCAGCCTGAACCGGCGCCCGTGGCCGCCGAGCCGCCCGACGGGCTGACCGCGCGGGAGAGCGAGGTCCTGGTGCTGATCGCCGAGGGGTTCACCAACCAGGAGATCGCCCGGAAGCTGCACGTGTCCACCGCGACCGTGAAGACGCACATCAACAACCTGTTCGCCAAGACGGGCCTCAAGGACCGGGCACAGGCGGTGCGTTACGCCTACGGAAAGGGAATGGTGCGGCCACCAGCGGATTGAGTCACCTGATGGGGTGAAGAGCTGGGGGAAGAAGAGTCAGGGATCTTCCCGATCTGTCCATCCTTGGGCATGCAGTCAAGCAACGGGCGTCACCGCGACGGCGGGGGCGGCTCCGAGAGTCCGGCCGGGCGGCACGAGGACCAGGGCGAGTACGGCGCGGCCTCCCGGGAAGTCAGGTACGAGGACCCCTGGTACGACGCGCTGGCCTCCGGCTGGGGCGAGCCGGCCGGCAACGGGGAGCCGGCGCCGACCGTGCCCGGCGCGCGAACGGAGGCGGACGGGGCGGCAGTCCGGGCCCGAGACGTCTACCTGGAGGTACAGCGCAGCGCGGCCTTTCAGGAGGTGCGCAGCCGCTACCGGCGATTCGTGGTGCCGGGGGCCGCTGTCTTCCTCACCTGGTACGTGGGGTACGTGGTGACCGCGACGACGGCGCCCGGGCTGATGGCGCGGCCCGTAGCGGGAGCGGTGAACGTGGCGATGGTGGCGGGGCTCGGGCAGTTCCTCAGCACGTTCCTGCTCACCTGGGCCTACGCCCGGCACGCGCGGCTGCGCAGGGACCGCGCCGCGCTGGAGCTGCGCTGGGACACCCAGGAGCTGACGCGGGGCGTCCGGGATGGTGCGTCATGACGGGCCAGCACCAGACGCTTGCGCTGCTGCTGTTCAGCGCGTTCGTCGCCGTGACGCTCGGGATCACGACGTGGGTGAGCCGGAAGCGGCATGGTTCGGCGGAGGAGTTCTATGCCGGCGGGCGGCTCTTCTCCCCGATGGAGAATGGTTTTGCCATCGCGGGCGACTACATGTCGGCGGCCTCCTTCCTGGGCGTGACCGGGCTCATCGCGCTGTTCGGCTACGACGGGCTGCTGTATGCGGTCGGGTTCCTCGTGGCGTGGCTGGTCGTGCTGTTCCTGGTGGCCGAACTGGTGCGCAACTGCGGACGGTTCACGCTGGCCGACGTGGTCGCGGCGCGGATGAGCGAGCGGCCGGTGCGGATCGCGGTGGGGACGTCGTCGGTCACCGTGTCCGTTTTCTATTTGGTGGCGCAAATGGTGGGGGCGGGCAGCCTGGTCGCGCTGCTGCTCGGGCGGACCAGCGAGGCGGCGCAGGTGTGGACGGTCATCGGGGTCGGCGCGCTGATGGTCATCTATGTGTCGCTGGGCGGGATGCGGGCCACCACCTGGATCCAGATCGTGAAGGCGGTGCTGCTGCTGAGCGGGACGGTGGCGCTGACCGTGCTGGTGCTGCTGCGCTTCCACGGCGACGTCGACCGGCTGCTGCTCACGGCCGCCGAGCGCAGTGGGCACGGGAAGTCGTTCCTGGCGCCGGGACTCAGGTACGGCGGGAGCTGGAGCGCGCGGCTGGACTTCATCAGCCTGGGGCTGGCGCTGGTCCTGGGCACGGCGGGTCTGCCGCACATCCTGTCCCGCTTCTACACGGTGCCGACCGCGCGGGCGGCCCGGCGTTCGGTGGTCTGGTCGATCGGGCTGATCGGGAGCTTCTACCTGATGACGTTCGTGCTCGGCTTCGGGGCGGCGGCCGTGGTGGGGCCCGACGTGGTCCGTGCCTCGAACGAGTCGGGGAACACGGCGGTTCCGCTGCTGGCGCTCGACCTGGGCGGCGGCGCGGGCTCCACGGGGGGAACGGTTCTGTTCGCCGTCGTCGCCGCCGTTGCCTTCGCGACGATCCTCGCCGTGGTCGCGGGGATCACCCTCGCCTCCTCGGCGTCCGTCGCCCACGACCTCTACGCCACCCTGCGCAGGCCGCACGCCAAGCAGCGCAGCGAGGTCGCGGTCGCGCGCACGGCGGCGGTCGGCATCGGTGTCGTGGCGATCGCCCTCGGCCTGCTGGCCCGTGACATGAACGTCGCCTTCCTGGTGGGGCTCGCCTTCGCGGTGGCGGCCTCGGCGAACCTGCCGGTGCTGCTGTACTCGCTGTCCTGGCGGAACTTCACGACACGCGGCGCGGTGTGGGCCGTATACGGCGGGCTCGTGCCGGCGCTGGGCCTTGTCGTGCTGTCCCCGGTGGTGTCCGGGAGCCCGGGCGCGCTGTTCCCGGGGGTGGACTTCCAGTACTTCCCCTTGCAGAACCCGGGGATCGTCTCCGTCCCGCTCGGCTTCCTGGCCGGCTGGCTCGGCACGGTCACCTCGGACGAGGTCCCGGACGAGGGCAGGCACGCGGAGACCGAGGTGCGGTCGCTGACGGGGGCGGGGGCCGTCTAGAGCGTCCGGGACGGCTACGGCGCCACCCAGGCGTAGCGGTGCTCCGGGCGGCCCGTGTCGCCGTACTTGAGGGAGAGGCGGAGGCGGCCGGCCTGTTCCAGGTGGCGGAGGTAGCGCTGGGCCGTGGAGCGGCTGAGGCCGGTCTCGGCGGCGACCTCGTGGGCGGAGAGCGGGTGGTCGGCGCGGTGCAGGACGCCGCAGATGAGGTCCGTGGTGGGCTCGGAGTGGCCGCTGGGCAGGCCGGGCGCGGACGGCGCCGGTGAGGTGCGCAGGGCGCCGAAGATCCGGTCGACCTGCTCCTGGCCGGTCAGTCCCCGGCCGCCGACCCGGTCGACGGTACGGCGCAGGGCCGCGTAGGAGTCCAGGCGGGAGCGCAGGGCGGCGAAGGTGAACGGCTTGACCAGATAGTGCAGGGCGCCCAGGCGCATCGCCCTCTGGACGGTCGTCACATCGCTGGCCGCCGTGATCATGATGACATCGGTGCCGTGGCCCTGCTCCCGCATGCGGTGGACGAGTTCGAGGCCGGTCTGGTCCGGCAGGTAGTGGTCCAGCAGGACCAGGTCGATGGTGCCGCGGTCCACGGCGGCCAGGGCCTGGGCGGCACTGTGCGCGCGGGCGGCCACCCGGAAGCCGGGAACCTTCCCCACGTACTTGGCGTTTATCTCAGCGACGCGGAAGTCGTCGTCGACCACCAGGACGTCAATCATCAGGCCTCTCCTTCAAGGCCGGCGAGCGTTAAGCCCGTGTTTCGTCTGCGCAGTTGTAGCGCGAGCAAAACGAGCACAACAGATCCTTGCGAGCAAAAGAACGGCTTGCGCCCAGAAGACTGCTGCCGTGGTCCGGGTCACACCTACCGTCCCGGCCCATGAACGCAGACACCAGCCCCGCCATCGAGCTGCGGGGCGCGAGCAAGATCTTCAAGACCCCGTCGGGGGGTCTGCACACGGCCGTCCGCGACCTCGACCTCACCGTCGGGCGCGGTGAGTTCGTGGCCGTCGTGGGGCCGACGGGTTGCGGCAAGTCCACCACGCTGACGCTGGTCAGCGGGCTGGAGGAGCCCAGTGAGGGCGAGGTGCTGGTGGCCGGTGCGCCGGTCGCCGGCGTCGGCGACAAGGTCGGCTTCGTCTTCCAGCAGGACGCCACCTTCCCCTGGCGTACCGTGCTCTCCAACGTGATGGCCGGGCCCCGCTTCCGGGGCGTGCCCAAGGCGGAGGCCAGGGAGAAGGCCCGTGCCTGGCTGGCCAAGGTCGGGCTCGCCGCGTTCGAGGACCGCTATCCGCACCAGCTCTCCGGCGGGCAGCGCAAGCGCGTGGCGCTCGCCGCGACCTTCGTCAACGACCCCGAGATCCTGCTCATGGACGAGCCGTTCTCCGCGCTCGACGTGCAGACCCGGGCCCTGATGTCGGACGAACTCCTCGGGCTCTGGGAGGGCACGGGCGCCTCGGTCGTCTTCGTCACCCACGACCTGGAGGAGTCCATCGCGCTCGCCGACAGGGTCGTCGTCATGACCGCCGGGCCGGCCACGGTGAAGCAGGTCTTCGAGATCGACCTGCCCCGCCCCCGCAAGGTCGAGTCGGTGCGTCTGGAGCCGCGGTTCATCGAGATCTACCGCGAGATCTGGGAGTCCCTCGGCGAAGAGGTCCGCATCACCCGCGAGAGGGGTGCCGCCAATGTCGCCTGAGGTGCTCAGCACACCCGTCGCCGACGTGGTGAAGACCGGCCCGGACCGGGCCCGCTCCAGGGCCCAGGCCGCCCGCAGACGCAAGGTGATCGTGTTCGCCGTGCGCGTACTGCTCCTGGTGGCCGTCCTCGGCCTGTGGGAAGCCCTGTCCCGGGCCGAGGTCATCGACCCGTTCAACTTCTCGATGCCGTCGAAGATCTGGGACCAGATCTGGACCTGGGTGACCCACGGCACCGCGCTCGGCTCCCTGGGCGAGCAGATCTGGTACACGCTCTACGAGGCGCTGCTCGGCTGGATCATCGGCGTCATCGCCGGTGTGGTCTTCGGTATCGCCCTCGGCCGGATCGCTTTCCTGGCCGATGTCCTTGGTCCATACATCAAGGTGCTCAACTCGATCCCCAGGATCGTGCTCGCCCCGATCTTCGTGATCTGGTTCGGGCTCGGCGCGTCCTCCAAGGTCGCCTCGGCCGTCGTGCTGGTGTTCTTCCCGGTGTTCTTCAACGCCTTCCAGGGCGCCCGCGAGGTCGACCGCAACCTGGTCGCCAACGCCCGGATCCTCGGCGCGAGCGACCGCAGGGTGACCCTCCAGGTCGTCATCCCGTCCGCCACCTCGTGGATCTTCACCAGCCTCCACGTCAGCTTCGGCTTCGCCCTGATCGGCGCGATCGTCGGCGAGTACATCGGCGCCACCAAGGGCATCGGCCTGCTCGTCGCGCAGTCGCAGGGGACGTTCAACGCGGCCGGCGTGTATGCCGCCATGGTCATCCTCGCCGTCGTCGCGCTCGCCGCCGAAGGGCTGCTCACCTTCGCCGAGCGCCGCATCTTCCGGTGGAAGCCGTCGGAATCCGACAGCTGAGCCTGGCCCCCTCCCGCCACCCCGCACCGCCTCTCACAAGGACGTGAACCGCATGCGCAAGTCCGCCAGATACAGCACCCTGGCCGCCGCCGGCCTGCTCGCCCTCTCCTCCCTCACCGCCTGCGCCAACGACGCGGCCAGCACCGCCTCCACCGGCTCCGGCGGCAAGGGTGACGGCAGCGGCACGAAGGTCAAGATCATGGTCGGTGGCCTGGACAAGGTCATCTACATGCCCGCCATGCTCACCCAGCGGCTCGGCTACTTCGACGCCGAGGGCCTGAACGTGGAGCTGCTGACCGAACCGGCCGGTGTGCAGGCCGAGACGGCGCTCGTCGCCGGGCAGGTCCAGGGGACGGTCGGCTTCTACGACCACACGCTGGACCTCCAGACCAAGGGCAAGGCCGTGGAGTCCGTCGTGCAGTTCTCACGCGCTCCCGGCGAGGTGGAGGTCATCTCCACCAAGGCGGCCGGCGACATCACCTCGCCCAAGGACTTCAAGGGCAAGAAGCTCGGCATCACCAGCCTCGGCTCGTCGACCGACTTCCTCACCAAGTACCTCGCCGTCAAGAACGGGGTGAAGGTCAGCGACTTCTCGCCGGTCGCCGTCGGTGCCGGTGCGACCTTCATCTCGGCGCTCCAGCAGGGCTCCATCGACGGCGGCATGACGACCGACCCGACCGTCGCGACGATCCTGGACAAGAAGGCGGGCAAGGTCCTGGTGGACATGCGGACACCGGAAGGTTCCGAGAAGGCGCTCGGCGGGCCGTACCCGTCGTCGAGCCTGTACATGCAGACGGACTGGGTCAACGGTCACAAGGACACCGTCCAGAAGCTGGTCAATGCGTTCGTCAAGACGCTCAAGTGGATGTCCACGCACAGCGCCGCCGAGATCGCGGCCAAGATGCCCGCCGACTACGCGCAGGGCGACAAGGCGCTCTACACGGAGTCCATCAAGAGCACGCTGCCGATGTTCACCGACGACGGGGTGATGCCCGAGAACGGCCCGGAGACCGTGGAGAAGGTGCTCAAGGCGTTCAACACGAACATCCAGAACGCCGATGTCGACCTGAGCAAGACGTACACCACGGAGTTCGTCGAGGCCGCCAAGTAACACGCCTCAGCCGCGGGTCGCCCACACGTAACGGTGTTCGGGGCGGCCCGCGTCGCCGTACTTGAGGGTCAGCCGGGCCCGTCCGGTGCGCTCCAGGAGCTTCAGATAGCGCTGGGCGGTCTGGCGGCTCACCCCCGTCCGCTCGGCGATCTCCTGGGCCGACAGCGGGCCCTCGGCGCTCATCAGGGACTGGCGCACCAGCTCGGCCGTCGTGGGGGAGTGCCCCTTGGGCAGCCCCGGTTCGGACGGCGCGGACAGGGCGCCGAAGATGCGGTCCACCTCGGCCTGTTCGGCTTCGCCGCCGCCGTCCAGGGTGCGCCGCAACTGCGCGTAGGCCTCCAGCTTGGCGCGCAACCCCGCGAACGCGAACGGCTTGACCAGGTACTGCAGGGCGCCGTGGCGCATGGCCGCCTGGACGGTCGACACGTCCCGGGCCGCCGTCACCATGATCACGTCGGTCTGGTGGCCGCGTCTGCGCATCTCCTGGACCACCGCGAGACCCGTGTCGTCGGGGAGGTAGTGGTCCATCAGGACGAGGTCGAGGCGCGGCAGGGTCTCCAACTGGTGCAGGGCCTCGGCCGCGTTGTGCGCGGCCCCGGCCACATGGAAGCCGGGCACCTTGTCGACGTAGGCGGCGTTGACCCGGGCGACCCGGGTGTCGTCGTCCACGACCAGGACCTCGATCATCGGATCTCCTCCTCGGCCGGGGCGAGTGCCGGTTCCGGCTCCAGCGCCGGCTCCAGCGCGGGCCCCGGTTCCGGCGCCGGTTCCGGCTCGGTCAGCGCCTCGGGCAGCACGATCGTGAACTGCGCGCCCCCGCCCTCCGGTTCGCCCACGGTCGCGCTGCCGCCCTGCCGTTCGGCGAGCCGGCGCACCAGGGAGAGCCCGATGCCGCGCTTGCCGTGCGCGGGCGGCTTCTTGGTGGACCAGCCTTCCGTGAAGACCAGCTCCCGCTGTGCCGCCGGGATCCCGGGCCCCGTGTCGCACACCCTGAGCACGACCGCGCGGCCCTGCGCGCACAACTCGACCTCCACGCGCGCGTGCGGCGTACCGGCGACCGCGTCCAGTGCGTTGTCCACCAGGTTGCCCACGACCGTGACCAGTCCCCGCGGGTCGATCAGCCGGTCCGGGAGCCAGGTGCGGTCCGACACCCACAGGGCGACCCCGCGCTCCGCCGCGACGGTCGCCTTGCCGACCAGCAGCGCGGCCAGCAGCGGGTCCTGGATCTTCTCCGTGACCTGCTCGGCGGTGACCCGGTGGTCGCCGACCACCTCGCCGACGAACTCCACGGCGTCGTCGAACATCTCCAGCTCCAGCAGCCCGAGCAGGGTGTGCATGCGGTTGGCGTGCTCGTGGTCCTGGGCGCGCAGGGCGTCGATCAGGCCGCGCGTGGAGTCGAGTTCGCGGCCGAGCTGCTCCAGTTCGGTGCGGTCGCGCAGGGTGGCGACCGCACCGCCGTCGTCGGTGGGCATCCGGTTGGCGACGAGGACCCGCTGGCCGCGCACGGTGAGCAGGTCGGTGCCGGTGACCCGGCCGGCCAGGACGTCGGTCGTACGGCCCGCGCCGAGCGCCTCGTCGGGGGAGCGGCCGACGGCCTCGTCACCGATGCCCAGGAGTCGTCTCGCCTCGTCGTTCAGGAGCCGGATACGGCCGCCGCGGTCGAGGGCGACGACTCCCTCGCGGATGCCGTGCAGCATCGCCTCGCGCTCCGCGAGCAGCGCCGAGATGTCGGAGAAGGCCAGGTCGCGGGTCTGCCGCTGGACCCTCCGGGAGATCAGCCAGGCGGCCAGCGCGCCGACCGCGAGGGCACCGCCTGCATAGGCGAACAGCCCGGGGATCGTACTGAGCAGCCGCGCCCGCACGCTGTCGTAGGCGATGCCGACCGAGACCGCCCCGATGATCCGGTGCTTCGAGTCGTACAGCGGCACCTTGCCGCGCGCGGAGCGGCCCAGGGTGCCGTCGTCGATCTGCATGACCTCCTTGCCCTCCAGTGCCTCCTTCGGACTGGTCGAGACATGCTGGCCGACTTCCGAGAGCGTGGGGTGCGACCAGCGGAATCCCCGCAGGTCCATCACGACGATGTACTCGGCATGGGTGGCCTTCCGGATCCGCTCCGCCTCCTGCTGCACCGGTCCGTTCACGGTCGGCGGGGTGGTCAGCACCCCCTCGGCGATCTCCGGGTCCTGGGCCGTGGTCTCGGCGATCGCCAGCGCCCTGCGCATCGCCTCCTGGTCCAGCTGCTTGCTCAGCGGGGCGAGGAAGAGCCCGGTCGCGAGTACCGCGACCCCGGCGGCGATGGCCAGCTGCATCAGCAGGACCTGGGAGAACACCTTCCGGGGCAGCCGGGGGCGCAGACGGCGCACGGGGGGTGTGGGGCTCATACCCACGACGGTACGTGCGCGGGTACGCCGTGCTTAAGAGGGTGTGGCGTGGATCTCTTGACCAGTTCTTGGGAAAGTCCGGGTCAGCTCGCCAGCGCCGTCGTCGCGCGCAGCTCGCGTACCGACACCACGTCCATCCGGGCCGGCGACCCCAGTACCGACGCCCCGCAGCTCTCCGGGCGCGGCGGCAGCGAGGCGCCCTGGGCCACGCACACCCGCCAGCGGCGGCCGTCGGCGTGGGCGACGGTGACCTCCCAGCGCGGGGCCGCGCCCTCGGTCCGTACGACGCTCAGCACACCCGCCGCGTACTCGTCCGCCGCCTCGCGCACAGCCAGTTCGGCCGCCTGGCCGGGGCGTTCCCAGGCGGAGCAGCCGCGGCACCCGTCCAGCACCACACGGCCCTCGTGGATGCCGTGCAGGACCTCCTTGACGGCGTGTGCCTCGGCGCGGCCGTACGCGTAGCCGTACGGCAGGACGAGCACCGTCGGCGAGAAGCGATGACCACCCAGATGGGTGACCTCCCAGGTGCCCGTCGCGCCGGACGCGACCAGCTCGGCGGCGAGCGGGCGGCCCAGCAGGGCGCAGCAGCGGTCCCGCCTGCCGTTGGTACAGACGAGCGCGAGCGGGCTGCCCGGGTGCGGCCGGCCGCCGAGGGCCGCGCCGAACGAACGGTGGTCGCCCGCGCCGAGGGCGGTGAAGTCGAGGTCGAGCAGGCGGGCCGGATCGCGGGTGGTGGCGCTGTGCAGCCAGACGTTCCCCGGGACGGTGTGCGCGACGTACACCTGGCGTACGGCGGGGGTGCCGGGGTCGGCGTGACGGCCGGGGCGGCGGATGAGCGCGATCCGTACGCCGGTCCCCTGGGCGGCCGACTCCAGGGCGCGGCCCAGCGCGGGGTCCAGGTGGCTCGAAGTGAGCGCCTTGGGACCCCACGGGCCGGGTTGTTCCAGCAGCAGCCACGTCGTCGCGGTGGCGGCGGTACCCGAAACGGGCTCGTCGAGCAGCCGGGAGACGGTTGCGCACCTACTCACAGAGGTGAGCCTAACCTGACTTTCCCCCGGGTGACTTCCGGCCTCGCCCGTTCGGGATTCCGGCGGGGTCGCCGAAGGGGCTATTCCGGCAGGGGCTGCGGTGGTTTGGGGCCGACGTAGTGACCGCTGGGCCGCATGCGCAGCGGGCGTTCGCCGTACTCCTCCAGGGCGTGGGCGATCCAGCCCGCCGTCCGGGCGACGGCGAAGATCGTCTCGCCCGCGGTGGCCGGCATGCCGCAGGAGGCCGTGAACACGGCGAGCGCCAGGTCGACGTTGGCGTGCAGCGGGGCGTGCCGGGCGGTCGTGGCGACGATGTCCCGGGCCGCGAGCAGGGCGGGCTCCGCGCGGGGAACGTCCTCCAGCAGCGCGAACAGCGCACGCGCGCGTGGGTCCTCGCCCTGGTAGAGGCGGTGGCCGAGGCCGGGGATGCGGCGGCCCGCGCGGAGCTCGTCCGCGATCACCGTGACGGCGGTGCCCTGGTCGAGGACGTCGAGCAGCAACCGGTGGGCGAGTCCGCTGGAGGCGCCGTGCAGGGGGCCTTCGAGCACGCCGAGCCCCGCCGACACGGCCGCGTACGCGTGCGCGCGGGCGGAGGCGGCGACCCGGACGGCGAGGGTGGAGGCGGCCAGGTCGTGGTCGACGAGCAGCGCGAGCGCGGTGTCCATGACGCGCAGTTCGGCGTCACCTGGGTCGGTGCCGGCCAGCCGGCGCCACAGGCGACGGGCCAGCGGGCCGTCGTCGTGCCCCCGCCGGTGCTGCACCGGGAGCGCGGCGACGAGCGTGGGGATCAGCACGCGCGCGGCGCCCAGGACGGACTCCTCGGACAGGTCGAAGCGCAACGGGTCCTCGGCCGCAGCGGCGATCGTCGCGACCCGCAGCCGGTCCGTGGGTGAGGTGTGCTCGGGCAGCGCGTCGACGGCCCGGCGGGCGGCCGCGACGGTGGCCTCCGGGGCGCTGAAGGTCATGCCCCGGGTCATGCGCCCCGTCCACAGCCATTCGGCCACCTCCTCGTACGAGTGGCGCGCGGCGAGCTCGGTGGCGTCGACGCCCCGGAAGAAGTACCGGTCCTCGTCGATCAGCGTGATCCGGGTACGCACCGACAGATCACCGCCGGAGCCCGGACTCCCTGCGGCCTCCCGCCTGTTGCGCCGGGCGAGCGCCGCCACCTCCCCGGCGTCGAAGGTGCTGGCACGGCCCCCGGGCTCGCGTCTGCTGCTGAGCTGACCCCGGCTCACATAGGCGTACACGGTCTCGGGCTTCACGCCGAGCAGCTCGGCGGTCTCCCTGGTGCTCAGCCGCCGCGCGGGACTGCCGGGAGCGGGGTGTTGATCGCGCATGGGCGTCACCGTAGCCGCTTCGGCATGGATTGACTCGATCAATGTTGATCGAGACCGATGGAGACAGATCGAGGCCGATGGAGACAGATCGAGGCCGATGGAGACTGATGGAGGCAGATGGAGGTTGACCGAGGCCGTGTTGCGCCGTGGAGGCCTCTCGGCCCCGTCGCCGGTGACGACGGCGGTCGCCGGGACCATAAGCTCACTGCATGACCGACCACACCCGTACGCTCTCCCTGGTCCTGGGGCTGATCAGGAGCGGAGGGGCCGTGACCAGGCCCGACCTCGGCCGGCAGACCGGGCTGGGCCGGACGATCATCACGCAGCGGGTGGACCACGCGATCCGGGTCGGCCTGGTGGCCGAGGGCGAGCCCGCCCCCTCCACCGGCGGACGACCCTCCCGCATTCTGCGGATCGCGTCCGGCCGCGGTGCCGTCCTCGGCGCGGTGTTCGGCGCCACGCACCTGCACGCCGCGGTGACCGACCTCGACGGGACCCTGCTCGCCGACCGGCGGGTGCCGTGGGACATCGAGTCGGGTCCCGAGGCGTCCCTGGCCACGCTGGTCCGGACGGCGGGACAGCTGCTCGGTCCGGAGCTGCGGGAACGCCTGTGGGGGGTGTGCGTGGGCGTCCCCGGACCGGTCGACTTCGCGCGCGGGACGCCGGTACGGCCGCCCATCATGGCCGGCTGGCACGGCTTCCCGCTCCGGGACCGGCTCGAAGCCCACTACGACGTGCCGGCCTGGGTCGACAACGACGCCAACCTGATGGCGCTCGGCGCCTGGAGCCGGACCCGGGCGACCGCGGGCGACAACCTCCTGCTGGTCAAGGCGAGCACCGGGATCGGCCTGGGCCTGATGTCCAGGGGCCGGCTGCACCGGGGAGCGCGCGGCGCGGCCGGCGACCTCGGGCACACCATCGTCGCCGAGGAGTCCCGGCACCGGTGCCGGTGCGGCAAGTTCGGGTGCCTCGAAGCGTTCGCGGGCGGCTGGGCCCTCACCCGTGACGCCCGCGCCGCGGCCCTGGAGGGGCGCAGCGCCTTCCTGGCCGAGCGCCTGGAACGGCTGGAGCGCCGGGACGCGCCGCTGGCCGTCACCGACGTGCTCGACGGCTGCCGGGCGGGCGACCGGGTCAGCACCGAACTGGTCACCAGGGCGGGCGAGCTGGTCGGCGGTCAACTGGCGACGCTCGTCAGCGTCTTCAACCCCTCGACGGTCTACCTCGCCGGTGTGCTGGCGCAGGCCGGTGCCGTGTTCCGGGACCCCGTCGCCGCGGTCGTGGCCAGGCGCTCCCTGCCGCTGGCCACCGACGAACTCGTCATCGCCCGGGTCGACCTCGGCCGCGCCGAGGGGGTCGTCGGAGCGGCGACCCTGGCCGTCGACGAGCTGCTGCAACCGGACCTGCTCGACCGGTGGCTCCGCCGCGGCAGCCCGCGCGGGATCCGCGCGCGCACCGCCGACCTCACCGGGCCGCCTCCCCTGGACGTGCCGCTGGCGGGCGCCCGGTAGCGGCTCGGCCGCGCTCCTCCGCCAACCCCTTCGCCACCGCGGGAACGTCGACCCAGCCGCCGCCGCGCGCCGAGTCGACGACCGCCTGGGCGAGTTCCGCCGCGCGCAGTCCGTCGGCGAAGGACGGCAGCCCGGTGACGTGTTCGCCGCGGATCGCCGCGTAGGCGTCGGCCACGAAGTCGGCGAATGCCTCGTAGTAGCCCTGCGGATGCCCGGACGGCAGAGCGGCCGCCCGGCCGGTGGGGGCCCCGGCCCGGTTCGGGTCGCGCAGCAGCACCTCGTTGGCGTTCCGGCCGCCGATCCACAGCGACTCGGGGGTCTCCTGGCGGAACGCGTAACTGGCGTCCGGCCCGTCGAAGGAGAACGACAGCGCGTTCTTGTACCCGGCCGAGACCTGGCTGACCACCACCGATCCGATCGCGCCCGCGTCGGTTTCGAGGAGGACGACCGCACCGTCCTCGGTCTCGACCGGGCGCGGGGTGCCGTCCGCGGCAGGCCGGGCCGGGACCGCGCGGGCGAAGGAGGCGCTCACCCGGGTGATCCGCTGCCCGGTCACGAACTCGGCGAGATCGCACCAGTGGACCCCGATGTCCCCGAACGCGCGCGTGGCGCCGCCGTCCGCCGGGTCGACCCGCCAGTTGGTCGCCGCGCTGTCGGCCAGCCAGTCCTGCAGATAGCTGCCGTGGATCAGCCAGGGCGGCCGGTGTCCCGGCCGCCGGATCCGCGTCCGTGCCTCCCGCACGGACGCGTAGTACCGGTACACGAAGGGCACGGCGGTGACCAGCCCGCGCTCCGCCGCCAGTTCGGTGAGTTCCCGTGCGGTCGCGGCGTCGGTGGCCAGCGGCTTCTCGCAGACGACCGGCACGCCGGCGGCGAGGGCGGCACGGCAGAGGCGGGCGTGCGTGGCGTTGGGCGTGCACACGTGCAGTACGTCCACCCCGTGCCGCAGCAGGTCCTCGGCCGAGTCGAAGCCCCGGCCGGCCCGGAACTCCGCGGCGGCGCGACGGCCCTTCTCGGGCGTCGACCCGACCACGCCCACCACGTCGCCGCCGGCCACGAGCGCGGACCGGGTGTGCACGGCCCCCATGAAGCCGGTACCGATGACACCGACGCGCATGACGCGCACCTCTTCTCTCCCAGGAGCTAACGCGTGAACAGATCGAAAAAGCGGAGAGCTGCTACTCCCGCAAGGTCAACTTTTGATCACCGTAAGCTAAAGTGACGGGAACGCCAAGGAGGTCGCGCATGAACCAGAGCCAGGCACAGATCCCGGAACCGGCCCGGCAGCCGGTCACCCTCTTCACCGGTCAGTGGGCGGATCTGCCGTTCGAGGAGGTGGCCCGGCTGGCGAGCGAGTGGGGGTACGACGGCCTGGAGATCGCGGCCTCGGGCGACCATCTGGACCTGGCCCGCGCCGAGGCCGACCCCGACTACCTGCCGCACCGGCAGGCGATCCTGGAGCGCCACGGGCTGAAGGTCTGGGCGATCTCCCACCACCTCGGCGGCCAGGCGGTGTGCGACGACCCGATCGACTTCCGCCACCAGGCGATCCTGCGCCCGGAGATCTGGGGCGACGGCGACCCCGAGGGCGTCCGGCAGCGCGCGGCCGAGGACATGAAGCGCGCCGCCCGCGTCGCCCGCAGGCTCGGCGCCGACACCGTCGTCGGGTTCACCGGATCGAAGATCTGGAAGTACGTGGCGATGTTCCCGCCGGTCTCCCAGGCGGTGATCGACGACGGGTACGAGGACTTCGCGCGCCGCTGGAACCCGATCCTCGACGTCTTCGACGCCGAGGGCGTGCGCTTCGCCCACGAGGTCCACCCGTCCGAGATCGCCTACGACTACTGGACGAGCGAGCGCACCCTCGAAGCGATCGGCCGCCGCCCGGCCTTCGGCTTCAACTGGGACCCCTCGCACATGATCTGGCAGGGCGTCGACCCCGTCGGCTTCATCACGGACTTCGCCGACCGCATCTACCACGTCGACTGCAAGGACACCCGCCTGCGGCCCCCGTCCGGACGCGCCGGGATCCTTGGCTCCCACCTGCCCTGGGGCGACCCGCGCAGGCGTTGGGACTTCGTCTCCGTCGGCCACGGCGACATGCCCTGGGAGGACGCCTTCCGCGCCCTGGCCGCCATCGGCTACGACGGCCCCGTCTCGGTGGAGTGGGAGGACGCGGGCATGGACCGGCTGCACGGCGCGGCCGAGGCCGTAGGCCGGATCCGCGCCGCCCTGTGGCCACTGCCCAAGGCGTCGTTCGACTCGGCGTTCAGCAACCAGTGAGCGCACCCTGTCCATATTGATCTCATCACCATATTGATCCAATCAATATGGACAGGGATGCAATCAATCATGGATAGTCAAATCATCTTCAGGGAGGAAAACGGAGGCAGGTCATGACCGTCAACAGGAGCGCGTCGGCCCTTGTCGAGGTGCCGCGCGGGCTCGCCGGCGTCGTCGTCACGGACACCGAGGTCGGTGACGTCCGGGGGAGCGAGGGCTTCTACCACTACCGCCAGTACTCGGCGGTCGAACTCGCCCGCACCCGTGGCTTCGAGGACGTCTGGCACCTCCTGATCCACGGTCGGCTGCCGGACCCGGGGCGCGCGGCCGCCTTCGCCGCCGAGACCGCCGCGCTGCGGCGTCTGCCCGCCGAGGTCCGGACGGCCCTGCCCGCGGTGGCCGCGGCGAGCCGCACCTCCGGCCCGCTGGCCGGCCTGCGCACCGCCCTCTCGCTGCTCGGCGCGGCCAAGGGGTTCCGGCCGGTGTACGACATCGACGCGGACCGGCGCCGGGCCGACACGGTCGCCGCCTGCGCGGCCGTACCGACGCTGCTCACCTCGCTGTACCGGCTGGGGCAGGGGCTCGAACCGGTCGAGCCGCGCGAGGACCTGTCGTACGCGGCCAACTACCTCTACATGTTGACGGGCGCGGAACCGGATCCGCGGCGGGCGCGTGCGGTCGAGCAATACCTGATCTCAACCATTGACCACGGATTCAACGCGTCAACGTTCACCGCACGCGTCATCGCGTCGACCGGCGCGGATGTCGCGGCCTGCCTCGTGGGAGCCGTCGGCGCCCTGTCCGGGCCGCTGCACGGGGGTGCGCCCAGCCGTGCGCTGGACACCCTGGACGCGATCGGGACACCCGACAGGATCGACCCGTGGATCCGTGAACGGGTCCTCGCCGGTGACCGCGTGATGGGCTTCGGCCATGCCGTCTACCGCACGGAGGACCCCCGGTCCCGCATGCTCCGCGAGATCGCGCAGGACTTCGGCGGCCCCCGCGTCGAGTTCGCCGTGGAGGTCGAACGCCACGTCGAGCGGATCCTCGCCGAGCTGAAGCCCGGTCGCGAACTCCACACCAACGTCGAGTTCTACGCGGGCGTGGTCATGGAACTGTGCGGCCTGCCCCGGGAGATGTTCACCCCCACGTTCGCGGCGGCCCGCGCGATCGGCTGGAGCGCCAACATCCTCGAACAGGCGACGGACTCGAAGATCATCCGGCCGGTGGCACGCTACGTGGGGCCGAAGCCGGAGGTGGCCGGCGCCGTCACCGGGTAGCCGGACCGGAACGGGGCGCGGTGTCCGGTCCGGTGGGATTTCCTATCCTGGACCGGCCCGCCATCCCCGCCCGCGCGAAAGAGGCCCCCCTTGGAGCACCGCCCCACCTCCCGGCAGATCCCGGTGGTCGTCCTCGCCGGATTCCTGGGGTCCGGGAAGACCACGCTCCTCAACCACCTGCTGCACCGCAGCGGAGGCAGCCGGATCGGGGCGATCGTCAACGACTTCGGGGCCATCGAGATCGACGCCATGGCGGTGGCCGGAGCCCTCGGCGACTCGACCGTCTCGCTCGGCAACGGGTGCCTGTGCTGCGCCGTCGACGCCAGTGAACTGGACGTCTACCTGGAGCGCCTCGCCAACCCCGGCACCGGCGTCGACGTCGTCGTCATCGAGGCCAGCGGCCTCGCCGAACCCCAGGAACTCGTCCGGATGCTGCTCGCCAGCGAGCATCCCGGCATCGTCTACGGCGGACTCGTCGAGGTCGTCGACGCCGCCGAGTTCGACGACACGCGTGCCAAGCACCCCGAGATCGACCGGCACCTCGCCCTCGCCGACCTGGTCGTCGTCAACAAACTCGACCGTGCCGAACAGGGCGGCGAGCGTGTCCTCGGGCTCGTCCGGTCGCTCACCGACCCGGCCGCCGCCGTCGTACCGGCCACCTACGGTCGCATCGACCCCGAGTTCCTGTTCGACTGCCGGCCCGGCGAGGAACGCATCGGACAGCTGTCCTTCGACGACCTCCACGACCTCCACGACCTGCACGACCACCACGACCACAGCAGCGACAGCGGCGACGGCGACCGCGTGCACGACGGGCATCTGCACACCGCCTACGACAGCCTGTCCTTCGCCTCCGCGCCGCCCCTCGACCCCCGTCGGCTGATGGCCTTCCTCGACAGCCGTCCCGAGGGGCTCTACCGGATCAAGGGATACGTCGACTTCGGGCCGTACGACCCGGGCAACCGGTACGCCGTGCATGCCGTGGGGCGGTTCCTGCGGTTCTACCCGGAGGCCTGGGCGCACGGCGAGGAACGGCTCACGCAGCTCGTGCTGATCGGCTCCGGCATCGACGCGACCGCGCTCCGCAAGGAGTTGGAGGCGTGCACGAACGACGCCCCACACGCCGACGAGCACGGCATGTGGGGCGTCCTGCGCTATGTCCAGGGCCTCGCGGAGGGCCCCGACAGCGGCGGGTACGACAGGTACGAGGCCTAGATCGGGCCCGCCACCACCGACACCGTCTTCGCCAGCGACACGCCGGAGCCGTCGCGGCGCGGGTCGATCTCCGGGAGGTCGACCGGGGTGCCGTTCTTCTGGGCCGCCTTCGCCGGGACCGGGCCCGCCCAGGCGAAGGACAGGCAGTCCTCGCCCTTCAGGAACCGCTGGCAGCGCACTCCGCCGGTGGCCCGGCCCTTGCGCGGGTACTGGTCGAACGGGGTCAGCTTGGCCGTCGTCTGCACCGAGTCGTCGAGGGTGCCGCGTGAGCCGGCCACCGTGAAGACCACCGCGTCGGCCGCCGGGTCGACCGCCGTGAAGGAGATGACCTTCGCGCCCTCGGTGAGCTTGACGCCCGCCATACCGCCCGCCGGCCGGCCCTGCGGACGCACCTGGGAGGCCTGGTAGCGCAGCAACTGCGCGTCGTCCGTGATGAAGACCAGGTCCTCCTCGCCGGTGCGCAGCTCCATCGCGCCGACGATCCGGTCGCCCTCCTTGAGGGTGATGACCTCCAACTCGTCCTTGTTGGACGGGTAGTCGGGGACCACGCGCTTGACCACGCCCTGCTCGGTGCCGAGCGCGAGACCCGGCGAGGACTCGTCCAGGGTGGTCAGGCAGACCGCCGTCTCGCCGTCCTGCAGCGACAGGAACTCGGAGAGGGGGGCGCCGCCGGCGAGGCTCGGGGCGGCCGCCGTGTCGGGGAGCTGGGGGAGGTCGACGACGTTGACCCGCAGCAGGCGGCCCGTCGAGGTGACCGCGCCGACCTCACCACGCGCGGTCGCGGGGACCGCCGAGACGATGACGTCGTGCTTGGCGCGCTTGCCGTCGGTGTCCTCCGCGAACGGCTCGCCGTTCATCGTGCGGGCCAGCAGGCCCGTCGAGGACAGCAGCACCCGGCACGGGTCGTCGGCCACCTGGAGCTCCACCACGGCCGCCGGGGCGCCCGAGGCCTCCAGCAGGACGGTGCGCCGCTCGGTGCCGAACTTCTTGGCCACCGCGGCCAGTTCCGCCGAGACCAGCTTGCGCAGCTCCGCGTCCGAGTCCAGGATCCGGGTCAGCTCGGCGATCTCCGCGGTGAGCTTCTCCTTCTCCGACTCCAGCTCGATGCGGTCGTACTTGGTCAGGCGGCGCAGGGGCGTGTCCAGGATGTACTGCGTCTGGATCTCCGACAGCGAGAAGCGCTCCATCAGACGCTGCTTGGCGTCCGCGCTGTTCTCGCTGGAGCGGATCAGCCGGATGACCTCGTCGATGTCGACGAGGGCCGTGATCAGACCCTCCACCAGGTGCAGCCGGTCACGGCGCTTGCTGCGGCGGAACTCGCTGCGCCGGCGGACCACGTCGAAGCGGTGGTCGAGGTAGACCTCCAGGAGCTCCTTGAGACCCAGGGTGAGCGGCTGGCCGTCCACCAGGGCCACGTTGTTGATGCCGAAGGACTCCTCCATCGGCGTCAGCTTGTAGAGCTGCTCCAGGACCGCCTCCGGCACGAAGCCGTTCTTGATCTCGATGACCAGGCGCAGTCCGTGCTCGCGGTCGGTGAGGTCCTTGACGTCGGCGATGCCCTGCAGCTTCTTCGCGTTGACCAGGTCCTTGATCTTGGCGATGACCTTCTCGGGGCCGACCGTGAAGGGCAGTTCGGTGATGACCAGGCCCTTGCGGCGGGCCGTCACCGTCTCCACCGCCACCGTGGCCCGGATCTTGAAGGTGCCGCGGCCCGTCTCGTACGCGTCCCGGACGCCCTCCAGGCCGACGATCCGGCCGCCGGTGGGCAGGTCGGGGCCGGGCACGTGCTTCATCAGCGTGTCCAGGTCCGCGTTCGGGTAGCGGATCAGGTGGCGGGCGGCCGAGATCACCTCGCCGAGGTTGTGCGGGGGCATGTTGGTCGCCATGCCGACGGCGATTCCGGAGGAGCCGTTGACCAGGAGGTTCGGGAAGGCGGCGGGCAGGGCCACCGGCTCCTGCTCCTGGCCGTCGTAGTTGGGCGCGAAGTCGACCGTGTCCTCGTCGATCGACTCGGTCATCAGGCTGGTCGCCTCGGCCATCCGGCACTCGGTGTACCGCATGGCGGCCGGCGGGTCGTCGTTGCCCAGCGAGCCGAAGTTGCCGTGGCCGTCGACCAGCGGGACGCGCATCGAGAACGGCTGGGCCATGCGCACCAGCGCGTCGTAGATCGACGAGTCGCCGTGCGGGTGCAGCTTGCCCATCACCTCGCCGACGACACGCGCGCACTTCACGTAGGCGCGGTCGGGGCGCACACCCATCTCGTTCATCTGGTAGACGATCCGGCGGTGCACCGGCTTCAGGCCGTCGCGGGCGTCCGGCAGGGCGCGCGAGTAGATGACCGAGTACGCGTACTCGAGGTAGGAGCCGCGCATCTCGTCCACGACGTCGATGTCGAGGATCCTCTCCTCGAACGAGTCGTCGGGCGGCGGGGTCTTCGTGCTGCGGCGGGCCATCGCTGCCGGCTCCTTGCTCATGCGTGAACGGGATCTGACGCGGACCATTGTGGACCGCGGCACTGACAACCCGGGCCAGGACCCGGTCTCCGCGGCCCGCCCCGGTGCCCGGAAGCCGCCCGGAGCGCGGCCCGGAGACATTCGAGGCGGGTCGGACGCAGGCTACGCGATCCACCCGCGCGATCCGCTGTGGGCGTACGTCGTGCGGGAACTTCGCCCGGCCCCCGCACGCTTGCATACAGTGGCAGGACCGGCAGGAAAACCGCGGTTCGGGACCGCTTCCGCGAGCGAAGGGACGTACATGCCCATGGGTCACACGACCACGGCCGAGACAGGCTCCGGGGGCCTGGCAGCGACCGAGCACCGCTTGGCCAACGGTCTGCGCGTGGTGCTCTCCGAGGACCACCTGACCCCGGTCGCGGCGGTCTGCCTCTGGTACGACGTCGGTTCCCGGCACGAAGTCAAGGGCCGTACCGGCCTGGCTCACCTTTTCGAGCACCTGATGTTCCAGGGCTCCGCCCAGGTGAAGGGCAACGGCCACTTCGAGCTGGTCCAGGGCGCCGGCGGCTCGCTCAACGGCACCACGAGCTTCGAGCGCACCAACTACTTCGAGACCATGCCCACCCACCAGCTGGAGCTCGCGCTCTGGCTGGAGGCCGACCGCATGGGCTCGCTGCTCGCCGCCCTGGACGACGAGTCGATGGAGAACCAGCGGGACGTCGTCAAGAACGAGCGCCGCCAGCGCTACGACAACGTGCCCTACGGCACCGCCTTCGAGAAGCTCACCGCGCTCGCCTACCCGGAGGGCCACCCCTACCACCACACGCCGATCGGCTCGATGGCCGACCTGGACGCGGCCACCCTGGAGGACGCGCGCGCGTTCTTCCGCACCTACTACGCGCCGAACAACGCGGTGCTCTCCGTGGTCGGCGACATCGACCCGGAGCAGACCCTCGCCTGGGTCGAGAAGTACTTCGGTTCCATCCCGGCGCACGACGGCAAGCCCACCCCGCGCGACGGCTCGCTGCCCGAGATCATGGGCGAACAGCTGCGTGAGGTCGTCGTCGAGGAGGTCCCCGCGCGGGCGCTGATGGCCGCCTACCGGCTCCCGGAGGACGGCACGCGCGTCTCCGACGCGGCCGACCTGGCCCTCACCGTCCTCGGCGGCGGCGAGTCCTCCCGCCTCTACAACCGCCTGGTCCGGCGCGACCGTACGGCCGTCGCGGCCGGCTTCGGCCTGCTGCGGCTCGCCGGGGCGCCGTCGCTGGGGTGGCTGGACGTGAAGACCTCAGGCGACGTCGAGGTGCCGGTCATCGAGGCCGCCATCGACGAGGAGCTCGCCCGGTTCGCCGAAGAGGGCCCGACGCCCGAGGAGATGGAGCGCGCCCAGGCCCAGTTGGAGCGCGAGTGGCTGGACCGGCTCGGCACCGTCGCGGGCCGCGCGGACGAACTGTGCCGTTTCGCCGTCCTGTTCGGCGACCCGCAGCTCGCCCTGACCGCCGTCCAGCGGGTCCTGACGGTCACCTCGGAGGAGGTCCAGGAGGTCGCCAAGGCCCGCCTGCGCCCCGACAACCGCGCCGTGCTCGTCTACGAACCCAAGTCCCCGGAGACCGTCGCGGACGCCGACGTACCCGAGGACCCCGAGGCCGAGGCCACGGTCGAAGCCGGCGACAACGACGAGGAGACGGCCAAGTGACCGAGCTCGCCACCATGGACTTCCACTCCCAGCCGCAGCCGGGCGAGGCAAAGCCCTGGGCCTTCCCGGCCCCCGAGCGCGCCACCCTGGACAACGGCCTGACCGTGCTCCGCTGCCACCGCCCCGGCCAGCAGGTCGTCGCCGTCGAGGTGCTCCTGGACGCACCCCTGGACGCCGAACCTGCCGGCCTGGACGGCGTCGCCACCATCATGGCGCGCGCCCTCTCCGAGGGCACCGACAAGCACGCCGCCGAGGAGTACGCCGCCGAGCTGGAGCGGGCCGGCGCCACCCTCGACGCGCACGCCGACCACCCCGGCGTCCGCGTCAGCCTGGAGGTCCCCGCCTCCCGGCTCGCCAAGGGCCTCGGGCTGCTCTCCGACGCCCTCCGGGCCCCCGCGTTCGCCGAGAGCGAGGTCGAGCGGCTGGTCCGCAACCGCCTCGACGAGATCCCGCACGAGCTGGCCAACCCGAGCCGCCGGGCCGCCAAGGAGCTCTACCGGCAGCTCTTCCCGTCCAGCGCGCGGATGTCGCGTCCGCGCCAGGGCACCGAGGACACCGTCGAGAAGATCGACGCGGCCGCCGTCCGCGCCTTCTACGACCGGCACGTGCGCCCCGCCACGGCCACTGCGGTCGTCGTCGGCGACCTGACCGGCATCGACCTGGACGAGCTGCTCGGCGAGACCCTGGGCGCCTGGCGCGGCTCCACTGCGCAGCTCCGCCCGGTCCCGTCGGTGTCCGCGGACGACACCGGCCGGGTCGTCATCGTGGACCGCCCCGGCGCCGTCCAGACCCAGCTGCTCATCGGCCGCGTCGGCTCCGACCGGCACGACCGCGTCTGGCCCGCCCAGGTACTCGGCACCTACTGCCTGGGCGGCACCCTCACCTCCCGCCTGGACCGCGTCCTGCGCGAGGAGAAGGGCTACACCTACGGCGTCCGTTCCTTCGGGCAGGTCCTGCGGTCCGCGCCCGACGGCACCGGCGTCTCGATGCTCGCCATCAGCGGCTCCGTGGACACCCCGAACACCGGCCCGGCCCTGACCGACCTGTGGACGGTGCTGCGCACACTCGCCGCCGAGGGCCTCACGGACGCCGAGCGTGACGTGGCCGTGCAGAACCTCGTCGGGGTGGCGCCGCTCAAGTACGAGACGGCGGCGGCCGTCGCGGGCACCCTGGCCGACCAGGTCGAGCAGTACCTGCCCGACGACTTCCAGGCCACGCTCTACCGTCAACTCGCCAACACCGGCACCGTGGAGGCCACCGCGGCGGTCGTGAACGCCTTCCCGGTGGACCGCCTGGTGACCGTCCTCGTCGGGGACGCGGCGCAGATCAAGGAGCCCGTGGAGGCGCTCGGGATCGGCGAAGTCACGGTCGTCACCGCCGAGTAGCGGCACGCGCGTGTGCGGAGCCCTGGTGACCACCCGGTCACCAGGGCTCTGGAATGTCCGAATTGGGGCAGAGGTTGCCTGTCTGCCCTGTGGGATACGCGACAAAAGCAGTGATCCGTTTGAGCATTGAAGGCGGCCCCTCGTAGGTTCTTCCGGGCTGTCCGTCAGGCATCGCGCCGCGTCCGCGGCACCGGACAGCCATCGCCGAGTCCCCGTACGGCGCGAGCCAGGGGAGCCGGGGACCCACGCAGTCCCTGGGGTGAATCGGGTGCCCGCGCGTGTCGCGAGGGGGCCCGTAGGAGACCTTCCTGCTCCGAACCCGTCAGCTAACCCGGTAGGCGAGAGGGAAGGAAAGGACCAGCCTCTACATGGCGTTCATGTGCGCCTCCGGGAAGCACCGTCGTCCCGGCCGGGTGAAGCGCACCACCGCGCAGGCCGCCGGTATCGCGGCCCTCACCACCACGGGTGTCATCAGCACCGTCTCCGCCGCCCCGGCGCTCGCCGCGGAGAACTCCGTCGAGCAGACCGGCCTCACCCCCGTCATCACGATCAGCGACTCCGTCGCCGAGCAGATCGACGCCCAGGCCGCTGCCCAGAAGGCCGTCGCCGAGCGCAAGGCGGCCGAGGAGGCCGCCCGCAAGAAGGCCGCGGAACAGGCCAAGGCGGAGCGCGCGGCCGAGGTACGCGCCGCCCGGGCGGCCGAGCGCAAGCGCCTCAACACCTTCGTCGCGCCGATCAGCGACTCCTACGTCTCCACCGGCTACAAGACCGGCGGCTCCCTGTGGTCCTCCGGCACCCACACCGGCATCGACTTCCACGCCGCGAGCGGCACGGCCGTGCACGCGGTCGGCACCGGCACGGTCGTCTCCACCGGCTGGGGCGGGGCGTACGGCAACGAGATCGTCATCAAGATGGCCGACGGCATGTACACCCAGTACGGCCACCTCTCGTCCATCGGCGTCTCGGTGGGTCAGCAGGTCACCCCGGGCCAGCAGATCGGCCTCTCCGGCTCGACCGGCAACACGACCGGACCCCACCTCCACTTCGAGGCCCGCACGACCCCCGAGTACGGCTCCGACGTCGACCCGGTCGCCTACCTCCGCAAGCACGGCGTGAACGTCTGAGGGAGCTGGACGCGGGTCCGGCGCCGAGACCGACGTGGCGGTGCGGTGCGTCCGGTGCGGGTGCGCCGTGGCTGGTCGCGCAGTTCCCCGCGTCCTTTTTCAGGGGCGTCACGCGCAGCGCCCCTTTCAGGGGCGCGGGGAACTGCGCGGGCAACCCCCACGCACCCGGACCCGACCACCGTGCGACAACAACCCGTGAGATCTTCCGGAGCCCCGGCCCCCCACGCCGGGGCTTTCGCCGTTTTCGTGCCCCCGCTGTCCAAAATATATCCCTGGATTCCGGCCCCCCGTCGGAAATTGCGGCCCATTGCAATAGAGTCACGGAACGGACGCCACTCGGCGGCGTTTCACGGGGATTAAGGCGGAGGTCGGTCATGCGTATTCCGGCGCACTCGGTATGCACGGCGATCCGGGACGACATCGTCGCGGGTGTCTACGAGCGCGGCAGCCGGCTCACCGAGGAACTCCTGGCCCGCCGCTACGGGGTCTCGCGCGTCCCCGTCCGCGAGGCCCTGCGCACCCTGGAGGCCGAGGGCTTCGTGCTGACCCGCCGGCACGCGGGCGCGTGCGTGGCCGAACCGACCGAGCAGGAGGCCGCCGACCTGCTGGAGATGCGCATGCTCCTGGAGCCGCTCGGCGCCTCCCGGGCCGCCCAGCGCCGCACCGAGGCCCACCTCAAGGTGCTGCGCGGACTGGTCAGGCTGGGTCAGGAGCGGGCCAGGCGGGGCAACAGCGAGGACCTGCGCTCCCTGGGCGGCTGGTTCCACGAGACTCTTGCGCAGGCCTCCGGCAGCCATGCTCTGACCTCGACGCTCACCCAGCTGCGTCACAAGATCGCCTGGATGTACACCGTGGAGACGCCGGCCAACCCCGTGGAGTCCTGGACGGAGCACGGCGCCATCGTGGACGCGGTGGCGCGCGGCGACGCCGACCGCGCCCGGGCGATCACGGCCCTGCACACCGAGCGTTCGGCGGTCTCCCACCGGCTGCGATTTCCCGGCGCCACCGAACGGGTGAACGGTGTGAGGACTTCGCAACATCCCGTAAACATGTCGGGCCTGCGGCATTAACACGCACGCCGTATACAAAGAGGTGTTATTCGGCGGGGCGTGTTTTTGCTGCCCGAATTCGCGCGCGTCTGGAATTCGCCGTCGCGCTCCCCGCGTGTGCCCGCGGTAAAGCCGGGCGTCGGGGTCTTCACAAACCGCAGGGCGGGCCGTCGTAAAGTCGTGCGCGGCCCGGTCGGGAAGTCATGTGCGGCTGTCATGGAATTACGGCACATGACGCGGGGCCCGGTACGGGCGGCGGGGAAACGGCGGGGCCGCGCCGGCCCCCCGTGGGGGTGGCGCGGCCCCGGACGTGCGGGCGCGGGTCGCTCAGACGGTCTCGGGGAGTTCCTCGAGGCCCTCGGCGACCAGCTTGGCCAGGCGGTCGAGAGCGACGTCCGCGCCCTCGGCCTCGGAGGCGAGGACGATCTCCTCGCCGCCCTGGGCGCCCAGCCCCAGGACAGCCAGCATGGAGGCCGCGTTGACGGGGTTGCCGTCGGCCTTGGCGATCGTCACGGGGATACCTGCGGCCGTGGCGGCCCGGACGAAGATGGAAGCGGGGCGGGCGTGGAGACCCTCGGCCCAGCCGACGTTGACGCGGCGCTCAGCCATGTGATGCTGCCCTTCGGTGTTCAGGGTTGTCTAGACCAGTTTCCCATATCGTGAAGCATCCCCGGAGCGGGCGGGAACCCCCTCCGGATGTGTCGCCGGACCGCGGCCTCGGTCCGGCGTCCGTCCTCCACAGACTGCCTCGCGCCGTTGCCGGACGCGAGCCGTACTCTGGGGCCCATGCAGACCCCGGCGGACCCGAAGGACCGGCACGAGTACCCGTCCCACTGGGAGGCTGACGTGGTGCTGCGCGACGGGGGTACCGCGCGCATCCGGCCCATCACCGTTGATGACGCCGACCGCCTGGTCAGCTTCTACGAGCAGGTCTCGGACGAGTCGAAGTACTACCGCTTCTTCGCGCCCTACCCCAGGCTCTCCGCCAAGGACGTCCACCGCTTCACGCACCACGACTTTGTGGACAGGGTGGGACTCGCGGCCACCATCGGCGGCGAGTTCATCGCAACCGTACGCTATGACCGCATTGGCCCCGCCGGGACGCCCGCCTCCGCGCCCGCCGACGAGGCCGAGGTCGCCTTCCTCGTCCAGGACGCCCACCAGGGGCGGGGCGTCGCCTCCGCCCTCCTCGAACACATCGCGGCCGTCGCCCGAGAGCGCGGGATCCGCCGCTTCGCCGCCGAGGTGCTGCCCGCCAACACCAAGATGATCAAGGTGTTCATGGACGCCGGCTACACCCAGAAGCGCAGCTTCGAGGACGGCGTCGTCCGCCTGGAGTTCGACCTGGAGCCCACGGACCGCTCCCTCGCCGTGCAGCGCGCCCGCGAGCAGCGCGCGGAGGCCCGCTCGGTACGACGGCTGCTCGCTCCCGGCTCGGTGGCCGTGATCGGTGTCGGCCGCACCCCCGGCGGGGTCGGCCGCAGCGTCCTCGGCAACCTCAGGGAGGCCGGGTTCACCGGCCGCCTGCACGCCGTGAACCAGGCCTTCCCGGACGACCTCAAGGAGGTCGACGGGGTGCCCGCGCACCGCTCCGTGCGCGACATCGACGGCCCCGTCGACCTCGCGGTGGTCGCCGTACCCGCCGAGCACGTCCCCGAGGTCGTCACCGCGTGCGGCGAACACGGCGTCCAGGGACTCGTCGTCCTCGCCGCCGGATACGCGGAGAGCGGCCCCGACGGCCGCGAGCGCCAGCGCGCGCTCGTCCGGCAGGCCCGCACCTACGGCATGCGCATCATCGGCCCCAACGCCTTCGGGATCATCAACACGGCCGACGACGTCCGGCTGAACGCCTCCCTCGCACCCGAGATGCCCCGCCCCGGCCGCATCGGCCTCTTCGCCCAGTCCGGCGCCATCGGCATCGCCCTGCTCTCCCGGCTGCACCGGCGCGGCGGCGGCGTCACCGGCACCACGGGCGTCTCCACCTTCGTGTCGTCCGGCAACCGCGCGGACGTCTCCGGCAACGACGTCCTCCAGTACTGGTACGACGACCCCGAGACCGACGTCGTCCTCATGTACCTGGAGTCCATCGGCAACCCGCGCAAGTTCACGCGCCTCGCGCGGCGGACGGGGGCGGCGAAGCCGCTGGTCGTGGTGCAGGGCGCGGGGGCGCCGCCGGGCCACGCGGTACGGGCGACGCGGCTGCCGCACGCCACGGTGTCCGCGCTGCTCAGGCAGGCCGGGGTGATCCGCGTCGACACGATCACCGAGCTGGTCGACGCGGGGCTGCTGCTCGCCCGGCAGCCGCTGCCGGCCGGGCCGCGGGTGGCGATCCTCGGCAACTCGGAGTCGCTCGGGCTGCTGACGTACGACCGGTGCCTGGCGGAGGGGCTGCGCCCGGCCCGGCCGCTGGACCTGACCACGCGGGCGACGGCCGGGGACTTCCACCGGGCGCTGTCGCAGGTGCTGGCGGACGAGTCGTGCGACGCGGTGGTCGTGACGGCGATCCCGACGATCGGGGAGGGGGCGGTGGGGGACGCGGAGCTGGCGGAGGCGCTCAGGTCGGCGGCCGAGGAAATGCCGGGCAAGCCGGTGCTGGTGGTGCACGTGGAGCTCGGGGGACTGGCGGAGGCGTTGTCGGCTGCGGGCCGTACCGCGCCTACCGTGACTGCCATGGCACCCGGCACTGGTGGCGGTGCCCACCCGTTCCGCCCTGCGGAACGCCTGCCCACCGAGGGAAAAGCGGTAGTCCCGGCCCCGAAGTCCCGCGCCTACCCCTACTCCCGTCTCATCCCCGCCTACCCCGCCGCCGAGCGGGCCGTTCGGGCGCTTGCCGAAGCGGTGAAGTACGCGCAGTGGCGGCGGGAGGCCGCCGAGCCCGGGAAGGTGCCCGGGTACGACGACATCGACGAGAGGGGTGCCGCCGAGCTGATCGGTGGGCTGCTCGAACGCGGTGAGGGGCTCACCATCGGGGTCGAGGAGACCTGCCGGCTCCTCGGCACGTACGGCATCGGCGTGCACCGCGCGCTGCCCGCCCCCAGCCCCGGTGCCGCCGTCGACGCCGCCCGCGCCCTCGGCTACCCCGTCGCCCTCAAGGCCACCGCCCCCCACCTGCGCCACCGCGCCGACCTGGGCGGCGTCCGCCTCGACCTGGCGGACGAGGAGCAACTGCGGCGGGCGTACGACGAGTTGGGCGAGCTGTACGGGCCGCCCGAGGAGCTGCGGCCGGTGGTGCAGCGGATGGCGCCCCGGGGTGTCGACACCGTCGTACGCGCCGTGATCGACCCGGCCGCCGGGGCCGTGGTGTCCTTCGGGCTCGCCGGAGCCGCCTCGCAGCTGCTCGGGGACATGGCGCACCGGCTGGTTCCGGTCACCGACCGGGACGCCACCTCACTGGTGCGTTCGATCCGGACCGCGCCCCTGCTGTTCGGCTGGCGCGGCTCCGCCCCCGTAGACACGCCCGCCCTGGAGGAGCTGCTGCTCAGGGTCTCCCGGCTGGTCGACGACCATCCCGAGGTCGTCGCGGTCACCCTGGAGCCGGTCGTGGTCGCCCGGCAGGGCGTGACCGTCCTGGGGGCCACCGTGCGTCTCGCGCCACCGCCGGTCCGCGACGATCTGGGCCCCCGCACCCTGCCCGCCTACTGACCCGCCCACCGACCGGGACGAGCACCCGCGTCGAACGCCCGCACGCCCCGGCGGCGTTCGACGCGACCGCGTGCTGCGGCGGCGGCGCCGGACGCGGCCGCGCACGACTGGCCCGGGTCCCCTTGCCCACGGATTAAGATGGACGCCATGGCCAAGACCAGTACGACGACCCAGGGGCTGCGTGTCGCGATCGAGCGCAGCGGCTACTACCCGGCCCTCGTGGCCGAGGCGGTGGAGGCCGCCATCGGCGGCGAGCCGATCCGGTCGTACCTGGTCCACCAGGAGACGACGTTCGACCAGAACGAGGTGCGGCGGCACGTGACCGTGCTGGTCCTCACCGGCAACCGCTTCATCGTCAGCCACACCGACGAGCAGGCCGCCGACAGCACCTCCCCGACGCCGTACGCGACCACCTCCACCGAGTCGGTCAAGCTCGGCCGGATCTCGTCGGTCGTGGTGAGCCGGGTCGTGGCCAACCCGGAGCAGTACACGCCGGGCACCCTGCCCCGCGAGATCGTGCTGACCATCGGCTGGGGCGCCGTCTCCCGGATCGACCTGGAGCCCGCCGCCTGCGGCGACCCCAACTGCGAGGCCGACCACGGCTACACCGGCAACTCCACGGCGGACGACCTCAGCCTGCGGGTGAGCGAGGCCGGGGACGGCCCGGAGACGGTGCGCCAGGCGCTCGTCTTCGCGCAGGCCATCTCCGAGGCGACCGCGGACGTCACCCGCTGATGGCGTACGCCGCCTGGGACCATCCGGAACCCCTCGCCCTCGACTCCGCGCCGCTGCCCGAGTACGGCAGCGGTTCCCTCGCCGACCTGCTGCCCACCCTGGCCGCAGGCATGGCCGTACCCGGGACGACCGCGTCGATCACGGAGCTGACGCCCGCCGACCGCAACTGCGTCTTCCTGATCGACGGGCTCGGCTGGGAGCAGATCAAGGCCCACCCGGACGAGGCGCCCTTCCTCACCTCGCTGCTCGGCAGCTCGCGCGGCGGCACGGGACGGCCGCTCACGGCCGGCTACCCGGCCACCACCGCGACCTCCCTCGCCTCCGTCGGCACCGGCCTGCCCCCGGGCGCGCACGGCCTGCCCGGCTACACGGTCCGCAACCCGCAGACCCAGCAGCTGATGAACCAGCTCCGCTGGCAGCCCTGGACCGACCCGGCCGCCTGGCAGCCGTACCCCACCGTCTTCCAGCTCGCCCACGACGCCGGCGTGCACGCGGCCCAGGTCTCCTCCCCGCACTTCGAGCACACCCCGCTCACCAAGGTCGCGCTCAGCGGCGGAACGTTTCACGGACGGCTGACCGGCGAGGAGCGGATGGACCTCGCGGCCGAGCAGCTCGCCGCCGCCGACCGCGCCCTGGTCTACACGTACTACGCCGAACTGGACGGCGCCGGGCACCGCTACGGCGTGGACTCCGACACCTGGCGCGGCCAGCTCATGCACGTCGACCGGCTCGTGCAGCGGCTCGCCGAGCAGCTCCCGGCGCGCAGCGCGCTGTACGTCACCGCCGACCACGGAATGGTCGACATCCCGTTCGACGAACAGCACCGCATCGACTTCGACGAGGACTGGGAGCTGAAGGCGGGCGTCGCCCTGCTCGGCGGCGAGGGCCGGGCCCGGCACGTCTACGCGGTGCCCGGCGCCGCGACCGACGTCCTGACCTGCTGGCGCGAGGTGCTCGGCGAGCAGTTCTGGGTGGCCTCCCGGGACGAGGCGATCGCGGCCGGCTGGTTCGGCCCGCCGGACCGCTTCGAGGCGCGGGTGTACGACCGGATCGGCGACGTGGTCGCGGCCGCGCACGACGACGTCCTGATCATCGCCTCCGAGCGGGAGCCCAAGGAGTCCGCGATGGTCGGCAACCACGGCTCGATGACCCCCGCCGAGCAGCTCGTGCCGCTGCTCGAAGTACGCTCCTGACACCCTGCCCCCACGATCCGCCGAAAGGTGCTCAACTCCTCATGCCCGAGCTGGTGTTCTTCTCCGGAACGATGGACTGCGGGAAGTCGACGCTGGCGCTGCAGATCGCGCACAACCGGTCGGCGCGGGGGCTGCAGGGGCTGATCTTCACCCGGGACGACCGGGCGGGGGAGGGGAAGCTCTCCTCGCGGCTCGGGCTGGTGACCGACGCGGTCGAGGCGGTACCGGGCATGGACCTGTACGCCCATGTCGTCGACCGGGTGTCGCAGGGCGGCCGGGTCGACTACCTGATCGTGGACGAGGCGCAGTTCCTGGAGCCGGAGCAGATCGACCAACTGGCGCGGGTCGTGGACGACCTGGGCCTGGACGTCTTCTCCTTCGGCATCACCACCGACTTCCGCACCAAGCTCTTCCCCGGCTCGCGGCGGCTGATCGAGCTGGCGGACCGCCTGGAGACGCTCCAGGTCGAGGCGATGTGCTGGTGCGGGGCGCGGGCCACGCACAACGCCCGCACGGTGGGCGGCGAGATGGTGGTGGAGGGCGAGCAGGTCGTCGTCGGTGACGTGAGCAGCCCCGCGGCGGAGGTCGGCTACGAGGTGTTGTGCCGACGACACCACCGCCGCCGCGTGACGAGCGCCTCCGCCCACGCGGGCGCACTCTCGCCGGACGTCCTCCCGGTGACCTCCGACTGATCCCGCCGGGCTGATCCCGCCAACCAACCACCCCTCCGTTCCCGGGATTTAACCCAGGACACCTTGGCGATTCCGCATCTACACGCGTAACTTGAGTCGGCCTCCCCCCACGCGCCCGGTTCAAGCGCCGCCCGTCCGCGGCGTGTTGCAGCATCCGACGTCCGAGGAGACCGCAAGCGTGTCCAGTCCCGCAGCGAGCAGATCCCGCATGCGCCGCGCCGCCTACCCGCTGATTTCCGTGAGCGTGGCGAGCGCGTTCGCGATGACCGCCCTTCCCGCCGCCTACGCCACTCCGTCCGCCACGGCGGTGCTCGCCGAGGTGTACGGCGGTGGCGGCAACTCCGGCGCGACCCTGACCCGGGACTTCGTGGAGCTCGGCAACGCCGGGTCCGCGGCCTACAGCCTGGCCGGCTACAGCGTGCAGTACCTGCCCGGGTCGCCGTCGGCGTCCTCGCAGTGGCAGGTGACCGCACTCAGCGGGGCGGTCGCGCCCGGCGGCCGTTTCCTGGTCGCCGAGTCGCAGGGCAGCGGCGGCACCACGGCCCTGCCGACCCCGGACGCGACCGGCACCATCGCGATGAGCGCGACCACCGGCACCATCGCCCTCGTCTCCGGCACCACCGCGCTGACCTGCAAGACCGCCGCCGACTGCGCGGCGGACAGCCGCATCGTCGACGTGGTCGGCTACGGCACCGCGGTGGTCCGCGAGGGCAGCGGCCCGGTCACCGGCGCCTCCAACACCGCCTCCGTGTCCCGGGCCGACACCCTGGCCGACACCGACGACAACGCGGCGGACCTCACCGCCGGCACCCCCTCGCCGGTCAACTCGGCCGGTGAGACCCCCGGTTCGGGTGGCGGCGACGGTGGCGGCGACGGCGACCCGACCCAGCCGGGCACCGTCCGCATCCACGACATCCAGGGCACCACCCGCAAGTCCCCGCTCGCCGGGCAGACCGTCGCCAAGGTGCCGGGCATCGTCACCGGCGTCCGTACGGCCGGCTCGAAGGGCTACTGGATCCAGGACCCGACGCCGGACGCCGACCCGCGCACCAGCGAGGGCGTCTTCGTCTACACCGGCTCGGTCGTCCCCACCGTGGCCGTCGGCGACTCGGTGCTGGTCAGCGGCAAGGTCAGCGAGTACTACCCGAGCAGCACCAGCCAGTCGGTCACCGAGCTCGACGGGGCGACCGCGACCGTGCTTTCCAGCGGCAACGCGCTGCCCGCCGCCGTCACCCTGGACGCGGCCTCCGTACCGGACGGGTACATCCCCACCGCCGACGGCGCCAGCATCGAGTCCCTCGCCCTCCAGCCGGACGTCTACGCCCAGGACTTCTACGAGTCCCTGGAGGGCATGCGGACGACGTTCGCCGACGCCCGCGTGGTCGGCGCGAGCGACGCGTACGGCGAACTGTGGGTGACCGTCAAGCCCGACGAGAACCCGACCCCCCGCGGCGGCACCCTCTACTCCTCCTACGACCAGCCCAACACCGGCCGTATCGAGGTGATGTCCCTGGACACCACCACGGCCTTCCCGGCGGCGAACGTCGGCGACGAGCTGTCCGGCGCCACCACCGGGCCGCTCGACTACTCCACCTACGGCGGCTACAACGTCCAGGCCACCCAGCTCGGCACCCTCGTCGACAACGGCCTGAAGCGGGAGGTGACCCGGCGGCAGAAGGGCGACGAGCTGGCGGTCGCCACGTACAACGTGGAGAACCTGGACGCGCTGGACGACCAGGAGAAGTTCGACCGGCTCGCCGAGGGCGTCGCGGTCAACCTCAACTCGCCCGACATTGTCGCCCTGGAGGAGATCCAGGACGACAACGGTGCCACGGACGACGGCACCGTCACCGCCGAGGCGACCCTCAAGCGGTTCACCGACGCCATCCGCGCGGCCGGGGGCCCGCGTTACTCCTGGCGCTACGTCTCGCCGGAGAACGACAAGGACGGCGGCGAGCCCGGCGGCAACATCCGCCAGGTCTTCCTCTTCAACCCCAAGCGGGTCTCCTTCACCGACCGTCCCGGCGGCGATGCCACCACGGGCACCAGCGTGGTCAAGACCCGCAAGGGCGCGCGGCTGACGTACTCCCCGGGCCGGATCGACCCGACCAGCGACGCCTGGGACAGCAGCCGCAAGCCGCTGGTGGGCGAGTTCGTCTTCCACGGCCAGACGGTCTTCGTCGTCGCCAACCACTTCGTCTCCAAGGGCGGCGACCAGCCCCTGCACGGCCGCTACCAGCCGCCGGCCCGCAGCTCGGAGACCCAGCGCGCGGCCCAGGCCACCGAGGTCAACACCTTCGTCAAGTCCCTGCTCAAGGCGGACAAGGACGCCAAGGCGGTCGTCCTCGGAGACCTGAACGACTACGAGTTCTCGCGGACGGTGACCGACCTGACGGACGGCGGCGTCCTGACCCCGCTGATCACCACCCTGCCGGCCGCCGAGCGCTACACCTACGTGTACGACGGCAACTCGCAGACCCTGGACCACATCCTGACCAGCCCGGCGGTGACCCACGTCGACTACGACGTGGTGCACATCAACGCCGAGTTCGCCGACCAGGCAAGCGACCACGACCCGCAGATCGTACGGATCGACGTCGACAAGTGCCGTAAGCACTGACCGACGGCACCACGGCGTGGGACGGGCGGACGCGCCCGTCCCACGCCGGCGCCGGCTCAGTGCGGGCTCTCGACCACCGAGAAGACCGCGCCCTCCGGGTCGGCGACCGTCGCGACCCGCCCGTGCGCGCTGTCCCGGGCCGGCTTCAGCACCCGCCCGCCCAGCTCGGCGACCTCCCGCAGGGTCGCGTCCGCGTCGGCCACCTCGAAGTACGTCAGCCAGTGCGGTCCCCGCTCCCGGGGCAGCGAGAGGCCGACGCCGTGGATGCCGGCCACCGGGCGGCCCGCGACGTGCAGGTTCACGTAGTCGAAGCCGGCGGACACCACCGGCTCCTCCTCGTAACCGAACACCGTCTCGTAGAACTTGGCGACATTCGACGTCTCGAAGGTGAGCAGCTCGTCCCAGACGGGGGTGCCGGGGACGCCGGTCAGGGCCGTGCCGAGGTGGGCCGAGCCCTGCCAGATGCCGAACACCGCGCCGGACGGGTCGGAGGCGATGGCCATCCGCCCGGCCTCGGCCGCGTCCAGCGGTCCGACGCCCACCGTGCCGCCGCACAGCCGGGCCGTCTCGGCCGTCAGGTCCACGTCGTCCGAGGCGAAGTACGGTGTCCACGCGATCGGCAGATGCAGGTCCGGCGACAGCTGGCCGATGCCCGCGATCTCCCGCCCGTCGAGCAGCGCCCGGACATACGGGCCGAGCTGCTGCGGGCCGGGCTCGAACTCCCAGCCGAACAGGGTGCCGTAGAACTCCTCGGTCGCCGTCAATCCGTGCACCATCAGACTCACCCAGCAGGGGGTGCCGGGTGCGCGCCGAGTGTGCGTGCCGCCGTTCGCGCCCGCCGATCCCCGTACCTCGGTCATCGTCACTCTCTCCTCGGCCCCTCGCGGTGGCCGTGTCGCTTCCGCTCTCCGGACCGGCTGTGCCGCAGCCGCGGGCACGCCCCGTGCCGATGCTCGCACCCTCCGTGGCGACCTGCGTCCACGGCCGTGGGGCGGCTCCGCCGCGAGGATGCCTGATCTGCCGTTTCTCGCCCGTTTCCGGCCGATTGCCGTCGGGTGTCCATCAGCTGTACAGCATGTGCCCGATCCCGTACGCCCGGTGATCGAGCCTGTCCGGCCGAGCAGAGTAGTCGTACCTGGACGATGCGGCCACCCCTGGCGTAAGGATGGGGCCATGGAAGCCATCATCGACGCAACCGAACTCGCCGACGAGCTGACCGGGCCGAATCCGCCCGTCCTGCTGGACGTCCGCTGGCAGCTGACCCCGCCCGGCACCCCGCCCTTCGACGGCCGGGCCGCCTACGCGGCCGGGCACCTGCCGGGCGCCGTCTACGTGCACCTGGACGGCGAACTCGCCTCGCCGCCCGGCGGGAACGGCCGGCATCCACTGCCCGACCTGGCCGTCTTCGGCGCGGCGATGCGCCGGGCGGGGGTGTCGGCGGGCCGGCCGGTCGTCGTGTACGACGGCGGACAGGGCTGGGCGGCGGCGCGTGCCTGGTGGCTGCTGCGCTGGACGGGTCACCCGGACGTGCGGGTCCTCGACGGCGGGTTGCCGTCCTGGACCGGCGCTCTTTCGGCCGACGTGCCCGAGCCGGCCGAGGGCGACTTCGAACCGGCCCCGGGTGTCGGGCAGTTGCTCGACGCGGACGGGGCGGCGGCGCTGGCTCGCTCGGGTGTGCTGTTCGACGCCCGCGCGGGGGAGCGGTACCGGGGTGACGTGGAGCCGATCGACCGGGTCGGCGGCCATATCCCGGGCGCCCTGTCGGCGCCGACCACCGAGAACGTCGGCCCCGACGGCCGCTTCCTGCCCGCCGTCGAACTCCGTGACCGCTTCAAGGGGCTGGGTGCCCCGGAGGGGGCCGAGGTGGGCGTGTACTGCGGCTCGGGCGTCTCCGGCGCCCACGAGGTGCTGGCGCTGGCCGTCGCGGGCATTCCGGCGGCGCTGTACGTCGGTTCGTGGTCGGAGTGGTCCGCCGACCCGTCCCGTCCGGTGGCGGTCGGCCCCGACCCGCAGTAGCGCAGAGAGAGGAGGGGGCACGCGTGCGTGCCCCCTCCTTCCTGCTTCAGCCTCTTACTCCTGCTTCTTGCGCCGCGTCCCGAAGACGATCTCGTCCCAGCTCGGCACGGCGGCACGGCGGCCGGGGCGTACGCCGTCGGCCTCGGCCTGGCGGTCGGTGGCACCGATCAGCCGGTCGCGGTGGCTGCCGACCGAGCGGGGCATGAGGACGTCCGCATAGGCGGAGCCGGCCGAGGCCGCCGGGGCCGGGGGCTCCTCCGCGGCCGGTTCCGGAGCGGGCTCCTCCGGGATCTCCGCCGGGCGCTCCGGGACCACCATGTCGCCCCGGAAGCTCGGTACCGCCTCCAGCAGGCTGGTCAGGGAGTCCCGTTCACCGGCCGTCTCCTCGACCGGATCGGACGACTGTGCGGGCAGCGCCGGCCGCTCGCGGTCCCGGTCGCCGGAACGGTCCAGCGGCCGGTCGCGCGGCAGCCGCGCGATGCGCGGCACGAACGGAAAGCTGGGCTCCGGTACGGCGAGGTCCTCGGACTCGCCGATGAGCGAGCGTGCCTCGTCGTCGACCGCCTGGACGAGTCGCCGCGGCGGGTCGTAGGTCCAGCTCGCCGAGTGCGGTTCGCCCGCGACCAGGTAGACGAGCAGGACCTCCCAGGTGCCGTCGTCGCGGCGCCAGGAGTCCCACTGCACGGTGTCCTTCTCGGCACCGCGCAGCACCAGCCGCTCCTGTACGGCCTCGCCGAGCAGCGGCCCGGAGTTCTCGCCGGGCCGGCGGACCGGAGTCTTGCGGGCCCGCTCGGCCATGAAGGCGCGCTCGGCCAGTACCGGACCCTCGAAGCGTCGCACCCGGTCGACGGGGATCCCGGCGAGCTGGGCGACCTCTTCGGCCGTCGCGCCCGCTCGTATCCGCGCCTGGATGTCTCGGGGCCGGAGATGGCTCTCGACCTCGATCTCGATCTGCCCGAGCCGGGGCCGGTCGCCGCGTACGGCGGCACGGAGCCGTTCGTCGATCGGAAGGGTGTACTCCGTAGAGTCGGCAGCCTTGAGCACCAGCCGTGTGCCGTCATTGGAGACGGCCACGACACGCAGTTCGGGCATGGGGACCTCCCGGGTGGTGCCTGCCGACGTCACGTGCGTCGCTGCTTCCGCTAGTCGAGTGTGGCCTGCCCGGGTGCAGCCTGCCACAACCTTGCCGAGTTGCCCGGCGTGTCGGGCACGGGCCCTGCACCGCCGTTATGGCACGGTTACCTATTCGCAACGCTAAGTGACCAACTCCGTCACCCTGTGCAACTAGCCCCCTCCCGGCGGTCCTGCAAGGCCTCGGACGCCCTGGCGGGAGACCGGACCCAGGGCTCGCAACAGTACTCCATTCGGGCCACGTGCGTGGATTGGCGCGCCGCCCAACTTCTGGCAACAACCGCTCCCCGGCCTTTGTTTGCCCGTATCGGGCGATCTTGAACGTGGCGTACTTCACGCAATCCGCAGAAACGGAACTAATGGTTTCGTCCGTACGTCCCTTTCTGATGCAGTCGATCGAACAAGTACGGGAAGGTCAGGCAAGGTTCGGTAATGCGTGAAAGGCCCGGTTCCGGTGACGAGACCAGTACGGGGGAGGAGGTGAAGGGACGTTCGAAGCGGATCGACCTCAGCGTGCCCCAGGTCGCGGGCAGCGCGGTGGCCGCGGTGGTGGCCGCCAAACTGGCGTCCTACTTCGGGGTGTACGGGACGATCCTCGGCGCCGGAGTCGTCAGCGTGGTCGCCACCTGCGGCGGCTCGGTGTTCCAGCACTTCTTCCGGCGTACCGGCGAACAGTTCCGCGACGCGGCGGTGACCGGGTCCAGATCCCCGGGCCCCCGGGAGCAAGCGCCCCCGGTCTCCGGCGAGTTCGGGGAGTCCGGGGAGTTCACGGAGGGCACCGTCTACCGTGCCCGGGTGCGGACCCGGCGCCGCCCGCTGGTCGCGGCCGCTCTGGTGTTCGCGGTGACCATGGCCGGCATCACGGCCTACGAACTGGTCTCCGGCGACGCCTTCGGCGGCGGCTCCGGTACGACGGTCGGCGGCGCGGTCACCGGCGACACCACCTCGTCGGGCTCGTCCGGCACCTCCGGCTCCTCCGACGCCACGGATTCTCCGGGCACTTCGGGCTCCTCCGGTACGAACTCCGGTGCCGGCACGGCCGCTTCGCCCACTCCGTCGCCGTCGTCCTCCTCGGACACGTCCGGTACCTCCGGGAGCGACGGGACCGCGCCACCGGCACCGTCCCCGAGCGGGTCCGCGAGCGGGGAGCCGAGCACGGCCCCCACGCCCGGCGACTCCTCGGCTACTGCCCCAGCACCCTCCGCAGATAGTCGTTCTGGAACAGCCGGTCCGGGTCGAGCCGATCCCGCAGCGCGGTGAACTCGCCGAAGCGCGGGTAGACCTCGGCGAAGTACTCCGCCTCCCTGGTGTGCACCTTGCCCCAGTGCGGACGGCCCTCGTGCGCGGTGAAGATGCGCTCGGCGGCGGTGAAGTACGCCTGGTACGGCGTGCCCCGGAACATGTGCACGGCGACGTAGGCGCTGTCCCGGGCGGAGGCGGTGGACAGGGCGATGTCGTCGGCGGGGGCGGTGCGGACCTCGACCGGGAAGTTCACCCTGAGACCGGAACGGTCGACCATCGCCCTGAGTTCCCGCAGCGTGTCCACGAGCGCCTCGCGCGGCACCGCGTACTCCATCTCCACGAACCGCACCCGGCGCGGCGATGTGAAGACCTTGTAGGGGATGTCCGTGTACGACCGGGCGGACAGCGCCGTGCTGGAGATCCGGGCGACCGTCGGGACGACGGCGGGCACCGCGCGGCCGAGCAGCTGCGCGCCGTGGAAGACCCCGTTGGAGAGGAACTCGTCCTCGAACCAGCCGGCCAGCTGCCCCACCGGCTGCGGCGGGCCCGCGCTGCGGTTGTTGCGCTTGGTGTTGGTGTTGCCGGTGTGCGGGAACCAGTAGAACTCGAAGTGCTCGTTCTCGGTCCAGAGCTGGTCGAACTCGGCGAGCACCCGGTCCAGGGGCATCGGCTCCTCGCGCGCGGCGAGCAGGAAGACCGGCTCCACGGCGAAGGTGATCGCGGTGACGATGCCCAGCGCGCCGAGCCCGACGCGCGCCGCCGCGAAGACTTCGGGGTTCTCCTTCTCGGAGCAGGTGAGCACCGAGCCGTCGGCGGTGACCAGCTCCAGCTCCCTGATCTGCGCGGCGAGCGACGCGGACTCGCGGCCGGTGCCGTGGGTGCCGGTGCTGGTGGCCCCGGAGACCGTCTGCTCCATGATGTCGCCCATGTTGGTCAGCGACAGGCCCTCGCGGGCCAGGGCCAGGTTGAGTCTCTTGAGCGGGGTGCCGGCCTCGACCGTGACGGTCATGGCCTTACGGTCGATGCCGCGTATGCCGGTCAACAGTTGAGGGCGGATCGAGACGCCGTCGGTCGCGGCGATCGAGGTGAAGGAGTGGCCGCTGCCGACCGCCTTCACCTTCAGGCCGTCCTCGGCCGCCTGCCGTACGGCCGCCGCGAGCTCGTCCACGGAGGCGGGCACGACCTCCCGCGCGGGGCGGACGGTGACATTCCCTCCCCAGTTACGCCACGTGCCGCTCTTCCCGCTCGCTGTACTGCTCAACGGTGCCTCCCCGACCCGTGACCGGCCTGTTGAGCCGGCGGTACCCGAGGAAACCGACCGCGACCGCGACGGCCCCGGACACGGCCGGAACCCCGTACCCGGCACGGGCCCCGGCAGCGTCGATCACCCAGCCGGCGACCGAGGAGCCGAGCGCCACCCCGACCGCGAGGCCGGTACTCACCCAGGTCATGCCCTCGGTGAGTTTCGCGCGAGGTACGTGCTTTTCGATGAGGGACATCGTCGTGATCATCGTCGGTGCGATGGACAGTCCCGCAACGAACAGCGCCACGGCCAGAAGCGGCAAGTTTCCGACCAGTAGGAGGGGGATCATACTCACGGCCATCGCGCATATGCCCAGCAGCCACCTGCGTTCCGGCTTTCCCCCGAACCGCATGAGCCCGAAGACCGCTCCGGCGACGCAGGAACCCGCCGCGTACAGCGCGAGGACGACGCTGGAGGCGGCCTTGTGGCCGCGTTCGTCGGCGAAGGCGACGGTCACCACGTCGACCGCCCCGAAGATCGCGCCGGTGGCCACGAAGGTCGCCACCAGCACCTGGAGGCCGGGCGCGCGCAGCGCCGAGCCGCCGCCGTGGTGGTCGCGCGGGTGCGGCTCGGGCTCGGTGGCCCGCTGGGCGGTCAGCCAGAAGACGCCGGCGGCGAGGAAGCAGGCGGCCAGCAGCGGCCCGGCCTCCGGGAACCAGGTCGTGGACAGGCCGATGGAGAGGATCGGCCCGAAGATGAAGCACACCTCGTCGACGACGGACTCGAACGAGTAGGCGGTGTGCAGCTGCGGGGTGCCCCGGTAGACGGCGGCCCAGCGGGCCCGGATCATCGCGCCCAGGCTCGGCACCGCGCCGATCCCGGCGGCGCACACGAACAGCACCCAGTCCGGCCCCCCGTAGCGGGCGGCGAGCAGCAACCCGGCCGCCGCGGCGAGCGCGAGCAGGGTCGCGGGGCGCAGGACACGGCGCTGGCCGTGCCGGTCGACCAGCCGGGAGACCTGGGGGCCGAGCGCGGCGGCGGACAGCGCCATGGTGGCCGACAGCGCGCCGGCCAGCCCGTACCGTCCGCTGATCTGGGAGATCATCGTGACCACGCCGATGCCCATCATGGACAGCGGCATCCGGCCGACGAAGCCCGCGGCGGAGAAGCCCTTGCTGCCGGGGGCGGCGAACAGGGCGCGATAGGGGCTGGGCACGGGGGTCTCCGACAGATGTGCGAGTAAGGCGTGATTGCGGCTGATACAGCTTACGAGTGGGGACGCCGTCCCGCACCCGCCCGGCACCGGGGATAAACCTCCCGAATCCGACTCTTCACGCTCCTGTTTCCGGGCCGTCAGCGCCGGGTGGCAGGATCGGCACATGTCAGACGCGCTCGATGCCACCCCCTACGACGCCCTGCTCCTGCTCTCCTTCGGCGGCCCGGAAGGCCCGGACGACGTGGTTCCGTTCCTGGAGAACGTGACCCGCGGGCGCGGTATCCCGAAGGAACGTCTCAAGGAAGTCGGGCAGCACTACTTCCTGTTCGGCGGGGTCAGCCCGATCAACGACCAGAACCGCGCCCTGCTGGACGCCCTGCGCAAGGACTTCGCCGAGCACGGCCTGGACCTGCCGGTCTACTGGGGCAACCGCAACTGGGCGCCGTACCTGACGGACACCCTGCGCGAGATCGTCGCCGACGGCCGCCGCCGCGTCCTGGTGCTCGCCACCAGTGCCTACGCCTCCTACTCGGGCTGCCGCCAGTACCGCGAGAACCTCGCGGACTCGCTGGCCGAGCTGGCGGCCGAGGGCCTCGAACTCCCCAGGGTCGACAAGCTGCGGCACTACTTCAACCACCCCGGCTTCCTCGGCCCGATGATCGACGGGGTGCTGGCCTCCCTCGCCGACCTCCCCGAGGACGTCCGGGCGGGCGCCCACCTCGCCTTCACCACCCACTCCATCCCGACCGCGTCCGCCGACACCTCAGGCCCGGTCGAGACGCACGGCGAGGGCGGCGCGTACGTCGAGGAGCACCTGGACGTGGCCGAGCTGATCGCCGCCGCGGTCCGCGAGCGCACCGGCGTCGACCACCCCTGGCGGCTCGTCTACCAGTCCCGCTCCGGTGCCCCGCAGATCCCGTGGCTGGAGCCCGACATCTGCGACCACCTGGAGGCGCTGCACGGCGCCGGCGTCCCTGCCGTCGTCATGGCCCCCATCGGCTTCGTCTCCGACCACATGGAGGTCCTCTACGACCTCGACACGGAGGCCACGGCCAAGGCGGCGGAGCTCGGCCTGCCGGTCCGCCGGTCCGCGACCGTCGGGGACGACCCGCGGTTCGCCGCCGCGATCCGCGAGCTGGTCCTGGAGCGCGCCGCCGCGGAGAGCGGACGGGACGTCGCGCCGTGCGCCCTGGGCGCCCTTGGCGCGAGCCACGACCTCTGCCCGGCCGGCTGCTGCCCGGCCCGCGCCCCCCGCCCGGCCGCGGCCGGCGCCGACAGCCCCTACGCGTGAGGAACCCCGTGACCGACGCCCTGCACACGGACCTGCTGGACCTCGCACGGGAGGCGGCCGCCCGCGCGGGCGAGCTGCTGCGGGACGGCCGCCCGGCCGACCTCGCCGTGGCCCGGACCAAGTCCAGCCCGATCGACGTCGTGACCGAGATGGACATCGCGGCGGAGAAACTGATCACCGACCTGATCGCCGGGCACCGCCCCGACGACGGCTTCCTCGGCGAGGAGGGCGCGTCGTCGGAGGGCACCAGCGGCGTCCGCTGGGTGATCGACCCGCTCGACGGCACGGTCAACTACCTGTACGGGCTGCCGACCTGGGCGGTCTCCATCGCCGCCGAGCAGGACGGGGAGACCGTGGTCGGCGTCGTGGCGGCCCCGATGCGCGGCGAGACGTACCACGCGGTACGCGGCGGCGGCGCCTGGGCGACCGGGGCCTGGGACGGCGAGCGGGAGCTGCGCTGCCGGCCCGCGCCGCCGCTGGACCAGGCGCTGGTGTCGACCGGCTTCAACTACGTCACCGCCGTCCGCACCCACCAGGCCGAGGTCGCGGCCCGGCTGATCCCGCTGCTCCGCGACATCCGGCGCAGCGGCTCGGCCGCGATCGACCTCTGTGACGTGGCCTGCGGCCGGCTGGACGGCTACTACGAGCGCGGCCTCAACGCCTGGGACTGGGGCGCGGGCGACCTCGTCGCCCGTGAGGCCGGCGCCCTGACCGGTGGCCGCCCCGGAGAGCGCCCCGCACGCGACCTGACGGTCGCCGGCACCCCGGGCGTCTTCGAGCCCCTCCAGCGCCTCCTGGAGGACTTCGGAGCGTGGCACGACTGAGTAGAAAAGATCCCGTTCCCCGCCCGCGACAGGAATCGAACGCCGTTGCGGGGGGAAAGGATCAGGTACGAGCAGGGCCCCGGCGCTGGATTCGCCGGGGCCCTGTTCTCGCGGTTGCGGTGCTGCGGGACTGTCAGACGCTGGTCGCGCCGACTTCCACACCGTGTTCGGCTGCGAGGCGGCGCAGGTCGTCGAGCTCGGCCTGCTCCACTTCGACGAGGAAGTCGTCACCCTCGTCACGAGCCCGGGTGATGTCGGACTCGGTCGCCTTTATGCGCTGCAGAAGTCCTGCGGTGAATGCGTCCATGCTGCGCCCCCTCGTCCTGGGTCGTGGGTCGGTGGCACGGGGGTGTGCCGTCGGAAGGGGCGATCACGTCTCTCGCGGGTGCCCAGCGCTGCCCTGCTGGGCGGCGACGGTGCCTGGACACCCCCATCGTCCACTCTGCTGTAGCGGCGATGTACGTACCGCATGGTGCTGCGGCACATGCAGAGCGTGATCGCGGGGTGTACATGCCGTCCTCCCCCCGCTCCTCTCCGTGGAAACCTCAACCGCAGGAGAAAATCTCGCATTCCCGCCCCACGGCCTCGGATCCGGCTGCCCCGGCCCCCGTCTTACTGCCGACTTATGGCCGAAAAGGGCAGGATGGAGGTCACACATCCCAAGGAGACCCCCTGCCCGGGTGCGCCGGTGCGCGCTGCGCGGGTGGACAGAGGAAGGACAAGCGACGTGCGCGTACTCGTCGTCGAGGACGAGCAACTGCTCGCCGATGCGGTGGCCACCGGACTGCGCCGGGAGGCCATGGCCGTCGACGTCGTGTACGACGGCGCGGCCGCCCTGGAGCGCATCGGCGTCAACGACTACGACGTGGTCGTCCTCGACCGTGACCTCCCCCTCGTGCACGGCGACGACGTCTGCCGCAGGATCGTCGAGCTCGGCATGCCCACCCGCGTGCTGATGCTGACCGCCTCCGGTGACGTCAGCGACCGCGTCGAGGGCCTGGAGATCGGCGCCGACGACTACCTCCCCAAGCCCTTCGCCTTCAGCGAGCTCATCGCGCGCGTGCGGGCCCTCGGCCGCCGCACCAGCGTGCCGCTGCCGCCCGTCCTGGAGCGCGCCGGCATCAAGCTGGACCCGAACCGCCGCGAGGTCTTCCGGGACGGCAAGGAGGTCCAGCTCGCGCCGAAGGAGTTCGCGGTCCTGGAGGTCCTGATGCGCAGCGAGGGCGCGGTGGTCTCCGCCGAGCAGCTCCTGGAGAAGGCGTGGGACGAGAACACCGACCCCTTCACCAACGTCGTGCGGGTGACCGTGATGACCCTGCGCCGCAAGCTGGGCGAGCCCCCGGTGATCGTCACCGTCCCCGGCTCGGGTTACCGGATCTGATGGCCGTGGCCACCACCCCCGCACCCCCGCAGGCACCCCCGAAGCCGACCTGGGACCCGAGAAGGCCGCAGCCGGTCCTGCCGTGGCTGCGCCCGACCATCCGGATACGGCTCACCCTGCTCTACGGCGGCATGTTCCTGATCGCCGGGATCCTGCTGCTGTCGATCATCTACCTGCTCGCCGCCCAGGCGATCAGCACGGGCAACCAGCCGCTGTTCAAGATCGTCGGTTACGACAAGCTGTCGATCTCCAGCGGCAACTGCCCCGCGATCAACATGGTGGCCGGCACGACCAGCTCCCTGTCGCTGGGGGACTTCAACAACGCGATCGCCCAGTGCGTGGACCACCAGCGCCAGGCGGCCCTGGACAACCTGCTCAGCCGTTCGCTCCTCGCCCTGCTGGGCCTCGCCCTGATCGCCTTCGCGTTCGGCTACGCGATGGCCGGCCGGGTGCTGTCCCCGCTCGGCCGGATCACCCGCACCGCCCGCGCGGTCGCCGGCTCGGACCTGTCCCGCCGGATCGAGCTGGACGGCCCGGACGACGAGCTCAAGGAACTCGCGGACACGTTCGACGACATGCTGGAGCGACTGCAACGGGCCTTCACCGCCCAGCAGCGCTTCGTCGGCAACGCCTCGCACGAACTGCGCACGCCCCTGGCGATCAACCGCACGCTCCTGGAGGTGCACCTCTCGGACCCGGGCGCGCCCGTGGAGCTGCAGCAGCTCGGCAAGACGCTGCTGGCCACCAACGAGCGCAGCGAGCAGCTCGTGGAGGGCCTGCTGCTGCTCGCCCGCAGCGACAACCAGATCGTCGAGCGCAAACCGGTCGACCTGGCCGAGGTGGCCTCCCAGGCCGTCGACCAGGTGCACGCCGAGGCGGAGGCCAAGGGCGTGGAGCTGCGCGGCACACGGAAGCCTGCGGTGGTCCAGGGCAACGGCGTCCTGCTGGAGCGGATCGCCCTGAACCTGTTGCAGAACGCCGTGCGCTACAACGTGCCCGAGGACGGCTGGGTCGAGGTCAACACCGAGATCCAGCACGGGCAGGCGGTGCTCTACGTGGCGAACACCGGGCCGGTGGTCCCGGCGTACGAGATCGACAACCTCTTCGAGCCCTTCAGACGGCTCCGTACCGAGCGGACGAACAGCGACAAGGGGGTGGGCCTCGGCCTGTCCATCGTGCGGTCGGTGGCCCGGGCGCACGGCGGGCACATCGTGGCCCAGCCGCGTGAGGGCGGCGGACTCGTGATGCGGGTCACGTTGCCGGTATGACGCCGTTACAAGATCGGGACACACGCGGGGGATGTTCGCTTTGCGCTGAATTTTCCAGCGGCGCGGCACATTCCCCTCTGTGTGATCGATCACAAGGGCGGATTTCCGGCCATCTACTCTGCGTGATCATGAGTAGGGGAATAAAGCCGGGAAAATCCCTGTTTTCAGGGGTCTTGATCACGGGAAGTACAGGGTGAGGCGCCTTTGAACTGCCCCGACAGGACCGTGTACGGTCCCCATCGCCATTCAACCCGATCACTCTCGAGGGGTCCGGTTGGGTGTCGATTGAGTAACAGACCTTGATGTGAGGCAAAATCTCCGCCTCGGGTCGGGCACAAGTCCGGCCTCTCACGCGTTACGTGCGCTGGAGACACCGCAGACACCCAGAGGGGGAGAGCGACATGGCAACCGATTACGACACTCCACGCAAGACCGACGACGACGTCGACTCGGACAGCCTTGAAGAGCTGAAGGCACGGCGGAACGACAAGTCAACGTCCTCGGTGGACGTCGACGAGTTCGAGGCCGCGGAAGGCCTGGAGCTGCCCGGAGCGGACCTCTCGAACGAGGAGTTGGCCGTCCGGGTGCTGCCCAAGCAGCAGGACGAGTTCACCTGCATGAGCTGCTTCCTGGTGCACCACCGCAGCCAGCTGGCCCGGGAGAAGAACGGTCAGCCGATCTGCCGCGACTGCGACTGAGGGCGGGTCGGGCATGACCGGCTCGACCCCACCTCGGAAGCGCCGCTTCCCCCTGCCGGGAGCGGACTCGGGGCCGTCCGACGGCCCACGCGCGCGTGATGACGGGCGAGGCTCATCCGATCCGGGAGCCTCGCTCGAACCGGCGGCCGGCCGGGGTGACCTCCCGGCGCCGACGGACCGGCCCGCGCCCGTCGCAAGGCGACGGGTCGCGGCCATCCGCGACAAGGCGGTGGACATGGCCCGGGAAGGGGCCCGTAAGGGCGGCAGCCGGGCTAAAGCGGGGCTGGGGTACCTGGCCGACCGGATCATCGAGATCGCCCCGCGTGTCCCCGTACGCGACCTCGCGGCCCTGCGCCGGCAGTTCCCGGGCCTCGGGCCCGAGCAGCTCGCCGACAAGCTGGTGGCGGGCGCGGCGGGCGCCACGTCGGCGGTCGGGGCCGGAGTCGGGGCGGCGGCGATGCTGCCGGTGCCGCCGGCGATGCCGACCGAGCTGGCCGCGGAGATCACCGGGGTCGCGGCGATCGAGCTGAAGATGATCGCCGAGCTCCACGAGGTGTACGGGGTGCGGCCGCCGGGGAACCTGAAGGCCCGCAGCACCGCGTATCTGTCCTCCTGGTCGGGGGAGCGCGGCATCGACGTGATGAAGCCGTCGACGATCAACAACGCCCTCGGCGGGCAGATGAAGCGCGAGCTGCGCCAGCAGATCATGAAACGGATGGTGCGGGACCTGCCCAACCTGATGCCGTTCATGGTGGGCGCCGCGGTGGGGGCGGTCATGAACCGCCGGGACACCAGGAAGCTCGCGGCACGGATCCGGGCGGACCTGAGAAAGATCCAGGTGCCCTGGGAGGAGCTGCCCGAGCTGCTGCCGCTGGAGGAGCCGGCGGAACCGCTGCCGATCGCCGAGCTGCCGGAGGACTTCGGGGGCTGACGGCCGGCCCGGGCGCGCGGGGAGCTACGCCCTCGTGCTGCTCTTCGCCGCCTCGATCGCCGCCGCCAGGGCCTCCGGCTCCCGGGTCGACAGGTACAGGTACGGGGTCGGGTCCTGCGGGTCCGTGACCTCCACGCGCAGGGCCCTCGGGATGTAGGAGCGCAGCAGCAGGAAGGCGCGGACGTCGGCCTTGTACGTGCGCCAGGCGCGCGCCTCGTCCGGGTCCAGGATCTCCGCCGGGCCCAGGGCCGACACCGGGATCTTCGCCTCGCCCGCGATCAGCGAGTCGCCGACGACCCGGATCCGCGGGGAGCCGTACGAGCTGGCCACCACCGCCGCCGCCGCGGTGCCGCCGGCCAGGCCGCCCAGCATCGGCAGGGTGCCGAACGGCAGCAGGATCAGGGCGAACGAGACGCCGACCAGGAAGCTGATGAACCACCACGACCGGGGGGCGGTGAGGCGTTCTTCGTACGGGGTGGCGGAGAGCTGCATGGAGCCAAGCTTGGCACGGTGTCCGGATTCCCCGGACGCGCGGGTAAGGTCTGCGGCTGTGAGTGGTAGTTCCGCAGCTCTTCAGCCCCCTGCCAGTGCCCGGAAACCGGAGCGGCACCCCGACGCGCCCGCGCCCGGTGAGCTCATCGGCGCACACTACGAACACTGTTTCGGGTGTGGGCACGAGCAGTCCCACGGGCTGCACCTGGAGGTACGGGCCGGCGAGGGCGTCTCCCTCACCGCCGAGTTCGCCGTGCGCCCCGCCCACCAGGGCGCCCCGGGCCTCGCGCACGGCGGGGTGCTCGCCACCGCCCTGGACGAGACGCTCGGCTCGCTCAACTGGCTGCTGCGGAAGATCGCCGTGACCGGACGGCTGGAGACCGACTTCGTACGGCCCGTGCCCGTGGGCACCACGCTCCACCTGGCCGCCGAGGTGGTCGCCGTGGCCGGCCGGAAGATCTACTCGACCGCCACCGGACGCGTGGGCGGCCCCGCGGGCCCCCTCGCCGTCCGCGCCGAGGCCCTCTTCATCGAGGTCCCGGTCGAGCACTTCGTCGACAACGGCCGCCAGGAAGAGATCCAGGCCGCCATGAAGGACCCCGACCAGGCCCGGCGCGCCCGCGCCTTCGAGGTGAACCCGTGAACTCCGCAGACCCCCTGGCGCCGGCCCGCAGCGCGGCCCCGCTCGGCGTCCTCGTGCGCCGCGTCGACCCCGCCGTACCGCTTCCGGCGTACGAGCACCCCGGTGACGCGGGAGCCGATCTGCGCACCACCGAGGCGTGCGAGCTGGGACCCGGGGAACGGGCCGTACTGCCCACGGGGGTGTCGATCGCCCTCCCGGAGGGGTACGCGGCGTTCGTGCACCCCCGTTCGGGGCTCGCCGCCCGGTGCGGTGTGGCCCTCGTGAATGCCCCGGGGACGATTGATGCCGGGTACCGTGGGGAGATCAAGGTGATCGTGGTGAATCTCGACCCGCGCGAGGCGGTGCGGTTCGAGCGCTTCGACCGGATCGCCCAACTGGTCGTCCAGCAGGTCGAGAGGGTCCGCTTCCAGGAGGTGGCGGAGCTTCCCGATTCGGTGCGGGCCGAGGGGGGCTTCGGGTCCACCGGGGGTCATGCCGCGGTGGGCGATGTGAGCGGCACAAGCGGTCAGGCCGCCGAGGGCGGTCGGACGGGTGGGAATCGATACGCTTCGGTCGTATCCGACCGGGAAGGACAGTGACGTGTTCGGACGTCGCAACAAGAAGGGTGCCGCCGAGGACGCGGCCGGCGAGGCCGAGCAGGTCGTCGACAGCGTCGACACCGAGGCGGACGAGGAAGACGAGGGCGAGCGCGAGCGCGTTCGTCTGGAGCCGGAGCCCCGGCCCGACGGGCCGTGGGACGACACCGAGGTGCGCGAGGCCGGCGAGGGCCGGGTGGACCTGGGCGGTCTGTTCGTGCCCGGCGTGGACGGCATGGAGCTCCGGGTCGAGGTCGCGGGCGACGCGATCGTCGCGGCGACCGTCGTACTGCGCGACAGCGCCATCCAGCTGCAGGCCTTCGCCGCGCCCAAGCGCGAGGGCATCTGGGGCGAGGTCCGCGAGGAGATCGCGACCGGCATCACCCAGCAGGGCGGCATCGTCGACGAGGTCGAGGGTCCGCTGGGCTGGGAGCTCCGCGCCCAGGTGCCGGTGCAGCTGCCGGACGGCACGGGCGGTTTCCAGGTCGTGCGGTTCGTCGGTGTGGACGGCCCCCGCTGGTTCCTGCGCGGGGTGATCTCCGGGCAGGGCGCGGTGCAGCCGCAGGCGGCCGGCCTCCTGGAGCAGATCTTCCGGGACACCGTCGTGGTCCGCGGCGAGGGCCCGATGGCGCCCCGCGACCCGATCGTCCTGAAGCTGCCCAACGACGCCCAGATGGTTCCCGAGGGCGTCCAGCAGGAGGAGTCCTCGCGCTTCTCCGGCGGCATGGGCCAGCTCCAGCGCGGACCGGAGATCACCGAGGTCCGCTAGGCGCTCCGCGAGCAGAACCGTTCGAGAGCCGCACCCTTCGGGGTGCGGCTCTTTTGCGTGCGCGACCTCTTGACGGCGAATTGGTCTGTACCTACGGTCACGGCTCAACGCGCCCGTTCATAAAGGCGCTTGACGTTCACCTATATGAACGAAAGGCCTTCAGGTATGCGCAGAACCGGACTCCTCGTGGCCGTCGTCGCCCTCCTCGCCGGAGCCCTCTCCTGGCCGGCGCAGGCCGCCCCCAGCACCTTCGTGCACCCCGGGGTCACCGTCTCCAGGAGCCAGCTGGACTTCGCCCGCACCGAGGTGCTGGCCGGCGCCCAGCCCTGGAAGGCGGCCTACGACCAGATGATGGCGAGCAAGTACGCCGACCTGAACCGCACGCCGACCCCCTGGGCGACCGTCGAGTGCGGCTCGTACTCGAACCCCAACTACGGCTGCACCGACGAGCGCGAGGACGCGATCGCCGCCTACACCGACGCCCTGGCCTGGTACATCACCAAGGACGCCCGCTACGCCCAGAAGGCCATCCAGATCATGGACGCCTGGTCGGCCACCATCACCGGCCACACCAACAGCAACGCGCCCCTGCAGACCGGCTGGGCGGGCTCCTCCTGGCCGAAGGCCGCCGAGATCATCAGGTACACCTACACCGGCACCTGGTCGAACGAGGCCCGCTTCGCCACCATGCTGCGCAACGTCTACCTCCCCACCGTCATCAAGGGTTCCAACTCCAACGGCAACTGGGAGCTGTCGATGACGGAGGCCGCCGTCGGCATCTCCGTCTTCCTGGAGGACAAGGCGTCGTACGACACGGCCATGGCGAAGTTCCGCACCCGCACCGCCGCCTACGTCTACCTGGCCTCCGACGGGTCGGTGCCCAAGACCGTGCCCAGCCAGAACCTGGACACCACCGCCAAGATCGTCTCCTACTGGCAGGGCCAGTCCACCTTCGTCACCGGCCTCACCCAGGAGACCTGCCGGGACCTCACGCACACCGGGTACGGCATCTCCGCGATCTCGCACGTCGCCGAGACCAGCCGGATCCAGGGCCAGGACCTGTACGGCACGGACGTCGGCGAGCGGCTGCGGCAGGCGCTCGGCTTCCAGGCCAAGTACCAGCTGGGCACCGCCGTCCCCAGCTGGCTCTGCGGCGGCTCCCTGAACCTGGGGCTCGGGCCCGTGACCGAGGTCGGCTACAACGCCCTGCACAACCGCCTCGGCATCGCCATGACCAACACCCAGACGCTCACCCTGAACAACCGTCCCGCGGGCAGCAACAACCTCTTCGTCGCCTGGGAGACCCTCACCCACGGTGACAACCCCAACTGAGCGGGCGGCACGGGCGCCGGAGCCGCGGCACCGGCGCCCATCAGGGTTGCGTCAAAGATGCCCGCTGCCGGGGGTCCTGCACCATTCGCCGGGATTGTTGGCCGTAAGGTCGACGCTGCGTTGACGGCAGTTGCAGGAAGACAATAGGACCATGGCACGCGGCAGGCTTCGGATCTATCTCGGTGCGGCACCGGGCGTGGGCAAGACCTACGCCATGCTCTCCGAGGCGCACCGGCGGGTGGAGCGGGGCACCGACTGCGTGGTCGCCTTCGTGGAACACCACGAGCGGCCGCGCACCGAGGTGATGCTGCACGGCCTGGAGCAGGTCCAGCGCAGGGAACTGGAGTACCGGGGCGCCACGTTCACGGAGATGGACGTGGACGCCGTCCTGCGCCGGGCCCCCGCCGTCGCCCTGGTGGACGAACTCGCGCACACCAACATCCCCGGCTCCCGCAACGCCAAGCGCTGGCAGGACGTCGAGGAACTGCTCGCCGCCGGGATCGACGTGATCTCGACCGTCAACATCCAGCACCTGGAATCGCTCGGCGACGTCGTCGAGTCCATCACCGGCGTGCGCCAGCGCGAGACGGTGCCCGACGAGGTGGTACGGCGCGCGGACCAGATCGAGCTGGTCGACATGTCGCCCCAGGCGCTGCGCCGGCGCATGGCGCACGGCAACATCTACCAGTCCGACAAGGTCGACGCGGCCCTGTCCAACTACTTCCGCCCCGGCAACCTCACCGCCCTGCGCGAGCTGGCGCTGCTGTGGGTCGCCGACCGGGTCGACGAGTACCTGAAGCAGTACCGCAACGAGCACCAGGTCTCCGCGATCTGGGGCTCCCGGGAGCGGATCGTCGTCGGGCTCACCGGCGGACCGGAGGGCCGGACGCTGATCCGGCGGGCCGCACGGCTCGCCGAGAAGGGCGCCGGCGGCGAGGTGCTCGCCGTCTACATCTCCCGCAGCGACGGCCTGACCTCGGCCTCCCCGAAGGAACTCGCCGTCCAGCGCACCCTGGTCGAGGACCTCGGCGGCACCTTCCACCACGTCGTCGGCGAGGACATACCCGCGGCCCTGCTCGACTTCGCGCGCGGCGTCAACGCCACCCAGATCGTCCTCGGCTCCTCGCGCCGCAAGGCCTGGCAGTACGTCCTCGGACCCGGCGTCGGCGCCACCGTAGCCCGCGAGTCCGGACCCGACCTGGACGTCCACATCGTCACCCACGGCGAGGCCGGCAAGGGCCGCGGGCTGCCGGTGGCCCGGGGCGCCCGGCTCGGCCGGGGCCGGATCATCGCCGGCTGGCTGGTCGGCCTGGTCGGCCCGGCGGTCATGGCGGTGCTGCTCAACACCATCGACCTCGGCCTCGCCAACGACATGCTGCTCTTCCTGACCTTCACGGTCGCGGCCGCGCTGCTCGGCGGGCTCTTCCCGGCGCTGGCCTCGGCGGCCTTCGGGTCGCTGCTGCTGAACTACTTCTACACCCCGCCCCTGCACCGGCTGACCATCGCCGACCCGAAGAACATCGTGGCCATCGTGATCTTCTTCGGGGTCGCGCTGTCCGTCGCCTCGGTCGTCGACCTCGCGGCCCGCCGCACCCACCAGGCGGCCCGGCTGCGCGCCGAGTCGGAGATCCTCTCCTTCCTCGCCGGCAACGTGCTGCGCGGCGAGACCAGCCTGGAGGAACTGCTGGAGCGGGTCCGGGAGACCTTCGGCATGGAGTCCGCCGCCCTCCTGGAGCGGGTGAGCGACGTCGAGCCGTGGAGCTGCGCCGGGCGCGCCGGCTTCGGGCCCGCGCTCGAACGCCCCGAGGACGGCGACGTGGACGTGCCGATAGGCGACCACATGGCCCTCGCGCTGACCGGCCGGGTGCTGCCCGCCGAGGACCGCCGGGTGCTCGCCGCCTTCGCCGCCCAGGCGGCCGTCGTCCTGGACCGCAGGCGCCTCCAGGAGGAGGCCGAGCAGGCCCGCGCGCTCGCCGAGGGCAACCGGATCCGCACCGCCCTGCTGGCCGCCGTCAGCCACGACCTGCGCACCCCGCTGGCCGGCATCAAGGCGGCGGTCACGTCGCTGCGCTCGGACGACGTGGACTGGTCCGAGGAGGACCGGGCCGAGCTCCTCGAAGGCATCGAGGAGGGCGCCGACCGCCTGGACCACCTCGTCGGCAACCTGCTCGACATGTCCCGCCTGCAGACCGGCACCGTCACCCCGATCGTCCACGACACCGACCTCGACGAGGTGGTCCCGATGGCGCTGGGCGGCGTACCGGACGGCAGCGTGGACCTGGACGTCCCCGAGTCCCTGCCGATGGTGGCGGCCGACGCCGGGCTCCTGGAGCGGTCGGTGGCCAACCTGGTCGAGAACGCCGTCAAGTACAGCCCGTCCGACCGGCCCGTACTGGTCTCCGCGAGCGCCATCGCCGACCGGGTGGAGGTACGGATCGTGGACCGCGGACCCGGCGTGCCCGACGAGGCCAAGGAACGCATATTCGAGCCCTTCCAGCGCTACGGTGACGCTCCGCGCGGCGCCGGGGTCGGACTCGGGCTCGCGGTCGCGCGGGGCTTCGCGGAGGCGATGGGCGGCACCCTCAACGCGGAGGACACGCCCGGCGGCGGGCTCACCATGGTCCTCAGCCTCCGGGCGGCAGGATCGGTCACCGAAGCGGCGCGAGCCGTGGCACAACCCTTGGCAGAACCGGAAAGGCAGGCCTCATGACCCGTGTGCTCGTGGTCGACGACGAGCCGCAGATCGTGCGCGCCCTCGTGATCAACCTCAAGGCGCGCAAGTACGAGGTCGACGCGGCCCCCGACGGCCGTACCGCCCTCGAACTGGCCGCCTCCCGCCACCCCGACGTGGTCGTCCTCGACCTCGGCCTGCCCGACATGGACGGCGTCGAGGTGATCAAGGGGCTGCGCGGCTGGACCCGGGTGCCGATCCTGGTCCTGTCCGCCCGGCACTCCTCCGACGAGAAGGTCGAGGCGCTCGACGCGGGCGCCGACGACTACGTCACCAAGCCCTTCGGCATGGACGAGCTGCTGGCCCGGCTGCGGGCCGCCGTACGCCGCGCCGAGCCCGTCGCCGGGGGCGGCGAGGACGACGTGCTGGTGGAGACCGAGGGGTTCACCGTCGACCTGGCCGCGAAGAAGGTCAACCGGGCGGGCCGGGACGTCCGGCTCACCCCGACCGAGTGGCACCTCCTGGAGGTCCTGGTCCGCAACACCGGCCGCCTGGTCAGCCAGAAGCAGCTGCTGCAGGAGGTGTGGGGGCCGTCGTACGGCACGGAGACCAACTACCTGCGCGTGTACATGGCACAGCTGCGCCGGAAGCTGGAGGCGGATCCCTCGCACCCGAAGCACTTCATCACGGAGCCCGGGATGGGGTACCGGTTCGAGAGATAGGACGGTGCGAGAAGTGAGGCGGGTCGCGAAGTGAGCTGGACTACGGCGGTGTCGGTGTGCCCCGGTACGCTTCAGACATGAGTGCTGTTCCTCGTTCCGAAAAGCCGGCCGGCCGGTTCCGGCGCATGCTCGACCGGCTCTCCTCGTCCCAGGAGGACCTGGAGTCGGAGGAGCTGCGCGAGGACGCCGACACGGCGGGCTGCACCCGGATCGGCGACTGTCAGGACCGGCAGATCGTCACCGTTACTGGTACCTTGCGCACGGTCACCCTGCGACCGCGTGCCGGAGTCCCGGCCCTGGAGGCCGAGCTGTTCGACGGCTCCGCCGCGCTGGACGTGGTGTGGCTCGGCAGGCGTTCCATCGTCGGCATAGAACCGGGACGCAGGCTGATCGCATCGGGCCGGATCTCGCTGAGCCGGGGCCGCCGGGTGCTGTTCAATCCCAAGTACGAACTGAGACCCCTCGGTAGGGAGTAGCCGGTGACGTCGCTCGACAAGCCGACCGAAGACACACAGGCGGAGGACGCCCGGGCGGAGGACGCGCGGGCGGTGACCGAGGCCGCGCTCTTCGAGGCGTTCGGCGGTGTCCGGGGCATGGTCGAGACGGTCCTGCCCGGCCTGCTCTTCGTCACGATCTTCACCATCAACAAGGACCTGCACTGGTCGGCGATCGCCGCCCTCGCGGTCTCCGTGGTGCTGGTCGTGGTCCGCCTCGCCATGCGGGACACCGTCAAGCACGCCTTCAGCGGGGTCTTCGGCGTCGCCTTCGGCGTCGTCTTCGCGATGATGACCGGCAACGCCAAGGACTTCTACCTCCCCGGCATGCTCTACACGCTGGGCCTGGCGCTGGCGTACATCGTCACGACCCTGTGCGGGGTCCCGCTGATCGGCCTGATCCTCGGCCCGGTCTTCAAGGAGAACCTCTCCTGGCGCACCCGCAACCCCGGCCGCAAGAAGGCGTACGCCAAGGCCAGTTGGGCCTGGGGCCTGATCCTGCTCGCCAAGTGCGCGATCCTCTTCCCGCTGTACTGGTGGGCCAACACCGCCCAGCTCGGCTGGGTGCTCGTCGCGCTGAAGATCCCGCCGTTCCTGCTCGCGGTCTGGCTCACCTGGGTCTTCCTGGCGAAGGCGCCGGCGCCGATCGACGTGTTCGCGGAGATGGAGGCGGCGGAGAAGGCCGCCGAGGAGAAGGAGGCCGCGGCTGAGGCCGCGGCGGGGCGGCACCGTCGCGAGGGGTGACCGTCGCCGGGGGCTCCGCCCCCGGACCCCCGAAAACTCGCCCGCCCACCACCCGACTCGCTGAGTCGAGAGGTGGGCGGGTTCGCTGTTGCGTGCGTCAGCCGTCTTCGCGCCGGACCGACAGCAGGTCCTCCAGCTGCTCCTCGCGGGCCTGGGCCGCCACGAACAGCAGCTCGTCACCGGCTTCCAGGGAGTCCTCCTTGGAGGGGGTGAGCACCCGGGTGCCGCGGATGATCGTGACCAGCGAGGTGTCCTCGGGCCACTCCACGTCGCCGACCTGGGTGCCGGCCAGCGCCGACTCCTCGGGCAGGGTCAGCTCCACCAGGTTCGCGTCGCCGTGGCTGAAGCGCAGCAGCCGGACCAGGTCGCCGACGCTCACCGCCTCCTCCACCAGGGCCGACATCAGACGCGGCGTCGAGACGGCGACGTCCACGCCCCAGGACTCGTTGAAGAGCCACTCGTTCTTGGGGTTGTTGACCCGGGCGACGACGCGCGGAACGCCGTACTCCGTCTTCGCGAGCAGCGAGACGACCAGGTTCACCTTGTCGTCGCCGGTCGCGGCGATCACGACGTTGCAGCGCTGCAGCGCCGCCTCGTCGAGGGAGGTGATCTCACAGGCATCGGCCAGCAGCCACTCCGCCTGCGGCACCCGCTCCACCGAGATGGCGGTGGGGGCCTTGTCGATCAGCAGGACCTCGTGGCCGTTCTCCAGCAGCTCGCCCGCGATCGAGCGGCCGACGGCACCGGCCCCGGCAATGGCGACCCTCATCAGTGACCGCCCTCCTCTTCCGGACCCCCGGCGAAGGCGGCCTCGACCTTGTCCACGTCGTCCGTCCGCATCATCACGTGCACCAGGTCGCCCTCCTGGAGGACCGTCTGCGAGGTGGGCAGAATCGCCTCGCCGAGCCGGGTCAGGAACGCGACCCGGACCCCGGTCTCCTCCTGGAGCTTGCTGATCTTGTGGCCGACCCACTTCGGGGAGGCGTGCACCTCGGCGAGCTGGACCCCGCCGGTGGGGTCGCGCCACAACGGCTCGGCGCCCGAGGGCAGCAGCCGGCGCAGCATCTGGTCGGCGGTCCAGCGGACCGTGGCGACGGTCGGGATGCCCAGGCGCTGGTAGACCTCGGCACGCCGGGGGTCGTAGATCCGGGCCGCGACGTTCTCCACCCCGAACATCTCGCGGGCGACGCGCGCGGAGATGATGTTCGAGTTGTCACCGCTGGAGACGGCGGCGAAGGCGCCCGCCTCCTCGATGCCGGCTTCGCGCAGGGTGTCCTGGTCGAAGCCGACCCCGGTGACGCGACGGCCGCCGAATCCGGGGCCCAGCCTGCGGAAGGCGGTGGGGTCCTGGTCGATCACGGCGACCGTGTGCCCCTGTTGCTCCAGGGTCTGGGCGAGAGCGGAACCCACTCTGCCGCAGCCCATGATGACGATGTGCACGACCGTCCTTCCGGTGTCCAAAAGTTACTGCTCAGCCCCATCAGGTTCTCAGACCGAGGCCCAAGCTACACACGCACCGTCCCGGCCGGGCACCCCCGTGCCATGCTCATCGCCGCTCGGCGGTGCTCAGCGCCGAGTGATGCTGCGCACGCTCCAGGCGGTGAGGATTCCGAGGCCGACGAGGGCGACCGTGGCACCGATCAGCTCTGCGGTCGCGGGCATGGGACCTCCGAAGTGCGAAGACAGGCGGGGTCTGCCATCTAGGCACGGATCGGGCGTAAGCTGCGGAATCCGCAGTTCCAGCCGTCACCTTTTTCACTCGGGAGGCAGATCCCGTACTTCGGCTGGAGACCTGCCAGGTGGAAGGCCTACGATCCTCTCTCGTGTCCAAACTGACCGACGTGCCCAAACGGATCCTGATCGGGCGCGCACTGCGCAGCGACAGACTGGGTGAAACGCTCCTGCCGAAGCGCATCGCGCTCCCCGTCTTCGCCTCCGACCCGCTGTCCTCCGTCGCCTACGCGCCGGGGGAGGTCCTGCTGGTCCTGTCCATCGCGGGTGTGTCGGCGTACCACTTCAGCCCGTGGATCGCCGTCGCGGTCGTCGTGCTGATGTTCACGGTGGTCGCCTCCTACCGGCAGAACGTGCACGCCTACCCGAGCGGCGGCGGCGACTACGAGGTCGCCACCACCAACCTCGGCCCCAAGGCGGGCCTCACCGTCGCGAGCGCGCTGCTCGTCGACTACGTCCTCACCGTCGCCGTCTCCATCGCCTCCGGCATCGAGAACCTCGGCTCCGCGATCCCCTTCGTCGTCGAGCACAAGGTGCTCTGCGCGGTCACCGTGATCGTGCTGCTGACGCTGATGAACCTGCGCGGCGTGAAGGAGTCCGGCAAGCTCTTCGCGATCCCGACGTACGTGTTCGTCGGCGGCGTCTTCATCATGATCGCGTGGGGTGCGTTCCGGGGGCTGGTCCTCGGGGACACGATGCGCGCCCCGACCGCGGGCTACCACATCAAGGCCGAGCACCAGGGCCTGGCGGGCTTCGCCCTGGTCTTCCTCCTGCTGCGGGCCTTCTCCTCCGGCTGTGCCGCGCTCACCGGCGTCGAGGCCATCTCCAACGGCGTCCCGGCCTTCCGCAAGCCGAAGTCGAAGAACGCGGCGACCACGCTGGCCATGATGGGTCTGCTGGCGGTCACCATGTTCTGCGGCATCATCGCGCTCGCCGCGGTCACCAAGGTCCGCATGGCCGAGAACCCGGCGACCGACCTGATCCGGGGCGGCGTCCCGATCGGCTCCGGCTACGTCCAGAACCCGGTGATCTCCCAGGTCGCCGAGGCCGTCTTCGGCAAGGGCAGCTTCCTGTTCGTGCTGCTCGCCGCCGCCACCGCCCTGGTCCTCTTCCTGGCCGCGAACACGGCCTACAACGGCTTCCCCCTGCTCGGCTCGATCCTCGCCCAGGACCGCTACCTGCCGCGCCAGCTGCACACCCGCGGCGACCGCCTCGCCTTCTCCAACGGCATCGTGCTCCTGGCCGGCGCGGCCGCGCTGCTGGTGGTCATCTACGGCGCCGACTCGACCCGCCTGATCCAGCTGTACATCGTCGGTGTGTTCGTGTCCTTCACGCTCAGCCAGACCGGCATGGTCCGGCACTGGAACCGCCACCTCGCGGTGGAGAAGGACCCGGCCAAGCGCAGCCACATGATCCGCTCCCGCGCGATCAACGCCTTCGGCGCCTTCTTCACCGGCCTGGTGCTGGTCGTCGTCCTGGTCACGAAGTTCACCCACGGCGCCTGGGTGGCGCTGCTCGGCATGTGCATCTTCTACGCCACGATGACCGCGATCCGTAAGCACTACGACCGCGTCTCCGAGGAGATCTCCGCCCCCGAGGAACCGGACGACGACCTCGTCCGCCCCTCCCGCGTCCACTCGGTCGTCCTGATCTCCAAGATCCACCGCCCCACCCTGCGCGCCCTGGCCTACGCCCGGCTGATGCGCTCGGACACCCTGGAGGCGCTCACCGTCAACGTCGACCCGGCCGAGACGAAGGCGCTGCGCGAGGAGTGGGAGCGGCGCGGCATAGACGTACCCCTGAAGGTTCTCGACTCGCCCTACCGCGAGATCACCCGGCCGGTCATCGAGTACGTCAAGGGCCTGCGCGCCCAGTCGCCGCGCGACGCGGTCTCCGTGATCATCCCCGAGTACGTCGTCGGCCGCTGGTACGAGCACATCCTGCACAACCAGAGCGCGCTGCGCCTCAAGGGCCGGCTGCTGTTCACGCCCGGCGTGATGGTGACCTCCGTGCCCTACCAGCTGGCGTCCTCCGAGGCGGCCAAGATCCGGGCCCGCAAGCGGCAGGAGTGGAACGCGCCGGGTGCGGTCCGGCGCGGTCCTGCGGAGCACCGGCCGAAGGAGCACAGCGGGGGCTGAGGGGGGGCGGGGGAGCGCGTGCGCACGGCCGGAGGGTGTCGTCTCCCGCCCTCCTACGGAGACTGCCGTGTGGACGCGGCAGGTCTTGGCGACCACGTAGACTGGTGGGCTGTCGTCGGCCCCCGCCCGGGCCGTTTCCCTCCCCCTTGATCTGGAGTCACCCCGCCATGCAGGCAGAACCGAAGAAATCGCTGGTGGGGACGGAGTACGAGGTCGAGATCGGCCCGGTCGCGCACGGCGGGCACTGCATCGCCAGGACCGCAGAGGGCCAGGTGCTGTTCGTCCGGCACGCGCTGCCCGGCGAGCGGGTCGTGGCCCGGGTGACCGAGGGCGAGGAGGGAGCCCGCTTCCTGCGCGCCGACGCGGTCGACATCCTCGACGCGTCCAAGGACCGGGTCGAGGCCCCCTGCCCCTACGCCGGCCCCGGCCGCTGCGGCGGCTGCGACTGGCAGCACGCCAAGCCGGGCGCCCAGCGCCGGCTCAAGGGCGAGGTCATCGCCGAACAGCTCCAGCGGCTCGCGGGCCTCACCCCCGAGGACGTCGGCTGGGACGGCACGGTGATGCCCGCCGAGGGCGACAAGCTGCCGGCGGGCGAGGTGCCGCAGTGGCGCACGCGCGTGCAGTACGCGGTCGACGCCGACGGCAACGCGGGACTGCGCCGGCACCGCTCGCACGAGGTGGAGCCGATCGAGCACTGCATGATCGCGGCGCCGGGCGTCAGCGAGCTGGGCATCGAGGAGCGCGACTGGTCGGGCATGGTCTCGGTCGACGCGATTGCCGCGACGGGCTCCCAGGACCGCATGGTCATCCTGGAGCCGCGCCCGGGCGCCCGCCTCCCCCTGGTCGAACTCGACCGGCCCGTCTCCGTCATGCGCGTCGACGAGCACGACGGCGGCATCCACCGCGTCCACGGCCGCGCCTTCGTCCGCGAGCGCGCCGACGGCCGCACCCACCGGGTCGGCAGCGGCGGCTTCTGGCAGGTCCACCCGAAGGCTGCGGACACCCTGGTGACGGCGGTCATGCAGGGTCTTCTCCCGCGCAAGGGAGAGATGGCCCTGGACCTCTACTGCGGCGTCGGCCTCTTCGCCGGCGCCCTCGCCGACCGCCTCGGCGAGAAGGGCGCGGTCCTCGGCATCGAGTCCGGCAAGCGCGCGGTGGAGGACGCCCGCCACAACCTCGCCGACTTCCCGCGGGTCCGCGTCGAACAGGGCAAGGTCGAGTCGGTCCTCCCGCGCACGGGCATCACCGAGGTCGACCTCATCGTCCTCGACCCGCCCCGCGCGGGTGCGGGCCGCCAGACGGTCGCCCACCTGTCGTCCCTCGGCGCCCGCCGCATCGCCTACGTCGCCTGCGACCCGGCGGCCCTCGCACGCGACCTGGCGTACTTCCGGGACGGCGGATACCGGGTGCGGACGCTGCGGGCGTTCGACCTGTTTCCGATGACGCATCACGTGGAGTGTGTCGCGATCCTTGAGCCTGCCGCGAAGGGCTCATGACCTGGGGTTTTGTGTGTGCGTTATGTGCGGTGCGGGCGTTGCCACACGAAGTCTCGGGTGAGGCGCGGGGCGGTGCTGTTCGTCGGCGCCGATGGCAGGAGAGAACGTGCAGGCAACGCGTCGGGCGTCAGTGCTGGTCGGAGAAGATCTCCTTTGCTTCGCGCAGTGCGTAGGAGACCAGGACGTACCCGGCGGCGGGGTCGGCCCACCACAGGCCGGCCAGGGAGTTCAGCAGGAGTCCGAGCAGTACGGCGGTGGCCGGCAGGCCGTCGATCAGGGTGACCCGGCCCTCGGTCCTCAGCACCGGGTTGTCCAGCGCGGTGCCGGTGTGTGCCTTGCCCGCCGCGAGCGCAAACATCACGGCTGCCGTCACCGCGGTCCAGCCGATGCCCAGCGGCGAGTGGTGGGGCCGGAAGCCGGTGGCCAGTACCCAGGTGGACTGCACCAGCAGATACACGGCCAGGAGCCCGAAGCCGGCACTGATCAGCTTGAGCGCACGGCGTTGACGGTCCTCGCCGGTGCCGGACAGCTCCCAGATCACCACGGTGGAGGCGCCGATCTCGATGACGCGGCGGCAACGAAAGCGGCCCGGTTCAGGCGGGGTAGGGCACGTAGCAGTCCAGGGCCGGGTGGTAGAGCACCTGCCAGGTACGGCCTTCGACGACTCCGCTCCGGGGCAGGCCGTGACAGACCTGGATCCATTCGATCTTCTTCAGCATGACGGTGTCGTAGACCCCGTCGACGGCGAGCTCGGGCGGCCGGCCTCCCCACGTGTTGCTGAGGCACTGGGCCTGCCTGACCGCCGCTCCGGTGTCGCCGTAGGTGAGGGTGGGGCGGAAGTCCGACGACACGTAGGAACAGGCATCTGAGGAGGGGGAGGGGGAGGGGGCGGGGGCGGCTGTGGCGGTGTGGGGGGCCGTGAGGGTGAGTCCTGCGGCTGCGCACAGTGCCGCAGCTGCTCCGAGCAGTCGCTTCTGTCCCATGCTCACTCCTTCGGAAGCGGTGATTGCCCATGATCCCGCGCAGACGGCGACACCCGCGGCTTGTCGTCGGCGCGTCCTGGAAGCGATGGACGCGGTGGAGAACGGCGGCCCCGTTCTCCACCGCTCGCCGAGGCGGTCGGCGCGGGTGACGGGCCTCCCTACGCCGGCGCGAGCTCTGGTTGTCGCGTGGTGAGGCGTCCGGTGCGGGCCAGGGCGGCGACCGAGGCGGCGCAGGTCAGCCCGGTCGCGGTGAGGGCTGTCCAGGGCAGCCAGCGTGCGTCGTGTTGTCGGGCGAAGTCCCACAGGGCGCCGGTGGCGAGGTTGCCGAGGGTGATGCCGAGGCCGGAGACGGTGTTGTAGAGCCCGTAGTGGGTGGCGACCAGGCGGTTGCCGGACAGGGCGACGACGGTGTCCATCTCGAAGGGGTAGACGATTGCGGATCCGGCCGCCAGCAGGACCACGGCCACCAGCAGGGATGCGAGTACGGCAGTGGCGGAGCCGCGCGGGCTGAGGGCGAGCGGGACGAACGCGAGCCCCATCGCCGTCAGCCCGCGCACCAGGGCGTCGCTGGGCTGCCAGCGCCGCTTGGCCCAGCCGGTGAGCCGTAGCTGGCCGACGACGGCGACGGCGGCGGAGACGACGAACAGGCCGCTGGTGACCGTTGTGCCGTTCGCCCCGAGGGCATCCGTCGCCGCCAGCGGCAGGGCCAGGTAGACCTGGAAGATCAGGACGTAGGAGCCGATCATCGCGCCGGAGAAGAGGAGGAAGGGCCGGTTGGCGGCGACCGTTCGCCACTGGGCGAGGACGCTCTCCTCGCCGGTGGCGGACGGGTTGCTCCGATGTCCGGGGAGTGTGCGCCACTGCAGGAGGGTGAGTGCGGCGAAGACGGCCGCGGCGACCGTGCACACCAGGCGGAAGTCGGCGGCCAGCAGGGCGAGTCCGACCAGGGGGCCGAGGAGCATGCCGGCCTGGTAGTAGACGTTGAAGGTGGCGAAGGCGTCCACGCGGCGCTCACCGGCCTCGACGGCGAGGTAGGCGCGGACCGCCGGGTTGAAGAGGGCGCCGGCGAAGCCGGTGGCGGCGGACGCGGCGATCAGCGCGGGCAGGTTGTCGACCCAGCCGAGCAGGGCGAAGCCGACGGTGCGCAGCAGGCAGCCGGTCATGATCGGGATCTTGTAGCCGAGGCGGTCGGCGATCGTGCCGCCGATGAGGAACATGCCCTGCTGGGAGAAGTTGCGGACGCCGAGGACCAGGCCGACGGCCCAGGCGGCCAGGCCCAGCCCGTCGGAGAGGTGGGCGGCCAGGTAGGGCATCAGCATGTAGAAGGCGAGGTTGATGGCGAACTGGTTGGCCATCAGCAGGCGTGCGGCGCGCGGGAAGGAGCGGGTCTGCTGCCACAGGCGCTTCATCGGGCGGCTCCCACCAGGTCGTGGCGGTCGGCGGGCGCGAGGGGGTCGGTGATGTGAGTGCAGCGGGTCCAGCGGGTGACCGTGCGTTCGCGGGGGTCGGCGATCTCGTCGGGGTCGTCGGCGTGCGGGTGCCCCAGGAGGTCGTGGCCGCGGCAGTAGGAGTCGTCGAAGACCGTGCCGACGTAACGTTGCGGGCCGTCGGGGAAGACGGCGACGATCCGGTCCTCCGGGGGCAGGGTGCGGGCCAGCCAGCGGGCGACGAGGCCGACGGCGCCGACGCTCCAGCCGCCGGTCGCGTAGTGGTCGCGGGCCAGGCGGCGGGCCGCCCACACGGCCTCGGCGGCGGCGACCCAGTGGACCTCGTCGAAGAGGTCGTAGGCGACGTTGCCCGGGTAGATGCTGGAGCCCAGGCCGCGCATGAGGCGGGGGCCGGCAGGCTGGCCGAAGATCGTGGAGCCCGTGGTGTCGACGCCGACGATCCGCAGGCGGGGGAAGTAGCCGCGCAGGACGGAGGCGATGCCCGCGGAGTGGCCGCCGGTGCCGACGGAGACGACCAGGGTGTCGATACGGCCGAGCTGGGCGAGGAGTTCGTGGGCGAGCGGAGCGTAGGCGGCGACGTTGTCGGGGTTGTTGTACTGGTCGGGGCACCAGGCGTCCGGGTGCCGGGCCAGGAGTTCGGCGACGCGCTGTCGGCGGGCCTCTTGCCAGCCGCCGTCCGGGTGGGGTGTGGTGACGAGGTCGACCTCGGCTCCGTATGCGGTGAGCAGGCCGGTCATCAGGGGTTCCATGCCGGGGTCGGTGACGACGGTGACCGGGTGTCCGTAGGTGGCACCGGCCAGGGCCAGGCCGAGACCGAGCGTGCCGGAGGTCGACTCGATGATGCGGGCGCCGGGCAGCAGTTGCCCGCGTTCGCGGGCGGCGCGGACCATGTGCAGGGCGGTGCGGTCCTTGATACCGCCGGGGTTGTGGCCTTCGAGCTTGGCCCAGAAGCCGCGCCCGGCGGCGGTGAAGGGCTCGCCGATCCACAGGACGGGCGTGTCGCCGACGAGACCGGCGGGCGTGTGCAAGGGGTGTTTGGCGTTGGTCGGCAACTGCGCTGTGGGCAGGACTGTGTGGATGGGGTGGTTCATGGCGTGCTTCTCCTGCGGCCGGCGCGGAGAGAGCGGGCCGGCCGTGTGTCGGGGGAAGAGGCGGAGGTGCTCGGCTGCGTGCCGCGCTCGTGTCCCGGAGCGCGGCGGCGGGGGCCGGTCAGGTCCGCCACACGCCCAGGCGGGCCTGTGTCTCTCCCGGGGAAGCCGCGTCGGGCACAGGCCACGAGTGCCGGGGGGCCGCAGCTGCGGACGGCGCAGGGGTGCCGAGATGCCGGGCGGCCGGGGTGCCGTGGACCGTGGCGGGGAGGGCCAGGGCCACGTCGCGCGGCGGCTGAAGCGTCGGTTCGTCCGAGCCGCAGCAGTGCGCTGTGCCCTCCTGCCCGGGGGTTGCCTGTCGAGCGGTCGTCCGCTGCGCAGGCTCAGGCGTTTGCGTGCAGCTCGCCGACGGGGTCAGCAGCAGGGTGTCGGCGCGCCCCGACGGGTCGGCGTTCGGTCCGTGCGCGCAGTCCAGGACGTGCAGGAGCGCGGCCAGCAGCAGCAGGAGCACCGCTCCGGTCCGTGCCACGGAGCGGCTGCTGCGAAAGACCGCGCAAGCCGTCATGAGGACAAAGAGTAATCACGTAACTACGTAAGGTTCTTGTCGACCGCGGTGTCGCTCCTCGGCGTCCAGCGGCGCACGGAGGCCGTTGTCCCGCCGCGTCCGGTGCCCGTACGCGCCGCTGGCAGACACCCGCGCGGGCGGCTCCCGTTGCCGTCGATCACCGCATCGGATGAATCCGGGCTCCGATCGGCCGTAGCCGGGCCCCGCCACTCGGCATCCAGGGGTTCCTCGGGCGGGAGGGCGCCACGGGGTCCGGATGTCGCACACCGCACGCACGGCCAGGCGCGCGACAGCGCGCGGCCTGGGTGCCGTCGTGCTGCTGGCCCTCCTTGATCTCCTGGCCCTCCTGCATGCGCCGTTCAGCCCCGGCTCGTCCCACCTGGCCGCAATCGACCTGGACGGCTGCCGGACGCATCTCGTCAGCGTGGACCCCCACCGCTGCCACGCGGCGGCGCCCGCGGTCGTGACGGCACTGGATTCCGGCGATCACCATCAGGACGGCGACGCCTCTCAGCCCCTCCAGCGCGCCGAGGCCGGCCGCCGCGGCGACCTCACCGGCGCCTGCCGGACGGCACCTGCGCGCGGGCCACCACGGTCCTGCGCCGCCTCACCGCCTTCGGCGGGCAACTCCCGCTCTTCCCCGAACCTCACCGGCGCCCTACATCCGGCAAGCTCCGTCGAACCGGGTGATCGCTGGTGCAACAAGAGTGCGGGTGTTGTTCATGTCACCTTTTCCAGCTGGGAGTTCGCCGTGACCGAGGGGCCTGGGCCGGTAGCGTTTTGGCGTCGGTTCGAGAGAAACGTCGGGAGTCCAGTGGTGATGCGGCGCGTGGCGGCAGCGGTTGTGCTGCTGGCTGCTGCCGTCCTGCTGCACTTCGGGACGCCGCACCATTCCGGGGACGCTCCGAACGCGGCGTCCTTCGTGGCACCCGCAATCGAATCCGAGTCCCGGAAGGCGCAGTCCTCCTCGCCGGTCGCGCCGCACGCCGACAGCGGCTCGCCGCATCACGAGACCGGGGCCGACCCGCTCGCTCTCGCACCACGGACCGGCCAGCCGGTGGAGGCGCCGCCGATGGTCGTCGACGCGACCGCGGACGAGGCGCTCGACGTGCTTGCCTCGGTCTCCGGCCCGGCGCATCCCCGCACCGCCAGAGACGCCCGGAACCCGGGCGCCGGACTCGCACCCACCGTCAGCACCCTGCAGACCTTCCGCTGCTGATCGGCAGCGTGCTACGCGCCGCCTCCCCCCGTCCGGCACTCGCAGTCGTCGCCGTGAGCCGGCCGACTGTCCGACAAGCCGTTCGCCACGGCCTGTCGACGCCCGCCCGGACGCGCGCAGCACACCCTCTTCGCATCCTTTCGTCCTGAGAGCCCTCACGAAGAGATCCGAGGCCGATTCCCATGCACGCTCCCGTCGAGCATGCCCGTACGTTCCGCGAGAAGATCACCGGCCAGCAGGAGGAGTTCGCCCCGCTGTCCCGCGGGCAACAGCCCCAGGAGCTGTTCATCTCCTGTTCCGGCTCCCGCGTCGCCTGCATGAGCGCCCTGCGGAACTGGGCCGACCAGCACAACGCACACACCGTCCAGCCCGCGTCCGCCGGCGCCTGGACATGACTCGGACCCGTGGGGCGGCGGCCCTGCCTCCCCACGGGCTCACCGTGACATACGGGATGAACAGCCACTGATGTTCTTCCGTACCCCCTGTCGTACGCCTGGCCGCCGGCCGCGGGCAGGACCACCCGGAAACGGAGAGGCAACGTGCCACAGCAGCCACGAGCCCAGCACACCGGCCGCCTGATGCGCGGCGCGACCCTGGCCGCGACCCTGGCGATCGTCCCCCTGACCGCGGCCTGCGGCGGCGGTGACGACGACGCCGACACGGACCGCAAGCAGGCGAAGGTCTCCGTGTCGGACGCCCCCGCGAACGGCGTGGTGGCTCCGGCCAAGGTCGAGGTGATCGCCGGCCTGACCGGCTGCAAGCCGAAGATCCGCATCAACGCCACGGAACTGCGCCAGGGCGTGTGCCACACCAAGAAGGTCGACTACCTCATCACCACCTTCCCCACCGACGAACTCAAGGAGACCTGGCTGGACTCCGCCTCCGGGTACGGCGGCAAGTACCTGGTCGGCACACGGTGGATCGTGAGCGCCCAGCCCCAGATGCTGGACGGGTTCCGCGACAGACTCGGCGGCACCATCCGGCAACTGCGCGGCTTCGGCCCGACAGCGCAACCGAGCGCGTCGTAACGCATGAGCACTGCCTTCGTACCGACGGCGACCACCCGCCGCTCCAGGACTTCCCTCACCGCCCTGCTCCTCCTCGGAGCCGTACTCGCCCTCCTCCTCGGCGGCGCCGGAACCGCCTCCGCCCACGCCACCCTGACCCGCTCCGACCCGGCCGACTCCGCCATCCTCAAAACGGCCCCGAAGCAGATCACCCTCACCTTCAGCGAATCCGTCAGCGTCTCCGACGGCTCCCTGCGCGTACTGTCCCCGAAGAACCTCCGCGTCGACCGCGGAGCCGTCGGGCACGCGGCCGGGAAAGGCGGCACCGCCCAGGTCAGGCTGGCCGGGAAGCTGCCCGAGGGCACCTATACGGTCGCGTGGCGAGCCGTCTCCTCCGACAGCCACCCGATCTCGGGCGCGTTCACCTTCTCCATCGGCCAGCCGTCCGCCACCACCGTCGCGCTGCCGACAGGCTCCCCGGACGACACGGCGGCCTCCCGCCTCTACAGCTTCTTCCGCTACCTCGCCTACGGGGGCTTCGCCCTGTTCATCGGTGCCACGCTGTTCACGCTCCTGTGCCGGCCGGCCGGGGCAGGACTGCGGCCACTGCGCCGGCTGATCCTGGCGGGCTGGACAGCGCTGTTCGCCTCCACCGTCGTGCTGTTGCTGCTGCGCGGCCCGTACGAGACCGGCCGGGGTCTCACCGCGGTGTTCGACGTGTCCCTGCTGGGCAGCACCATCGTGGGGCGAGCCGGCCTGGCCCTGGGCGTACGGCTGTTGCTGCTGGCCGCGGCGGGCGTCCTCCTGGCCAGGTACGCCACCCGGTCCAGCCGTGCGGTGCGGGCGGCGGGCGCGCTGCTCACCGTGGGCCTGGCCCTGACCTGGGCGGGCGCAGAGCACGCCTCCGCGGGGCTCCAGGTCCCGCTGGCGATCCCCATTGCGGTGCTGCACCTGCTCGCCATGGCGGTCTGGCTGGGCGGTCTGCTCGCGCTGCTGGTCGTCCTGTTCCGGGCCCCCGCGGGCCAGGAGGTCCCGGCGGAGGTGGTCACGCGGTTCTCCCGGCTGGCGTTCACCGCGGTCGCCGTGCTGGCCGCCACCGGCGTCTACCAGTCGTGGCGGCAGGTCGGTTCCTGGCAGGCCCTGTCCACCACCGGGTACGGCAGGCTCCTCACCCTCAAGGTCGTCGCGGTGGTGCTCGTGCTGACCGCAGCATCGTTCTCACGCCAATGGGTCGACCGGATCGTGCAGGACCGCGCGACGGAACCCGTTCCGGCGACGACGCCGGAACGCACCCGCGTGACGCAGACCGTCGGCGCCGGAGCGTCCTCGACCGGGGATACGGCCGAGGTGACGAGCAGCCCCGACACATCACCCGCGGCGCGTGAGCGTGCGGAGCCAACAGGCGCCCCCGACTCCGACCCTCACCGCCGCGCGCTGCGCCGGTCGGTCGCCGTCGAGGCCGTCCTCGGTGTCGTCGTCCTGGCCCTCACCACACTGCTGACCGGCACCCAGCCCAGCCGTGCCGCCGCCGCGAGCGCGGCCGCGGTCGCCGCCGCTCGGGAACCCACGGCCAGGGTGGCGATGGTCCCCTTCGACGTCGGTACGCCGAACGGTAACGGCACGGTCCAGATCACCATCGCGTCGGGACGCGTGGGCGACAACACCGTGGAGGCCGTGGTGTACGGGCCCGACAAGGGCTTTGTCACCGTTCCGGAGCTCCGTCTCACGCTGACCCAGAAGGCCCAGCGGATCGGCCCGCTCGACGCCGGGCTCACCGACCGGCAGGGCTATTGGGCCACGGACCGCCTGCGGCTGCCGCTGGCCGGTGTGTGGACCCTGCACGTCACGGTGCGTGTCACCGAGATCGACCAGGTCACGGTGGCCCAGGACGTGAGCATCAGGCCGTCCCCGGCCTGACAGGCCACCGGTCCACTTCGGGGGAGAGCGAGGTGCCGACGAAACGAATCGCAGGGTCGGCGACGAGACGCGTCAGGGTTCCCGGCCTGTCTAGGCGCCGTGCTCCCGGTACTTCGACAAGGGCAGTCCCTACGGCGCCGGCCGGTCCGCGCTGCTCGGACCGGCCGGCGCCACCTCGTCCACCGGCGCAGATCAGCCCTGTGACGACGGCGTGCCGCGCCGCTTCACCAGCCACCAGGCCCCGGCGACGAGAAGCGCCACCGCTGCCAGGACGACGCTGATGATCACGCCGGTCGAGCTGTTGTCGTCCGTCTGCGCGGCCTCGGCGGTGGTGTCGGAGCCGCCGTCCGCGCTCTCCGGCTCGGTGGCGGACGGGGTGGGCGTCGCGCTCTCGCTCCGGCTGGGGGAGGCACCGACCGGCTTGGCACCCGCGGCCGCCGCCTTCAGCTTCAGGACCGGCGCGGGCTGTTCCGGCTCCGCGCCGCCGCTGGGCAGTTCGATCCAGCGGGACACCTTGCCGTCGCTGTAGGTCTCCACCGTCTTGAAGACGATCTCCTTGGCGTCCGGCAACTGCCGCACCTTGATCGTGTGTTCGGCGTCGACGCCGGCCTTCAGCGCGGGCCCGGCGACGCTGTAGCCGTCGCCGGTGGCCTTCAGCTTCCATCCCTCGGGGGCTTCGCCGAGGGTTACGTCACCGGGGGCGATGCCCTCGGGGAGCACGATGCGCAACTGGGTGAAGCCTGCCGTGTCGGACTCGGCCTCGGAAACGAAGCCGAGGGTCACGTTCTGGGCCAGAGCCTGCGGGGTGTCGGCCTCGACTTCCGCGTGGGCGGCTGCCGGTGCGGCCAGGGCGAGCGTGGCCGTCAGCGCCGCGGCACCGGCGAGTGCGATGCGACGGCCGGTGCGAGCCACCGGGGTGAGGGGCATGGGCGTGGACACAGGGAACTCCTTGCAGGTACGGGAAGGACCGGTCCCGTAGCAGCCGGGACCGGATGACGGACTGGAGGCGTTCCCGTCGCGGTGGTCCCCTGCGCACCACCGCATGCTCCAGTACGTCGTCCCGCGGCGTCGCCGCCGTATCGGAGGAAGCCCCCGGCCACCGTTCGGGCAGCCCGAACACCGTGCGCCCGGTGTCTCGGACCGGCCGCGGCAGAATCTGGGCCAGGGCCGCCACAACTGTCCTGGTGATCGTGCCCAGCGTGGCGAGCGCGGCCGTCATCCGGGCGTCCGCCCGGCACAGCAGCCAGGCCACGACGAGCGCGGCGACCACATGCACGGTGGCCATCGCCACCCCGGCGTGATGCCACGCGTGCCCGTCCCCGGCATCGGCCGCCGCGTGACCGGCGTGCATCGTGGGTCCCGGCATGGCCACCGAGGCGTCACCGGCCGCGTAGGACAGGGCGAGGTGCAGTGCACCCTGCACGGCCAGTGTGCACAGGACGGTCGCGGCGGGTGTGTAGCGTCTGCGGGCCAGTGGCCAGACGGCCGTGAACTGCGCCGCGGCCATCGCGGCCACCAGCCGCCAGGGCACCGCGCCCTCGGCGATGGTGTGATGGCCGAAGGCCGCGAGCACGGTACCGAGCACGGCGAACAGACCGGCCCGCACGCAGGTCCCCACGCGGCTGGTCCGGCCCGTCCCGGCACGCTCCTCGTACCCGGTCACGTGATCACGCGGCACGGTAGCCCGTCATTCCTTACCGAGTGCCTCGGCGAGCCGTTCCGGGGATCGGGTGGCCAAGTAGAGGTAGGGCGTGGGGTCGTCGAGGTCGATGTCCGCCACCCGCACGGCGCCGGGCAGAAAGCCGGGCCTCACCATGCAGGCCCGCAGATCGGCCTTGTACGTCCGCCGCGAACAACGTGTCGCCGGTGACCCGGATGCGCGTCGATCCCTGCGCACTGACGTACATCCCGGCCGGGCAGACCCCGATCGTCAGCGCGATCAGTGCGGCGACGGGCCCGTAGGGAAGGAAGATCAGGGCCATGGACACGCCGAAGGGGCCGGCGATGGCCCACCATGTGCTGGGGGCGGTCGGCCGTTCGTCGCAGACGAGCCGGGAGGGCGAGGTCACGGGCGTTCACCTTGTCGTATACGTGGGGGCGGACGGGGCTGTTCACAGGGGCAGGAAGGTGCTGGCGCGGGGGTGGTGGGCCAGGGTCGCGCCGGTGTCGAGTTCGTGGAACCAGGCGTGCAGGCGCAGTGAGCGGTCGGCCAGCCGGGGTGCGACACACGGATAGTTGCTGAGCGCGTCGAGTTGTGTGAGGGCGTGCCAGTGTCCGGCGGCGATGACGTCTCCGCTCAGCGGTACCGACTCCTCCGCGCACCCCGTGACACCGGAGACCCTCCGGTTGTCGTGCATCGCGGCGGTGACGACGTCGCAGTCCGAGTGGCCGCAGACCACGATGTCCGCGACACCCAGCTCGTCGACCGCGTATGCGATGGTTCTGGACTCGCCGGTGGGCGTCTTCGCGTCATAGGGCGGTACGACTCCTCCGCGCGTGCGCAGTTCGTAGAGGTCTCCGGGCCGGACCGCGGTGAGCAAGGAGGGGACGAGGCGGGCGTCGGAGCACGCGATGAACATCGCCCGCGGTCGGTGCTGTTCGGCCAGGCGGGTGGTACGCGCCGCACGCCTCGCACTCGAAGTCCAGGAACTCCACGACGGTCAGTTCGCTCTTCTCCGGCTGGGTGAGCCGGTGGCTGGAGTCGCGCACGGGCAGCGCGTCCGCGGCGGGCTGGACGGCGAATCCGCTCCTGCGGTCGTCGGGGGCGAGGAGCAGGTAGGTGCCGAAGGCCGCGGCGAACCCGGCCAGGAGGATGGCCAGGGCCATCAGCTGCTTCTTCAGCTTGCTCATGATTCCTCACTTGGAGCGGCGGCGGAGGTGGGTGGGGTTGCGACGCGTCGGCCGCGGGCGCACAGGCTCGCCAGGAAGGCGTTGTAGGCGGCGAGCGATTCGGAGAGGGGGACGGCGTACGACCCCGAGACGGGATGGCCGGCGGCGGAGACCACCCGGTAGCCGACCGTGTGACGGCCCGCCGGAGCCACGGACTTCAGGCCCAGGGCGACGGTCCTGTCGCCCACCTGCGGACTCCCGGCGGAGACCGGGGCACCGTCGGGGCCGGTGACGGCCACCTTGGCGTACTTCCCGTCCATCGTGTCGCTGAAGGTCGGCGTGATGCGCGTGGGAAGTCCGGCGGGGGCGGAGTCGGCCGCGGGACTGGCGGTGTCGAGTTCGGTGTGGGCCGCGGCCTGCGGGGCGGCGACGGTCAGGGCCGTGAGGGCGGTGGGTACGACGAGGACGCGTGCCGCCGTGCGGGCGGCACGCGGTGGGCGGGCGGGCATGATGCGGGGCTCTTTTCGTGTCCTGGCGGCGGGGCCGCCGGGCAGGGGGGACCCGCCCCGCCGGGCAGGCGGCTCTGCCGTCAGGGCAGGAGAAGTCCGCCGGTCGGCATCGGCCGGAGAGGGACGCTCGGGCTGAACCGCCCGCGTGGCGGCGCCCGGCCTTCCCGCAGCCGGGTCAGCACGGCCGACCGCAGCGGCGACGTGTTCTCTACGAGCTCCGGCCGTGGGCCGGTGCCGTGGACGCGTCCGAGCAGCGGCCACACGAACAGCAGGACGCGGCGTACCGCTGCCCACAGCGGACGTGACTGCCACAGCAGCTGGTCCGTGGTGCCCAGCAGTCGCGCCGCGAGCACCAGGGTCACGAGGTGACCGGCGAGCAGGACACCGGACGGCGGTCCGGTGAGGGCGTCGTGCTCGATCAGCGAGGGAAACCCGCCCGTTCCGCCCCCTGTCGCGGATACGGCGGCGCAGGCGCCGGGCAGCGAGTAGGCCGCGTGGCAGGCGAGTTGGGCGGCGGCCAGTACCCCGGTCAACTGGGCGTCGGTGAGCCGTTTCCGGGTCAGGACGGCGGCGCCGGGCACCGCCACGAGGGCTATCGCCGCCACCGGTGCCCAACGGGGGGCATGCCCCTGCGCCAGCACATGACCGGCCAGCGGCAGCAGCACGCACAGCACCGCCAGGACGGCGGCCCGCGCTCCGCGCAGCACGCCGGACGCCGGGGAGGCGGGGCGCATCGGCGGGAGGAGCGGTCGCATCGGCGGGCTTTCACGGGTCGCTGAACGAAGTGGTCCCGGAAGCGTACCCAGGCACGCGCGCTTGCCGCCCCACCGGGTCGCGGTACTGGAAACAGACCCCGTCTCCCTCCAGAAGAGCAGCGTTTCCGCAGGTCAGGGCCGCGCTATCGGAGATGACAACGGTCACCGGTGCAGCCTTTGGTGATAGCCCCGACCATGCGTTTCACTGCGAACCGGACACCCGACGCGAGGGGGCAAGGCAACCGCCATGGGCGATCACGATCACGATCACGGGCACGACCACGGGGGCCAGGGGCATGACCACGGCCACGGGGCGGGTGGGCATGCCGGGCACTCGCACGGCGTCTCGGCGGACGCCGACCGCCGCTGGCTGGCCATCGCCCTCACCCTCATCACGGTGTTCATGGCGGCGGAGGTCGTCGTCGGCATCATCGCCGGCTCCCTGGCCCTGATCTCCGACGCGGCGCACATGCTCACCGACGCCGCCTCCATAGTGCTCGCGCTCGTCGCGATGCGGCTGTCGGCCCGCCCCGCCCGCGGCGGCTTCACCTACGGACTCAAGCGCGCCGAGATCCTCTCCGCCCAGGCCAACGGCCTCACCCTGCTGCTGCTCGGGACCTGGCTGGCGTACGAGGCGGTGCGCCGGCTGATCAGCCCGCCCGAGGTCGAGGGCGGCCTGATGCTGGCCACGGCGCTCACCGGGATCGTCGTCAACGTGGCCGCCACCTGGTGCATCTCCAAGGCCAACCGCAGCTCCCTGAACGTCGAGGGCGCCTACCAGCACATCCTCAACGACCTGTTCGCGTTCATCGGCACCGCCGTCGCCGCGCTCATCGTCGTCCTCACGGGCTTCGCCCGCGCCGACGCCATCGCCACGCTCGTCGTGGTCGCCCTGATGTTCAAGGCCGGCTACGGCCTGGTCCGCGACTCCGGGCGGATCTTCCTGGAAGCCGCCCCGGTCGGCTTCGACCCGGACTCGATCGGCGACGAACTGGCCGGCCGGCCCGCGGTCGTCGAGATCCACGACCTGCACCTGTGGACCATCACCTCCGGCGAACCCGCCCTCTCCGCCCACGTCCTGGTCGAACCCGGCGGTGACTGCCACGCCGTGCGCCGCGACCTGCAGCAGCTGCTGCGCGACCGGCACGGCGTCACGCACGCCACGCTTCAGGTCGACCACCTCGGCGAGGACGGGGACAGCGAGGAACTGCTGCAGATCGCCACCCCCTCGTCCTCGGCCGAAGCGACGGAGCACTGCGACGACGCCCACGGCCCCGTCCACCGGCCCGGCCCACACGAACACTGACCCTGCTCGCGCCTCAGGATTCGGCATTCCGCAGCGGCGTGGGGGCTTCGGCACCTCGTCCTTCCGCGGCGGAAACCGGCCGTGCCAGTTCGGGAACTTGAGCCGGCCGTGGTGCTATCCGGCGCCGACGCTCTTCAGCAGCAGGTGCAGGTCGTGGGCGGCTTCGGCCGTGGCGAGGATCGCGGAGGTGAGGATGAGGGCCGTCGCGGCGGTGAGCGCCGGGTGGCGGCCGAGGGGTGGGGCGAGGAGGGCGGCGACGCGGCGGGGCACCGGACCGGCCTTGGCGAGCGGGGCGCGGCGGCCGAGGATGCCGAGGGTGGCGCCGGCCGCGCGGGCGGGGGTGTGGTGGGCGGCGAGGGCGGCCTTGCCGACCGTGCGGGCGACCCGCCTGCGGTCACCGGTGGCGCCGGCCGCGTTCTCGTCGGCCCAGCGTTCGATGGTGTAGGTGACGGCGTCGGCCAGCGGGCGCAGGAGCGGGTTGGCGGCGGCGCCGAACTGGGCGAGAGCGACGAACGCGTAGTGGTGGGCGCGCAGGTGGGCCCGTTCATGGGCGAGCAGGATGGTGTGCTCGGTGGCGTCCAGGGTGTGCAGCATGCCGGTGGAGACGACCACGCGGCCGGGGAGTCCGGGTAGGGCGTAGGCGTCGGGGGCCTCGTCCTCCACGACGACCGTGCCGTCCCGGGTGGGCATGCAGGCGGCGTCCAGCGTGGCGGCGGCCAGGGTGCGGGCTCGCCGCCAGAGCATGCGGGCGGCGGCGAACAGGGCGGCGCCGAGCAGCAGGCCCGCGATGAGCGCGACGGGGAGCTGGGCCGGGTCGTCGTGCTGGGCGGAGGGGGCCGACCAGTGGCCGAGGCCGGCGAGTTGGGGGATGCGGATCAGGCCGGTGACGGCCAGCAGGCCGAGGGCGGTGGTGCTCGCCGTGCCCAGGACCAGGGACAGGGAGGTGAGCAGCCAGGTGGCGAGGCGGGGTTCGCAGCGTTCGGACAGGGGCCGGGCGGCGAGCGGCGCGACCAGGGAAAGCAGCAGCGGCAGATAGACAGCGATGCGCATCGGGTCGGCCCTCTTCTACCGGTCGCTGTCCTGCTCGGCGGCGAGCAGCTGACGCAGCAGGACGGCGTCCGTGGCGGAGAGGGTGTCGGCGAAGCGGGCGAGAACGGCTTCGCGGTCGGGACGCTCCTCCAGCACGGTGTGCATACGACGGGCGGCGAAACCGGCGTCGTCGGTGACGGGGGCGTAGGCGTACGCCCTGCCGCGAGGGGAGCGGGTCAGCAGCCCCTTGGTGTGCATGCGGGTGAGGATCGTGACGACGCTGTTGTAGGTCAGCTCGCCGCCCAGACGTTCGGCCACCTCACCGGGGGTCAGCGCGGTGTCGGCCTGCTGGAGGTGGTCGAGGATCTCGGCCTCGCGGACCCCGTTGGCCCGCTTGGGGCTCCGGCCGCTCGCGGTGTCGCTCATGAGGTTGCCGCGCTCCCGTTCGTTTTCCGAATCCCAACATGCTCCTACGCGCGTGTAAAACTTTGCGCGCGCCCTGAGTCTGCCATGCACCCGCGTCCCGGGGTACTCCCCGGGTCGTCGCGCACCGGAGACGCGCAGGTCAGGGCTCAGGTGGGGGCCCTGTGGCGTCGGTGACCATCTGGCGCGGCGTTTGCTCGTACGGGGTGCGGTGGCCGTTTGGCGCTCCAATGTCCACGCCACTCCGACACGCGTGTAAAAGTACGCTCTCCGTGAGCGTGCCCCGTCCGGGCCCGCAGCGCAGTATCTCTCCGGATGCCCTACGAGGAGTCGCCGTGACCGAACTCTCCTACCTCCAGGCCGTCGTCATCGGCGCCCTCCAAGGCGTGACCGAGCTCTTCCCGGTCTCCAGCCTCGGCCATTCCGTGCTGGTTCCCGCCTGGATCGGGGGCTCCTGGAGCCATCTGGTCACCGAGAACGCCACCGGCGACTCCGGGGGCTCGCCGTATCTGGCCTTCATCGTCGCCCTGCACGTGGCGACCGCGGCGGCCCTGCTGGTCTTCTACCGCAAGGACTGGGTCCGCATCGTCCGAGCCCTCGTCACCACGGTCCGTACGCGCAGGGTCGAGACCTCGACGCAGCGCCTCGCCTGGCTGCTGATCGTGGCCACCGTCCCGGTCGGCCTCACCGGACTGGCTCTGGAGCACACCTTCCGCACCTTGTTCGCGAAGCCGCTGGCGGCCGCCGTGTTCCTCACCGTGAACGGGCTGATCCTGCTGTTCGGGGAGCGGCTGCGGCGCGGCTCGGAGGTCCGGCAGGCCGCCGCCGCCCGAGCGGCCGTGGTGAGCGCCGGTCCCGGGGCGGCCCTCGAACCCGGTGTCCCCGCGAAGTCCACGAGCCGGCAGCTGGACACCCTCAGCTATCGCGAGGCGGGTGTCATCGGCCTGTTCCAGACCATGGCGCTGCTCGCCGGGATCAGCCGCTCCGGCATCACCATGGTCGGCGGGCTGCTGCGCGGCCTGGACCACGAGGACGCCGCCAAGTTCTCCTTCCTGCTGGCGACCCCGGTCATCCTGGCCGCGGGCGTGCTCAAGCTGCCCAGTCTGGCCGGGCCCGCCGCCGCGCACATCCACGGCCAGGTGGCCGTCGGCTTCTTCACCGCGGGGATCGCCGCGTACGCCGCCGTGCGCTTCCTGTCCCGGTACTTCACCACTCGCACTCTCACTCCTTTCGCCGTGTACTGCCTGGTGGCAGGCATCGCCAGCGTCATCCAATTCGCATGACGCCGGTCGGCCGACCGCGCCGAGCCCGGCGCGGCTCCAGTCGCCGCTGCACAGACGCAGGTAACGCGCGTTACATTCGCTTCTGTGGCAAGTAGGCAAGCGGCGGGCCAGTGGCTCGTTCTCGTGGTCAGGATTCCTGCCGAGCCGTCGCGGCACCGGGTGGCTGTCTGGCGGGAGCTGCGCAAGGTCGGGGCGCTCTCGCTCGGCCAGGGCGTGTGGGCCGTTCCGGACGTGCCGGTCTTCGCCGACGGCGTCGGCCGGGTGATCGCGCTCACGGAACAGGCGGGCGGACAGGTGGTGACTTTGACCGCGTTCGGACGCAAGCCCGAGGACGCGGCTCGCTTCCAGCAGATGTTCACCGCCGCCCGGTCCGCGGACTGGACGGAGTTCCTCGCGGACTGCGGCAAGTTCGAGGCGGAGCTGGCCAAGGAGATCCGCATCGCCAAGTTCACGCTGGCCGAACTGGAGGAAGAGGAACAGTCGCTGGAGCGGCTACGGCGCTGGCACCGGGACCTGACCGCACGCGACGTGTTCGGTGCTCCGGAGGCGACCGCGGCCGGCGAGCGGCTCAAGCGGTGCGCGGCTGCCTGCGAGGACTACGCCGAGCTGGTCTTCGCCGCCCTGCACCAGACCCCGCAGGGGGAACAGTGACCTCGCGGCCCGCCGCGGCCCGGCAGATGTGGCCGCTGTACGCGGCAGGATTCACCACCGCCTTCGGCGCGCACGGCATCGCCGCGAGTCTCGGCGGCGACGCGGCCGTCTCGCTGCTGGTGCTGGGCGGACTGCTCGCGCTGTACGACGGCGCCGAGGTATTGCTGAAGCCGGTGTTCGGGACCCTCGCCGACCGGATCGGCGCCCGCCCGGTCCTGCTCGGCGGACTGGTCGCCTTCGCCGCCGCGTCCGCGTTGTACGTGCTCGCCGACAGCCCCGGCTGGCTGTGGGCCGCGCGCCTCGGGCAGGGGGCCGCTGCCTCGGCCTTCTCGCCGTCTGCCTCCGCGCTCGTCGCCCGCCTCAACCCGGCCGCCGAACACGGCCGCGCCTTCGGCAGCTACGGCTTCTACAAGTCCATCGGCTACACCCTCGGCCCGCTGCTCGGGGGCGCGCTGGTGTGGGCCGCCGGCCTGCGGCTGCTGTTCGGCGTCCTCGCGTTGCTGGCTGCGGCGGTCGCGGTGTGGGCCGCGCTCGCCGTTCCCGTCGTACCGCCGCTGCCCAAGGCCCGGCAGACGGTCCTGGACCTGTCCCGCCGGCTCGCCGACCCGGTGTTCCTCGCCCCCACCTCCGCGCTCGCGGCGGCCACGGCTGCGCTGTCCGTCGGGGTCGGCTTCCTGCCCGTCTCCGGCCGTGCCGCCGGGCTGGGCACGGTCGCCACCGGCGCCGCCGTGTCGCTGCTCGCCGCGACCGCGGCACTGGTCCAGCCGCGCGCCGGACGGGCCCTGGACGACGGGCGCCTGTCCACACGCACCGGCCTGGCCGCAGGGCTCGCGGTCACCACCGCGGGCCTGGCCTGCGCGATGCTGCCGGGACTGACCGGCATCCTCGTCGGGGCCACCCTGATCGGCGCCGGTACCGGGCTGATCACCCCGCTCGGCTTCGCCGCGCTGGCCACGAGCACTCCGACCGAACGCCTTGGCCAGACCATGGGTGCCGCCGAACTGGGCCGCGAACTCGGCGACGCCGGCGGCCCGCTGCTCGTCGCCGCCGTCGCCTCGCTCGCCACGCTCACCTACGGCTACGGGGCACTCGCGGCCCTGACCGGAGTGGGCGCGGTGGTCGCGCTCGCTCGTCTGCGGGCGGCAGCGGCGGCACTCGGGACCGAGCTGGAAAGGTGAATCGTCGTCGGCGCTGGGGCAGCCCTGGTATCGGCGGCGCAGCAGATACCGCAGGACGAGTGCGGCGGCTAGGCCGCCGAGGGCAATAAGTGCATAGGGCCGGTCGCGGCCGGTCTCGTCCTCGGCGCCCTCGCCCCGCACCGCGCCGCGGACTACCAGTGGACGCAGGCCGAAGTCCTCTGCTCCCGCCTCTACATGGCCGGCCACGTCACCAGCGACCTCACCGCCGGCACCCTGCTCGGCGACTACGAACTCGCCGTCGGCGGCCATTGACCTTCCGGACGCGACCATGTGGCCCATGCCGAGCAGCACCTGGGTCACGTTCGCGTCCGGGCTCCGGGACCCCACGGTCTACGATGCCAACTCAGCGGTACCGGACGTGTCGTACTCCGGGAGCGAAGGGAGCGGCCGTGCGTCGGCTGGGTGAGCTGGAGGCGGAGATCATGGACCGCCTGTGGTCCTGGGGGCGGCCGGCCACCGCGCGTGAGGTGCGGACGGACATCAACAAGCAACGGCCCATCGCCTACACCACGGTCAAGACGGTTGCCGACATCCTGCACGGCAAGGGCATGCTGACCCGGCACAAGGAGGGCCGGGCGTGGGTGTACACGCCGACTCGCACGCGTCAGCAGTACACCGCGGCGCTGATGCACGAGGCGCTGGGCAGCAATCCGGACACCACCGGAACCCTGGTCAGCTTCCTGGAACAGATCACGCCGGAGGAAGCGCAGGCGCTACGGTCGGCGCTTCGAAGGGCGGACAGGCGGAGTGAGGCATGATCACAGCCGCGGCGCTGGTCGGGTACGCGGTCCTGGTGGGTACCGTGATCCCTCCTCGGCTGGCACGGGCACGCTGGGCACACCGTGCTCCGGCCGCCGCGGTCCTGGCCTGGCAGGGGCTCATGGTGACGTTCGTCGTCGCCACCGCGCTCGCCGTGTACCACCTGGTTCTCACCGAGCAGCACGTGCACGACGGACTTGTCGGGCTGCTCACCGTATGCGGGCTGGGCGCCGACGCGCCCGCGAGCGACAGCCCGCAGGGCCTTGGTGACGTCCTCGTGCTGGCCGCACCGCTGACGGTCGTGCTGTTGCCGCTCGGTTGGCTCGCCCGGTGCACCTGGCTCGCCGTGCGGGCCCGCGGGCGTCAGCTCGACATGCTCGCCCTCGTCGGCGAACCGGCTCCCGAGTACGGCGCCACGATCGTCGACCACGGCATCCCGGCTGTCTACTGCCTGCCGGGGCGGCACTCCCGGGTCGTGGTCACCCGGGGTGCGCTGGAGGTCCTCTCCGAAGCTCAGTTGCGCGCCGTCCTGGAGCACGAACGCGCCCACATCAAGGGCAGGCATCATGTGCCGCGGCTCCTCGTCGACGCCTTCGCCCGTGCATTCCGGTGGCTGCCGCTGGCCCGGCATGCCAAGGAGCAGACGTTGTTGCTGCTGGAGATGATCGCGGACGACCGCGCTCTCCGGCATCACTCCAGGAACGCGTTGGCCACCGCGATGTGCGAGGTCGCGGCGGGGCGGGCGCCGCAGGGGGCCATCGGAGCCGGCGGCTCCGGTGCCCTCGTCCGACTGCGCCGCGTCCTCGCCCCGCAGCCGCGGCCTCATCGTGGCATTTCGCTTGGCGTCCTGGCGGCCACCGTCGCGGCTCCGCTGCTGCCTCTGCTGGTGGCGTGCGGGCCCTGAACCCGCCGGCTATGCCGAACGCGGCCAGTGGAAGGCTGCGACGTGTTGGCCGAAGGCCCGGAAGAGATTGCCCTTGACGGTGGCGAGGGTCCTGCGGGACAGACGGATGGCGTCCGTGGCCAGCCGTAGGTCGCCGCGTACGAGGGTGAGGTCACCGGCCTCGATCGCCGCGTCGGTTCCGGTGCCCATGGCGAGGGCGGCGGTGGCGAGGGCGGCCGCGTCGTTGACGTCGGCGATCACCTCGTTGACACCGACGGACCGGGCGACCGATTCCGCGACGAGCCTGGTGTCGCCGGTCAGCAGCACAGCCGTGAGCCCGAGCCGACGCAGCTCGGCGACGGCCTCCGCGCGGGTCCCCTTGACGGCGTCGGCCACCGTGAGCACCCCGCGTGCCTCACCGTCCCAGGCGACTGCGACCGCCGTGCGGCCCTCGGCCTCCGCCGCTGCTTTGGCCTCGGCCGGCTCGCGGAGCAACTCGATCACCCACTCCACGAGCAGCTGCTAGCGGCCGACGAACACCGCATGCCTGACGGGCAGGTGGGCTTGGTGCCGGCGCCGACGCGGGCGGGCTGGACGGTCAGCCGGCCACCGAGCCGGTACCGCATGAGCCGCAGCAGGAGCCGGAGTTCTCCTGATCGGTCATGGCTTCTTCCTTGCGCGGGAGCGTGGGTCGGGTATCCGGGCAACCCGCGTCTCGCGCGCGACGGGCGAGTGGAGCGCCCGTTGAACACTAAGTTACTTAGCTGTCATCGGGGTGCCTCCACGGCCTTCAAATCCTGGGCACCTGCGGATGAACGGCCGACTGTGCGCGAACGTACTAAGGGCATCAGTAGATGCAGGAACATCAAAGGAGAACTTCGTGTCCCGGCACCGTATTGCTCTGACCGTGGCTTCGGGCATCGCCTCCGCGCTGTTGCTCGCCGCATGCGGCTCGTCGTCCGACAATTCCGCCGCGTCCGACAATTCCGCCGCGTCCGACGGTTCCGCCGCGTCCGGGGGAACGCACATGGTCAGCACCAGCATGCTGATGGCCAAGCAGATGTCCGGGATGGGATCGGTTGTCACGGACGCCAAGGGCTGGACGCTCTACCGGTACGACAAGGACAAGGCGTCCATGTCCATGTGCACCGGGAGCTGCGCGCAGACATGGATGCCGGTCATGGCCGACGGCACTCCCAAGGCCATGGGGCTCAAGGCCAAGGTCGGCACGATCACCAGGGACGACGGGATGAAGCAGGTCACGCTCGCCGGCTGGCCGCTCTACCGCTACATGGGCGATACCAAGACCGGTGAGATGAACGGGCAGGGCAAGAGCGGCGCTTGGTACGCCGTCACGCCCTCGGGTGCGAAGTCGGCGATGTCGGACGGCGGGTCTCCCTCGTCGGGAAGCGGCTCCGGCTCGGGTGACGACTCGGGATCCGGTGCCACCATGTCGGGGATGCCGGGCATGTGAGGCCGTAAGCGTGCCCCGCCGGCTGGTCACCCGGCGCCCCCGCTGTCGGAGCCGCCTCGCCGACCCGCATCACGCCGTGCGCGTGGCGCAGGGGGAAGGCGAACGGCCGTGCCGCTCCGCCGAAGGGAACGCTGCGACCAGGAACGACACACACCCGGGTCCAGGAGCGATGGCGAAGTCCACCGAGTGGAGATATACCCCTACTGGGTATAGTGGTGATTCCGGCAGGCGAAGCGGATGTGGAAGGCGATGACGGCAGCGACGTACCGGCGGATCAGCCCCCGTGGCGGCGCACCGCGCTGTGCGTGGGTCGCCGTCGTGGCGCTGCTCGCGGCTCTTGCCGTCCTCGTCCACCATGACGTAGCCGTCTCCGCGACCCCCGCCACCGCGATGAGTGCGATGCCGGCGATGGACCACACGGCGACGACGGCACCGGCGACCGCCCCGACCGGGCCCGGTGAGGCAGCCCGCGTCGAGGCCGCAGCCCCGGCCATGGATCACGACGACGGCGGTGCCTGCTCCGGGTCCGCCATGCAGCACTGTTCGTCCGGGGACGTGAGCACGCCACAGCTGCTCGCACCGCCGTCCGCCCTGCCCCGCACCGTTCGGAGCTCTTCTGTGCGGAGCGTCCTCGCCGGGCACGGTCCTTCGGGAATCTCGCACCGCGCGCCGCCGGACCTTTCCCTCCTCTCCCGGCTGCTGATCTAGGCCCGCCGTCCTGCGGACCGCTGCCGCATTCCCTACGGAAGCGGAGCTGCCGCATGCGCCCAGGTCAACGGCACATCGAGCCCGCCGGGCTCGTCGAGAAGAGGACTTCCCCCATGAACAGCATCAACCGCCGCTCCGTTCTGCTGGCCGGGCTCGGCGCCGCGGGCGCGGGGGCGCTCGCCGCGTGCAGCAGCGGCACCGGCAGCTCCCATGGCACCCCCGCCCTGGTCGGCCCCGACAGCAAGGTGGTCGCCGCCGCCGACAGGAAGCGCAACAGTACGGGCAAGGTACGGAACGTGACCTTGACCGCCGCGTCGGCCATGCTCGATCTCGGCGGTGGGGTGATGGCGAAGAGCTGGGCCTTCAGCGGCCGCACCCCGGGCCAGGAGATCCGGGTGAACGCCGGCGACACGCTCGCCGCCGAGCTCTCCAACCAGCTGCCGGACAGGACCACGACGTCCATCCACTGGCACGGCATAGCCCTGCGCGCCGACATGGACGGTGTGCCCCCGGCCACCCAGGCCGCCGTCCGGGCCGGCCGCAGCTTCACCTACCGCTTCATCGCCGATGCCCCCGGCACCTACTTCTTTCACCCGCATGTGGGCGTCCAGCTCGACCGCGGTCTGTACGCCCCGCTGATCGTCGAGGATCCCAAGGAGCCGTTGTCGTACGACGACGAGTGGGTCGTCGTCCTCGACGACTGGGTCGACGGTGTCACCGGCACCCCCGACGAGGTCTTCGCCGACCTCAAGCACGGCATGGGGGGCATGGACATGGGGGGCATGGACATGGGCGGCTCCAGCCCCAGCCCGGGCAACTCCTCCAGTGACGGTATGAGCGCCATGGGAGGGATGGACACGGGCGACATGAGCACGAGCGGCGGAACCTCCGACAAGGCGAGCGCGTCGCCGTCCGGCTCTGGCGGCATGTCCATGAAGTTCATGCTCATGGGTGCCGAGAGCAAGCTGCTCGGCGGTGACGCCGGCGACGTCAAGTACCCCTACCACCTGGTCAACGGCCGCGTCCCGGCCGACCCCGACGTCTACACCGGCAAGCCCGGCAAGCGGGTACGGCTGCGCATCATCAACGCCGGCGGCGACACGGCCTACCGGGTCGCGCTCGGCGGCCACAAGTTGACCATCACCCACACCGACGGCTTTCCGGTCCGACACCAGCAGGTGGATGCCCTCCTGGTTGGCATGGGGGAGCGGTACGACGTCATGGTCACCCTCGCCGACGGTGTCTTCCCGCTGGTCGCCCTGGCCGAGGGCAAGGACGCGAGCGGCATGGCCCTGGTCCGCACCGGCTCCGGCCGCGCTCCGCAGCCGGACGTCCGACCCGAGGAGCTGGACGGCATGATCATGACCGCCTCTCGGCTGAGGGCGGCCGACGAGGTCCGGCTGGAGACGAAGGCGGCCGACCGTGTCCACCGCATCGAACTGACCGGTGGCATGGGCAAGTACGACTGGGGCATCAACGGCAGGCGGTTCGACATGGACCACCCCACCGCGAACCCGGTCCTGGTGGGGCAGGGTGAGCGGGTCCGGCTGGACTTCGTCAACAAGACGGACATGTGGCATCCGATGCACCTGCACGGGCACACGTATCAGCTCGGGACGGGCGGTCCACGCAAGGACACCACCATCGTGTTGCCGAAGAGTGCGGTGTCCGTGTACTTCGACGCGGACAACCCCGGCCAGTGGATGCTGCACTGCCACAATGCCTACCACGGCGAGGCGGGGATGATGGCGCTGGTTGCCTACCAGGCGTGACACCGGGGGGAGTGGGCCGGTGCGCACGCTCCCCCTTTCCCTCACCGGCGCAGGACCTGTACTTCATGGGCATCAAGGCCGTCGGCGCCTTCGGCCCGCTGATGCAGTTCACCTGCGGGACCGAATTCGCGGCGCCGAGGTTCACTTCCGCCCTGTTCGAGAACACGCGGGACTGGATGACCGTTGGATAGCAGACAGTCACTGATCGCATGCGCTTGGTATGTGGCTGGAGTGAGGATCGGAGTGGGAACCCACGAGCGGGCAGGCCGTCGCGTCGGCCCCCTCCTGGCGCTCGTCCTCCTCGTCGTCGTACACCTCGCGGGCTCCGTGCACGGCGCGACGTTCACGGGAACTCCGGTGGCCCACCCGGCCGCGGCCGGAGCACACGGGCCAGCTGAAACTGGCCGCATGGGCGAAACGGACCCTGCCCGGGCCACGGGCGATCGTCTCCGGACCGGCCGTCATGGGCGCGGCCTTCGTCCCGCTGCTGCCGCGTTCGTACGACGCGGTGACCGGGGCCCTCGCCCTGGCCGCCTGCGCGGCACTGCTGGCCTGGGGCGGGGCACTGCTCTACCCCTTCGAGACGGACACCGTCGTCCGCCTCTCCGGCAACCGGCTGGTCGCGACCTGCTACGGCGCCTACAACACCGCCTCCGGCATCGCGATCTCGCTGGGCAACCTCGCCGTCGGCGCACTGTTCGACACCGGAGTGCGCTGGCTGCCCTGGGCCGCGCCGGCCGTCACCGGGCTCGTGTGCGCGGTGCTGGTGGCCCGGCTGAGCAGGGCGGGGCACCTGGCCCCGGAACCGGTCGCCGTACCCGGCTGAGGCGAACGGGTCAGCTCACCCTGGCCGCCGCGTCCGCCGTGGTACAGGGCCCGTTCCAGGAGTTCAAACCCGACGTGGGCTGGTACGTCCCGCCGGGCAGCGCCCTGTTCGAGCACAGTGGGGTCCGTCGGCGGGGCGGCCGCGAGTGCGGAGCGGGTGCGGAAACGGCCGGAGAATGTCTGCGGTCAGCCGATCGGAAATCTGGAGTCGCCAAGCGGCGGCAGTTCCCCAATACGTTGCGAGCCCTTGATCGTGTAGACCTCTTCGACTTATCAAGGTGAGCTCAGATTTGCCTCTGGGGCAAATGCGCCTGGCCTCGGCGCGGTTCGGCGTGAGGCTTCTGTAACGTTGCTTTAGTCCCGATGACTTGGTTCGGTAATCGCCGCTGGCTGAAGTAGTGGTCACACGCAGCGGCGAGGGGTGCGGAACCCGGCGCCAGGCATGGAGGATGTCATGCCCGAGATGTATTTCGACGTGCGCTGGCCCGATGGTGACGTCCAGCGCTGCTATTCCCCCTCCACGGTAATCGAGGACTACTTCACGGTGGGTACCGAGTACACGGTGGACGACTTCCTGGAGCGCAGTCGGACGGCGCTCGGAATCGCTGGTGAGAGGGTACGGGAGAAATTCGGCTTCTTCTGCACCGGCGCCTCCGGTCAGCTGGAGCAGCTCGAGGAGACGGCGCGTGCCCGTGCGTTCCCCGCCGACGGCCGGATCCTGGTCGAGGCGCTCCTCAACGCCGACGGGAGCCCACGATGACTCCCGTACCCCGGCTCGACGGAGCCCACTACGAGGCTGCCGTGATCGGCGGCGGCCAGGCGGGACTGTCGGTCAGCCACTGCCTGGGCGAGCGCGGTGTCGACCATGTGGTGATCGAGGCCCACCGGATCGGGCACGAGTGGCGCGAGCGCCGCTGGGACTCCTTCTGCCTGGTGACCCCCAACTGGCAGTGCAGGCTGCCCGGTCACCCCTACACCGGCGGCGACCCCGACGGCTTCATGGTCCGCGACGACATCGTGCGCTACCTGGAGGAGTACGTCGCCGCCTTCCGACCGCCGCTGGTGGAAGGGGTGTCGGTGACCCGGCTGCGCCGGTCGGCGCGAGGGGTCTTCGAAGTCACCACCACGGCGGGGGAGTTCACCGCCGACCAGGTCGTCGTCGCCACCGGTCCCTATCACACGCCGAAGCTGCCCCGGATGGCCGAGCGACTGCCCGCCGCGATCGAGCAGTTCCACTCCTCCGGCTACCGCAACCCGGCCCAACTCCCCGACGGCGCCGTCCTCGTGGTCGGCACGGGACAGTCCGGCTGCCAGATCGCCGAGGACCTCCACCTCGCCGGCCGGCAGGTCCACCTCGCGGTCGGCAGCGCACCGCGCGTCGCCCGTTTCTACCGGGGCCGCGACTGCGTGGCGTGGCTGGACGACATGGGCCACTACACCAAGAGCATCGACGTGTTCGACGACGCCGACGCGGTGCGGCTGCGGGTCAACCACTACGTCACCGGCCGCGACGGAGGCCGCGACATCGACCTGCGGGCCTTCGCCCGCGACGGGATGCGGCTGTACGGCCGCCTCACGGAGGTCGAGGGGCCGGTGCTGGAGTTCGCCGACGACCTCAAGACCAACCTCGACCACGCCGACGGGGTGGCCGAGAGCATCAAGGACGTCATCGACGCGCACATCGAGGCGGCCGGCGTCCAGGCGCCCACCGAGGCCCGCTACCGGCCCGTGTGGCAGCCGGACGACCAGCAGGGCACCCTCGACCTCACCGAGGCCGGCGTCACCTCCGTCGTCTGGGCCACCGGCTTCGCCCGCGACCACCGCTGGATCGAGATCCCCGCCTTCGACGGCCGCGGCTACCCCATGCACCGGCGGGGCGTCGGCAGCGTTCCCGGCCTGTACTTCCTGGGTCTGCCCTGGCAGTACACCTGGGGCTCGGGCCGGTTCGAGGCGGTGGGACGGGACGCCGAGTTCCTCGCCGACCACATCGACGCCTCACGCCGTCTGGCCGACGTGTGCGGCACCCTCACGGGCGCCCCCAGCGTCCTCGCCTCCGCCCTCCCGATCGGCTGAAGGGTCCCAGCGGACCATGGTCTTCGACGCCCACCGTCACCTCGGTGTCCTGCCCGCCCACCCCTTCTACGGCGGCCCGCCCGTCCACCCCGACACCACCGCCCGCGCCACCATCAAGCAGCTCATCGCCGACCTGGACACCGAGGGCACCGAACGCGCCCTGGTCATCCCCAACTACGGCGTCCCCGACCCGGCCGTCGCCTTCTCCTTCAACGAGTTGGTGATCGAGGCCGCCCAGTCCGACGACCGGATCCGCGCCGGCCTGTGGGTCTCGCCGCGCCCCGAGGACGAGCAACGCACCGCACAGGCACTGGCATTGGCGGGCGAGCACGGGGTGAAGGCGCTCAAGCTGAGCTTCCTGCTCGGCGGCCGTCCCACCGATCCGGCCTGCCGCCCGCTGCTGGACCGCATCTTCGCCACCGCGGCCCAACACGGCCTGGTGGTCCACGTCCACACCTCTCCCGGTGCCGCCTCCGACATCGACGAGGTCGGCCACCTCGTCGACTGGTACGCCGACCGGGTCCCCGTCCATCTCGTGCACTTCGGCGGCGGGATGAGCGGCCACATCAAGCTCGCCGGCTCCCGGTTCTTCGACTGGATCACCGCCGGCAAGCGCGTCTACACCGACCTCTCCTGGGCCATCGGCTTCCTGCCGTACTGGCTGGCCCGGGAGATCGAGCAGCGCGGCATCGGCCACGACCGCGTGCTCTTCGCCAGCGACCAGCCGTGGGGCGACTTCACCGGCGAGTACGCCCGGCTCGCGGCGGCGACCGGCGGCGGTGAACTCGCCGACCTCGTCTTCCGCGACACCTTCGCCGCCCTCTACGACTGACCGACACCTTTCCCGCCCTCTACGGCTGGCCCACGCCTGGCCCACGACTGACCGCCCTTCGCCGACCACCGCCTCGCCAACCACCGCCTCGCGCAAGGAGATCCCCGTGTCCGAAACCGCCGCCCAGCTCAGCGACGTCGAGCAGAAGTCCCTCGACGAGATCCCGCACCCCTCTCTCCCCGAGGGCTCCAGCATCTACGGCTCCACCAAGGTCTTCCCCGACTACCAGGCAGAGGACGGCGAGACCTACTTCACCCTCGTCCACGGCATCGCCCACGAGTCCTCGGTGTCCTTCGTCGCCGTGCTCCAGGCGACCCGCGCCCTGCGCAAGGGCTTCGAGACCGCCATCTACTTCTACGGCCCCGGCTCCCTCAACTGCCTGGCCACCCGCGGCTTCCCGACCACCGGCAACTCCGCCTTCCCCGGCGAGCACAACATCAACAACCAGCTCAAGACGTTCATCGCCGAGGGCGGCAAGGTCTTCTGCTGCCGATTCGGCCTGTCCCTGCACGGCGCCCGCGAGGAGGACCTCATCGAGGGCGTCATCCCCACCCACCCCCTCGACGTCCAGGACGCGCTGATCCACTACGCGCGCAAGGGCGCCATCATCAACTCCACCTACCAGCTGTAGGGAGCCCCGCGATGAGCACCGGCACCGGATCGACGGTGGATGTGCGGATCATGACCCGCGCCGAACTCGCCCTGCACGGAGTTGCGTTGGACACGCCCGTGCGACGGCCCGACGGCGCGGGACCCAGCGACGACGGACACGTCCTCGTCGACGGTGCCGGTGCCGCGCTTCCCCGTAACCCCGACAGCCCCTACCGGGTACGCGACGGCAAGGTGTGGCTGGGCGAGGAGACCGGACCTCTCACGGACACCGGCCTCACCCTCACCCCGGTACAGCGCCCGAAGTTCTACGACCTCACCACCGCCGACGGCATCCCCTACGAGCACATCGCCCGCCTGCACGGCGCCGACGTCCTCGCCACCACCGTCGTCCAGACCTGCATCCGCTACGCCGAGTCCGACCGCTGCCGCTTCTGCACCATCGAGGAGTCCCTGCGCTCCGGCGCCACGGTGGCCGCCAAGACCCCGGCACAGCTCGCCGAGGTCGCCGAGGCCGCCGTACGGCTCGACGGCGTCCGGCAGATGGTCATGACCACCGGCACCACCACCGGCCCGGACCGCGGCGCCCGCAACCTCGTACGGTCGGTGCGCGCCGTCCTGCGGGCCGTCCCCTGCCTCCCCGTCCAGGTCCAGTGCGAACCGCCCGCCGACCTCGCCTGGATCCGCGCCCTGCACGACGCCGGAGCCACGGCCATCGGCATCCACGTCGAGTCCCTCGACGACGCGGTGCGCCGCCGCTGGATGCCCGGGAAGTCGACCGTCCCGCTGGCCGAGTACGAGGCCGCCTGGGACGAGGCGGTACGCGTCTTCGGACCCAACCGCGTCTCCACGTACCTCCTCGTCGGCCTCGGCGAGAGCCCGGACGAACTCATCGCAGGGGCAGGCGAGTTGATTCGACGCGGGGTCTACCCCTTTGTCGTCCCCTTCCGCCCGATGAGCGGCACCCTCGCCGCCCGCGAGGGGATCAGGGCCCCGAGCGCGGACCTGCTGCGGTACGTCACCGAAGGCGTCGCCGCCCGGCTGCGGGCCGCCGGGATGCGCGGCGCCGACCAGAAGGCGGGGTGCGCGGCCTGCGGGGCGTGCAGCGTGCTGTCGACGGCGGGCGGGTGAGGGGGGTGCTGCTCGACGGATCCCCGGAGCCGGCGGTGGAGCGGCCGTACGACATCCTCGCCCTGCTGGGCGACCGGAACACCCTCGCTCGCGCGACCTCCTTCCGCGTCGAAGAGGTAGTCAAGCACGGTGAGTTGGCGGACTATCGGCGGCTTCGGCGCGAAGTGTTCGTGCACGAACAGGGGCTGTTCGACGGCCATGACCTGGACGATCGCGACACCGACCCGCGCACGCTGGTGCTGGTCGCCAAGGACGCCGCGGGCACGGTCCTCGGCGGGGTGCGGCTGGGGCCCGTGGCCGACGGCCCGGACCTCGGCTGGTGGGCGGGCGGCCGGCTCGTCGTCGCGCCGGGCGCCCGCGGCCCCTGGGGCATCGGCGCCGCGCTGGTGCGGGCCGCGTGCGCGCGGGCCGAGGCGGAGGGCGTCCTGCGCTTCGACGCGACCGTCCAGGTGCGGAGCGAACCTCTGTTCCGGCGGCTCGGCTGGCGCTCCGTACGCCCGATCGAGGTCGCCAACGCGCCGCACACGCTGATGCGTTGGCCCATCGGCCGCATCGCGGCGCAGGCGGCGGCGACGAAGTCCGCCCTCGGTCCGCTGCTGGCGGGCCTGCGCGAGCCGGCGGCCCGTGCCCGACGGCAGGACCCGATCGGCGGGGCCCTGTCCGGGGCGCGGGCCGTCCTCGGCGGCGGGGGATTCGTCGGTGACGACGGCGCGCCCGTGCCCGGCACCGACGTGATCGCCGCGTGCGACGCGATCGTGCCGTCCATGGTCGAGCGCGACCCCGGCTGGGCGGGCTGGTGCGCCGTCCTCGTCAACGTCAACGACCTGGCGGCGATGGGTGCTTCGCCCCTCGGGCTGCTGGACGCGGTGGGCGCGAGGGACGCCGCCCATGCCGCGCGGGTGCTGGACGGACTGGCGCGGGCGGCGCGGGCGTACGGCATCCCGGTGCTCGGCGGCCACACCCAACTCGGCGTCCCCGCCGCCCTCTCCGTGACCGCGCTGGGCCGGACGGCGCGTCCGGTGCCGGGCGGCGGCGGACGCCCCGGGCACGAGGTGCGGCTGACCGCCGACCTCGGCGGCGGCTGGCGCGCGGGCTACCGGGGCCGCCAGTGGGACTCGACGAGCCACCGTCGTACGGCCGAACTGCGCGCCATGACCGGCGCGGTGGCCGCCGCCCGGCCCGCCGCGGCCAAGGACGTGTCGATGGCCGGGACCGCCGGCACCCTCGGCATGCTCGCCGAGGCGAGCGGCTGCCGGGCGGTGCTCGACGTGGCCGCCGTACCGCGACCGCCCGAGGCCACCGTCGGCGACTGGCTGACCTGCTTCCCCGGCTACGCGATGCTCACCGCCGACGGACCGGGCGCCCCACCGCTGCCCGCCGGACCGGCCACGGGCGCCGTGTGCGGCGAACTGACCACAGGAGAAGGCGTCGGGCTGCGCTGGCCCGACGGCGAGATCACCGAAGCGGTCACCTCGTCGGTGACCGGGATGGGAGCCGCATGAGCACGCTGCGGATGGCCGCCGTCGCCGCCGAGTTCGGCCGGGACCTGGAAGAGGACTTCACGATCGCCGAACGGCTGGTCAAGGAGGCGCGGAAGCAGGACGTACGGCTGCTCGCGCTCCCGGAAGCATGCCTGGGCGGCTACCTGCTCAGCCTCGACGACTCCGCGGAACTCGACGAGGGCCCGCCCGCCCTCGCCCTCGACGGCCCCGAGATCCGCCGACTGGCCGCGCTGGCCGGGGAGATGACGGTGGTGGCGGGCTACTGCGAGGCGGACCCGGACGGCAACCGCTACAACAGCGTCGTCTGCGTCACCGGCGACGGCGTCCTCGGCAACCACCGCAAGGTGCACCAGCCGCTGAGCGAGGACGCCTCCTACGCCTCCGGCGACCGCTTCCACGCCTTCGACACTCCGGTCGGCCGGATCGGCATGATGATCTGCTACGACAAGGCGTTCCCGGAGTCCGCACGGGCACTGGCGCTGGACGGTGCCGAGATCGGGGTGTGCGTGTCGGCCTGGCCGGGCGCCCGCACCAACGCCGTCGCCGACCTCGAACAGGACCGCTGGAAGCGCCGCTTCGACCTCTTCGACCGGGCCCGCGCCCTGGAGAACCAGATCGTGTGGCTGTCGGCCAACCAGGCGGGCACCTTCGGGTCGCTACGCTTCGTCGGCAGCGCCAAGGTCGTCGACCCCGGCGGCGAGATCCTCGCCGACACGGGCGTCACGGCCGGCATCGCCGTCGCCGAACTCGACGTCGCCCAGGCCCTTGGGACCGCCCGCCGGTCGATGGGGCACCTGCGCGACCGGCGGCCCGAGACCTATACGTACGCGGGAGCAGTCAGCACATGAGCACCGTCCGGATCGCGGCCGCGGCCGCCCACTTCGGCCGCGACCTGGAGTTCGACCTCGCCCGCGTCGCCAAGCTGATCGACGACGCGCGCGCCGCCGGCGCCGGACTGCTCGTCCTGCCTGACGCGTCCCTCGGCGGCTACCTCGCCGACCTGCGCCACCCCGACCCCGAGGCGCTGCCCCCGGCCCTCAAGCCCGACGACCCGCTGATCCGGCAGGTCGCCCTCCTGGCCGCCGAGATGGTGGTGTGCGTCGGCTACTGCGAGGACGCGGGCGACGAACGCTACAACGCGGCCGTCTGCGTCAGCGGCGACGGCGTCCTCGGCCGCCACCGCAAGGTCCACCTCCCGGCCGGCGAGACCGCCGCCTACACGCCCGGCGACCGCTTCGACGCCTTCGACACCCCCGTGGGCCGCCTCGGCATGCTCATCGACTACGACAAGACCTTCCCGGAGTCCGCCCGCTCCCTCGCCCTGGACGGCGCCGAGATCCTCGCCTGCCTCTCCGCCTGGCCCACCTCCATCACCAACCGCGCCCCGCGCATGGCCCAGGACCGCCAGGCCAGGCTCTTCGACCTCTACGACCAGGCCCGCGCCGCCGAGAACCAGCTCGTCCTCGCCTCCTCCAACCAGACCGGCGCCATGGGCGGCATGCGCTTCCTCGGCCAGGCCAAGGTCGTCGGGCCCGGCGGCGACATCCTCGCCCGCACCTGGTCCAAGGCGGGCCTGGCCGTCGCCGAGGTCGACGTGGCCGCCGAGATCGACCGCGCCCGCCGCGTCCTGCGCCACCTCGACGAGCGCCGCCCCTCCGCCTACCGCGAGAACCCGTCGTAACCTGCCCCGGGAGCATCCTCGTGAAGATCGCCCTGCTCAGCTACTCCACCAGGCCGCGCGGCGGCGTCGTGCACACCCTCCACCTCGCGGAGGCCCTCGCGGCGCTCGGCGAGGACGTCACGGTCTGGACCCTGGGCCGGGGCGGCGACACCGGCTTCTTCCGGCCGGTGAACCCGGCGGTACGACTCCGGATCGTGCCGTTCGCCGACGGTCCGGCAGACGAGACCGTCGGACAACGCGTCCTGCGCTCCATCGCCACCCTCCGCGAGGCCTTCGACCCCGCCCCGTACGACATCGTCCACGCCCAGGACTGCATCAGCGCCAACGCCGTGGGCCGCTGCGTCCGCACGGTCCACCACATCGACCACTTCACCACCCCCGAACTGGCCGCCTGCCACGAGCGGGCCATCGTCGAGCCGTACGCGCACGTCTGCGTGTCGACGGCCGTGGCGGGGGAGCTCCGCGAAGGCTGGGGTCTGTCGGCCGAGGTGATCCCCAACGGGGTGACCTACGACCGTTTCGCGACCACCGACCCGACGGTGAGGGCGAGTTGGCGCTCCCGCCTGGGCCGTTACGTCCTCACCGTAGGCGGCATCGAACCGCGCAAGGGCTCCCTGGACCTGCTGGAGGCGTACGCGTTGCTGCGCGCCGACCACCCCGGTGTCCGGCTGGTGATCGCCGGCGGCGAGACCCTCTTCGACTACCGCGACTACCGTGCCCGCTGGGAAGCGCGGGCCGCCGAACTCGGCGTAGAACCGGTCGTGTTGGGCCCGGTGCCGGACTCCGGCCTGCCCGCTCTGGTGGCGGCCGCCGACGCCTTCGCCTTCCCCTCCCGCAAAGAAGGCTTCGGCCTCGCCGCCATGGAGGCCCTCGCCGCCGGTGTCCCCCTGGTCGTACGCGACCTGCCCGTCCTGCGCGAGGTCTTCGGCCCCGCCGCCCACTTCGCCACCACGCCCGCCCAGCTCGCCGCCGGACTCGGCCACGCCCTCACGGTCGAGGACCCGGCCAGGCGGGCCGCCGGACGCAAGCTGGCCGCCGCCCACACCTGGACCGAGGCGGCCCAGCGCCACCTGACCCTGTACCGCTCGCTGCGCTGACCTGGCCGGCAACGTCGTGCGGGACCGCGCGGGTCTCGAAGGCGACCTTGGTGTCGAGTCCCGTCGAAGCGCAGAAAGACCTACCCGTCAGGTGTGGAGAGCCTTCCGGCGCCGAGAATGGTATGCCGATCTCGTATTCCAGCAAGGCGGCGGACATTAACTGGTACTACTTCGTCATCGAGTTCATCGACAAGACGTGGCCGAACTTCTCCGCCGACCAGCGGAAGACCGCAAGCCGGCCGCCTGATAGGTTATTGGGGCAAGGGTGCTGGCGCGGATGTCCACAACTTGGTGGCTTTGAAAGCCAGGGCGAATGCTCGGACGGCGAGCAAGGCGGAAGCCGTCGGATGGAAGGCCCTGAACGGGAACAACAGCCTGTTCATGCGCTGTGGTCAAATCCAAGACCGGCGTTCGCTCGACACGCCAGAAGGGCTCAAGTGATGGCAACGCTTGCGGAGATCCGAGCCTTGTTGGGTGAGCCCGGATTCAACTGGCAGGATCCGGCACCATGGAGCGAAACGGAGAGCGAGTTCGGAATCGAATTCCCGGCGGACTTCCGTGAGATCGTGGATGCCTATGGTTCGGTCCAGATCAACAATCAACTGTATCTGGAGCACCCCGCCGGTCATCTTCTGCATAATCTGCGGGAATCCATCAGGGGCGATCTCGAACTTTTCCGCGAGGCGGACATGGCGGAGTACCTGCCGAGTCCGGCAGGGGCGAATCCCGGTGAGCTGATGCCGGTGGCGTCGGCCACGACGGGGGAATGGGTTTTCCTCCGTGTTCCCGACAGTCCCTCCTCGCCTTGGCGCGTCCTGGTCCAGGAACTTGACAGCCCGGCTTGGACGCTCCATGAGATGACATTCGGTGAGTGGTTGCTGGCCTACCTCAAGGGCGACGACGTGACGGTGTGTTCTCGCAACTTCGCGCCCGACCGCCCGTTCTTCGGACCGCTGAGCTGAACCGTGGTTTTCGCACTCCACGTAGCCGGCCGCCAGGGCGAGAACACGCACACCAGGCGCAGGTCCTCCTCCGGATGCGCCACGAGCCAGTGCGCGTCGTGCCGGTCGCGCGAGTACCCCGTGCCGGGAGCGACCGGGTGGACGGTGCCCTCCGTGTCGATGACCGCGTCGCTGCCTGCCCGCTATGCAGCAGCAGCTCTCCAGGTGGTTGGGGTGCACGCGGGCACGTTCGACACGGGACACCTCGGCGCTGCCGAGCCTGGGGCGCACTCCCTGACGGCACCAAGAGCCTGGTCTTCGTCCTCGAAGACCTCGACGTGCCCACCTCCACGCCCGGCATCCACACCATCGCCGCCTTCCCGGCCGTCGAGGCCGGAATCCCGGAGGGTGCCGTGACGCCGGACGATCCGCGCTTCCAGTTCCTCCGCAACCGCCGCGGCCAGGCCAAGTACGCAGGCCCCAGGCCGCTGCCCGGCCACGGAACGCACCGCTACCGCTTCCACCTCTACGCCCTCGACGCCGACATCGACTTCACCAAGGCCGCCGACATGCACGCCGTACCGGCCGCCCTCGCCGGGCACGTCCTGGCTTCCGGAACGCTCACCGGCACCCGCACGACCTGAACACTTCCAACCGAGTCACAAGCAGTGGAATTGAGTGCCTGCTGACCGTCACGGACACGTACGGCCTCTTCTCGCCCGCACGTGATGACGCCGGCTCGTCCGGCGCCGGGCCCGGCTCGCCGGGTGAGGGCGGCGAGGGTGTGGACGACGGGCTTCTGCAGGTCGAGGTCGTACAGCTGCGGCGTGCGATGCGGACCAGGCCGGACATGGACCTGGCCCGTGGAATTCTCGCACCGGGGCCGGCCGGCGACTCAGGGGTGACCGGGCCGCCGGCCCGGGGGTACTCCGGTGCGTCAGGTGGTGAGCAGGCGGTTGAAGAACGAGCGGTAGTGGCGCAGGGCCGTACGCAGGGCTTCGGTGTCTGCCTCCCCGCCCTGGCTCCACTGGCCTTCGAGTTCCTTCTTGTGCTCGTCGAACGTCGCGGCAAGTGTCTGCATGACACCGGCGACCAGGCTGTCCGCGTCCTGCACGGCGTTGCGCGGGTCGTCGACGAACGCGGTCTGGATCTTCGACCAGCGTTGACGGAAGTCCTCCTCGTCCTGGGGCGTCAGCAGCAGCGGCAGCTCGTCCGCGTCCCTGGCCGGTGCCGCCGTCACGGGAGCGTCCGCGTCGTCGGCCCCGACGTCCTTCACGTCGGCCCGTCCGTCGCTCTCGCCGGGGCGGACCGGGGGCGGCGAGGTGCTGTCCGGTGCTGTGCCGGTCGCGCTAGGCCGTGCGAGGTCCTCGGTGGACAGCGCGGTGTCGGTGGTGTGCCGTGTGTCGTCGCGTTCCATGTCGCCTCCGTCGAATCATCGGAGCCCGGCCGCTCGCGTGTCAGGCCGTGGCATGGCGGCTTTGACCGCCGTCGAAGAGGAGTTCGTCGAACAGCGCGCGGTAGTGCACCATGGCGCTGCGCAGCTGCTCGGTGGTGGCCTTGTGGCTCGTGCCGAGCATGTCGATCTCGTGAGCGGCCCGGTAGTGGTCAAGGGTGCGGCCGTGTTCTACGGAGAGATCCTTGAGCTGCTGGTCGTAGCTTCCGGTGGGATAGCCGCGTGCCTCCATCAGCGAGGTCACCAGCCGGTCCGCGTCGTGCACGGCGTCCTCGGGCCGGTCGACGAACTCGTGCTGCACCTCGTCCCAGTCCCGGCTGTAGCGCTGCCGGACACCGTCGGGCAGCGGCTTGATGTCGAACGTGTCATGTCGCTTCTCACGCGTACTGAGCTCGCGCTCAGCGGCCAGTCGGCTGTCCGCGCCGTCGACCGTTCGTTCGTACTCCGGGCCGAACTTCTCGCGCAGAGCCCTGCGCCGCTGGAAGAGGACAGCCAGGGCGATCAGCGCGACGACCACCACGATGGGAATGACGATCGCCAGAAGTGTGCCGGTAGACATCGGACCGACCTCCTTTCCGATCATTGGATGTCGTTCCGGGTACCCCTTCTGCTTCGAATATTCCAAGCGCGCCGAAAACGTCTGATCGAGCAGACGGCACGGTTCAACCGGGAGCCGGCGCCCCATGACGGCGGGAGGTCCATGGCTGTGGTGCACGAGATGCCGTGGACGCCGAGTTTCACCATGACCCCGGAGCGGAGCATGCACACCGGGGTCGGCGCGACCGCATGCGCGTCGGGCAGCCAGACGTGCAGCGGCACCACCGCCGCCCTGTCCCCGTCCTACTCCCCGTCCTACTCCTCGTCCTCTTCGTCTTCCTCCTCCTCGTACTCGTACTCCGCCTCTTCCTCCTCCAGCGCCTCCTCGTGTGTGCGCACCACCTCGCCGTCACGGATCGTCGGAGAGAGTGACGTAGCGCTGGAAGTGCTTGGCGTCGAGCCGCGGTCGGCGGCCCTGGGCACGCCAGAGGTTGCCGGTCTTCTCGAAGAGACCCGGCCGTCCACCGGACGGCGCCGCTCGCCGCGTCCCTCCGCGACGCGGCGCGGGAACGGGGTGCCCGATGACTGAAGAAGTCGCCTACGCCTACGCCGTACTGCGCGCCGTGGAGGACCTACCCACCGTGCTGCCGCTGCGGCTCGCCACGGTCTACCTGGACTACGGGCGGGTGGGCGCGATGCTCCGCAGCGGACTTCCGTGCGCGGGTTCTCGGCGCCGTCGAGGGCCTGTCCGGCATACGGACCGATGTCACCGGGCCCTGGGCGCCGTACTCCTTCGCCACCCCGCCCGGTGCGCAGAGCCCGGCGACGGAACGGGCGCCATGAACACCGCGGAGCGGTTGCCCGCGGCCGAGCCGCTGGCCCAGCGCCAGGTGGCCCTCATCGACCTGCGGTGGTGTCGTCGTCACCGGGGATCTGGTCCTGTCGGTCGCCGACATCGACCTGGTCCGGATCTCGCTGCGCGCGCTGATCGTCTCTGTGAGCGACCGGAACCCGTCACCGTGGACGACGCCGGCCCGTCCCGGGGACGCGCCATGACGGGCACGGCCGCCGACCGGCATCCCGGTCCCGATCCACCGGACCGCCCGGCCGAAGTCACGGCTGCGGCGGCCCGGGCCTTCCGGCTGCTGCCCGCCGTACCCGACGACACCCGGGAGCCGGGGCTGTCGCACCCCGCCCGCCGTATCGGCACGGACCCCGACACCGTCGAACGTGACCTGGTCAGACTCGGGGATCTCACCGAGGAGCAGGAAGAACGGCTGGGCTCCGCCCTCATGGTCCTCCACGACCGCATGTCCGACCTGTCCGCCCGCTACGGCCTGACCATGGAGGACCTCAACCTGGACCTCGGCCCGCTCGGCACACTTCTCCCACCGACGCGTCCCGACTGACTTTCGCCATTCCGTTTCACCGTCCGGCAGGGGGTTACCCGGGACGGGTGCTCGATTCCCCATGGGGCGAGGAGGGAGAAAGACCATGGCCAAGCAGCAGAAGATCAAGGGCAAAGCCGAAGAAGCCGCGGGAAAGGCCAAGGAGACGGTTGGCCGCACCGTGGGCAACGAGCGGATGACGGTCGAAGGGCAGGCCAAGAAGTCGAAGGGCGCGGCCCGTCAGGCCAAGGAGAAGACGAAGGACGTTTTCAAGCACTGACAGGACGACCAGCGGGCGGGCTCTCCATGCGGGGCCCGCCCCTTCGTGCCGTCGGCCGCCCGTTTCCCGGTTCCGGGAGGCGAGGGGACCATGCCCCGTTCGGCATCCTGCTGAGAGGGGCGAAGGAAGATTCGAGAGGTTCGCCGAATCAGCCTCGAAGGCCGGCGTCAGTGGCGAGCGAACCGGTGCAGGGCGTCGAGTACGGGCGGTGCGAGGGTGTTCGGGTGGGCGGTGTCGTGCAGCAGGTGGTCCACTCCCGGCAGTGTCACTCGGCCCGGTCCACCGGCATGCCCGTGCCGGAGGGCGGTCGTCAGGGCGTTCGTTGTGGCACAAGGGACCTGGGCGTCGTTCGTGCCGCACGTCAGCAGCACCTTGGTTCCGGGCCGGAGTGCGGCGGCGGTGTCGGGTGGGTAGACGGCGTCATCGCTTGACACGAACCGGGCGCTGGAACCCTGGAACGCCTCGAAGAGCCGGGCGATTGCGAGGGGCAGGTCGGTGGTGTCGACCGGTCGGTGTTCGCGCAGGGAGGTGATGGCAGCGGCGATGGCCGCGTTGACGGTGCGTTGCTGCTCCGGTGTGAACTGGCCCTGCCGGGTCGCTTCGGCGACCTGGGCTTCGAGTTGGAGCGCGACCAGGTCCAGCAGCCGGATCGCCTGCGGTTGCAGAAGTGCCAGGCCGGCCGGGCGAGGGCGGGCGGTGCCGCCCAGCAGCAGTGCCGTCATCGCGCCCTCGCTGTGCCCGACGACCAGCAGCGCGCGCGGGTCGGTCTCCGGCTGATCGCGCAGCGACTCGTAGGCGGCCCGTGCCTGGCGGACGAATGCCGGGTAGTCGAGCTCTTCGGGGTGGTCCCGGTAGGCGCCGAGTCCGGTGCGGCCGGTGCCGTACTTGTCGAACCGCAGCGTGGCGATTCCGTCCCCGTCGAGCGCGTCGGCCAACTGCGCCAGGGTGTCCGGTGTGGACCCGGGCGGTTGGTTGCCGTCGCGGTCGGTGGGTCCGCTGCCGGGCAGCAGCAGTGCCGCCGGCAGCCGTTGCCCGGGACGGTGCTCGGGAACGTGCAGGGTGCCGTACACGGTCGTACCGTCGGCCGTGAAGACGACCTCGCGGTCGGCGGCAGGGACGAGAGCGGGCGTCGCCCCGGCCGGGGTGGCGGTGACGACTGCCAGGGCCATCAGAGCCGCTGTCAAGTGGCGAAGCACCGGTCTACCTCCGGGTAAGGGCGTTCTCGACCAGGGCGACGGTCGCGCGGGGGTCGTCGACCTGGAGGACGAGGCGTGCGTACGTCTCGTCGGCGAGTTCGACCACGACGGCCTTCGACGGATCCCTGACGTCCCAGAAGACCTTTTCACCGTCCTGATGGAAGGTGCCGGCGGTGATCACGCCGGGTACGTGGGAGCCCGGCGCGCGGATTCCCTTGGGGTCGGCGGCTATACCCGGGTCGGCGGTCGCGCCACGGACGTTGGCCAGCGGGATAGTCAGGCTGCCCTTGAAGGACCAGAGCTTGTCGAGACCCTCGATCACGACGACGAGGTCGTCGGCGTCGATACGTATCAGTGCCATGTCGGTTTCCGTTTCAGGGGAGTGGACCGAGGTACCGGGTCAGCGCGGTGGTGGCGTTGTCGGGGTTGCCGCGCAGGAGGATGCCCAGCGCGGCGGCGGTGAGGGCGGCGGCCAGGTCGGAGGGAATGCCGAGGGCGTCGGCGATCGCCTGGTCGACGGCGGCCAATGCGGCCGTCACCTCGGCGGCGACCTCCTCGTCGGCCGGTGCACGTTCGATCGCCGCGAGCAGCAGCAGGGCGAGGTCGGCCGACGTGACGAGCCGCAGCGCGGCGGCGGCATCCGACGCGCCGGCGAGGGCGTCGACCAAGGGGCTCACGTCGTCGGCGAGATGGCGGCGCAGAGCGATCAGGTAGAGGCCGCGCTTGCTGCCGAACACCTTGTACAGGCTGTTGCGGTGCACGCCGAGGTGGGTGACGAGGTCGTCGACGGACACACCGTCATACGCGCGTGCACCGAACAAGCTCACGGCGGCCCGCACCGCTTCGTCCTCGTCGAATGCCCTTGGCCTCCCCATGGCCACCACCGTAGACACTTAAGGAACGATCAGTCAAGAACGATCGTTCCTCAATCGTCGACCCGCTTCGGGGTCCGGGGACTCTTCGGTGAGAAGAGCCCTCAAGACCGGCCGGGCTTCGGCGTGGTGGTGGTCGGGCTTCTTCTCTCTCCCTGTTGATCTACAGTGCTGTAGAAGTCTCACCCGGCGGGTGATCACCGAACGAGCCCGTCCTCCGGCCGAGTTGGCCGGAAGACGGGTCAGCACTACGAAGGGCCGGGGCAGCACGATGCCGGAGCAGTACGACCAGACAAGCGCCGTCGAGTTCCGGTCCCCGCGCCCGGCCGCCCTGGCCCGCCGGTGCCGCGCCGTCACGGAGGCGCGCTGGTTCGCCCTGACCGTCTTCGCCGTGATCCTGCTGAACGCCGGGCTGTTGGGCGTGGAGACCTACTCCGGTGTCGTCGCGGAGTGGCATGGCTGGTTACGCCTTGCCGAGCACGCCTGCCTGGCCGCGTTCACGGCGGAGATCCTGCTGCGCCTGGGGGCCCACGCGGACCGCCCGCGTGACTTCTTCAAGGATCCGTGGAACCTGTTCGACCTCGCCGTGGTCCTCTGCGCGTTCGTGCCGGTCGTCCGCGAGAACACCACCGTGCTGCGGCTGCTGCGGCTGGCCCGGGTGCTGCGTACGGCCCGCTTCCTGCCCCAACTGCGGATCGTGCTGGTCGCGGTCGGCCGCAGCCTGCCCGGCACGCTGAGTTTTCTGCTGGTCGGCGCGCTGCTCCTGTACGTGTACGCGATGGTGGGCTGGGTCTTCTTCGGCCGCCACGACCCCGAGCACTTCGGCTCCATCGGCCGCGCCGTCCTCACCCTGTTCCTCCTGATGACCCTGGACGGCATCGGCGACGCGGTCCACGCGGGCCTGGAGATCTCCCGCTGGAGCCTCGCCTACTACGCCTCCTACGTCCTCATCGCCTCCTTCGTCCTGGTCAACGTCCTGATAGGCGTGGTCATCACCTCCCTCGACGAGGCACGGCAGATGGAGCAGGAGGCGGAGAACGTCCCCCACCCGATCGCCGCCCCGCCCGACGGCCCGCTGCTCCTCGCCCGCATCGCGGCGGCGCGCCAGGCCCTCGACGCCCTCGAACGCGACCTCGTCCATGCCGCGGCGCCGTCACAGCACGCCGGCCGGGCGGCGAGTGCGGCGGTCCCGACCGTCGGAGACGGCGCCTAGCGTGCGTCTCGACGTCCGGTTCGCGGAGGGCGCCCGACCGGGCAGGCTGTCAGCGCGCTGCGCAACGGCCCTGCCGGGATGCCCCATCGCACGGCCTGGTGGGACAGACGGTCCGACTCGTCGATAGCGTGCGTCACCATGAAGCGCGCTTGGATCCCGCCGATGCTGCTCGTGGTCTGCGGCTCAGCCTCCGCGGCTGGGCTCATCTTGAGGGGAAGCCCCGGCACAGCCGCAGCACTCCTGTCGGTGTTCGTGCTGCTCGCAGGCGTGAACTCGCCCCTGATCTTTCCGCGGTCGATCGATGCGCTGGAGGCGCAACGCCGTAGCGCGGTCGACGGACGGCCGGTCGTCTTCTGGCGGCCGGGCTGCACGTACTGCATGCGGCTGCGCATCCGGTTGGGCCGTAACGCCCGCCAGTTGTACTGGGTCAACATCTGGCGTGACACCGCCGGAGCGGCAGCGGTCAGGGCGGCGAACGGCGGCAACGAAACCGTGCCGACTCTCATCCTGGCCGGCCAGGCATACACCAATCCCGACCCCGCATGGGTGCGCGAGCAGCTCTCCTCTCCTGCGTGAGACAGGGGCGCTTCCGTCCCACTCGAAGGCGGACCCCGCGGGAGGGCAGGGGAGGCGGCGGGGCAGGGCAGGGGGCCTACGTACACCCCTCATCCGGTGGGAAGTCCCATCCCCCCGCGCCTCCGGCTCCGGTTGGCTGGTGGGCGTCACCGACCGGGACACCGGAAGCAACGGGGGATTCGAACATGCACATGCCGTCGTCGAAGAAGGCCCGGGCCGCCCTGCTGACCGCAGCGCTGCTCGCGCTCGCCTCGCCCATGACCGCGACCGCCGCGACCGCCGTCACCGCCGGACACCACCCGGTCGCACGGCACACCTACGGCGCGGACACCCTCCGCCAGGACCTGGCGGCCGTGCGGCAGGCCGGGGGAGGCGAGGTGAACGTGCTGGCCAGGGTCGACCGGGCGGACGGGGCGCCGCTCATGGCACGCATCGGCACCCGGACCGCCGGCTCCTCGGACCCGGTGCCGTGGAACGCGCACTTCCGGGTGGCGAGCACGACGAAGACGTTCACCGCCGTCGTCGTCCTCCAACTCGCCGCGGAGAGGAAACTGTCGCTTGACGACACCGTCGAGCACTGGCTGCCCGGGGTCGTCGCAGGCCACGGCAACGACGGCAGCCGCATCACCGTCCGCGACCTGCTCCGCCAGACCAGCGGCCTGTACGACTACGTCGACGACCCGGAGGTCCAGGACCGGCTGGTCGGCCACTTCGACGAGAACCGCTACGACACCACCCCGGCCGCCGACCTGGTGGCGGTGGCGATGAGGCACCGGCCGCTGTTCGTGCCGCGGCCCGGCGGGGCCACCCGATGGGCGTACTCGAACACCAACTACCTGGTCGCCGGGATGATCGCCGAGAAGGCCGGCGGCGCGAGCTGGCAGGACCTGGTCGCGCACCGGGTGATCGCCAGGCTGGGCCTGCGGAACACCTCCGTCCCCGGGCTCGACCCGTACCTGCCGGAGCCGTACGTGCGTGCCTACCTGACGACCGCGGACGGCACCCGTCTCGACGTCACCGAACACAGCTTCCAGCACACCGCCGACTCCGGCGTGGTGAGCACCACCGCCGACCTGAACACCTTCTTCCGCGCCCTGGCCGGCGGCCGGCTGCTCCCCGCCGAGCAGTGGCGCGAGATGCGGCGGACCGTCGAACGGACCGACGACCCGGAGGACGTCGCCGAGATGCCCGAGGGCACCTACGGCCTGGGGCTGCGCAGGATCCCGCTCTCCTGCGGCGGTTACTACTACACCCACGAGGGCGACGGGGCCGGCGTCAACACCCGCCCCGCGGTGAGCGCGGACGGCAGGCGGGCGGTGACCGTCTCCGTCACCACCACGACCGCGCCGCCGGACCTCGCCGCCCTCAACCGGGCCACGGGGATCCTCGTCGACCACGCCCTCTGCGACCGGCCGTAGGGCCGGGTCAGCCCCGGCCCCCCTCCGTGAGGGCGTCCCGGAGCTGGGCCCTGGCCGTGATGCCGAGCTTCGGGAAGATCTTGTGCAGGTGGTAGCCGACCGTACGGGGGGAGAGGTAGAGGCGGGCCGCGATGTCCCGGTTGGTCAGGCCCTGGGCGGCCAGTTCGGCGATCTGGCGTTCCTGCGGGGTGAGTTCGCCGGCGGCGGCCGGGGCGGTCGCCGCCCCCGCGGCCCGGAGCTCCGCCGTGGCGCGCTCGGTCCACGGGCGGGCGTCCAGGCGCTGGAAGCACTCCAGGGCCGCGGCCAGGTGCGGGCGGGCCTCGGCGCTGCGGCGGCGCCGGCGCAGCCACTCGCCGAAGTCGAGGTGGGCGAGGGCCTTCTCGAACGGCCAGCAGTCGGTGGCCGGATCGTCGAGGGCGGCGCGGAAGTGCCGTTCGGCGTCGTCGGTGTCGGTCAGCAGGGCGGTGGCCCGGTGCAGTACGGCGGCCAGCCGCGGGGAGGGGTCGGGCTTCAGGTCGTGCCGCACGGCGTCGGTCACCGTGCGCGCGTCGTCCGCCCGCCCGGCGCGCACCGCCGCGGCCGTCAGGTCGCCCAGGTAGTAGAGCGAGGCGTGATAGTGGACGGGGGCCGGCCGGAAGTCCCGGGTGAAGGTGGCACGCAGTTGCTCGTAGGCGTCCGCGTGGTCGCCGGCGGCGAACGCGGCCATGCCCAGCGCGTGCCGGTGGCGGACCTGGAGGCTCAGCGACCGGCGCAGGTCCACGCCCCGAACGGCCCGCAGTGCCTCGGCCCGGGCGGTCGCGGGGTCGCCGCGGAGCGCGTGCAGGGTGGCCCGCAGGAGGCCGGCGCCCACGGTCACGTTGTCCGCCCCCGCCTCCGTCGCCATCCAGAACGCCTCGTGCGCCGCCTCCTCGGCCGCCGTCCACGAACCGTTCTCGAACAGGGCGAGGGCGAGCGCCTGGGTCACGGTCGCGTTCGTGCCCGCGCTGCCCGCCCGCCGCAGCACGTCCATGGTCCGCCCGAGGATGCGCACGGCCTGCTCGGTCTCGTCCAGGATCCAGGCCGTGCCGCCCAGCGCGGTGAGGTTGCCGAGCGACTCCTCCCGCGCCAGGGCGGCCAGCCCCTCCGTCAAGTGCCGGGTCAGGAGCGGCCGTTCGTGAACGGGGTCGACAGCCGCCAGGGCCCAGGCGCGGCCCGCGGGGTCCGCGTCCCCCTCGATCAGGCCGCTGATCCGGTCGAGTTCGGCACGGTGGCGGGGTGCGCCGGAGTTGTAGACGGAGGTGGCGGCGGTGCTCAGGGCGCCGAGGGCGAGGCCCGGTGCCGACGCGGCGGTGGCCTCGGCGACGCCCAACAGGAGCACCAGCGCCTCCTCATGACGGAGCGTCACCCCGAGGGCCCAGCCGCCCAGCAGCGAGGCCTCGGCACGCAGCCGGGGATCCTCGGTCATCCCGCCGACACGGCCGCTCAGCTCGCCGACCCACTGCGGATGACCGGCGAACATCGCCGCCTGCGCGGCCGTCAGCAGGCGCCGGGCCCGCAGGTCCGGCGCCGGGGTCAGCTCGGCGGCGCGTTCCAGCGCGGTCGCCGCCGCCGCGTGGCCGCCCCGGCCCCGGGCCCGTTCGGCGCTCTCCGCCAGCGCGTCGGCGACCGCCGCGTCCTGGCCGGTCGCGGCGGCGGCCAGATGCCAGGCCCGGCGGTCCGGCTCCCCGGTCAGTGCGGCGGCCAGCGCGAGATGGGCCTGCCGGCGCTCGTGGAAGGAGGCCGCGTGGTAGACGGCCGAGCGCACCAGCGGGTGCCGCAGCAGCACCCCGCCGTCCGCCACCCGTACCAGACCGGCGCGCTCGGCGGGGTCCAGCGCCGCCACGACGTCCAGCTCGGGGGCGGCCCGGATGAGGTCCGTCAGCCGGGCCGGGCCGGCCGCGGCCACCAGGAGCAGGGCCGCCCGGGTGGGCGCGGGCAGAGCGGGCAGGTCGGCGGCGAACAGGTTCTCCAGGCGCGCGGTGAGCGGCAGCGTGGCGCCCCCGGCCCCGCCGGCCCCCATGTCCCCGGTCCGGCCCCGGGCCAGCGCGCGGGGCAGCTCGATCAGGGCCAGCGGGTTGCCGGCCGCCTGCTGGAGGATCTCGGCCCGTGTCTTGCCGCGCGGCGGATCCGGCTGCGCGTCCAGGAGCTGCCCGGCCGCGGTACGGCTCAGCGGGCCCAGGGTGATCTGCGGGAAGGCCCGGTCGAAGCGGGCCGGTACGCCGTCCTCGCGGGCGGCGACCAGCAGCACCACCGGCCTGCCCTCCAGCCGCCGGGCGAGGAAGGCCAGTACGTCCACCGAGCCGAGGTCCAGCCACTGGGCGTCGTCCACCAGCAGGAGCAGCGGCCGGCGGGCGGCGGCCTCGGTGAGGAGCCCGAGCACGCCGACGCAGAGCGACAGCTGGTCGAGTCCCGGCTCGTACTCCGCCGCCTGCGTCCCGAAGGCGCGGTCCAGCGCCTCCCGCTGCCCCGCGGGCAGGCCCGTTCCGGGCAGCAGCGGATGCAGCAACTGGTGCATGCCCGACAGACCGAGTCCCGCCTCGCCCTCGCTGCCGCGCACCCGCAGGATCCCGAGGCCCTGCTCCCGGCCCCGCTCGGCCGCCCGGTCCACGAGGGTGCTCTTGCCCGTTCCCGGCTCCCCGGTCAGCACCAGCACCTGCGGGCCGCTGCCGTCCACCGCCCCGAGCAGCCGGTCGAGACGCCCCAGCTCGGCTGCTCTCCCCAGGATGCCCGGATCGAAGGGGTGGTCGGTGGTGCCGGCGTGCATGAACCGTCCTTGTCGTCGAGCCGCTGATACGTCAATCCTGCCAGCGGCCCGCGGCGGGACCCGAACCGCGGGCTCGCGCGAACCGGCCGGGCCGCGGGCGCGGACGACTGGTCATGTGACGGAAGCGGGCCGCCCCGGCCGCGGCGAGGATGGCCGCGGGGTCTTCACGATGACGGCCCCGGCCAGCGAAAACGCGCACCGCCCGGGGAGTACGTGCATGACGGTCCACCCACCCCAGCAGTCCACGACCGGCGACGAGACCGCCGTACTGGGCCGGGACGGCGAGATCGAGCGGATCCTGCGGTGCGCGACGCGCGAGCCCGGCACCCCCCAGACCCTGCTGCTCCTCGGCGAGGAGGGGACCGGCCGTACGGCACTGCTCCGGCACGTCCGGGACCGGGCCACCGCCGAGGGCGTGCTGGTGCTGGCCGCACAGGGCTGGGCCGAGGACCCGCGCCATGCGCACGCCTGTCTGCACCAGCTGCTGACGCCTCCGGTGCGGGCCGAACTGGCCGCGCTGCCTGTCGACCTGCAACGGGCGTTGACCGCCGTACCTTCCGCGGACGACCCGGCGGACGAGACCGAGCTGCACGCGGCGGTGACCGCGCTCCTTGACCGGCTCGCCGGGGCCGGTCCGGTGCTGGTGTGCGTGGACGACGCCGACCTGTGCGGCCGTGCCTTCCCCGAGGCGCTGTTCGCCGCGGTCCGGCAGCTGGCCGGCCGGGCGCTGACGGTGCTGCTCGCCGCACGCCACGAGGCGGCCCTGCCCGGCCCGCCGCCCGGCACCGAGACCCGGTGGCTGGGCCCGCTCGACGGCACCTCGGCCGCGGCCCTCCTCGACCGGCAGCCGGCCGCGCCCACCGGCCGGCACCGGCTGGAGATCCTCGCCCAGGCCGCCGGCAACCCGCTGGCCCTCGTGGAACTGGGCCGCGCCGCGCCGGGCCCCGCCGAAGCGGTACGGCACGCGCACGTCTTCGGCGTACGGGTCGACGCGCTTCCCGCCGAGACCCGCAGGGCCCTGCTGTACGCGGCGGCGGCGGGGCCCGGCGGGACCGTCGCCGCGGTCATGGCCGCCCTCGGCACCGGTGACCTGGCGGTGTGGGCGCCGGCCGAGGCGGCCGGGCTGATCGCACTGGCCGAGGACCGGCTCGACTTCCGGCATCCGCTGGCCCGCTCGGCCGCCTACCTCGGGCGCCCGGCCGGCGAGCGCCAGCAGGCCCACCGGGAACTCGCCCGGGTCGCCGCGCGGCCCGAGGTCAGGGCCCGGCACCTGGCCGCCGCCACCGTGGGCGCCAACGCCTTCGTCGCCGCCGAGCTGGAGGCCTCCGCCTGGCGGCGCGGGGACGCGGTGGAGGCCGCCCGCGCCCTGGAACAGGCGGCCCGGCTCAGCCCACGGCCGCCGGAACGAGCCCGCCGCCTTGCCGAGGCCCTGACCGCGGCCCACGCGGCGGGCGACCCCGGCTGGGTCCGCGAGCTGTACGAACGGATCGTGCGGGAAGACGCCGAGCCGCAGTTCGGCTGCGCCGCGGCCGGTGCGCTGGCCTCCGCCCTCTCCCACGAGTCGGCCCAGCGCGAGGCCTTCGAGCTGCTCGCCGACGCCTCCGAGCACTTCCCCGTCGTCGACCGGTCCCTCGCGCTCGCCCTCGCCGGCCTGGCGGCGGGCATCGCCGCCCAGTCCGGGCTGCCCGAGCACACGGCGGCCCTGCCCGCGCTGCTCGACCGGGCCCGGCAGGCCGACGCGTCCGGACGGTGGCGGCCCGCCACCACCGGACCACTGGCCCGCCTGGACACCCCGCACACCCGGCGGGCCCTGGCCGCACTGGTCACCGCGGTCGCCCGGCCCCGCTCCGCCACCGCCGCCCCACCCGCCCTCGGCCGCCCGCAGCACACCCCGCCCGCCCCCGGCCACCCGTACGACGCCGCCCACCCCGGCTCGCCCGACGCCCCTTACCCCGGCTCGCGAGACACCCCGCCCGCCCCCGCCGCCCACGCGGTCCTCGCCGCCGTCGCCCACCAGGCGGACGAGGCGGACGTGGACCTGGGGCAGTCGCGGACGGCCGACGAGCGGCTGCGCAGCGCCCGCGCCTTCGGGCTGCGCGGCTGGTCGGTGCTCCCGTTCGTGGACGCCCTGCTGGCCACCGGGCGGTTCGCCGAGGCCGGCGGTGTCATCGAGGACGCCCTGACCGAGGCCGCGGTGCTGCGCCTGCCGCGCCTGCGGGCCGACCTGGAGACGCAGGCGCTGACCGTACGGGCGCTGCGCGGCACCCTGCCGCCCGAGCCCTGGTTCACCCCCGCCGTGTGGCGGGCCGTCTGCCTGGACGAGAACCGGGCCACCCACGCCCGGCTGCTGCGCGCCCGCGGACTCGCCTCCGTCACGCGCGGCGACATGGAGGACGCCTGGTGGCAGCTGAGCGGTCTGTTCACCGCCGACGGCTCGCCCCTGCACCCCTTCGTGTCCGCGCGGGCCGTCGCCGAACTCGCCGTCGCCGCCCAGCGCACCGGCCGGTCGGCCGAGGCGCTGTCCCTCCTGGAACGGGTCGCGGCGGACCAGGGGGACCGCCCCAGCACCCGGATGACGCTGCTGCTGCACCACGCCACCGCCCTGGTCGGCCCGGACGGCGAGGCCGAGCGGCACTTCCAGCTCGCGCTCGTCAACCACGGGGCGAACCGCTGGCCGTGGGAGTGCGCCCACGTCCGCCTCAACTACGCCATCTGGCTGCGCCGTTGCCGCCGTACCCTGGAGGCGCGCCAGCAGCTGACCACGGTCCTGGAGACCGCCGAACGCCTCGGCGCCGGAGCCCTCGCCGCCGCCGCCGGCAGCGAACTGCGCGCCAGCGGCGCGGCCCCCGCCCCGGCGGACGCGGGTCTGCTGGAGCAACTGACCGCGCAGCAGCGGCAGATCGTCCAGCTGGTCGCGCGCGGTCTGTCGAACCGGGAGATCGGCGAGCGGCTCTTCCTCTCACCGCGCACGGTCGGCTCGCACCTGTACAACGTGTACCCCAAGCTCGGCATCAGCAGCCGCCATCAGCTCCGTGACCTGGTACAGGGCCGGTGAGGGCGTCCGCGGGCCGGCCGGAGGAGCGCCCATGACACCCGGAACACCGGGGCCGGGTACGGCCGTCGTCCTCGACCCCGTGGTGCAGCGCCTGGTCAGCGCCGCCGCCGTGCCGCCCGTCCTCGACGACCTCGGCCCGGACGCCGCCCGGCAGGCGCTGCGGGAGACCCAGGCCGACCGGTTCGAGGACTTCGACGTGGACGCGGTCTTCCACGTGGCACCCGTCGGCCCCGCCCGGCTGCTCGGCTTCTGGACCGTACGCCCGGCCGGGGCGCGGGGCCCGCTGCCGGCCCTGCTGTACCTGCACGGCGGCCGGTGGGCGCTCGGCGACGCCCAGACCCACGCCCGGCTCATCAGCGAACTCGTCACCGGTGCCGGGGTGTGCGCCGTCGTCCCCGAGTACAGCCGCGCCCCCGAGGCCCGCTACCCGGTGGCGCTTGAGGAGTGCTACGCCCTGCTGACCTGGGCGGTCACCCAGGCCGAGGCGCTCGCGCTGGATCCCGGCCGGCTGGCGGTGGCCGGCGACTGCGCCGGCGCCACGCTGGCGGCCGCCGTGACCATGCTGGCGAAGGCACGGCACGGGCCGCGGATCAGCGCGCAGCTGCTCTACTACCCGCTGGCCGACGCCCGCTGCGACAGCCCCTCGCAGCGGCAGTTCGCCACCGGCTACCTGCTCACCCGCCGGGCGCTGCGCGGCTATTGGCATCGGTACGTCGACGACCCGGCCCGGCGCGGCGAGCCCACCGCGGCTCCGCTGCGGGCCCGCCCGGAGGAGCTGGCGGGGCTGCCGCCGGCCCTGGTGGTCACCGCCGAGGCCGACGTGGCCCGCGACGAGGGCGAGGAGTACGCGCGGCGGCTGTCCGCGGCCGGCGTCGACACGCTGTCCGCGCGGTTCCTCGGTACCATCCACGACTTCGTGGCCCTGCACGCCCTCGCCGACAGCGCGCCCACCCGGGCGGCCCTGCTGACCGGTTGCGTCTTCCTGCGGGCCCGGCTCGCGTGACGGGTCGGGTCACCGTGACGGGCCCGGCTCGCGTGACGGATCCGGTCGCCGTGACGGGCCTGGTTGTCGTGACGGGCCCGCCTGTCGGGACGGCTCCCGTCGCCGTGCCGGGCCCGGCGCCGACCGAGGACCGGTCGACCGAGGACCGGTACCGAGGACCGGTGGACCGAGGACCAGTCGGCCGACTGATGCGTCGGTGCCGGTCGTCCGGCGAGGCTGACGGCATGGCAACCGCGATCGGCTCCTACGAGGAGAGACGCCGGCCTCCGACCGGCACGGCGAGCGAACGGACCAGGGTGCTGACCACGCGCTCGGTTCCACCGGAGGAGAGCCTGGAGTACTGGCACGACGCCGTGTTCGACACCCTGGTGGGGATGGACATCGCCGCCCAGGGCGGTACCTACGACGCCACCCTGCGCACCGACCGCCTCGGCGACCTGCGGATCACCACGGTGGAGGCCGACCCCGGCCGGGTCCACCGGGCGCCGCGGTTCATCGCCCGCGGCGACGGCCGGGAGATCTTCGTGGCCGTCCAGAGCGCCGGCCGCGCCCGGGTCGAACAGGACGGCCGCGCCACCGAGTTGCGGACCGGCGACATCGGGTTCTTCGAGACCCTGCGCCCCTTCCGGACCACCTTTCCGGACCGCTTCCGGATGAAGATCTTCGCCGTACCGCGCCCGCTGCTGGAGCTCTCGGAGGCCGACGTACGACAGCTCACCGGCCGCGCGGTCCGCCCGGCCGGCGGGCTGCCCGCGCTGCTCGGGCCGCTGCTCGAACGGCTCGCGGACACCTCTGCGTCGTACACCACACCGACGGCCGAGCGGCTGGCGGAGAGCGTCGTCGACCTGGTGGCGGCCACCGCGGCCGACCAGCTCGGGGCCGACCCCGCCGAGCTGCCCGGCGCCGACGGCGTGCTGCTGCGGCGCATCAGGACGTACATCCGCTGGCACCTGTCGGACCCCGGGCTGACGCCGGGCACCATCGCCCGCGCGCACGGCATCTCGGTGCGCTGTCTGCACCGGCTGTTCCAGGACGAGGGCACCACGGTCTGCCAGTCGATCCGCGACCTGCGGCTGCGCGAGTGCCGCCGGGAACTCGCCGCGCGCCCGGCGGGCCCGGCCGGCCCCGCCGGTCTGGGCCAGGTCGCCCGGCGCTGGGGGTTCACCAGCGCGGCCGGGTTCGGCAAGGCCTTCCGCAGCTCCTTCGGGCTGTCCCCGACGGACTGGCTGGACCGGGTGCGGACGGACGCTCCGCCGTGCTGACCGCGGTGTCCTGCGCCACCCGGGACCTGGCCCCCAACGACCGTCTCGACGCCTGGCAGCGCGCCCTCTCCCGGACCTTCGTGGACGTCGAGGTCAGGGTGGACCGCGGCCGTCCGTGGACCGGTGAACTGGCCGCCGAACGGCTCGGCGCCCTCCAGATCGCCACCGAGGACTTCGGCCCCGGCACGATCCTGCGCGGCGCCCGCACGGCCGCCGCCGATCCGCGTACCCACATCCTGGTCCGCCGCCAGCTCACCGGCACCGCCCTGCTGCTCCAGGACGGCCGCACCGCCGAACTCCGCCCCGGCGGCCTCGCCTTCCACGACGCGCGGCGCCCGTTCCGGATCGTGCTCCCCGAACCGCAGCGGGCCCGGATCCTCATGGTGCCCCGCGCCCTGCTGCGCTTGGAGGAACGGCAGCTGCGCGCCCTCACGGCCACGCCGGTGGACGAGGCCGAAGGGGGCGCGGCGGCCCTGCTGCTGCCGCTGCTCGACGGACTCGTCGACGAGGTCGCCCGGGTCACCGCGGCCCGGCGCGAACAACTCGCCCGGACCGTCGTGGACGTCCTCGCGACCGTGGCCCTGGAACGGATCGGCGGGCCGCCCGAGCCGGCCCTGTGGGAGCGGATCACCGCGTCCGTCCGGGACCGGCTCGGCGAACCAGGACTCGCCCCGCGGGACATCGCCGACCAGCACGCCATCTCGCTGCGCTACCTGCACCGGCTCTTCCAGCGCCAGGGCACCACCGTGGGCGCCTGGATCCGGGAGCGGCGGCTGGAGGCGGCCCACGCGGAGCTGGCCCTGCCCGGCGCCGCCGCCCGGTCGATCGCCGCGGTGGCCGCCCGCTGGGGCTTCACCAGCCCCTCCCACTTCAGCCGGGCGTTCCGCGAGACGTACGGGATGTCACCGGCCCAGTGGCGGCGGGCGGCGGGCGCCGCCGGACGGCGTGACTGACGGCCCGCGCCGTCCGCCCGGCCCTTCCCGCCCCGCTTTCGCACCGCTTTCGTGATCGTGCCGCCCGACCGCGACCACGACCTCCTACGCTTTCCGGTTGACGGCCGGATCGAACTGACGGCCCGAGTGACGATGGAGCGCGCATGACCGACGAGGCGATGGGTGACGAGGTCTACCAGCCGGACGGTTCGGAGGTGCAGGACGACGCCGGTCTGCTGGACGCCTCGGACACCCTGGACTACCGGGCCGGCGAAGAGGCCCTGGACGAGGGCTACTCGCCGCCGGAGCGGCCCTGGGGCGTGGAGCACACGGGGGTGACGGCGGCGGAGGGGCAGCGCGGGGAGACCCTGGACGAGCGCCTCGCCGAGGAGGTGCCGGACGTCGGCGTCCCGGAGGGCGACGACCTCGGCGACGCCTGGGACACGGACGGCGAACTCCTCGACGACGAGGTCGGCGACGACCGCGCCGGACGGCTCCTCGCCCCCGACGAGGGCGCGCACGAGGTCACCGACTCCGACCTGTTCGCCTCCGACCGGGGCCTGGACGGCGCCGGGGCGTCGGCGGAGGAGGCCGCGATGCACGTGATCCCGGAGTCCGAGGAATTCTGACGGGACGGGCCGGAGTCCTGGTCCGGTCCGTGTCAGGTGATGTGGCGCAGCAGTGCCGCGACGGCCGCCGGGGGTTCTCCCGGCGGCCGTACCACCATCACCTTCCAGCTCGGCGCGTGCCGGGCGAACCGGTAGGGCGTCAGGTCCGGGAAGCGGTCGGCGATGGTCGGCGGCATGATGCAGACGCCGAGGTCGGCCCGGACCAGTTCGGACGCGGCCACGATGTCGTTGACCTCGAAGGTCGTGGCGCGTTCGACGCCGGCCGCCCGGAACGCGCGGTCGGCCGCGTCCCGGATCGCCCAGCCCGGGGTGAACTCCACCTGCGGCAGCTCGGCGACGTCGGCCAGGTCGACCGTGCCCGTGCCGCCTTTCGTGGCGCCGTTCGTGGTGAGGCTCCGGCGGGGCGACGCCACCAGGACCATCTCCTCGCGGGCCAGCAGCCTGGTCACCAGACCGCGCTGCTGCTGGCGGTCCAGCGCCACCACCGCCAGGTCCACCGTGCCCTCGCGCAGCGCCTGCCGGATGTCGGTGACCGCCGCCTGACGCAACCGGACCAGCACCCGCGGATGTTCCGCCCGCAGCGCGGCCAGCGCGTGGTGCAGGTTCGCCCAGACCCCCTGCATGGTGCCGACCGTCACCCGGCCGCGCAGCTCGCCCTTCGCCGCGTCGACCGCCTCGCGGGCCAGTTCGGCGGCGCGCAGGGCCTGCCGGGCCGCCGGGACGAACGCCTCGCCGGCCGGGGTGAGCCCGACCCGGTGCGTGGTCCGGGTGAACAGCGGCGTGCCCAGCTCGCGTTCCAGGGCGCGGACCGTGCCGGAGACGGCGGACTGGACCACGTGCAGCCGTCGCGCTGCCGCCGTGAACCCGCCCGCGTCCGCCACGGCGACCACGACTTCCATCTGCCGCAGGTCCATGGTCTGCTCCCGGTGGCACGGCGCCCGCCTCGGTACGGCGAGGATCTCCGCCGCATCCTAGGCAGGCGCCCGCCGCTCCCCGGCGCGGACCAGGGGGAGTGTCGACCGGGTGGGCCGGCCCTCCGCCCTGCGACGGGGGCGGCCCCGGCGCCCTACGCCGTGCGCTTCGCGCCGCTCCGGAGCTCGGTGAGCCAGTACAGCAGGCCCAGCACCGGCAGGGCGGCCCCGAAGAGACTGACCGCGCTCCAGCCGCCGGACCGGTAGGCGATCGAGCCGAGCTGGGAGCCGAGCGCGCCGCCGATGAAGAAGATCGCGATGAAGGCGCTGTTCAGCCGGGCCCGGGCGAGCGGATCGAGTTGGTAGACGGTGTGCTGGCCGAGGATCAGGCTGGTCTGCACGGCCATGTCGAGGAGGACGGCCGCGAGCCCGATCAGCAGGACGCTGTGCTGTCCGAACCCCGCCGCCGCGAAGGCCAGCGCGGCGAGGCCGAACGCGGCACCGGTCATCCGGCGGGTCAGCCCGCGGTCCGCCCAGTGCCCGGCGAACGGGGCGACGGCCGCACCGGCGGCGCCCACCAGGGCGAACACCCCGACCCCGACGGCCGAGTAGTGGAAGCGCGGGCCGGTCAGCACGTACGAGACGGTCGTCCAGAAGGCGCTGAAGGCACCGAACATCGCCGCCTGGTAGAGGCCCCTGCGCACCAGCGCCGGGTGTGTGCGCACCAGCGCCGCGGTGGAACGCAGCACCCGGTGGTACGGCACGTAGGTGGTGGGCGCGTGCTTGGGGAGGGCCAGCCGCAGGGCCACCCCCAGCAGGGCCATCAGAACGGCCGAGCCGAGGTAGACGACCCGCCAGCCGGCCACGCTGGAGACCAGGCTGCTGAGCGTGCGGGACAGCAGGATGCCGGTGAGCAGGCCGCTCATCACCCGGCCCACCACCCGGCCGCGGGCGTGGTCGGGCGCCAGGCTCGCGGCGAACGGGACGAGGATCTGCGCCACCACGGACGTGGCCCCGCTGATCAGCGAGGCGATCAGCAGCATCGGGAACCCGGTCGCGAGACCGGCCGCCACCAGGGCGAGCGTGGTGACCGTCAGCAGCGCGGTGATCAGGCTCCGCTTCTCCAGCCGGTCGCCGAGCGGCACCAGGAAGATCATGCCGATCACGTAGCCGACCTGGGTGAGCGTGATCAGCAGACCCGCGGTGGCCTCGCTGACGTGGAAGACGCCGCGCAGCTCGGACAGCAGGGGCTGGGCGTAGTACAGGTTGGCGACCGTCATGCCGGAGGCGACGGCGAACAGCGCGATCAGCCAGCCGGGCACCCCGTGGGCGGCCTCGGCGGCCTCCCGGCGCGGGGAGCGTATGTCGGACGACGGTGTCTGGGACACGGGACCTTCCTCACAGGAGGCGTTGCTCATGTCACTCACCAGCGCTCCGCCGCCCGCCATGCTTCCCTGCGCGGGGCGATGGTTCGGGATGTCAGTCATCTCGGCAGGAGACCGCCGTCGGGAACGCCGCCGAGATCGCCGCCACCCGTGTGCAGGTACCTGGCGAAGGTCCACCAGGGACACGTGCCCCGTCCCGCGCGTGCGCTGCCGGGACGGTGGGCGTGCGCTCGGGGGCAACTGCCGGGCGCACGGCGCTCCTACGGTGAATCGCGGCGGCGCCGGATCGCCCGGTGTACCGCACGCAATCCCAGGAGAGTCGCATGTCCGAAGCCCCCACGCCCGTCACGCCGGTGCTCGAGCCCGCCGCCCAGGCCTTCGTCGAGGCCACCGCCAACCCGCCCTTCCTCTTCGACCTCGCCCCGGAGGAGGGCCGCAAGGCCGTCGACGAGGTGCAGTCCGGCGCGATCGCCAAGCCCGAGGTCGACGAGGAGTGGATCACCGTCCCCGGCGGCCCCACCGGCAGCGTCCGCGCGCGGATCGTCAAGCCCGCCGGCCACGTCGGCACCCTGCCCGTCATCATCTACATCCACGGCGCCGGCTGGGTCTTCGGCAACGCCCACACCCACGACCGCCTGGTCCGCGAGCTCGCCGTCGGCGCCCGCGCGGCCGTCGTCTTCCCCGAGTACGACCGCTCGCCCGAGGTCCGCTACCCGGTCGCCATCGAGCAGAACTGGACCGTGGCGAAGTGGGTCGTGGAGCAGGGCGCGACCAAGGACCTGGACGCCACCCGGATCGCGGTGGCCGGTGACTCGGTCGGCGGCAACATGACGATCGCGCTGACCCTGATGGCCAAGGAGCGCGGGGGCGTCCCGCTGGTCCAGCAGGTGCTGTTCTACCCGGTCACCGACGCGAGCTTCGACACCGCGTCCTACCACCAGTTCGCCGAGGGCTACTTCCTGCGCCGCGACGGCATGTTCTGGTTCTGGGACCAGTACACGACCGACGAGGCCGAGCGCGCCCAGATCACCGCCAGCCCGCTGCGCGCCACCGTCGAGCAGCTCAAGGACCTGCCGCCGGCCCTGGTCGTCGTCGCCGAGGCGGACGTCCTGCGCGACGAGGGCGAGGCCTACGCCAACAAGCTCCGCGAGGCCGGGGTGCCCGTCACCGCCGTCCGCTTCCAGGGCATCATCCACGACTTCGTGATGCTCAACACCCTGCGCGAGACCCACGCCGCCGAGGCCGCGATCTCCCTGGCCGTGCACACCCTCCACACCGCCCTGCACACCGTCTGACCGGGGGGCGGGCGTGACCACGAACGAGCAGGCGGAACCGTCGTCGCAATCGCCCTCGGACCCGTCGTCCGAGGCATCGGCCCACGACGGCCACCCGCGCCTGAGCCATCTCAGGGACCAGCTCACCGAGCACCACCGCCGGGCCAGGGCGGAGCGCGAGGAAGCGGAGCTGGAGGAGGCCGTCGGGTCGGCGGCCTTCGACCTGGGCGCCGACATCGCGCACCCCGCCCCCGACCATGCGGCAGCCGCCTACGACGTCGACACCGACATCGGCGTCGACCCGCGCTGAGCGGGCCCACCGTCCACCGCCGACAAGGAACCCCCATGACCGACTCCACACCCACCGTCGTCCTGGTGCACGGTGCCTTCGCCGACGCGTCCAGCTTCGCCCGGGTCGTCCCCGAACTGCTGGCCGACGGCCTGAAGGTGCTCGTCCCGGCCGTGCCCAACCGCAGCCTGACCGGCGACTCCGCCTACATCGCCTCGGTGGTCCGGGCGATTCCCGGCCCCGTCGTCCTGGTGGGCCACTCCTACGGCGGTGCCGTCATCACCGTCGCGGGCGCCGAGGACAACGTGCGGGCCCTGGTCTACCTGGCCGGCTACGCCCTGGAGGAGGGCGAGAGCCTCGGCGAGCTGCAGGGCAGGTTCCCGGACTCCGAGCTCGCCTCGGCCCTGGTGTACACGCCGTTCCCGGTCGAGGGCTCGGACGAGCCCGGCACCGACGTCACCGTCGACGCCGACCGGTTCCCCGCGATCTTCGCGGCCGACGTGGACCCGGACCTCGCCCGGGTGCTCGCCGTCTCCCAGCGCCCGCTGGCCGGCGCGGCCTTCGCCGAGGCGGCCCCGGCCGCGGCCTGGAAGACCAAGCCGTCCTGGGGTCTGGTGTCGTCCTCGGACCGCACCATCAACCCCGACGTCGAGCGCTACGGCTACCGGCGCGCCGGCATGACCACGGTCGAGGTCGACTCCTCCCACCTGGTCATGCTCGCCCACCCCGAGAAGGTCGCGGACCTGATCCGCGAGGCCGTCCGGAGCCTCGGTACGGAGTAAACGGCGCACCCCGCAAGGGTGATGCCGAGCGGGCCGCGCACCGGTGCCCACCGGGCGCGGCCCGTCCGCGTGTAGGTACGTTGCCATGCGGATGAAACCGGCGCGGGTACGAGCACGGATGCGATCCCCCTGGACCTGGGCGGCTCTCGCCGCCGCCACGGGAACGTGCGCGACCCTGCCGTTCCTCCTCGCCGGCGGCGATGCTCCCCGCCCGCTCTCGGCGGACGAGGCCCGGCGCCTGGCCCTCACCCCGCTGCGCGCGTACCGGGACAGCCCTGCCGAGGTGACGGTACGGGCTCCGCTGCCCGGCGGTACGGCCGTGGTCCGCGCGGTGGTCGACGAGCACCGGCACCGGGCGGTCGGCTGGTTCGACACCGGGGACGCGGCGGAGCGGGGGCTGCTGGCGTGGGACGGCGCCGGGCTGGAGGTCGCCCGGCCCAGGGCCGACGGCAGCGCGGGCCCGCTGGCGAGACCGGCGTCGACGGCGGAGGCGGTCCGGGACGCCGCCCGGCTGAAGCCGACGGCGTGGATCCGCCGCCGCTACGGGCCCGCTTCGCTGGACACGGCGCTGCGGCTGACCCTGTCCCTGGCCGCCGCCCGCCCGGACGACGCCCGCCGGATCGCCCGGTCCGGCCGCCGCCACGTGGGAACGGACCGGATCGACGGCCGCCGGTACGACGTCTTCTCGGCCGGTGACGTAGCGCTGCGGTACTGGATCGACGGGGCCGGGCGGCTGCGCCGGGTCAGGGAGGACCTGGACGACGACCGCACGATCGTCGTCGACATGACGGGGGCGAGGGTACGGACGGGCGTGCCCGAGGGGCCCTGGCTGAAGGGCTGAGCCGGGTTGCTGCCGGGGGGGGGGACACTCACCGGCGCTCGCCGGGTGCCGCCGCGCCCACCCGTGCCGCCCTGCGGCACGCCTGCCCGCGGCTGGGTTTTTGTCTTTCAGGGGCGCGGGGAACTGCGCGACCAGCCCCCACCGGGTCGCACCCGACGGGCGGCCGCTGTGAACCACCCCACACCACCTGTGAGTTGAGCGAACCGCCTGTGGATCGCCGTACCACTCCCCGACGCGGCTGGTCCGGATGCGAGGATGATGCGCCATGACGGCAGGGTGGTGTGCACGCACGATACGGTCCGCGGTGTTCGCGGCCGTCTGCGTGCTGCTCGCCGCCCTCGGCCACGTCCTGATGTCCGGGAGCCGGGTGCCCGCCTGGGCCCTGGCCACCGCCCTGGCACTCACCGGCGCCCTCGGCTGGACCCTGTCCGGCCGCGAACGCGGGATGACGCTGGTCGTGTCCGCCGCGGTCGGCGCCCAGACGGCCCTGCACTCCGGCTTCTCCGCGGCCCAGGTGTGGTCCACCCATACCGCACCGCCCATGGACATGGCCGCCATGCACATGGGATCGGCACACATGGGGTCGATGCACATGGCCCCCGCCCACACCGACCCCGTCGAATACCTGGGCTTCGGCACCGGCGGTACCGCCTCGACCGGCATGTTCGCCGCCCACCTCCTCGCCGCGCTGCTGTGCGGCCTCTGGCTCGGCCACGGCGAACGCGCGGCGTTCCGCATCGTCCGGGCCGTCGCCGGCCGGCTCGTCGCGCCGCTCCGGCTGCTGCTCGCCCTGCCGGTCACCCCCGAGCGCCCGCGGCTCCGGCCGCGCCGCCGCCGTTCGGACCGGGCACCGCGGCTGCTCCTCCTCGTCCACGCGATCACTTCCCGGGGTCCGCCGGTGCGGACGGCTGTCGCCTGACGACAGCTGGTGTTCCGGGGCCGCCCCTGCGCGCCCCGGACGAACACGGCGGCCGTACGCCCGATCGAGCACCGCGAGCGCCACCGGGCCGTCTCCCCTTTCATCTTCGTCACCGAGGACACCGAGGACACCGAGTGATCACTTCTGTCCTGCCCGCACGCCCTGACGCGGCCGAGAAGCGTGACGCGTCGATCACGGCCTGGGCGCTCGCCGCCCGGTCCGGCGACACGGCCGCCGTGGACGCGTTCGTACGGGCTCTGCACCGCGACGTCCTCCGGTACGTCGCCCATCTCTGCGCCGACCCGCAGGCCGTCGACGACCTCGCGCAGGACACGTTCCTGCGCGCGCTGGGCAGCCTGCACCGGTTCGAAGGCCATGGCTCGGCCCGCTCCTGGCTGCTGTCGATCGCCCGCCGGGCCGTCGTGGACAGCCACCGGTACGCCGCCGCCAGGCCCCGCCCGGCGGACGTCCCCGACTGGCAGCAGGCCGTCGAGCGGGCCCAGCCGCACGGGCTGCCCGGGTTCGACGACGGCGTCGCGCTGCTCGACCTCCTGGAGGCGCTGCCCGAGGAGCGGCGGGAGGCGTTCGTCCTCACCCAGCTCGTCGGGCTGCCGTACGCGGAGGCCGCCGAGGTCAGCGACTGTCCCGTCGGCACGGTCCGCTCCCGGGTCGCCAGGGCCCGCGAGGCGCTCCGGGATCAGCTGGCCTGAGGAGGACCCTCGGCCGGCTCCCCGAACGCCTTCAGGATGCGCTCGGCGGCCAGTGTCGCCGTCAACGTGCCGTCCCTGACCTCCTGTTCGAGGCCGGGGGCGGTCGCGCGCACCGCGGGGTGGGCGGAGAGCCGGCCGAGCAGCTCGTCCCGGACCATCGACCAGGTCCACCCCACCTGCTGGTCACGCCGCTTCTCCGCGAGCCGCCCGGTGGAGTCGAGCAGCACCCGGTGCTGCTCCAGGCGCTCCCAGACGACATCCAGCCCCGTCGACTCGCGGGCGCTGCAACTCAGCACCGGGGGAGTCCAGAAGGCGTTGTTGCCGTGCATCAGGCGCAGCGCGCCCGCCAGTTCGCGTGCGGCGGAACGGGCGTCGCGCTCGTGCGGGCCGTCCGCCTTGTTGACGGCGATCACGTCGGCCAGCTCCAGGACGCCCTTCTTGATGCCCTGGAGCTGGTCGCCGGTACGGGCGAGGCTGAGCAGCAGGAAGGAGTCGACCATGTCGGCGACCGCGGTCTCCGACTGGCCGACGCCGACCGTCTCGACCAGGATCACGTCGTACCCGGCGGCCTCCATGACCACCATCGACTCCCGGGTCGCCTTCGCGACCCCGCCGAGGGTGCCGGCGCTGGGGGAGGGCCGGACGAAGGCGGCGGGGTCGACCGCCAGCCGCTCCATCCGCGTCTTGTCGCCCAGGATCGAGCCGCCCGTCCGCGTCGACGACGGGTCCACGGCCAGGACCGCGACCCGGTACCCCAGCCCCGTCAGCAGCGTGCCGAACGCGTCGATGAACGTCGACTTGCCCACGCCCGGCACCCCGCTGATGCCGATCCGCCGGGCCCGGCCGCTGTGCGGGAGCAGCTCGGTGAGCAACTCCTGCGCCAGCACCCGGTGCTGTGGCCGGGTGGACTCGACGAGGGTGATGGCGCGGGCGATCACCGCGCGCTTCCCGTCGAGCACACCCTTCACATAGGCGTCGACATCGATCACAGGTCGTGCCCGAGTTCCGCCGACAGCCGCTTCACCAGGTCGTAGGCGGCGTCGGGGATCACCGTCCCGGGCGGGAACACGGCCGTGGCGCCCATCTCCAGGAGGGTCGGCACGTCCTGCGGCGGGATGACACCGCCGACCACGATCATGATGTCCGCCCGGCCCTCCTCGGCGAGCTGCTCGCGCAGCGCCGGTACGAGGGTGAGGTGACCGGCCGCCAGCGAGGACACGCCGACCACGTGGACGTCCGCCTCCACCGCCTGGCGGGCGACCTCCTCCGGGGTCTGGAAGAGCGGGCCGACGTCGACGTCGAAGCCGAGGTCGGCGAAGGCGGTCGCGATCACCTTCTGGCCGCGGTCGTGACCGTCCTGGCCCATCTTGGCGACCAGGATGCGCGGGCGGCGCCCCTCGGCCTCGTCGAACGCGTCGACCAGGGCCCGGGTGCGGTCCACGTCCGGGGACTCGCCTGCTTCGTTGCGGTACACACCGGAGATCGTACGGATCTGGCTCGCGTGCCGGCCGTACACCTTCTCCAGGGCGTCCGAGATCTCGCCGACGGTGGCCTTGGCGCGGGCCGCGTGCACCGCCAGCTCCAGCAGGTTGCCGTCGCCGTCCGCCGCCCGGGTCAGCGCGTCCAGCGCGTCCCGGCACACCGTCTCGTCCCGCTCCGCGCGCAGCCGCCGCAGCTTCTCGATCTGCTGGGCACGCACCGAGGAGTTGTCGACCTTGAGGACGTCGATCTGCTCGTCGCTGTCCACCCGGTACTTGTTGACGCCGATCACCGGCTGCCGCCCCGAGTCGATCCGGGCCTGGGTGCGGGCCGCCGCCTCCTCGATGCGCAGCTTGGGAATGCCGGCGTCGATCGCCTTGGCCATGCCGCCCGCCGCCTCGACCTCCTGGATGTGCGCCCAGGCCTTGCGGGCGAGGTCGTACGTCAGCCGCTCCACGTAGGCGCTGCCGCCCCACGGGTCGATGACCCTCGTCGTCCCCGACTCCTGCTGGATGAGCAGCTGGGTGTTGCGGGCGATCCGCGCCGAGAAGTCCGTCGGCAGCGCGAGGGCCTCGTCCAGGGCGTTGGTGTGCAGCGACTGGGTGTGGCCCTGGGTCGCGGCCATCGCCTCCACGGCCGTACGCGTGACGTTGTTGAAGACGTCCTGCGCGGTCAGCGACCAGCCCGAGGTCTGCGAATGGGTGCGCAGGGAAAGGGACTTGGTGTTCTGCGGCTCGAACTGCGAGACCAGCTTGGCCCACAGCAGCCGGGCCGCGCGCAGCTTGGCGATCTCCATGAAGAAGTTCATGCCGATCGCCCAGAAGAAGGAGAGCCGGGGCGCGAACGCGTCCACGTCCAGGCCGGCCTCGCGTCCCGCCCGGATGTACTCGACGCCGTCCGCGAGCGTGTACGCCAGCTCCAGATCGGCCGTCGCGCCCGCCTCCTGGATGTGGTATCCGGAGATCGAGATCGAGTTGTAGCGGGGCATCCGCTGCGAGGTGTACGCGAAGATGTCGGAGATGATCCGCATCGACGGCTTCGGCGGATAGATGTAGGTGTTGCGGACCATGAACTCCTTGAGGATGTCGTTCTGGATGGTCCCGGCCAGCTTCTCGGGCGGTACGCCCTGTTCCTCCGCCGCCACGATGTAGAGGGCGAGCACGGGGAGCACCGCGCCGTTCATCGTCATCGAGACGGTCATCCGGTCCAGCGGGATGCCGTCGAAGAGCTGGCGCATGTCGTAGATCGAGTCGATGGCCACGCCCGCCATGCCGACGTCACCGGTCACCCGCGGGTGGTCGCTGTCGTAACCCCGGTGCGTGGGCAGGTCGAAGGCGACCGACAGGCCCTTCTGGCCGGCCGCCAGGTTGCGCCGGTAGAACGCGTTGGACTCCTCGGCGGTGGAGAAGCCCGCGTACTGGCGGATGGTCCAGGGCTGGTTGACGTACATCGTCGGGTACGGGCCGCGCAGGTACGGCGCGATGCCCGGGTAGGTCCCGAGGAAGTCCAGGCCCTCCAGGTCGCGGCCGGTGTAGAGCGGCTTGACCCCGATGCCCTCCGGGGTCTCCCACAGCGGCAGGTCACCGCCGGCCGCCCGCCACTCCTCGGGGCTGCCGTCGGTGACGGGGGTCCCCAGCTCGATGCCGGAGAAGTCGGGGATTCCCATCAGGACACTCCCATGCGGTCGAGGGTCTCGGACAGCACGGCCACGGCGTCGCAGCCCGCGAAGACGTACGAGTCGATGCCGGTGTACTCGCCCCGGCCGGCCAGCACCACATGCCGGGCACCGGCCGCCTTCAGCGACTCGGCCTGCTGTGCGGCCTGTTCGGCGTAGAGCGCGTCGCTGGAGCAGAGCACCGCCTCGGCGGCACCGCTCTCCTCGAAGGTGCCCTCGGTGACGGGTTCGATGCCGCCGGCCTGGAAGAGGTTGGCGGCGAAGCCGGCCCGGGCGGTGTACGCGGCGGCCGGGCCGAGCGTCGCCAGGTAGATCCGGGGGCGGCTGCCGGTCGCCGCGAGGTGGGCGTCCGAGCGGGCGCGCAGCTCCTCGTAGGCCTCGTCGCGGCGGACCCGGGGGAGGCCGCCCGACGGCGGCTCGGGGGCGGGCTCGCGCACGACCGGCTTCTCGGCGAGGAACGGGAACTCGCTGACGCCGGTGACGGGTTCGCGGCGCCTGGCGAGCTTCTTGGAGCGCTCGGCCCAGGTGGTCGCCAGGTCGGTGCGCAGCCGGCCGGAACGGAGTACGGCCGCCTGGCCGCCGTCCCGCTCGATGCTGCGGAAGAACTCCCAGCCAGCGTGGGCGAGTTCGTCGGTGAGCTTCTCCACGTACCAGGAGCCGCCCGCCGGGTCGACGACCCGGGCCAGGTGGGACTCCTCGATGAGGATCGTCGAGGTGTTGCGGGCGATCCGGCGGGCGAACGCGTCCGGCAGGCCGATCGCGTGGTCGAACGGCAGGACGGTGACGGAGTCGGCGCCGCCCACCCCGGCGGCCAGCGTCGCGACCGTCGTACGGAGCATGTTCACCCACGGGTCACGGCGGCTCATCATCACCGGCGAGGTGACGGCGTGCTGCACCTGTGCGCCCGCGTCCGTGGCCCCGCTGACCTCGGCGACCCGCGCCCACAGCCGGCGCGCGGCGCGCAGCCTGGCGATCGTCAGGAACTGGTCGGCGGTGGCCGCGTACCGGAACTCCAGCTGGGCCAGGGCCTGTTCGACGCCCAGCCCGGCCTCCGTCAGCTCGCGCAGGTACGCCACCCCGGTGGCCAGCGAGGCAGCCAGCTCCTGCGCGGCCGAGCCGCCCGCCTCGTGGTAGGGCAGCGCGTCCACGGTCAGCGCGCGCAGGCCGGGGAACTCCGCGGCGCAGCGCTTCGCCAGCTCGGCGACGGGGGCGAAGGGGAGGGCGGTGCCGGTGCGGGCCTCGTACCCCAGTGGGTCGGCGCCCAGGTTGCCGCGTACCGCCTCGGGGGCGACGCCCCTCTCGTCGTACAGCCGGAACAGCTCGGCCGCCGCCGCCTCGGTGTCCCGGCCGGCGTCCAGGACCACCGGGGCGAGGTCCAGGTAGACGCCGTCGAGGGCGCGGGCGAGGCCGGGCACCGGGATGCCGCCCCGGCCCACGAGCAGCCAGAGCGAGGTGACGCCGTTCTCCAGGTCGGCGAGGAGCGCGCCGTCGGGAGCCGCCGCGTGCCGCTGCCGTACGTCCCAGCCGCCCGCGGTACCGCCCTCCGGACGGCCGCCGCGCACGTACGGCGCGAAGCCGGGCAGACCGGGGTCGGGCGCGGTGTCGCGCGCGGTGTACAGGGGACGGGTGCGCAGCCCGTCCTCCAGCGTCGTGGACAGGGCGTCCTCGGCGGCCTCGCCCGAGACTTCCCTGCCGGACTTGCGCAGCACACCCTCGACCAGGCGTTGCCACTGCTCTTGCGTCGCGGCGGGGAACTCGGCGGCCAGTGAGAGCCCGTCGTCAGGCAGGACCGTCATGCTCGGATGCTAGGGCAGAGCGCCAAAAGTGCACGGGTGGCAGGGCTGTGACCTTGCCCTCCCCGTGGCTGTGACCTGTGCCTCCCGGGGGTGAAGTGGCCTGATTCGTGCGGTCAGGGCGTGTCGTCGGCGAGCTCCGGGATCAGCGCGCACAGCGCCTCGCGCTGCTCCGGACCGATGACGTGGCCGACCGCCTGTGCCACCGTCCCGGCGAGCGCGGCGGAGGCGTCCTGGATCTGCCGGCGGGCCTTGTCGGTGAGGGCGACCTCGATGCCCCGCTTGTCGCCGCAGGCGGCCTTGCGGGTGACGAGACCGGCGTGCTGGAGGCAGGCGATCTGGTAGGTGAGGCGGGTCTTGGGGCGGCCCAGGAGTTCGGCGATCCGGGTCATCCGCAGACCCTCGCGAGGCAGTTCGGCCAGCAGGCACAGGATCAGGAACTCGTCGTGCGAGACGTCCAGCGTCTCCTTCACGACCGACCGCAGCCGCTGCTCCACCGCACCCGTCGCGGCCAGCAGCAACATCCAGGCGCGCAGCTCGGCCGGGAGCAGCCCGCCGCCCGCGTGGGACGGACATTCGGGCAGCTCTGCGGGGTGTTCCTGGTCGGCGGCCATGGCATCGAGTCTACCTGTTGTCCAAATTTGGATAGTGGGCTAACGTGCAGGCACATCGCAGTCATCCAAATTTGAACCATCAATGGATCGGAGTACGGCCATGACCGTCACCGTGGAAACCGGCCTCTGGCAGCTCGACCCGACCGCCTCCACCGTCGCCGTCCGGCACAAGACCTTCTGGGGCCTGGTCGCCGTCAAGGGCACCTTCGCGGGCGTCGGCGGCCGGGGCGAGGTGGCCGCCGACGGCACCGCCAGCGGCACCCTGTCGATCGACGCGACCTCGCTGGACACCAAGAACAAGAAGCGCGACGACCACCTGCGCTCGGCCGACTTCTTCGACGCCGACAACCACCCGGAGATCACCTTCGCGGTGCGCAGCGCCCGGCACACCGGTGACGAGGTGCAGGTCGACGGTCAGCTGACCGTCCGGGGCATCAGCAGGCCACAGAAGGCCACCGCGAAGCTGGTCTCGGCGGACGACGACGCGCTCACGCTGGAGGCCGAGTTCCAGGTGGTGCGCGAGGAGTTCGGCATCACCTTCAACCAGATGGGCATGATGGGCGGCCCGACCACGGTCACCGCCACCCTCCGCTTCACCCGCACGGCGGCCTGAAGCCCCCCGTAAGGGGCGCTGGGGGTCCCCCCGGCCGAAGGTTGGGGGAGGAACTGCGCCATCAGCCACGACGGCGCCGCAGCCGACTGGCGACCGGAACGTTCAGCGGACCGTCCGGCTGAGCCTGACGTCCTGGCTGGACAGTGTCTGCGGATCCGCGGTGAACGCACGCAGCCGGATCCGGGTGCTCGGTTTGACGGGGATGCCGAACCTGCCGTTCGACGGCCTGAGTTCGACACTCGCCGTGCTGTGCCCGGGGATCGTCGCAGGACCCCGCACCAGCAGCCAGTACTTGCTCATGCCCTGGCCGGTGGTGAGCGTGTAGTGCGGGGTGAGCGGCACGCTCCCCGTGTTGACCACCTTCAGCGTCATCGCCCTGACCACCGAGGCCTGGTGCGCGGCCCGGCGCAGCGCGGTGATCTCCATCCGCAGCGGCGGCCGGCCGGACACCGCGAGCGCCGCGCTCACCAGCGCCGGGGTGAGCAGCAGGGCGACCGTCACGGCCAGGGCGGGGCGGCGGCGGGGGCCGGTCAGCAGGGCCGGACGCGGCTGCCAGGCGTGCTCGAACTCGGACAGCGGTGCGGTGACCGCCGCCGCCAGCCACAGCGGGGTCATCAGCAGGTAGTAGCCGTCCTGGGAACGGGTCGCCAGGAAGAAGGCGAGCCACGGCAGCACGGTCGCGGCCGGCCCGAGCCGGCGCACGAAGAGCACGAACAGGGCCAGCAGGGCCGCCGCGAGGAGCATGCTCGCGTGCGAGTACCAGTCGATGCGGTCGCTGCCGTTCGTGTAGTAGAGCGTGATGTCCACCAGGCCCTGGCCGTGCACCACGGCACCCTGGGTGAGCGGCAGCGCGATCCCGCCCAGCCAGCGGCCGGGCTCGGACACGATGAAGTACGTGTTGATCAGCAGCCACACCGTGACGGCCGCCCCGGCGAACCGCAGGACCACCAGCGCGGCGGCCCGGCCGCCGAGTTCCCCGCGCCGCACCGCGTAGATGCCGGCCAGCAGGAACGGCGTGACGAACCACGGCAGTTGCTGCGCCGCGCACGCGGCCCCGAGGCACGCGGCCCGCGCGATCCCGGCCCATCCCAGCCGCCCGCCCTGACCGATCCGCGGCCAGCGCACCACCACCGGCATCAGCAGCGCCAGGGCGATCACCGCCGGGTAGCCGACCCGGGAGTACGTGGCGAGGAAGCCGAAGCCCAGGCAGGACAGGGTCGCCGCCGAACGCCACGGCACCGGGAGCATCCGCCACAGCACGACCGTGCCGGTGATCAGGGCGCCCGCGCACACCGCCGTCGCGGGGGCGCCGTGGTGGCCGAGCCAGAGGAACGGGACGGTCAGCAGCGGGGCCAGCGGGGGATAGCCGTAGGTGTAGTCGTAGCTGCCGCCTATCGTCGGCGTGAGGGCGACGCCCTTGCCGCCGAACAGCCAGGGCCAGGGCTGTCCGTACACCGGGTGGCCGGCTAGGAGCTCCCTGGCCGCCTGGGTGGTGAGGACGCCCTCGTCGCCGCCGTTGTGGTTCAGCACCCAGGTGCACAGTGCCAGCACCACCGCCGTGACCAGGACCACCAGGTCGAGGCGGGCCAGCGACCGGGTGCTGCGGACGGTCAGCGTCAGCACGCCGGTCATGAGGATCGAGACGTAGCAGAGGGAGATCAGGGCCGCCAGGACCTGGTGGTGGGTCACCGCCTGCGTCCACACCGAGCGGGTGCCGATGAACAGACCGATGTCGGCGAGGAGGGTCAGGACCCGGTGCCAGGGGGCGGGGGCTCCGGCGTCGCCCGGAGCGGCGGACACCGCCGACTGTGTCCGCCGGTCGGGTGTCACCTGTTGTGTTTCTGCCAAGTGCACGCACCGGACGGTAATCGCGGGCGGTGAGCGGGGCGCCACAGGAGGAGAAGAGTCCGGTGTGAGGGCGGTAAGAAGCCCCCAATGCGCGGCAATCGCCTGAATAGTGACAAGAACCCTTCATTCGTACAAGGCCACCAGGAAACGCTCGCGCCTCGTGTCGCTGTTGGGCCGAACGGGTGACTTGGCGTAAGAATTGGCTGGTGCAGGCATCGAGTGCGAGTCAGGTCGGGGGGAGCCGGTGAGCCGTTACGACGTCACCGATGAACAGTGGGAGGGGCTCGCCCAGGTGGTGCCGCTGCGGGGCCGCGACGCCTGGCCGTCGGCGGTGGGCCATCGGGCGCTGCCGGACGCGGAGACGGAGACGCGCCGCCGTTTCGTCGTCCTGCGGGTCAACGTCTTCGCCGACGCCCGCGACGTCGCCGAGACGCTGATGGCCGGGATACCGGTCCTGCTCGACCTCACCGGCGCCGAGACGGAGGTCGCCAAGCGCGTCCTCGACTTCAGCACGGGCGTGGTCTTCGGCCTGGCCAGCGGAATGCACCGGGTCGACCGCAACGTCTTCCTCCTCACCCCGCCCGGCACGGAGGTCGGCGGGCTGATGCAGGGCGCGGGGGCCTCCGGGAGCTGACGGCCGGTACGGCGGGGAGTCCGGACCGATCCGTGATTCCGTGATCCCGTGATCCTGTGTTCCCGTGTTCCGTGGCACGGCCGGGCATCCCCCGATCGAAGGAAGGGTGCGCGGGCGGAACGGTTCGCCGGTCGGCCGGAGGCCTACGGTCCGCATATGGCCGTGCCCCCCGCCTCGTCCGCGTCCCGCCCTTCCTCTTCTCCGTCCGCCCGCTCCGCTTCGGGTGACACGTCGGCCCCGCCGCCGTCGCTGCCACTGACACCGCCGCCCGAAGACGGCGTGGCGTCGGAGGTGCCGGTGTCAGCGGTGGTGTCGGCGGCGGCGGTGGCGCCGAACGCGCCGAACGTGCCGAACGTGCCGACGGGGTCCGCCGGTTCGGCTCCCGAGCGGACCCGCCCGGCCCGCTCCGGCGCGCCCGCCGCGCCGTCGGAGACCGTCCCGCGCGCCCGCTCGGGCCGCCGGGAGACACCACCGGCCACCGCACCCGCTCCCCGCAGGGCGTCTGCTCCCGGCCCGGCGCCCGCCCCCACCCCCCGTCGTGACCCCCGCCCCCGCGTCACCGAGCTTCGGCTCGCCGCCTTCGCCCGGCACCGTGGCGCGACCTTTCCGGTCGGGCAGGTCACCCTGTTCACCGGGCCCAGCGGGAGCGGGAAGAGCACGGCGCTCGCGGCCTACGAGGCGCTCGCCCGCCTCGGGGGCGGGGCCGTGCTCGCGGAGGTGTTCCCCGACCCGGGCGCGCTGGTGCCGGAGCAGGCCCGGCCCGACGCGCAGCGGCGCCGGGGGTTCCGCATCGGCTGCACGGCCGACGGCGCCGAGGGACCGGTACGGCTCGACCTCGCCGTCCAGGCCGAGCCCGAACTGCGCGTCGTCGGCGAACGGCTGACCGCGGGCGGCCTCGTGCTCCTGGAGACCGCGCTGCGCGACCCGAGCCGCCCCGCCGTGCAGGCCGCCTGGCACACCGCGGGCTCCGCGCCGGTGACCCGGGCGCCGCTCCCCGACGACCGCCTCGGCACCGCCCTGCTGCCGCTGCGCGTCGCCGGGAAGACGGACGGGCAGCGGCAGGTCCTCGCCGCCGCCGAGCAGATGGTCGTCGCCCTGCGGTCGGTGTTCCCCTGCGACCCGCGGCCCGACGGCATGCGCGCCCCCGTCCGCACCGGCTCCGGCCGGCTGCTGCGCGGCTGCGACAACCTGGCCGACGTCCTGTGGCGCACCCGCGCCGAATGCGGCCGCCGGCACGGCCTGCTCGTCGACGCGGTGCGCACCGGCTGTGCGGGCCCCGTCGCCGACCTGCTCGCCGAACCGCTCGGCGACGGCACGGTACGGGCCCTCCTCGACCGCGGCGACGGCCGGCGCACGGAACTGGAGCGGCTCGGCGACGGCGAACTGCGCTACCTCGCCCTCGCCCTGGTCCTCTTCACCGGCCCCGGCGTCCTCGCGGTCGACGCCCCCGGCGAGGTGCCCGACGCCATGCGCGGCCTCACCGTCCTCGCCGACGGCTTCGACCGCGCCCTCGACCCGGGCCAGCGCGCCGAACTCCTGCGTACGGCCGTCCTGATGGGCGAGCGCGGCCACATCCGGCTGGTCGGCGCGGTGAGCGACGCGTCATGGGCCGAGGGGGCCGGGGCGATCACAGTGGTACACCTGGAGGCGTGACCGACGAACCCCTCGACGTGGCGGGACTCCAGCGCCGGCTGGCCGAGTTCGCCGCCGCCCGCGACTGGCGGCAGTACCACAACCCCAAGAACCTGGCCTCCGCCCTCAGCGTGGAGGCCTCCGAACTGGTCGAGATCTTCCAGTGGTTGACCCCGGAGGAGTCGTCCCGGGTGATGGCCGATCCCGGCACCGCCCACCGGGTCGCGGACGAGGTCGCCGACGTCCTCGCCTATCTCCTCCAGCTCTGCGACGTCCTGGACGTCGACCCGCTGGCCGCGCTGGCCGCGAAGATCGACCGCAACGAGGAGCGGTTCCCGCCCCTCTGACGGGCCGCAGGGAGGGCGCCGACGAGGAGCACGGCACTCCGGTTTAACGCTCAGTAGCAGCAACCCGCCCGAATCCGAATTGTTGTCCACAGATTTCCGTCTTCCCCTGGCTCCACGTCTCAGCAACCCTCACTCTGGGTAGTGAACTACTGAGTGCGGCAAGGCAGTTCGGACCGACGGGGACGGGGCGACGGATGGACGCGATGCGGCTCATCGTGGCGAGCAGACGGGCGCTGGCGCACGGCGCGGGCGTTCCGGAGTTGATGACCGAGGTGTGGCAGGCCCAGGCCCTGGCCCAGGCGATCGGCAGCCGGCTGGCCGTCTCCGGCCCGCCCGAACTGCGCGGCGAGGCCCTCGGCCTGACCGAGCTGGCGGGCCGGGGCTGCGGCGTGCTGGGCACCCCCGACCTGGACCCCGGCACCCTGCGCGCCGCCCAGCTCACCGAACTGGACGACGCCCGCCTGACTTTGCTGAGCCTCGGCGGCCTTCTCGCCGAGGCCGGCATCGCCCTGGTCGGCATGGCCAGCGCCGCGGCCGACGAGGCGACGTACTGGCAGTGCATGGAGGCCATCGACGCGGCCGACGAGTCCAGGGACCGGGTCCTGGAGATGCTCCGCAAGCTGGCGGCCCGGGAGGAGGTCCGCGACGGGTGAGCGTTCCGCTCGAAGAGCCGCCCTGTGTGGTCTGCCGTCTGCGGCGCCGTCGTGGCTGGTCGCGCAGTTCCCCGCGCCCCTAAAAGCACCGGGGTGACCGCCCCCTTCAGGGGCGCGGGGAACTGCGCGAACAGCCCCCACCGGCCCGCGGACGAACGCACGGCCCAGCTCACCTCGCCCGGCAGCCCTAGGGCCTCGGACGTGCCTCTCGGCCGAGGTCGGCCGCTTCCCTCGCGGGTCGCTGCAGGTCCGCGTCCAGTGCGGAAAGGTCCGCGTTCAACGCCGCCATGAGTTCCTCCATCTGCTGGAGCAGCCCCTTCGGCTGACCGGACGGGGGGCGACCCTGCTGTGGAACGGACTCTTCGGTCAAGACGGCCTCCTCGGCCCCCCGGCCCGCCGTCGGCGGCGGGCCACGAACGACGCGCGGCGACGGCGACCGTCCGGCGCGGGTGCCGGACGGCCCGGCACCCCCCACCCAACGATCACCGCACAGGCCGGTCACTGGCCCGCGCCGCCCGGCGGCCCCGCCGTTGACGACATTCACCCGAGGGTGGACGCCCGCGACAGGCGGTGCCGATGCGGCTGACGGGGCGGGGGCCGTGCAGGATAGGTGTATGGACCTTCGTATCTTCACCGAGCCCCAGCAGGGCGCGAGCTACGACACCCTCCTCACCGTCGCCAAGGCCACCGAAGACCTCGGTTTCGACGCCTTCTTCCGCTCCGACCACTATCTGAAGATGGGTGACGGGGACGGCCTGCCCGGCCCCACCGACGCCTGGATCACCCTCGCCGGACTCGCCCGCGAGACCAAGCGGATCCGCCTCGGCACCCTCATGACCGCCGGAACCTTCCGGCTGCCCGGCGTGCTCGCCATCCAGGTCGCCCAGGTCGACCAGATGTCCGGCGGCCGGGTCGAACTCGGCCTCGGCGCGGGCTGGTTCGAGGAAGAGCACAAGGCGTACGGCATCCCCTTCCCGAAGGAGAAGTTCGGCCGCCTGGAGGAGCAGCTGGCGATCGTCACCGGGCTCTGGGAGACCAAGCTCGGCGACACCTTCGACTTCCACGGCACCTACTACGACCTCACCGGCTCGCCCGCGCTGCCCAAGCCCGCCCAGGCGCGGATCCCGGTGCTGATCGGCGGCCACGGCGCAAGCCGCACCCCGAAGCTGACCGCGCGGTACGCCGACGAGTTCAACATGCCGTTCGCCTCGGTCGAGGACAGCGACCGGCAGTTCGGCCGGGTGCGGGACGCCGTCGAGGCGGCAGGGCGCGGGGCGGACGAACTGACGTACTCCAACGCCCTCGTGGTCTGCGTCGGCAAGGACGACCAGGAGGTCGCACGGCGCGCCGCCGCGATCGGCCGCGAGGTCGCCGAACTGAAGGAGAACGGCCTGGCCGGCACCCCCGCCGAGGTCGTCGAGAAGATCGGCCGCTACGCCGAGATCGGCTCCCGCCGCTTCTACCTCCAGATCCTCGACCTCTCCGACCTGGACCACCTGGAGCTGATCTCCGCCCAGGTCCAGTCGCAGCTGTCGTAACCGGCCGGGACCGCGCATCCGGCCGGCTGTGACACGGCTGTGACCGGAGCTATGGCTTCCGTCACAGTCACCCGGCGTCCGCCCTGATGAGGTGGCCGGATGCGCAGACCCCGCCCTCGTCTCCTCGTCCCTGCCGCCGCCCTCCTCCTGGCCACGGCCTGCGGCACGGAGCATCCGGCCACCGGCGGCGGAGTCGGCGCGGCCGTCCCGACACCCCGCGCCACCGTCACCGACCCCCCGGTGGACGGCGTCCGGATCACCTCGGTCACCATCCCCGCCGCCTCCCCGACCCCGTCCGCCACTCTGGGCTCGGTGCACGCGGACCCGCTGCCCGGCGACTCCGGCATCTCCGCCGCCTACCAGGTCGGCAACGACGGCGACGAGGCCATGACCTACACCGTGCTCTTCGCCTTCACCACGGACACCGGCGAGGTCATGGGCAACAAGAAGGTGACCGTGCCCGGGGTCCGGGCGGGCCGCAGCACCGCCGGCACCGTCGAACTGGGCGTGCTCGCCCCCGGCGCATCCTCGGTGACCCGGGTGAAGGTGGCCGAGGTGACCAAGGTCCCCGCCGACGAGGCACCGACCGAGACGGGCGCCTGCCCCGCCTCCGGGGTGCGGCTGTGGGCCGACGCCGGCGACGCCGCGATGGGCCTGCGGGTCGTCGGACTCCACCTGGAGAACTGCGGGAAGCGGGACTACACGCTCGACGGCTACCCGTCGCTGAGCCTGCTGGACGACGACCGCGAACCCGTCGACGGCATCCGCATCCTGCACGGCGGCGCCGCCATCGCCATGGGAACCGGCTTCGACGACCCGCCGAGCCCGCTGGTCCTGAAGCACGGCGAGGCCGCCCTCTCCGGCCTGATCTGGCGCAACACGACCCTGGCGGGCACCGCCGTGAACGTGCCCTACGTCCGCGTCCTGGCGAAGCCCGGCGCCGCGCCGGTGACGGTCACCCCCGGCCTGGACCTCGGCACCACGGGAAAGCTCGCGGTCGGCGCCTGGAAACGCGCCGACGGCTGAGCGGGGCCGGCAGCGCCCCGTAAGGGGCGCGGGGAACTGCGCGACCAGCCACGGCGCCGCAGCCGACCGACAGCACATCGCGGTACGTGCCGGCCGGAAATTCCGCGCACCCACCCCGCGAACCTAGGTACGTTGGAACCGCGAACAAGCGCGCGACCAGCGCATTCGCACCCTTCCCTGATCCTTTTCGAGGCGATCCACCGTGTTCCTGACGATCACCACCACCGGCACCCCCGAACGTCCCGCGACCGACCTCGGGTTCCTGCTGCACAAGCACCCCGACAACGCCCAGACCTTCACCACCTCGCACGGCATCGCGCACGTCTTCTACCCCGAGGCGGATGCCGGGCGCTGCACGGCGGCGCTGCTCCTGGAAGTGGACGCGGTGGCGCTGGTCCGGCGCGGCAAGGGCAAGGGACGCGGCGGAGCCCCCGACGCGGCGCTCGCGCAGTACGTCAACGACCGCCCGTACGCGGCCTCCTCGCTGCTCGCCGTGGCGATCGGCAACGTCTTCTCCAGCGCGATGCGCGGCGTCTGCAGGGCCCGCCCCGAAGCCCCCGCGCAGGCACGGCCGTTGCGCGTGGAGGTACCCGCGCTGCCCGCCCGCGGCGGCCCCGACCTCGTACGGCACCTGTTCGAGCCGCTCGGCTGGACGGTGACCGCCGAACCGGTCGCCCTGGACGCCGAGTTCCCGGAGTGGGGCGAGTCGCGGTACGTCGGCCTGGTCCTGGAGTCCGAGGCGCTGACCCTCTCCGAGGCGCTGCGCCACCTCTACGTCCTGCTGCCCGTCCTCGACGACGCCAAGCACTACTGGGTCTCCTCCGAGGAGGTCGACAAGCTGCTGCGCGCCGGCGAGGGCTGGCTGCCCGGTCACCCCGAGCAGAAGCTCATCACCAGCCGCTACCTGTCCCGCCGCTGGTCCCTGACCCGGCAGGCGATGGAGCGGCTGGAACTGGTGCGGCTCGCCGAGTCCGACGACAGCGGGGTCGAGGAGATCGACAACGCGGTCGAGGAGGAGACGGAGACCGAGGAGAAGCCGACCCCGCTCGCCGTGCAGCGCCGGGACGCGATCCTCGACGCGCTCAGGCGCTCCGGCGCCGCCCGGGTCCTCGACCTCGGCTGCGGGCAGGGCCAGTTGGTGCAGGAGCTGCTGAAGGACCCGTCCTTCACGGAGATCGTCGGCGTCGACGTGTCGATGCGGGCGCTCACCATCGCCTCCCGGCGGCTCAAGCTGGACCGCATGGGGGAGCGGCAGGCGGCCCGTGTCAGCCTCCTCCAGGGCTCGCTCGCCTACACCGACAAGCGGCTCAAGGGGTACGACGCGGCCGTGCTCAGCGAGGTCGTCGAGCACCTCGACCTGCCGCGGCTGCCCGCCCTGGAGTACGCCGTGTTCGGCGCCGCCCGCCCGCGCACGGTCCTCGTCACCACCCCGAACGTCGAGTACAACGTCCGCTGGGAGACCCTCCCCGCCGGCCACACCCGGCACGGCGACCACCGCTTCGAGTGGACCCGCGAGGAGTTCCGCGCCTGGGCCCACCGGGTCGCCGAACTCCACGGCTACGACGTCGAGTTCACCCCTGTCGGCCCGGACGACCCCGAGGTCGGCCCACCCACCCAGATGGCCGTTTTCGAAATGAGCACAGTTCCCGCAGGCGTCGCGAAGGAGGCGAAGGCGGCATGACCGAGACACAGCGCACCGGACGGGTCCTCGCCGTCACCGACCTCTCCCTGGTCGTCCTCGTGGGCGCCTCCGGCTCCGGCAAGTCCACCTTCGCCCGGCGCCACTTCAAGCCGACCGAGGTCATCTCCTCCGACTTCTGCCGCGGTCTGGTCTCCGACGACGAGAACGACCAGAGCGCGACCAAGGACGCCTTCGACGTCCTGCACTACATCGCCGGCAAGCGGCTCGCAGCCGGCCGCCGCACGGTCGTCGACGCGACCAGCGTGCAGCAGGAGTCCCGGCGCCAGCTGGTCGACCTCGCCAGGCAGTACGACGTGCTGCCCATCGCCGTCGTCCTCGACGTGCCCGAGGAGGTGTGCGCCGAACGCAACGCGAGCCGCACCGACCGGGCCGACATGCCCCGCCGGGTCATCCAGCGCCACATCCGCGAACTCCGCCGCTCCGTACGGCACTTGGAGCGCGAGGGTTTCCGCAAGGTGCACATCCTGCGCGGCGTCGAGGAGATCGAGTCGGCGACCGTCGTCACCGAGAAGCGGTTCAACGACCTGACCCACCTCACCGGCCCCTTCGACATTGTCGGCGACATCCACGGCTGCGCCAGCGAACTGGAGTCCCTGCTGACCGAGTTGGGTTACCGGGACGGCGTCCACCCGGAGGGCCGTACGGCCGTCTTCGTCGGCGACCTCGTCGACCGCGGCCCGGACAGCCCCGGCGTGCTGCGCCGGGTGATGTCGATGGTCGGCTCGGGCAACGCCCTGTGCGTCCCCGGCAACCACGAGAACAAGTACGGCCGTTATCTCAAGGGCCGCAAGGTCCAGCACACCCACGGACTCGCCGAGACCGTCGAGCAGATGGACGGCGAGAGCGAGGAGTTCAAGGCGCAGGTACGGGAGTTCATCGACGGACTGGTCAGCCACTACGTCCTCGACGGCGGAAAGCTGGTCGTCTGCCACGCCGGGCTGCCCGAGAAGTACCACGGCCGCACCTCCGGCCGGGTCCGCTCGCACGCCCTGTACGGCGACACCACCGGCGAGACCGACGAGTTCGGCCTGCCCGTGCGCTACCCGTGGGCCGAGGACTACCGGGGCCGGGCCGCCGTCGTCTACGGCCACACCCCGGTCCCGGAGGCCACCTGGCTCAACAACACCATCTGCCTGGACACCGGCGCCGTCTTCGGCGGCAGGCTCACCGCGCTGCGCTGGCCGGAGCGGGAGCTGGTCGACGTACCCGCCGAGCGGGTCTGGTACGAGCCGGCCCGCCCGCTGCTCACCGAGGCGCCCGGCGGCCAGGACGGACGCCCGCTGGACCTGGCGGACGTCCACGGGCGCCGGGTCGTCGAGACCCGGCACCAGGGCCGGATCGCGGTCCGCGAGGACAACGCGGCGGCCGCCCTGGAGGTGATGAGCCGCTTCGCGATCGACCCGCGCCTGCTGCCCTACCTCCCGCCGACCATGGCCCCGACCGCCACCTCGCACATGGACGGCTACCTGGAGCACCCGGCGGAGGCCTTCGCCCAGTACGCCGCGGACGGGGTCGCCCGGGTGGTGTGCGAGGAGAAGCACATGGGCTCGCGGGCGGTGGCGCTGGTGTGCCGGGACGCGGAGGTCGCCCACAAGCGCTTCGGTGTCGCCCCCGGCCCGACCGGCTCCCTGTACACCCGCACCGGACGCCCGTTCTTCTCCGACGAGTCGGTCACCGAGGAGATCCTCGGCCGCATCCGCGGCTCCGTCGACGCGGCCGGCCTCTGGGACGAACTCGCCACCGACTGGCTCCTGTTGGACGCCGAACTGCTGCCCTGGTCGCTCAAGGCCTCCGGCCTGCTGCGCACCCAGTACGCGGCCGTCGGCGCCGCCTCCGGCGCGGTCTTCCCGGGCGCGCTTGCGGCCCTGGAGCGCGCGGCGGCCCGGGACGTGCAGGTGACCGATCTGCTGACCCGGCAGCGCGAACGCGCCGCCGACGCGGCCGCGTTCACGGACGCCTACCGCCGCTACTGCTGGACCACCGAGGGCCTGGACGGGGTGCGCCTGGCCCCCTTCCAGATCCTCGCCGTCCAGGGCCGCAGCCTCGCCGCCCTCCCGCACGACGAGCAGCTCGCCCTCCTGGACCGGCTGGTCGAGCACGACCCCACCGGCCTGCTCCAGACCACCCGCCGCCTGCACGTCGACACCGGCGACCCGGAGTCGGTGCGGGCAGGCGTCGACTGGTGGCTGGAGATGACCGGCCGGGGCGGCGAGGGCATGGTCGTCAAACCGGCCGCCGCGGTGGTCCGCGACCCACAGGGCCGACTCGTCCAGCCCGGCATCAAGTGCCGGGGCCGCGAGTACCTCCGGATCATCTACGGCCCCGAGTACACCCGCCCCGACAACCTCACCCGCCTGCGGGGCCGCTTCCTCAACCACAAGCGCTCCCTGGCCATCCGCGAGTACGCCCTCGGCCTGGAAGCCCTGGACCGCCTCGCGGACGGCGAGCCGCTGTGGCGCGTGCACGAGGCGGTCTTCGGGATCCTGGCCCTGGAGTCGGAGCCGGTGGACCCACGGTTGTGACCCACGGCCGTGACCCGCGGCGGTGAGCCGCGGTCGTCACCTGTGGCCGGTCGGCTGACCCGCGGCGGCTGCGGACGGCCGGTCAGCCGACCAGCCGCAACCGCCGCCCGCACGCCCCCACCCGGACCGTCTGCCCCCAGGTCAGCTCGAGGGCGTCGGTCTCGATGCCGTCGCCGAAGGCGATGAGGCGGTCCGACTCGACCGTGAGGGTCAGGGACGCCGAGGCCGTCAGCTCGCCGGCGACGAGGGAGGTCCCGGTCGCCGGTGAGGGCCAGGCCTCCCGGACGAACCAGAGGAGGCGGTCCTCCGTGGGGGCGGGCAGCGGGAGCCGGGCGCCGCGCTCCTGCCACACCGAGCGCAGCCAGCCGGTGGCCCCGGTGCCGGTGCCCACCAGCACCCCGGAGGAGGCCTGGGCCTCGACGACACCCCCGTCGTTCTCGAGGCCCAGGCGGTATCGGGCGGTCTGATGACCGGCGGTACCGAGGTAGATCTCGTTGAGCGCCACGAGCCGCTGGGTGTCGTCGGCGACCGCCTCGACCATCGTCAGCTCGTCGGCGCCCGTGGCCGTGGCGCCCACCGAGGCCAGCAGGACGGGCGCCTGCTCCGGGCGGTGCCGTACCAGGACCCCCGGGTTGCGGCCGGGGTCGGTGTCGACGCCGATCACCGGCTGGCCGTCCAGGTACTTGGCGACGTTCGCCACCAGCCCGTCCTGGCCGACCACCACGACCACGTCCTCGGGCGCGAACAGGAAGCGGTCCAGGTCGGCCCGCTCGACCCGGGCCTGGCGCCAGGCCAGCGGCACCGCCGAGGTCACCTCGGTGAGCGCCCGCCGGGTGCGCCGGTGGCGTTCGGCGACCTCGGCCACGTCCCGGCCCCGGGAGGCGAGGAAGAAGGCGGCCTGGCCGTGCGTGCCGTGCCGGGCCACCAACTCCTCGTACTCCGTGGTCCGGTGGACCAGCACGGCCCGCGGCGCGAGGCTCATTCCCGCTCCCCGCCCAGCTTGGCGAGGAGCCCGGTCAGCACGTCCGGCGACACGGTCACGCTGTCGATGCGCGGCAGGTTCTCGGCGAGCCGGGCACCGGTGAGGGCGTGCAGCGTGGCCACGTCCGCCTCGCCGTGCACCCGCAGCCAGGCCGCCTGCGCCGCGGCCCGCGCCTCGCCGACCTCCCGCGCCCCTACGGCCTCGGCCCGCGCCAGGGTGACCGCCCGGGCCGCCTCCGCCTCGCCCAGCTTCGCCGACCTGGCCGCCTCCGCCTCCGCCAGCCGTACCGTGCGTGCCGCCTCGGCGTCCGCAAGCGTCACGGACCTGGCCGCTTCCGCCTCCGCCAGCCGCACGGACTTGGCCGCCTCCGCCTCCGCCAGCTTGACCGTCCGGGTCGCCTCCGCCTGCGCGCGCACCGCGTCCGCCGCCGCGAGCTCCTCCGCTTCGCGCCGCGCGTTGGTGCCCCGCTGCTCGACCAGCTGCTCCTCGCGGCGGGCCAGTTCGATCTGGCTCGCCAGCTCGTTCTCGGCAATCGCCCGCTCCCGCTCGACGGCCACCGCGCGCCGCTCGTACGTCGCCCGGTCGGCCTCCTGCTGGATCTGCTCCCGGGCCGGGGTGCGCAGCGCGCGCTCCACCTCGGGCTCCGGCCGCAGCGCCATCACGCGGACGGCCACCACCTCGATGCCGGTCGCGGGCAGCCGCGGTTCCGCCGCCAGGCCGGCCGCGATCCGCTCCCGGACCACCGCGACCCCGTCCACCAGCGTCTCCGCCAGCGGGGTGCGGGCCAGCGCGTCCAGCGCGTGCTGCTGGGCCGTCTCCGTGAGCAGGGTGCCCAGCTGTTCGAGCGGGGTGCCGCGCCAGACCCCGGTGTCCGGGTCGATGGAGAAGTCCAGCCGGGCCGCCGCGACGGCCGGGTCGCCGACGCGGTAGGTGACGGTCGCCTGGACCGCCACGTCCTGGAAGTCGGCCGTACGGGCGTGGAACGTCATCGCCAGTTCACGGTCGTCGACCGGGATCTCGGAGATCGCCGCGGTGAGCGCGCGGTACCAGAAGCTGAGCCCCGGCCCGTCGTGCAGCAGCTTGTCGCCCCGGTGGTGTCTGACGTGCGCCGTCGGCGCGCCGCGCAGATGGCGCCAGCCCAGGCGTCGGGTGATGTCGGCCATCGGATCCGCCCCCTCGCTTTAAGAGTCATGATGACCATAATCTTGGACGCTGTTTGTCGTCAAGAGGACGAGAACAAGATTCGGTCGAGCAGGGGGTGAAGACGGTCGCCGATGGTCAGGATGGAGACATGGGATTCCACGTCGACTCCGAGGCCGGGCGGCTGCGCCGCGTCATCCTGCACCGGCCGGATCTGGAGCTCAAAAGGCTCACCCCGAGCAACAAGGACGCCCTCCTCTTCGACGACGTCCTCTGGGTGCGCCGGGCCCGGGCCGAGCACGACGGGTTCGCCGACGTGCTGCGCGACCGCGGGGTCGCCGTCCATCTCTTCGGCGACCTGCTCGAAGAGGCACTGGCGATCGAGGCCGCCCGCACCCTCGTCCTGGACCGCGTCTTCGACGAGAAGGAGTACGGCCCGCTCGCCACCGACCACCTGCGCGCCGCCTTCGAGAAACTCCCGGCGGCCGAACTCGCCGAGGCGCTGGTCGGCGGCATGACCAAACGGGAGTTCCTGGACGCGCACGCGGAGCCCACCTCGGTCCGCTTCCACGCCATGGACCTCGACGACTTCCTCCTCGAACCGCTCCCCAACCACCTCTTCACCCGCGACACCTCCGCCTGGGTCTACGACGGTGTCTCCATCAACGCCATGCGCTGGCCCGCCCGGCAGCGCGAGACCGTGCACTTCGAGGCGATCTACCGGCACCACCCGCTCTTCCGCGGCGAAACGTTCCATGTGTGGTCGGAGGGGCAGGCCGCCTACCCCTCCACCATCGAGGGCGGCGACGTCCTGGTGATCGGCAACGGCGCGGTCCTGATCGGCATGAGCGAACGCACCACCCCGCAGGCCGTCGAGATGCTCGCGCACAAGCTGTTCGCGGCCGGCTCGGCGCGGACCATCGTCGCGCTCGACATGCCGAAGCGGCGCGCCTTCATGCATCTCGACACCGTGATGACCATGGTCGACGGCGACACCTTCACCCAGTACGCGGGCCTCGGCATGCTCCGCTCGTACACCATCGAACCGGGCACCGGCGAGAAGGAGCTCAAGGTCACCGACCATCCGCCGGAGCACATGCACCGGGCCATCGCCGCCGCCCTCGGCCTCAGCGAGATCCGCGTCCTGACCGCCACCCAGGACGTGCACGCGGCCGAACGCGAGCAGTGGGACGACGGCTGCAACGTCCTCGCCGTCGAACCCGGCGTCGTCGTCGCCTACGAACGCAACTCCACCACCAACACCCACCTGCGCAAGCAGGGCATCGAGGTGATCGAGATCCCGGGCAGCGAACTGGGGCGGGGGAGGGGTGGGCCGCGGTGCATGAGCTGCCCGGTGGAGCGGGATGCCGTGTGACGCGTGACGCGTGACATGCGACATGTGACATACCACTGAGCCCGCCCCGGCCGGACCCCCACCGGTGCCTGTATAGAAATGTGGAACATCGTATAGACTTCCAAGGTCCCCGAAGCCGACCCGACCGCTGGAGCGCCCCATGGCGACTGTCCCGACCGCCCTCGCCGGCCGCCACTTCCTCAAGGAGCTGGACTTCACCCAGGAGGAGTTCCGCGGGCTGGTCGAGCTGGCCGCCGAGCTGAAGGCGGCCAAGAAGGCCGGGACCGAGACGCGGTACCTGCGCGGGAAGAACATCGCGCTGGTCTTCGCGAAGACCTCCACCCGCACCCGCTGCGCCTTCGAGGTCGCCGCCGCCGACCAGGGCGCCGCCACCACCTACCTCGACCCGGCCGGTTCGCAGCTCGGGCACAAGGAGTCGGTGAAGGACACCGCCCGGGTTCTCGGCCGGATGTACGACGCCATCGAGTACCGCGGGCACGGCCAGGGCGTCGTCGAGGAGCTGGCCGCGTTCGCCGGGGTGCCCGTCTACAACGGGCTCACCGACGAGTGGCACCCCACCCAGATGCTCGCCGACGTGCTCACCATGACCGAGCACAGCGACAAGCCGCTCACCGGGATCGCCTTCGCCTACCTCGGCGACGCCCGTTACAACATGGGCAACTCCTACCTCGTCACCGGCGCCCTGCTCGGCATGGACGTCCGGATCGTCGCGCCCCGCCTGCTGTGGCCGGACGACACCATCGTCGAGCTGGCCCAGCAGCTCGCCGGCGCGTCCGGCGCCCGGATCACGCTCACCGAGGACGTGAAGGAGGGCGTGCGCGGCGCGGACTTCGTCGCCACCGACGTCTGGGTGTCGATGGGCGAGCCCAAGGAGGTCTGGGACGAGCGCATCGCGCTGCTCGGGCCCTACGCCGTCACCATGGACGTGCTGCGCGCCACCGGCAACGCCGACGTCAAGTTCCTGCACTGCCTGCCGGCCTTCCACGACCTCGGTACCGTCGTCGGCCGCGAGATCCACGAGCGGCACGGGCTGACCGAACTGGAAGTCACCGACGAGGTGTTCGAGTCCGAGCACTCGGTCGTCTTCGACGAGGCCGAGAACCGGATGCACACCATCAAGGCGGTCCTGGTGGCCACCCTCGCCTGACCGGCGCCCGACCGGCGCCCGACCAGCCCTCTTCATTGCCCCTATGCTGTGCGGCGGCCCGGCACCACCCCTCGCCGGAGCCGCCGCCGCGACCGACCCCGGATCGCACCCGCACCACCAGAAACGAGCACCACCCGCATGCCCCGCATCAAGTCCCCGCACCTCCTGGTGGCCGAATCCGGCGCCGACCGGGAGGGCCACGGCCTCCGCCGCACCATGGGCCTCTTCCAGCTGATCTGCTTCGGCATCGGCGCGATCGTCGGCACCGGCATCTTCGTCGGCCTCTCCGACTCGGTCGCCCAGGCCGGTCCCGCCGTCGCCGTCTCCTTCGTGCTCGCCGCGGTCACCTGCGTCTTCACCGCCCTCTCCTTCGCCGAGCTGGGCGGCGCGATCCCGGTCTCCGGATCGTCGTACTCCTTCGCCTACGCCGGACTCGGCGAGTCCACCGCGTTCCTGGTCGGCTGGTGCCTGCTCCTGGAGTACGGCATCTCGATCTCGGCCGTCGCGGTCGGCTGGAGCCAGTACGTCAACGAGCTGCTGCACAGCCTCACCGGCCTGCAGCTCCCGCACGACCTGTCCGCGGGCCCCGGCGACGGCGGGACCGTGAACCTCCCCGCCGTGATCGTCATCGCGATGGCCGCCGTCCTGCTGGTGCGCGGGGTCCGGGAGAGCGCCCGGGCGACCGCCGCGATGGCGGCCGTGAAGCTGGTCGTCCTGGTCGCGTTCTGCGCGATCGGCTTCAGCGCGTTCAAGGACGGCAACCTCGTCCCGTTCTCGCCGGCCGGGCTCGGCGGCATCGGCGCGGGCACCACCGCCGCGTTCTTCTCCTACATCGGCTTCGACGCGATCACCACGGCCGGCGAGGAGGCCAAGAACCCGCGCCGGGACATCCCGGTCGCGATCCTGGTCTGCATGGGCGTGGTCACGCTGCTGTACTGCGCGGTCGCGCTGGCCGCGATCGGCGCCATCGGCGGCGGTCAGGTCGCGGGCCGCCCCGCCGCCCTCTCCTACGTCGTGAACCAGGTCACCGGTTCCACCATCGGCGGCGGTGTGATCGCCTTCGGCGCGGTCGTCGCCATCGCCTCGGTCGTCCTCGCGGTGATGTACGGCCAGACCCGCATCCTCATGTCCATGTCCCGGGACGGCCTGATCCCGCGCGTCTTCGAGAAGGTCTCCCCGAAGACCGCCACCCCGGTGGCCGGCACCCTGATCGTCGCGGCCGTCTTCGCGCTTCCGGCGGCCTTCGCCTCGCTGGACGCGGTGATGAACCTGTGCACCATCGGCACCCTCGCGATCATGGCCGTGGTGAACATCGCGGTGATCGCCCTGCGCCGCCGCGAACCGTCCCTCGCCCGCACCTTCCGGGTGCCGCTCTACCCGGTCGCCCCGCTGCTGGGCGTGGGCTTCTGTCTCTACCTGATGTACGAGACGGGCTGGACGACCTGGCTCCAGTTCGCCGTCTTCCTGGCCGTGGGCCTGCTGGTCTACGTCGGCTACGGGCGCCGGAACTCCAGGCTGGCCGCTTCGGCGGTCGCTACGCCGGACGCCACTGACGCGGTACTACAGGAAGCCTGAACCACACCGCCTTGCCGGACTCGGTGGGGCGGTGCCCGCAGGACGAGCTGAGGGCGCGGATCAGCAGCAGGCCGCGCCCGCCCTCCTGCATGGGGTCGGGCTCCTCGATCACCGGACGGGTGAGATGGCCGGGCGGCGCCGGGTCCGGGTCGTGCACCTCGACCCTGCAGCCCCCCGGCACCATCTCGACGACCAGCTCTATCGGCCCCTTGCCGGCGGTGTGCTCCACGGCGTTGGCGACCAGTTCCGCCGTGAGCAGTTCGGCGGTGTCGGCGTCGGGCGCGTGCTCGGCCTCCTCCATCGCCGAGCGCACCAGGGCACGGGCGACCGGCACGGCCGCGACGGTGTGCGGCAGCGCGATACGCCAGGAGGCGGCGGAAGGTGGTTCGTACACGGCGATTCCGTTCATGGCGCAGGCGATCACTGCTTGTCCTGCTTTCAACTGTAGGAATGGTACGGGTCCCGTCCCGGACGCTGTCGGCGCCCCCCTGACGGGACCTTCGTCCCGGTAACGGGTGGCTTACCCCGCCCGGGGGCCCGTCTCGCACATCCGGCTCCGCTGTTACCGCGTTATTGACGCGCCGTGACCTTGTGACGCGGTACATACGGAAGAGCCCCCGGAATCCGGGGGCTCTTCCGTCGCAGGAGGGATGGGGGGGATCAGCCGAACTCGACCATTCCCGCGGTCAGCGTCGCGCCGTCCGCCGGGTCGATCAGGATGAACGCGCCGGTACGGCGGGAGACCGCGTAGGCGTCCAGCGGCAGCGGCTCGGCGCTGCGCAGGGTGATCCGGCCCAGGTCGTTGGCGGTCAGCGAGGTCGCGCCCCCCAGGTCCCGGACGATCGCCTTGACGGTCCGGGTGGCGTGCTTGAGCAGTACCCGGTCGCCGACCCGGAGCGGCCGGTCGGCCAGATGACACACGGCCGCCGTCACGTTCTGGGTGAGCACCGGCGCCTCCGGACCGGCGGTGATCATGTCACCGCGGGACACGTCCCGCTGGTCGGCCAGCCGCACCCCGATGGACTGCGGGGCATGGGCCGCCCGGGCGCCGGCCCCGAGCACGTCGATCGCCGCGATCTCCGAGGTCTCGCCGGACGGGTGGACGGTGACCCGGTCGCCGACCCGCAGTGAGCCCGAGACCAGCTGGCCTGCGTAGTGACGCACGTCGCCGTGCCGGATGACGTACTGGACCGGGAAGCGGGCCGGGGCGTCGGCGGCGTCCGCGGCCACCGGGACGTTCTCCAGGAACTCCAGGAGCGCCGGGCCGCCGTACCAGTCCATGTGCGCGGAACGGTCGACGACGTTGTCGCCCACCAGCGCCGAGACCGGGATCGCGGTGACCTCGGGGAGCCCCAGTTCGGCGGTCTGGGCGGTGAAGTCGGCGACGATCCGCTCGAACTCGGCGCGCTCGTAGCCGACCAGGTCCATCTTGTTGACGGCGAGGACGACGTGCGGGACGCGCAGCAGGGCGGCCACGGCTGCGTGCCGCCGGGTCTGCTCGACCACCCCGTTGCGGGCGTCGACCAGGATGATCGCCAGTTCGGCGGTGGACGCGCCGGTGACCATGTTGCGGGTGTACTGCACGTGGCCCGGGGTGTCGGCGAGGATGAACCGGCGCTTCGGGGTGGCGAAGTAGCGGTACGCCACGTCGATGGTGATGCCCTGCTCGCGCTCGGCCCGCAGACCGTCGGTCAGCAGGGCGAGGTCCGGGGCGTCCTGGCCGCGCGAGGCGGACGCGCGCTCCACGGCCTCCAGCTGGTCGGTGAGGACCGACTTGGAGTCGTGCAGCAGCCGTCCGACCAGGGTGGACTTGCCGTCGTCGACCGAGCCGGCGGTCGCGAACCGCAGGGTGTCGATGGTCGTGCTCATGCTTAGAAGTACCCCTCGCGCTTGCGGTCTTCCATCGCGGCCTCGGAGAGCTTGTCGTCGGCACGCGTGGCGCCGCGCTCGGTGAGCCGGGAGGCGGCGATCTCGGCGATCACCTTCTCGATGCTGTCGGCGTCGGAGTCGACCGCGCCCGTGCAGGACATGTCACCGACGGTCCGGTAGCGGACCCGCCGCTTCTCGACGGTCTCGTTCTCCCGCGGCCCGCCCCACTCGCCGGCCGTCAGCCACATCCCGCCGCGCATGAAGACCTCGCGGTGGTGGGCGTAGTAGATCTGCGGGAGTTCGATCTCCTCGCGGGCGATGTACTGCCAGACGTCGAGTTCGGTCCAGTTGGACAGGGGGAAGACGCGGACGTGTTCGCCGGGGGCGTGCCGGCCGTTGTACAGGTTCCAGAGTTCGGGGCGCTGGCGGCGGGGGTCCCACTGGGAGAACTCGTCGCGCAGGGAGAAGACGCGTTCCTTGGCGCGGGCCTTCTCCTCGTCCCGGCGGCCGCCGCCGAAGACGGCGTCGAACTTCTCGCTCTGGATCTTCTCGGTGAGGGGGAGGGTCTGGAGCGGGTTGCGGGTGCCGTCGGGACGTTCGCGGAGCACACCGCGGTCGATGTAGTCCTGTACGGAGGCCACATGGAGGCGCAGCCCATGTGCGGCGACCACACGGTCGCGGTACTCCAGGACCTCGGAGAAGTTGTGTCCGGTGTCCACATGCAGCAGCGAGAAGGGGATCGCGGCGGGGGCGAACGCCTTCAGCGCCAGGTGGAGCATGACGATGGAGTCCTTGCCGCCGGAGAACAGGATCACCGGCCGTTCGAACTCGCCCGCCACCTCGCGGAAGATGTGGACCGCCTCGGACTCCAGCGCGTCCAGGTGCGACAGCGTGAAGGTGCTCATGCCAGCCCCCGCTCCGCCAGCAGCGCGTGCACCGCGTCCGCCGACTCCTGCGGGGTCTGCTTCTGGGTGTGCAGCACCAGCGCCGGGTCGACGGGCGGCTCGTAGGGGTCGTCGATGCCGGTCAGCCCGGTCAGCTGACCCGCGGCCTGCCTGGCGTACAGGCCCTTCACGTCCCGCTCGCTGCACACCTCGACGGGGGTCGCCACATGGACCTCCAGGTACGGCGTCCCGCTCTTCTCGTGCCGGTTGCGGACCGCCTCGCGGCTGTCGGCGTAGGGGGCGATGACCGGGACGACGGAGAGCACGCCGTTGCGCGCGAGCACCTCGGAGACCAGGCCGATGCGCTGCACGTTCGTGTTGCGGTCCGCCCGGGAGAAGCCGAGGCCGGCCGAGAGGAAGCGGCGTATCTCGTCGCCGTCGAGGACCTCCACGCGATGTCCCTCGGCCTTGAGCCGGTCACCGAGGAGGCGGGCGATCGTCGTCTTGCCCGCGCTCGGCAGCCCCGTCAGCCAGACCGTGGCTCCCTGAGCCCTTGGCGTGGTGGTCATGCGCAACAGACCTCTTCCTTACCTTCTCGGCGAACTCGCGTACGACCCGTCGAAGAGTAGGTAAGAAGTCTGAGAGGAGTGGTTAAGGAACCTGAGGTTTGGCTGAGTGACTCCTGGTACGCAAGAGGTCACAGCCTCCTGCAATGAACATTTCACAAAGGGCGGCCCGTTCACAGACCGGCGAAGGCGCCCCCGGCCTCCCGCAGCCGTTCGTGCAGCGCCTGGAAGACGGCCGCCGAGCGGGTGCCGGGCCAGTCGGCCGGCAGCAGGTCCGTCGGCAGCCCGGGGTCGGTGTACGGCAGGTGGCGCCAGGTGTCGAGGGCGCGGAGATAGTCGCGGTAGGCATCCTCGGGCGGGGTGTCGGCGCGGTGCTCCCAGGCGCGCAGCACCGGCTCGTGGGCGTCGAGGAACTGCTCGTGGGCCTTGGCGATCGCCGTCAGGTCCCACCAGCGCGCGACCGCCTCGGTGGTGGGCTGGAAGCCCAGGTGGTCGCCGCGGAAGAAGTCCACGTACGGGTCGAGGCCGAGCCGGGACAGGGTGTGCCTGGTCTCCTCGAACAGCCGGGCCGGGGCGATCCACACGCCCGGCGCGGCCGTGCCGAAGCCGAGCCCGGCCAGCCGCGAGCGGAGCACGTGCCGCTTCTGCCGCTCCGACTCGGGCACCGAGAACACCGCGAGCACCCAGCCCTCGTCCTGCGGCGGTGCGCAGGCGTACACCCGGCGGTCGCCGTCGTCGAGCAGCTGCCGTGCCTCCGCGGAGAGCTCGTACCCGGCGGCGCCCTGCGCGGTTCTGGCCGGTGCCAGCAGCCCGCGCCGTTTCAGCCGGGACACCGACGAACGTACGGACGGGGCGTCCACGCCCACGGCGGCCAGCAGTCTGATCAGCTCGGCGACGGGCACCGGGCCGGGCAGGAAGCGGCCGTACGCGCCGTAGAGCGTGACGATGAGGGACCGCGGGGCGTGTTGCTCGGGCACGTTGATCATTTTAGGTCCCCGGCATCACTGCTGGTCACCTTCGGTGCACGGCTGAATGAGAGTCAGGGCTCCGGGGCCCGTCCCGGATGCCGCGCGCCGGTTGCCGGGGGCCTGCTCAGGCGGCGGCGACGAGGCGGTCGGCCGGGCCGCGGTGCGGCGGGACCACGCTGCCGTCGGCGTGCAGCTCGCCGGTGTCGTCGAAGACGATCGCCCCGTCGCACAGCAGGGTCCAGCCCTGCTCGGGGCGGGCGGCGACGATGTGCGCCAGGCCGCGGTCGGCCGTCGCGCTGGGGGACTGGTGGGAACACATGGCGCACCTCCACGGGTCTGCCTCCGGCACGGTCGCCGACCGGCATGACCAGACCATGCTCCTGCCGTGAACGCCGGGGAACCTCCTGCCGCGACCTGTGACAACACGCGGACAACCTTCGGACGCCGTCACGACGGTCGCCGCGCCGCCGGGACACGGACACCGCCGTGGGACGCGCCACCGAAGGGGTGACGGTCACGCTCCCGGGCCCGGTCGCCCGGTATCCAGGGCGTACCCCCCACCCCGTTTTCCGGGAAGGAAACCATGCCTGTACGCCCCGCCCTCGCCGCGGCCCTCGGTTCCGCCGCCCTGCTCTGCGGCGCCGTCGCCCCCGCGACCGCCGCCCCGGCGAGCGCCCCCACCGAGGCCGTCACCGTCGACACCACGGGCCGTCTCGCCGCCGACGGCACCGTCACCCTGTCCGGCACCTACACCTGCACCGACGCCACCGGACCGGTGTTCATCAGCTCCTCGCTCAGCCAGGACTCCCCGAACTTCCGGCACGGCATCGGCGGCAGCCAGGCCGTATGCGACGGCACCGAGCACCACTGGGAGAACACCGGCGAGATCACCGGGGAGAAGCTGAAGCCCGGCGCGGCCAACGTCGAGGCCACGATCCTGGAGCTGCGCAACACGGGCGGCCTGCCGCTGCCCTCCATCCACGCCGTCGGCCGGCAGGACATCACCCTCGCCAAGGCCTGAGCCGCGCCTCCGGGCGGTCCGGCGCCCCGGCGGTGCCGGACCGCCGGCCGTCGCCGGCCGTCGCCGGCCGTGGCGAGCCTCCGTCAGCGGGCCAGCAGCTTCCGCAGCGCAGCCCCCACCTCGTCCGGCGCCTCCTCCGCCATGAAGTGCCCGCAGTCCACCGTGCGGTGCTCCAGGTCCGGTGCCCACGCCCGCCACAGCGCGGCCGCGTCGTAGCCGAGGGCGGCGCCCCAGTCCTGCTGGAGGACGGTCACCGGCATGCGCAGCACGTTCCCCGCTGCCCGGTCGGCCCGGTCGTGCTCGGTGTCGACGCCGGCCGAGGCCCGGTAGTCGGCCACGATCGAGGGCACCGCCGCCCGGCAGGCCGCGAGATAGGCGGCGCGGACGCCGGCCGGGATCGCCCCGGGGTCACGCGTCCACAGGTCGAGGAAGTGGCCGAAGAACAGGTCCGGGGCCGCGCCGATCAACTCCTCGGGCAGACCGGGCGGTTGCGCCATCAGGTACAGATGGAAGGCGACGGCGGCCGTGGCGCCGTGCAGCACCTCCCACATGTCCAGGGTGGGCAGCACGTCCAGCAGCGCCAGGTGCGTGACCGCGTCCGGATGGTCGAGCCCGGCCCGGAAGGCGACCAGCGCGCCCCGGTCGTGCCCGGCCAGCGCGAACCGCTCGTGTCCGAGGGCCCGGGCGAGCGCCACGACGTCGGCGGCCATGGTCCGCTTCGCGTACGCCGTCCCGTCCGCGTCGGCCGGTCTGTCGCTGGCGCCGTAGCCGCGCAGGTCGGGACAGATCACGGTGTGTGCGTCCGCGAGGCCGGCGGCCACGTGCCGCCACATCAGGTGGGTCTGGGGGAAACCGTGCAGCAGGACCACCGGGCTGCCGGTGCCGCCGACGGCCGCGTGCAGGGCGACGCCGTCCGCGACCGGGACGCGGTGCTGCCGGAAACCGGGGATGTGCGTACGGGGGATGTCCGTACCGGGGATGTTCATGTGCCGAGGCTCCCGCGCCCGGATCAGCAGCCGATCAGCAGCGTGTGCGGCACGTACGGTGGGCGGGTGAGGATCGACCAGGTCGCCTTCGGGGTGCTCGGGCCCGTGACGGCCGGGCGGGCCGGCCTCCCGCTCGCCCTGAAGGGCCCCCGGCACCGCGCCGTACTGGCCCGGCTGCTCGTCGCCCGCCGGCGCGTGGTGCCCGTCGCCCGGCTGGTCGCCGACCTCTGGGAGGAGCCGCCGCCCGCCGCCGTCGGCGCGATCCGCACCTTCGTGGGCGACCTGCGGCGGATCCTCGAACCCGACCGGCCGCCCCGCGCCCCCGCCCGGCTCCTCGTCACCGACGGCCCCGGCTACGCCCTGCGCGCCGAGACGGTCGACGCCTGGCGGTTCGAGCAGGCCGTGGAGGCCGCCGCGCAGGAGGAGCCCGCACGCGCCGCGCACCTGCTGCGGGAGGCGCTGGAGCTGTGGCGGGGACCCGCCTACGCCGAGTTCGCGGACGAGCGGTGGTGCGGGGGCGAGCGGGCCCGCCTCGCCGAGCTGCGGCTGCGGGCCGTGGAGCAGCGGGCCGAGGCGCTGCTGGCGGCGGACCGGGCGGCCGAGGCGGTGCCCGACCTGGACGCCCACCTCACCGGCCACCCGTGGCGCGAGGAGGCCTGGCGGCTGCTGGCGCTCGCCCTCTACCGGACCGGCCGCCAGGGCGACGCCCTCGCGGTGCTGCGCCGGGCCCGCGCGACCCTCGCCGGGCGGCTGGGCGTCGACCCGGGCCGGGCGCTGCGCCGCCTGGAGGCCGACGTACTCGCCCAGGACCCCGGCCTGGACGCCCCCGCCGCCCGGGAAACCGGCGCGGCCCGGGTCTGGTCCCGGGCGGCCGAGGCGTACGACCGCAACGTCGCCGCCGGTGCCCGGGTCCGGCTGGAATCGACCGTCGGGCTGCTGCGCACGCTCGCGGTGACCGGCTCCGGCGGACTGGCCGCCGCCCGCGAACACCGGCTCGCGGCGATCACCGCGGCCGAGGAGTCCGGCGACCCGGAACTCACCGCCCGGGTCATCGGCGCCTACGACGTCCCCGCGGTCTGGCCCCGGTCCGACGACGAGACGGCCGCCCGCCGCATCGTCCGGGCCGCCGAACGGGCCCTCGTCCTCCTCCCCGCCACCCCGGCCCAGGACGCGGCCCGTTGCCGGCTGCTCGCCACCGTCGCCCTGGAGACACGCGGCACCAGGTCCGGCCGCGCCGCGGCTGCCGCCGCCGAGGCCGAACGCCTCGCCCGCCGCCTGGACGACCCTGCGCTGCTCGCCTTCGCCCTCAACGGTGTCTTCATGCAGTCCTGCGCCCGCACCGGCCTCGCCCCGCGCCGCGACGCCGTCGGCACCGAACTGGTCGCCCTCGCCGCCCGGCACGGCCTGGTCACCTACGAGGTGCTCGGCCACCTGATCAGGACCCAGGCCCGGGCCGCCCTCGCCGACTTCACGACGGCCGACGAACACGCCGCGGCGGCCGACCGGCTGGCGGAGCGTCATGAACTGCCACTGGCAGGGGCGTTCACGACGGGATACCGGGCGCTGCGCCTCGCCGCGCACGGCGGGGGCGGAGCCGAGGCCGCCTACCGCGAGGCCGGCCGGCTCCTCGACGGGCCCGGCATGCCCGGTGTGCGCGACGGGCTGCTTCCCCTCGCGCTGCTCTGCCTCCACCTGGCCGGACGGCCGTACGGCATCCGGGACGCCGTCGACCCGGCCGCCGACTGGGGACCGTACCTCCCCTGGCTCCGCCCCGCCCTCGCCCTCGCCGCCGCCGACGAGAGGACAGCCCGCGCCGCCCTGCGCGAGCTGCCCGAGCCGCCCGCCGACCTCGTGCAGGAGGCCCTGTGGTGCATCGCGGCAGCCGTCGCCCTGGCCCTCGACGACCGCCCGGCCCTGCGCCGCTGCCTGGCGGCCCTCCGCCCGGCCGCGGGCCAACTCGCCGGCGCGGGCAGCGGCTTTCTTACGGCCGGTCCGGTCGACGTCTGGCTGACGGCGATCGAGGAGGCTCTCGGCTGAGCGGGCCCCGCGAAGTTCACCGCGGTTCGGCAGCGCCCCGAAAGGGGCGCGGGGCTGTATTTGATGTGCGGCTGCCGCCGCGTGGGCGCGACCAGCCACGACGCCGCCGCAGCCGACTGACGGCATATCGCGGGAGCGCTACGCCACCAGCTCCTTCCTGATGCGGTCCAGCATGAACGCCGAGGACTCCCGCGCCCGTTCCTCCCACGCGAAGACACACGCGGTGGCGACCCCGTCGAAGCCCAGCTCCCGCAGCGTGCCGAAGAACGCGTCCCAGTCGACCTCGCCCTGGCCGACGTCCAGGTGCTGGTGGATACGGGCCGTGGTGCCGGGCGGGTTGAGGATGTAGCGCAGGCCGCTGGAACCCTTGTGGTTGAAGGAGTCCGCGATGTGCACGTGCCGGAGCCTGTCACCGGCGTACCGCATCATCGCCGCGATGTCCGCCGTCGGGTCCGCGCCCGACAGGTGGAAGGAGTGCGGGGCGCAGTACAGGTAGTTCACCCACGGCTTGTTGATCGCGCGGACCAGGTCGACCGCGGGGGTGTTCTCCTCGCAGAAGTCGTCCGGGTGGGCCTCCAGGTTGAGGGCGATGCCCTCGCGCTCGAAGAGGGGGAGGAGTTCCTCCAGGGAGCGCCAGAAGGCCGCCTCGCTCTCCGCGGCCCGCTCGGGGCGGCCGTTGAACTCGCTGTTCATCAGCGGACATCCGAGGTCCGCCGTGATCTCGATCATCCGCTTCCAGTAGCGGACGGCCGCCTGCCGCTCCGTCTCGTCCGGCGACGACCACTTGTACAGCGGCAGCACCGAGGACAGCTTCACCCCGTGCGTGCGCAGGGAGTTCTTCAGTTCCGCGATCCGGTCGTCGTCCGCGCGCGGGTGCAGGAAGAACGGCATGAAGTCGTCGCGTGGCGACAACTCGATGTACTCGTAGCCGAGTTCGGCGACCGTGCGCACCATGTCGTCGATCGGCAGGGCGCGGAACATGTACGGGTCGAGGGCGATCTTCACGCGGTGCCTCCGTAGAAGGCCGGGCGGGGCTTGAGGTCGGTGGCGACGACGGTGCCCGACTCCAGGGCCTCGACGGTCGCGGCGGTGATGACGGTGGCGGCGTAGCCGTCCCAGGCCGAGGGACCGGTGGGCTCGTTGCCGGCCGCGAGGCCGGCGGTCCACTCGCGGAACTCGGTGTCGAAGGCGTCGCGGAAGCGGCCCACCCAGTCGGTGAGGACCTCGGTGCTGTGCTGTCCGGCGGTACGGACGCCGACCGCGGCCGGGTCGGGCAGCCGGACCAGGCCCTCCTCGCCCACCGCCTCGCACTGGATGTCGTAGCCGTACCGGCAGTTGACGAAGACCTCCAGGTCGATGCGGGCGCCCTTGGCGGTCTCGAAGAGCATGATCTGCGGGTCCTTCAGGTGCGCGAACCGCTTGCTCGTCGCGCGTGGGGTGATCACCTGGGTGGAGACGATCTCGTCGTCGAGGAGCCAGCGCAGCACGTCGACCTCGTGCACCGCCGTGTCCAGCGCGGCCATCGCCGAGGTGTAGGACTCCGGGACGGTCGGGTTGCGGTGGGCGCAGTGCACCATCAGCGGCTCGCCGATCCGGCCGGCGTCGATGACCTGCTTGAGCTGCCGGTAGCCGGTGTCGTAGCGGCGCATGAAGCCGACCTGGACCAGGTGGCGGCCGTGTGCCTGTTCGGCCTCGACGATGCGCAGGCAGTCCTCCGCGGTCGTCGCGAGGGGCTTCTCGCAGAAGACCGGCTTTCCGGCGGCGATCGCGTTCAGCACGTGCTCGGCGTGGGTGGGGCCCCAGGAGGTGACGAGTACGGCGTCCACGTCGTCCGCCGCGACCACGGCCGCGCCGTCGGGCAGCACCCGTGCGCCTACCGGCTCCGCGGCACCGGCGGCGCGGGCCGGGTCGATGTCGGTGACCGCGGTGACCCGGGCCCCGGTGACGGTGTGGGTGAGGCGCTGGATGTGCTCGTTGCCGATCCAGCCGGCGCCGATGACGCCTACACGTACGGTCATGGTCGTCCCTTCAGGGGGTCGTTCGGGAGGTCAGGAGAAGCGGGCCCGGAGTTCGGCTTCGAGGGTTTCGAGGGTGCGGCCCTTGGTCTCGGGGACGTAGAGCTTCACGAAGGCGAGCGAGAAGATCCCCGCCACGACGAAGAGGAAGAAGGTGTTGGAGATCCCGATGGCGGAGACCAGCGACGGGAAGACCAGGCCGATCACGAAGTTGGTCAGCCACAGCACCACGGCCGCGACGCCCATCCCGAAGCCGCGCATCCGCATCGGGAAGATCTCGGAGAGCATCAGCCAGGTCACCGGCGAGATCGCGCCCTGCTGGAAGGCGAGGAAGGTGACGGTCATCGCGAGCACGGCGTAGGCCCGGCCGTCGCCGGCCGGCAGCAGCAGGGAGAAGACGCCGATGAGGAGCAGGGCGAGGGTGGTGCCGAGCTGGCCGGTCATCAGCATGGGCCGGCGGTTGACGCGCCCCAGGAGCCAGATGCCCACGAACGTGGCGAGGACCGAGATGACGCCGTTGGCGATGTTCGCGGTCAGCGCGGTGTCCGAGGCGAAGCCGGCGTCGGAGAGGATCTGGGTGCCGTAGTACATGATCGTGTTGACGCCGGTGATCTGCTGGACGATCGCGATGCCGAAGCCCACGAACATCAGCTTGCGCAGCCACGGCGTGGCCCTCATGTCCTGCCAGCCGCCGAGCTTCGCCTGCTCCTCCTTCACCGCGAGCGCGGACACCTCGGCCAGCTCGGCCTCGGCGCGCTGCTGGGAGCGGACCTGCTTCAGGACTTCCAGCGCCTCGCCGAACCGGGTCCGGGAAGCGAGCCAGCGCGGGCTCTCCGGCATCACCAGCATGCCGAACCACAGCACCACGGCCGGGACGGTGGCGATCACCAGCATCCAGCGCCAGATGCCGCCGCTCTCGCTGCCGACGTGCGCGATCACCGCGTTGGAGGTGAAGGCCAGCAACTGACCGCTGACGATCATCAGTTCGTTGCGGGTGACCAGCGCACCGCGCCGCTCGGCGGGCGAGATCTCCGCCAGGTACACCGGCACGGTCACCGACGCGCCGCCGACCGCGAGGCCGAGCACGAAGCGGGCGACGATCATGAACGCGGTGGTCGGGGCGAGAGTGGCGCCCAGCGCGCCGACGAAGAACAGCACCGCGAGGGTGAGGATCGTACGGCGGCGGCCCCGCGCGTCCGACAGCCGGCCGCCGGCCACCGCGCCGAGCGCGGCGCCCAGCAGCAGCGAGCTGGTGACCATGCCCTCGGTGACCGAGTTCAGCCCGAGGTCCTTGCTCATGTAGGGCAGGGCGCCGTTGATGACGCCGGTGTCGTAGCCGAAGAGCAGACCGCCGAAGGTGGCGATGACCGTGATGACCCGCAGCCGCCGGGAGACCGCGGGGGAGGGCCGGTCGGTGCCGGGGGCGGTGGCCCGGAGCGTGTCGTCGCCGACGTTCATGGGCCGCCTCCTCACCCGTCGAGGGCGGGGCGCCGGGTACCGGACAGCCCGTGGCCGTTCAGGTACTCGCGGGTGCCGGTGGCGATGGGCAGCGGCACCTCGGGGGCGCACGGGTACAGGTCCTGCTCGACGATCACGAACAGTTCGGCGTCGAGACCGGCCAGTTCGGCGATCACGTCGGCGGGGTCCGGCACCCCGGCCGGCGGCGAGACGCACACGCCCCGCTTCACGGCCTCGCCGAAGCCGAGGTCCTCGGCCGCGACCTGGGCGAGGACCGCCGGGTCCATCTGCTTGACGTGGACGTAGCCGACGCGCTCGCCGAAGCGGCGGATCAGGTCGACGTTGTCACCACCGCCGTAGGCCACGTGACCGGTGTCCAGGCACAGGTTCGTGTAGCGGCCGTCGGACTCGTCGAGCAGCCGCTCGATCTCCGGCTGGGTCTGGATGTGGCTGTCGGCGTGCGGGTGGACGACGAGGCGCACGTCGTACTCGTCGAGGAGCAGCCGGCCCAGCCGGTCGGCGGCCTTGCCGAAGCCCGCCCACTGCCCGGCGGTCAGCTCGGGCGACTCGGTGAACGCGCCGGTCTTCTCGTCCCGGTACATGGGCGGGATGAGGACCAGGTGGTGGGCGCCGGCGGCCTGGGTCAGCGTGGCCACCTGGCGGACGTGGGCGAGCATCTCGTCCCAGGCCTCGGGGCGGTGCAGCGCGCCGAACGCGGTGCCGCCGGAGACCTTGAGCCCGCGGGCGTCGAGTTCCTCCTTGAGCTGCCGCGGGTCGGTGGGGAGGTAGCCGTAGGGGCCGAGTTCGAACCACTCGTAGCCGGCCTGCCTCAGCTCGTCGAGGAAGCGGGTGTACGGCACCTGGTGCTCGTCCTCGGGGAACCAGATGCCCCAGGAGTCGGGGGCCGAGCCGAGGCACAGGTTGCCGGCCGTGGTGCGGAGGGCGGATGGCGCCGTTGCCATGGCATGTCCTTCGGGGAGGGGGCTCTGCCGCGTGAGGCGGACCTTTGTCGCGCTCTACTAGCGCGCTCTAGTGCGAGTACGATGACCCCTGTCCGAATGTCATGTCAATACCTTGTTGCCGGGGGATTTCCGGGAGTGTTCGGGGGCAGCCCGTAGGGTGGGCTCCGGCGAAGGGCGGGTGCACAGGTGGATGCGGCGGGCAGGCGGCGGCCGACGATGGCCGACGTCGCGGAGCGGGCGGGTGTCTCCCGGGCGCTGGTGTCGATCGTGTTCCGCAACCAGCCGGGGGCCAGCCAGGAGACGCGTGAGCGGGTGCTGCGGGTCGCCGACGAGATCGGCTACCGCCCGGACAGTGCGGCCCGGCTGCTGGCCCGCGGGCGCAGCCGCACCCTCGGCGTGATGTTCACCGTCCACCAGACCTTCCACACCGACCTCATCGAGGGCATCTACCCGGAGGCCGAGCGGCTCGGCTACGACGTGCTGCTCTCGGCCGCCGCCGAGGGCCGCAGCGAGGAGAAGGCGGTCGAGGCGCTGCTCGGGCACCGCTGCGAGGCGCTGATCCTGCTCGGCCCGGACGCGGACCCCGGCTACCTGGACGAACTCGGCCGGCGTGTCGTGACCGTGTCGGTCAGCAGCCGGGTGCCACGGGCCCGGGTGGACTTCGTGCACAGCGCGGAGAGCAAGGGCGTCCGGCAGGCCATGGACTACCTGGTCGAACTCGGCCACCGCAGGATCCTGCACATCGACGGCGGCCGGGGCCCCGGCTCGGCCGAGCGGCGGCGCTCCTACCGGGCCGCGATGCGCCGGCACGGACTGGAGCCGGAGATCCGGGTCGTACCCGGTGAGCACACCGAGCAGTCCGGCATCGAGACCGGACGGCTGCTGCTCGCCGAACGCGACCGCGGGCTGCCGCTGCCGACGGCGGTGCTGGCGGGCAACGACCGGTGCGCGATGGGCGTGTTGATGTCGATGACGCGCGGCGGCGTCGAGGTCCCGCGCGACGTCTCCGTGGTCGGCTTCGACGACAGCCATCTCTCCCACCTCATGCCGATCGGTCTGACCACCGTCCGCCAGGACGCGCGGCTGATGGCCGAGTACGCGGTGCGGTTCGCCGTGGAGCGGCTGGAGGAGCCCGAACTGGAGCCGCGCGAGGCGGTACTGGACCCGAAACTGGTGGTACGCGGCACGAGCGGACCGCCCCCCGCAGGGGACGGCCCGCTCGCCCGCTGACCGCCGACCGGACGTCAGCGGGTGCCGTTGGCGGCGAACCCGGCGATGGTGGCGGCGTTGTCCCTGGTGACGAACGCGGGCCCGGTGAGCACGGGTTCGGCACCGCCGCCGCTGTAGTTGCCGTTGTTCTTGTACAGCCACAGGGCGTCCACGGCGAGGTAGCCCTGGAGGTAGGGCTGCTGGTCGACCGCGAACTCCACGGAACCGTCCTGGACGGCGGAGACCAGGTCCTTGTTGAGGTCGAAGGTGGCGACCTTCGCCTTGCTGCCCGCGTCCTTGACGGACTGGACGGCGGTCAGCGCGAAGGGGGCGCCGAGCGTGACGACCTGGTCGATCGAGGAGTCCTGCTGGAGCTTGGCGGTGATGGTGGACTTGGCGGACGGCATGTCGGTGCCGTTGACGTAGATCTTCTCCGTCTTGCCCTTGAAGCCCTTGGCGAGACCCGCGCAGCGCGCTTCGAGGGCGACCTGGCCCTGGGACTGGACGACACACAGGGCGTGCTTGGCGCCGAGCTGGTTGAGCCGCTCCCCGAAGGCCTCGCCCGCGATGTTCTCGTCCTGGCCGAAGTACTCCAGCATCCCGAGCTTCTTCCAGTCGTCCACGCCGGAGTTGAAGCCGACGACCGGGATGTCGGCGGCCCTGGCCTTGGCCACGACGGACTTCAGCGCGTCGGGCGTGGCGGCGGTCAGGGCGATGCCGTCGACCTTCTGGTCGATCGCGTTCTGCACCAGGTTGGCCTGGTTGGGGGCGCTGGGGTCGCTGGAGTAGACCAGCCTGATGTTGTCCTTGGCGGCGGCCGCGGCGGCCCCCTTGCGGATCAGGTCCCAGAAGGTGTCGCCGGGCTCGGCGTGCGTGATCATGGCCACCGTCATGCGGGGCGTGGACGCCTTGCCGGCGGACGCGGCCGCGCCGCCGTCCGCGGACTTCTTGCCGCCGGAGCTGCTGGAGCAGCCCGCGGCGAGCAGGACGCCCGCGAGAACGGCGGCGGCCATGGCGGCGGCTCGGTGGTTTCTGTGCATGTCCCTTGCACCTCGCTGTGCGGTCTGGGTCGGCTCTGCGGAGCGGAACGAGCGGTGAGTGACGGGGAAGGAATCCGAGGGCGCGAGCGGTGGGGGCGGCACCGGTGGCCGGCCGGGTGCCTCGCACGGGAGTGGGGAAGGAGCTCCTCGCCGACGGCCAGGGGTGCGACCGCCGACGGCTTGTGGCTATGCTAGAGCGCTTTATTAGCGCGCTCTAGTGACACGTACTATGGGGGCGCCCTCAGGGGATGTCAATCGCTTTGTCATGACGTTCCAACAAAGGCGGCGGAGTCGCCGCGGGGCAGGCCCGGGGTGGGGGAAGCTCGCGCGGGGACACCCCCGTGGCCCCCGCGCGAGCTGGTTCCGAGAGGCGCCGCGATCGTCGTCCGCGGGCTCCGGTGTCCGGCCCATCGTGGCCGAGTCGTCGCCCAACCGGCCATGATTCAGGGCCGGTTGGGACATCAGGGGACGATCCCGCCGCTGAGCTGCCGGGACGTCGCGCGGGACGACGAAACGGCGGGATGTGCGGATATCGTGAAGGCGGGACGGGGGGTCGGACGGGGGCTGGACGGCTGCGCCACGGCGCACGCGAAGGGGTGGGGCATGCCGCGATGGAAAGCGCTGCCCGAGTCGACGGATCCCCGGGTCCGCCGGCTCGTGGTCGAGCTGCGTCGGTTGAAGGACCACAGCGGACTGAGCATGGCCGCGCTGGCGTCCAGGACGGGGTTCAGCAAGTCGTCCTGGGAGCGCTACCTCAACGGCAGGGTGACGCCGCCCCGGCACGCCGTCGAGACCATGGCCGACGTGTGCGGCGGCGACCGGATCGGCCTGGCGGCACTGTGGGAGGTGGCCACCTCCGGCACGGCGCCGGGCCTCACGGCTCCGGCGCCGGCTTCGGGAGCGGCTTCGGTGTCGGGACCGAAGCCGGCACCGGGACCGAAGCCGGCACCGGGAGCGGCTTCGGACCCGGCACCGGCACCGGCACCGGAATCGGCACCGGGAGCGGCACCGGCACCGGCACCGGCCCTGGAACCGGATTCGGCTTCGCGGGAGTTGGAGCAGCCGGAGGCCTCCGAAGCGGTGTCTGAGGAGCACCGCGGACGGGAAGCGGCGGCCCCGGACGGTCGTCCGGACACCGGTCGGGAGGAGGCTCGCCGGACTCCGCGCGGGCGGCGGCCGGTCGCGACGGTGGCCGGGGTGGCCGTGGTGGCGGCAGCCCTCGCGGTGGTGGCGGCGGTGGCCGTGGCGATCACCTGGCCCGGGTCCCCGTCGGCGGAGCCGGAATCGCGCGCGGTCACCGCGACGACGAAGGTGCCGACCTCCACCTACTCCGCCGAGACGTTCCCGTGCTACTTCACCCTGCACGACGGCCTGCTGTACGCGGGGCACAGCACGACCCTCACCGACGAGTACCACGTCGGCATCACCGTCGAGGCGGTGGCGGAGGTGCAGTGCCTGGTCAGACGGCACGGCTTCGACCCGAAGGGCATCGACGGCTCGTTCGGGCCCAACACCAGGGCCGCGGTCCGGGGGTTCCAGCGGTCCCGCGGACTCACCGCCGACGGCATCGTGGGCCCCATGACCTGGCGCGAGCTCAGGAAGCCGGGTGACTGACGGCGCCGGGCCGGGGCCGGGCCGTTCGCCGCGGGCGGAGACCGCACCCGAGGTCCGCCACCTGGTGGAACGGCTGCGGGAGGCACGGGAGTCGACCGGGCTGAGCTTTGCCGCGCTGGCGGCCAGGACCGCGTACAGCAAGTCGTCCTGGGAGCGGTACCTCAACGGCAAGACGCTCCCGCCCCGGGACGCGGTGGAGACGCTCGCGAAGCTGAGCGGTGCGGATCCGGTGCGGCTGCTGGCGCTGTGGCGGCTCGCCGACCGGGCATGGAGCGGCCGCGACGCCCACGCGACCGCCGCCGTCACCGAGGCCGAGCCGACCGGCCGCCCACCGGAGGCGGCGCCGGAGTCGCGGGCCGCCCCCGAGGCCGGGGCCGCCGCCGTCGCGGACCTGCCCCCCGCCCGGCCCGCCGCCACCGGCGCCGCCCCCGTGCCGCGCACCCCGGGCGACCACGGCGGGCCGGAGCCCCGGGCCCGGAAGCCGCACCGTGGCACCGTCCTCCTCGTGGCGGCGGGGACCGCGCTGGTCACCGCCCTCGGCGTGGGTGCCGTGGCGTGGACGTACGGCGGCGGGCACCGGGCAGCGGCGCCGGAACCCACCAGCGGGACCTGCCGGGGGGAGAACTGCACGGACCGCGATGCCGAACAGCACGACACGGACTGCTGGACCGACGCGGTCACCCGGGCGCGACGGGAGATCGCCGGGCGGACCCTGGAACTGCGCTTCAGTCCGGGCTGCCGTGCGGCCTGGGGCCGGATCACGGCGCCGGGCACCGGTGACCGGGTGCGGGTCGACACCACCGACGGGCGGCACCAGTCACGGCTGGTGCTGGTCCCCGGCCGGTACCTCTACACCCTGATGATCGGCGTCGGGCGTTCCTCGGAGGCACGCGCCTGCGTCGAACTGCCCGACGGCGCGTCCTCCTGTACCGGATGGGGGCGCTGACCGACCGCCGGCCGACTGCTGACACGGCGCCGGCACCTCACTGACACACCGTCAAGCGGCTGTTCAGCCGGACACCTGCACCACCGCGGTCGCCCCGGCCCGTACCGTCGGCGTCGCGTACGTGTACGTCACGCCGTTCACCGTCCTGGTGCGCGCCCGCCGCGGCACGCCGTCGACGGTGATCCTCTTGTGGACGCCGGGGAAGCGGGCCTCCCAACGGTAGGCGCCGTGGCGGGAGTTGTTGGTGAGCGTGGTCTTCGTCGCGGCGTCGTGGCGGACGGTGACCGTGCCCGTGCCGACGGGTACGTCCGCGACCTGGAGCCACTTCATGCCGGACGGCAGCCGGGACTGGGTGGTCACCCGGTGGTCCGCCGCGTCCGGGGTGATGCCCATCAGGCCCTCGACGGTCTGGCTGACCAGGGTGAACGAGACCTCGGGGTAGTCGCCGTCGGGGCCCTGGCGGGAGTTGACGTGCTGGGTGTTCCGCTCGCCGTAGATCTTCCGCATCCACCACCAGGCGGTGTCGGCACGGTTGTTGCGGAAGAACATGTCGGGCAGGTACGTCGTCGACTCGATGTTGGGCGAGCCGTTCGGGCCGAGCTCCTGTGCCTGGATGTAGTCGAGGTAGGCGTCGTTGCGCGGGCCGGGGTCGATGATCTGCTTCATCGGCATGAAGACGCTGTTCTCCTTGCCCCAGCCGGTGACCGGGGTGCCGGAGGTGGTGTAGGCGCGGACCATGTCGGCTCCGCTGCCGCTCCCGCTCCACGTGTCGTTGAAGTACTTCTTCAGGTCGGCGGCCTTGCGGTCGTACGTCTTCGCCAGCGCGGTGTCGCCCTTGCCGCGGGCGAGCACGCCCATCGCCAGATACGCCTGGTACTCCGAGGCGATGCCGTCCCCGGCCTCGGCGAGGCCGTCGCCGTCCTGCTCGTTGTAGCTGGCGGCACCGGAGAAGATGCCCTTGCCTGTGCCCTCGGCGACCTTCACCGTGCCGTTGTCCTTGGCGCTGTTGTGCAGGTCGATGAACTGGTCGGTGGCGTGCCGGTAGAAGTCCCACAGCACCGGGTCGTCGACGTATCTGCGGTCGCCGGTCCAGAGGTAGGCCTGGGCGGCCTTCTCGACGAGTTCGAAGACGGCCGGGACCTCGCGGACGTAGTCGTCCGGGCCGTGGTAGTCGATGCTCAGGTACGTCTTGGCGTCGAAGTTGAGCGACCAGACCGGGAAGTACCTGTGCTCCGCTGTGGCCGACGCGGCGTACGAGGTGAGCATCGTCCTGTTCTCGGTGTCGAGGCCGAGGACGGCGGCGCCGTCGAGCTGGTGGGTCATGTCCCGGGAGTAGTAGGCGCTGCGGTTGGCGTATCCGGCCCAGTAGGTCGGCCCGTACGTCCCCGTGCCGGTGCCGCTGGTGTGGTGCTCGTCGGCGTTGACCGGGCCGACGGTGCCGGGCAGTTGCACCCAGCTGTTGGCCTTCCGCTTCGCCCAGTCGAACATCTCGACGACCTCGGGGTCGGACGAGGTGACCTGCGGGTCGGCGGGCGCGGCCGGGGAGATCATGAGGTCGTCGGCGTTGACCCAGGAGGTGCCGGAGCCGAAGGCGATCTCCAGCCGGTCGCCGGCCTTCAGCTCGACGCGGCTGATGGTGTACCGGGCGTAGGAGGCGCGCTGCGGCAGCTCCACCGTGCCGACGGTCTCGCCGTTGCGCAGGATCGTGTACGTACCGCTGGCGCCGGCGCTCCCCACCCAGGCGGAGAAGTCGTACCTGCCGTCCCGCGGTGCGACCAGGTCCAGCCGCGCGGTCCTGCCGGTACCGGCGTCCAGGTAGAGGAAGCGGCTGCCGCTGTGCACGTTGCCGGTCCCGACCCCGGTGCCGGGGCCGAAGGTCCAGCCCGTGCCGCCGTTCTCGAATCCGGGGTCGGGCAGGGCGAGTTGGGGACGGGAGTCGGTGGCCGCGCGCGGTGCCGCCGTGGCGGAGGCCGCGGGGGCGATCGGCGTGAGCAGAGCAACGGCGGTGAGCAGCATGAGCCTTGAGGGCTTCATCGGGTCTCCGGTCTTCAGCTACGGCGTGCGGGCGAGCGGCTGATTCGTGGCCGAAGCTAACAGGGCCGGAAGAAGTCGTTCAATGGTCATGCAGGGCAAAGTTGCAAGAGAAGTGGCGATACCGCACTTCAAGCTGACTGCTTCGGGCGAAAGTTTTCATCAAGATCTTGCAAGTGACACGGATCCGGGGAGCGTGACTCCCGCGTGTCCGCGTATCATCGACGCCTGCGAACGGTCGCCGGGCGACCGCACGACGGGGGCACGGAGGGAACCGTATGAAGGTCGGTATCACCGAGGTCGCGGACCGGGCGCGGGTGAGTGAGGCGACGGTCAGCCGTGTGATCAACCGGCGTCAGGGGGTGTCCCGCAAGACGCGTGAGGCGGTCGAGCGGGCGATGGCGGACCTGGGGTACGAGCGGCAGACCCAGGGGCAGCTGGTGGCGGTGGTCACGGAGCTGGTGTCCAACCCGTTCTTCGCCGACGTGTGCGAGCGGATCGAGGCGACGCTCGCTCCGCACGGTCTGAAGACGATCCTGTGTCCGTGTTTCGCGGGCGGGGTGCAGGAGCTGGACTACCTGAGCGCCCTGGCGGACCGAGGGGTGGCGGCGGTGGTGTTCCTGTCCGCGAGCAACACGATCGAGGGCGCGGATCCGCAGGCGTACGAGCTGCTGAGGTCGCGGCGGATCCCGTTCGTCGGGGTGAACGGGCAGTTCGAGGGCGACTGCCGGGCTCCGGTGTTCTCCACCGATGATCTGCTGGCCGCGGAGCTCGCGGTCGATCATCTGTACCGGCTGGGGCACCGGCGGATCGGGATGGCGTCGGGTCCGGTGGGCAACCGGCCCGCCGACCGGCGGGTGAGCGGGTTCCTCGACGCGCTGGCGCGGCGCGGGATCGCGGATCCCGAGCGGTGGGTGGTGCGGCAGTCCTACACGGTCGAGGGCGGTCAGTCCGCCGCGCTGTCGCTGCTGGGCCTCGGGGCGACGGCCGTGGTGGCGGCCAGCGACTACATGGCGCTGGGCGCGATCCGCGGGGCGCGCCGGCAGGGCTACGACGTGCCGGGTGACGTCTCGGTCGTCGGCTACGACGGCTCGATGATCATGGATTTCGTCGATCCGCCGCTCACCACGGTGCGTCAGCCCGCCGACCGGCTGGCTCCCGAGGTCGCCCGCAGCGTCCTCGCCCTCCTCGGCAACCGCGACGTCCCGGTCGGTGAGCTCCTCTTCGACCCCGAACTCGTCGTCCGCGCCAGCACCGCACCCCCGAAGGGCCGCTGACCGGCGGCATCGGGCCGCCCGTCGGGGCCGGCGCCGTACCCGCCGGCCAGGACGGCCGGACGCGGCCCGCGGGAGCGCCGCGTTCACCCGGATGCCGCGGTCGCCCGGCGCATCCGGGCGGGCGGGCGGCACCGTAGAGATACCGGGGGCGCGGGGCGCGAGGGCGCACGGACGACGACTGAGGCGGTTCGCGTGGCGGACGAGACGGCCGGGACGACGACGAACGCGCACGGAGCCGCTGCCCCGGGTCCCAGGACCTGCCTGGTGACCGGCGCCAGCGGCTACATCGGCGGGCGGCTGGTGCCGGAGCTGCTGGACGCCGGGTACCGGGTGCGCTGCCTGGCCCGCACCCCCGGGAAGCTGCGGGACCAGCCGTGGGCCGGGCGGGTGGAGGTCGTGCGGGGCGACGTCTCCGACGCGGACTCGGTGGCGGCGGCGCTGGCGGGCGTCGACGTCGCCTACTACCTGGTGCACGCGCTCGGCGCCGGCCGCGACTTCGAGCGCACCGACCGGCAGGCGGCCCACGTCTTCGGCGAGCAGGCCCGCAGGGCGGGCGTCGGCAGGCTGGTCTACCTGGGCGGCCTGACCCCGGCCGACGTGCCCGAGCGGGAACTCTCGCCGCACCTGCGCTCCCGCGCCGAAGTGGGCCGTATCCTCCTCGGCTCGGGCGTGCCGACGGCCGTCCTGCGGGCCGCCGTCATCATCGGTTCCGGCTCGGCCAGCTTCGAGATGCTGCGCTACCTGACCGAGCGGCTGCCGGTGATGGTCACGCCGCGCTGGGTGCACACCCGCATCCAGCCGATCGCCGTACGGGACGTGCTGCGTGTCCTGGTGGGGTGCGCCGGCCTGCCGCCCGACGTCAGCCGCAGCTTCGACATCGGCGGCCCCGAGGTGCTCACCTACCTCGAGATGATGCAGCGGTACGCCGCCGTCGCCGGGCTGCCCCGGCGGCTCATCCTGCCCGTGCCGGTGCTCACGCCCGGCCTGTCCAGTCACTGGGTCGGCCTGGTGACCCCGGTGCCGGCCTCCATCGCCCGCCCGCTGACGGAGTCGCTGCGCCACGAGGTGGTGTGCCGGGAACAGGACATCGCACGGTACGTGCCCAGCCCGCCCGGCCACCCGGTCGGTTTCGACCGCGCCGTCTCCCTCGCGCTGCAACGCGTGCGGGACGCCCAGGTCGTCACCCGCTGGTCCTCCGCCGCCGTGCCGGGCGCCCCCAGCGATCCGCTGCCCACCGACCCGGACTGGGCCGGCGGCAGCCTCTACACCGACGTGCGCGAACGCCACGCCCGGGTGGCTCCCGGCGCGCTGTGGGAGGTGGTCGAGGGCATCGGCGGCGAGAACGGCTGGTACTCCTTCCCGCTGGCCTGGGCGGTACGCGGCTGGCTCGACCGCCTGGCCGGCGGGGTGGGCCTGCGCCGGGGACGGCGCGACGCGCGGCGGCTGCGGGTCGGCGACTCGCTGGACTTCTGGCGGGTGGAGGAGATCGAACGCGGGCGGCTGCTGCGGCTGCGCGCCGAGATGCGGCTGCCCGGCCTGGCCTGGCTGGAGATGTACGTCGACGCGGAGGGGGCCGGCGGCGCGCGCTACCGGCAGCGGGCGCTGTTCCACCCGCACGGACTGCTGGGCCAGCTCTACTGGTGGAGCGTGTCGCCCTTCCACGCGGCCGTCTTCGGCGGCATGGCCCGCAACATCGTCCGCGCCGCCGAACGCGGGCAGGACCCGGACTCCGCCCCCTCGACCGGGCGACGCGGGCGGACCGGGCTCACCGGGCGGAGCGGCGGGTCCCACGGGTGAGCGGTGACTCCGCGGCCGGCCGGGTCCGTCGTGCGCGGCCCGGTCAGTGCGTGCGGGGCTCCTCGTAGGGGATGCGGTTCAGGTGCACGACCTCGCCCAGGGTGCCCCATTCGTCGCCGCCGAGTTTGGTGAGCGGACGCAGCAACTCGCTGCTGGGCCGGCCGTCGGCCAGGTAGTCCTCGTCGACGGCGGCATGCAGCACCCGTCCGAAGACCAGCGTGGAGTTGCCCATGCGCAGCGTGGTGTGCGAGCGGCACTCCAGCACCGCGTGGGAGGCGGCGACCCTGGGCGGGCGCACGCACTTGCTGGCCTCGCGCTCGATGCCGGCGGTGTCGAACTCGCTCACCGAACGGGGGAAGTCGACGGCGGTGGCGTTGATCAGTTGCAGGAGCGGTTCGGAGGAGAAGTTGACGACGAACTCGCCGGTGTCCTCGACGTTGCGCAGGGAGTCCTTCCGGCCGATCGAGGTGAACTGGACGATCGGGGGATCGGTGCTGGCGATGCTGAAGAAGGAGTGCGGTGCCAGGTTCTCGGTGCGCCCGTCGGGTGTGACCGTGGAGACCCAGGCGATCGGCCGGGGAACGACGACCGAGGTCAGGAACCGGTAGAAGTCCGTGCTGCTCATCGTCTCGGGGGTGTATTCCAGACGCATGGTGGCCCCTCAGGCAGTGCTCCGAAGTCCGACGTGGTCGTGGGGCACCTCCTTCCCGGGCCGGTCAGCGCACCGGGCCTCCACGTTCATGCTCCACCAGCCGCCCGGCATCCGCGCCCGGGTCGGGCGTCCGTCGTTTCAGCCGGTCCGCGGCGGAGCGGGCAGCCCCCGGCCCAGCATCTCCACGGCCTCGTGGACCAGGGTGACCACCTCCGGGCCGGAGTCCGGCTGCCAGCAGCTGATGGCGGCCTGCAGCGCCGCGAAGACCGCGGCTGAGGTCGTCCGTACGTAGAGGTGGCCCTCCGGCAGTCCGGTGCGTGCCGCGACCGCCCTCGTCACGGCGCCCTCCACGGCGCGGTTCGTCAGCACGATCCGGGGCAGCAGCTCCGGACGCTCGCGCACCAGCAGCACCCGTTCCAGCCAGATCCTGCCGGTGGCGAGCTCGCCCAGCCGCGCGACGAACACGGCCCTGACCGCCTCCAGCGGGGTCTCCTCAGGGGGCCGGGCGGTGATCCGTTCCTCGATCAGCGCCGGGGTCCCCTCCTCCAGCATGAAGGCGGCCTCGTCCTTGCCGGCGAAGTAGTTGAAGAAGGTGCGCGGGGAGACGCCGGCGTCGGCGCAGATGCTCTCGACCGTGACGGCTTCCGGGCCGTGGCGGCGGAAGAGGGCCACCGCGGAGCCCTGCAGCGCTCGGTGCGTCGCCCGCTTCTTGCGTTCGCGCAGCCCGTCGGGGCGGCCGTTCTCCATGGGCGCGTTGCTCTCCGTCCGCTCGTCGGCCCCTGTGAACAGGCGGCCGGACGATTCCTACAGTACTGCAAAAATGCAGTACTGCAAGAATCTATTACGATGACCGCACTGAGTCGTATGCCGGACGGGACCCGCTCCGGTCGTCCCCGGCGAGTTGGAGTCCCCGTGTCGGAACGGACAGAACGATCCAAGGGCCGGTCCGTGGCCGTGACCCTGGCCGAGGCCCTGTGGTTCCCGGTCTCCCTGTTCCTGGGCATGCTGTTCTTCTTCGCACCCGCCCTGCACGCACCGCAGCCGCACCATGTGCGGGTCGCGGTGGCCGGTCCCGTGGCGGCCCGGCAGGTCGGCAGCGCGCTGAGCGGCAGGCTGCCCGGCGGGTTCGACGTCACCGCGGTCGCCGACGGCCGGGCGGCACGCCGGTCGGTGCTCGACCGGGACACGGTGGCGGGATTCCGCCAGAGCGGGCGGCACGCGGTGCTGTACGTGGCGAAGGCCAACGGCGCCTCCCTCGAACAGACCCTGACCACGGTGTTCACCCAGGTCGCCGCCGGGAACCACCGGCAGCTGACCGTCACCGACGTGGCGCCCACCGAACCCGAGGACGAGCTGGGCACCACCCTGCTCTACTTCGCGCTGGCCTGGAGCATCCCCGCCTACGTGCTGGCGACCACGCTGCTGCGCGCGGTGACCTTCAGGCGGCGCGGAAAGCTCCTCACCATCGCCGGGGTGGCCGCCGGGTGCAGCGCCGTCGGCTTCTACGTCGGCCTGTGGCTGGGCTACCTGCCCGACAGGCCCGCGGCCATGGCGGTCTCCTTCCTGCTCACCACGGCGGTGGCGACGGCCGCCTCGGGACTCGCCCCGTTCACCCGGCAGTTCTTCCCCGCCGTCGCCATGGGCCTGTTCATCGTGATGAGCATCCCGACCAGCGGCGGCGCCGTGGCCGCGCCGATGCTGCCGATGTTCTTCCAGCACGTCCGTACGGTGATGCCGCTGGCCAACGGCCTCGACGCGCTGCGCGGCGTCCTCTACTTCGACGGCGCCGGAGTGCTCGAACCGGTCCTGGTGCTGTGCGCCTGGTTCGCGGGCGGGATCGCCCTGCTGGGGCTCGACTTCTGGCTGCACGGGCGCAAGGGCGGAGCACTGGCCGTACAGCCCGGCGAGGCGGGCGACGGCGACGAGAACGAGAACGAGGACGAGGACGAGAACGAGGCCGGGGCCGGGGCCGGGTCCGACGACGGGGAGAGCGGGCCCGTCGCGGAGCCGCCGGTCGAGGACCCGGCGCTGGAGACGCCCAGGCCGACGGCGCTCCCGGTGCACGCGCACCGCTTCGGGGAGCAGGTGCCGGTGCTGACCGGCCGGGTCCAGGACGGGGAGGGCCGCCCGGTCCGCGGCGCCGCGGTCACCGTCATCGACGCCCGGGGACGGCAGCTCGTGCGCAGCGTGACCGACGGAACCGGTGAGTACGCCGCGGCCGGTCTGCCCGCCGGCCACCTCAGCATCGTGGTCTCGGCGCCCGGCCTGCATCCGATGGTGCACCAGGCGCTGCTGCAGACGGGGCTGACGGCCCGGGCCGACTTCGCCCTGCGGCACAGGCCCCAGGGACGCCACGCCAGACAGCTCCCGTAGGACCGCGCGGACAGCACCGCGCATACCGGCGGCGCCGCCACCCGGAAGGGCCGGCGCCGCCCTGCCTGCGAAACACTTTCGGAAACGTGCTCGTGACACACCGCTGCCGTATCCCAATACTGTCCTCACCTTTCGTCCGGCGTTTTCCGCCAGAGGAATCCACAGGCCCCCCCAAGGAACCGCTTTGATGCGCTCATTGATGAGGAAAGTGCTCGCGGCGGCAGCGGCCGCGGGCACCGCCATGGCATTCACCATCGCCTCGGCGGCGACCGCGACCGCCTATCAGCCGAGCCCCACGAACCTTTATACGGCGACGAATTCGGCCGCCTGCAACAAGAGCCCGTGCGTGCTCTACCCGAAGTCGGCCCAGTTGCCCGACGGGCGGATCGTCGCGACCTTCGAGGACAGCGAGACCACCCCGGTCGGACAGACCCTGCCCGTCTACAAGAGCGACGACGACGGCACGACCTGGTCCAAGCTCTCCGACGTCAAGGCCCCCGCCTACCTGTCCGCCGACTCCGCGTACGCGAAGTACACGAGCAACTGGACGAACCCGTATCTCTACGTGCTCCCGCAGAGCGTGGGCAGCCTGAGCGCCGGCACGCTGCTGCTCGCGAGCATCGTCTCGGGCGACGACTACTACTACGAGGAGCAGAAGGCCGCGAACTCCTCCTGGACGCCGACCGGCGACGGCGACCGCAAGGACGTGGCGCTGGCCCTGTACTCCAGCTCGGACGACGGGGCGACCTGGAGTTTCCGGAACATCATCGCCGCGGGCTCCTGGCAGGGCGGCAGCGCGGGCGCCCTCGGCCGCACCTCGGCCGCCAACACGTACCAGCAGGTCGACCCGGTCTGGGAGCCGCATCTGCTCGCCCACAACGGGCAGTTGATCGCCTACTACTCCGACGAGAACGACTACACGGGCTACGACACCACCACCGGCGCCCCGACCCTCGACCCCGACAACGCCACGGCGACGGACTCCGGCGGCCAGGTCCTCATGCACCGCACGTGGGACGGCACCAGCACCTCCGCGTGGAGCGGCCCGGTCGTCGACGTCCCCGGCTCCACCGTGACCATGAGCGGCGGCAAGACGGAGATCGGCGGCGGACGGCCCGGCATGACCACGGTCGCGCCGACCACCGACGGCAAGTGGCTGATGACGTACGAGTACTGGGGCGGCGGCACGAACGTCCGCTACCGGATCGCGGACGACCCGACGAAGTTCTACGCGGGCACCGACGGCGCGGTCACCTCGCTGCCCGTACCCTCCGGCGGCAACACCCTCGCCACCGGCGGCAGTCCGGTCCTGCTTCCGCTGCCCGACGGCCGGATCGTCTACAACGCGGCCGGCAGCGGCAGTGTGTGGGTGAACGAGTCCGGCTCGTCCACCGGCACCTGGAAGCAGTACCAGACCCCGATCGCCGCCGGGTACAGCCGCCAGCTCCAGTACGTCGACGGCACCGGACGCGTCCTGGTCCTCCAGGCGTCCTGGAGCGGTACGAGCGTCGGGCCGGTGAAGTACGCCGAGGTCGACCTGGGGCGCTCCGACGGCGCCTACTACTCCCTGGTCAACCGGCTGACGGGCCAGGTCCTGACCACCGACTCCGGCAGGACCCAGGACGCGAACCTGACCGGGAACACCCCCGACCTCGTCCTCGGGGCATCCAGCTCCACCTCCCTGACCCAGCGCTGGCACCTCCAGGCCACGGGCTCCGACGTCACCCTGCTGAACAAGGCGGGCGGCCGCGCGGTGGCCATCTGGACCGGCACGGCGACGGCGGGCCAGAAACTGACCCAGTGGGTCGACGACGGCGCCACCGACAAGCAGTGGACCGAGGTCGCGTCCTCGACCTCCGGCTACTACAAGCTCCGCTCGGTGAAGAACACGAGCCTCTACATGACCGGTGCCACCGCAGGCGGCGCCGTCACCCTGGCCGCCTCGGCCGACGACGGCTCCCAGGACTGGCAGCTCCTCCAGGACCCGCTGCCCACGGCCGCCACCTTCACCCTGAAGGGCACGGGCTCCGGCCGCTGCCTGGACGTCCCCAACGGCGCGACCGGCGTCCAGGTCCAGCTCTACGACTGCTCGGGCAACGCCAACCAGACCATCACCCGGACCGCGGCGGGCGAACTCCGGGTCTCGGGCAAGTGCCTGGCCGCCGACGGCGACGGCACCACCGCGGGCACCAAGGTCATCCTCTGGACCTGCAACGGCAAGACCAGCCAGCAGTGGGCGTTCCGCGTGGACGGGACCATCGCCAACCGTTCCAACGGCCTGGTCGTCGACGTGACCGGCGCGGGCACCGCCAACGGCACGAAGGTCGACCTGTGGACCGGCCGCGGCGCCGCCAACCAGCAGTGGAGCAGAGCCTGAGCAGACGCGGCGGCGGGCACCGGAGTCTTGTCTCCCGGCGCCCGCTGCTGTTGGCTTGCGCGGGAGGGCCAGGTCAGGGGCCGGCGGGAGAGCGAGAACAGTGACTGCTCAGGACAAGGGGCAGCTGGACGGGCAGTACGGTCTGCTGACGAACATCGCCCAGGAGGCGGGGGTGTCACTCAGCACCGTCTCCAAGGTGGTGCACCGCCGCCGCGACGTGGGCGCGAGGACCCGGTCCCGGGTCGAGGAACTCCTGGAGCAGTACGGGTACGTGCGCCCCTGGGACCGGGAGTCCGCCGCGTCCCGGCAGATCATCGCCGTCTTCCGGGACCTGTCGGGCCCGTACACGCTGGAGGTCGTCCGCGGGGTCGTGGAAGCGGCCGGCGAGTTCGGCGTCGACGTGCTGACCGGGACCACGAGCCGGCGGTCCATCTCCCAGTGGCTGGAGGAGTGCCTGGCGCTCGGCGCCGCCGGACTGATCATCGTGATCTCGATGCTGGCCGACGACGACCAGCGGCGGATCGTCGAACAGCGACTCCCGGTGGTGCTGGTGGATCCGCTGAGCGCGCCGTCGGCCGACATCCCGAGCATCGGGGTGACGAACTGGAGCGGGGCCCGGGAGGCGGTGCAGCACCTCCTCGGCCTCGGCCACACCCGGATCGCCATGGTCGCCGGACGGTCGCACTCGCTGGCCGGGGCCGCACGGCTGCACGGGTACCGGGCGGCGCTGGAGGAGGCCGGCATCGGCTACGACCCGGCGATCGTGGGGTCCACCGACTTCGACTACGACGAGGCGCTCGCCGTCGGCCTCAGGATCCTGCGTGGCGAGCGGCGGCCCACGGCGGTCTTCGCGGCCAGCGACGCCCAGGCGCTCGGCGTGCTGGAGGCCGCCCGCCAGCTGGGGCTGCGGGTGCCCGACGACCTGGCCGTGATGTCCTTCGACGACACCCTGGTGGCGGCCATGGCGTCCCCGCCGCTGAGCGCGGTCCGGCAGCCCTTCGAGGAGCTGGGACGCGAGGCCACCCGGGTGCTGCTCTCGGTCGCCGACGGCCGCCCACCCGCCTCCCCGCGCATCGAACTCGCCACCGAACTGGTCCTGCGGGCCTCGACGTCCGCCCCGCGCACCCCCCGCTGAACGGCACGCAAGAGCGGGCGGCCCCCCCGAAGAGGACCGCCCGCCCGCGCGCCGTCCGGCCCCGCTCAGGCCCGCTCGACCAGCGCCGGCACCCCGTGCTGCCGCAGGACCCGCGCGTCCCGCTGCTCACCGACGAGCCGCACGCTCACCTCGTTCCGGGTGTCCACGCTGGAGGACCCGGCACGGAGCAGGATCTCCCCGGGCTCGACGACGCGCCGGCCGTCCAGACCGGTGAAGGCCAGGCGGTCGGTGTGGACGCGGAAGCGGACGGTCGCCTCCTCGCCCGGCTCCAGCGGCACCTTGGCGAAGGCAAGCAGCGCCCGGACCGGCCGGGTGACCTGGGCGACCGGGTCGGTGAAGTACAGCTGGACGGTCTCGGCGCCCGCGACCGCACCGGTGTTCCGCACCCGCACGCAGACCTCGAACTCGCCGTCCACGTCCACGTCCTGACGATCCGCCCGCAGATCGTGGATCTCGAATCCGGTGTAGGACAGGCCGTGCCCGAAGGGGAACGCCGGGCTCGGGTCCAGGTTGGACAGCTGGCTCTGCCGGTCGCCCAGCGGCGGGTGCAGGTAGGTGTACGGCTGCCCGGCGGGCGAGCCGGGGATCTGCACCGGCAGTCTGCCGCTGAAGTTCGCACGTCCGGAGAGGAGTTCGGCGACCGCACGGCCCCCTTCCTCGCCGGGCAGGAAGACCTGCACCACGGCCGCCGTACCGGCCGCGAACCGCCCCACGGCGTACGGGCGTCCGCTGACGACGACGAGGACGACGGGACCGCCCGCCGCCAGCACCGCCTCGACCAGTTCCTCCTGCACGCCGGGCAGCCGCAGGTCCTCGACGTCGCAGCCTTCGCCGGAGGTGCCGATGCCGAACATGCCGGGCCTGTCGCCGACGGCCAGCACGGTGAGGCCGGCCGCGCGACTCGCCTCCACCGCGGCCGCGATGCCGCTCCCGTCCTCCTCCCGTATCGGGCACCCCTGCGCGAACAGCCACTCCACGCCCGGGAGTTCACCGGCCAGGGCGGCCCGCAGCGAGAGCGCCCCGACACCGTCGCCGAGGTCGTCGCGTTCGGAGAGGACGTGGTTGGGGAAGCTGTAGCAGCCGAACATCGTGCGGACGTCGTCGGCACACGGGCCGATCAGGGCGATCCGGCCGGTGGCGGGAAGCGGCAGCCCCCCGGCGTTGTGCAGCAGCACGGCACCGGCCTGGGCGACGGCGTGGGCGAGCCGGCGGCTCTCCGGCCTGTCCAGGTCCAGGACCCCCGCGCGCAGGGCGGGCGGCTCCGGTTCCCAGCCGGCGTCGAGGAGCCCGAGGGCGGCCTTCTGCCGCAGGACCCGGCGCACGGCCCGGTCGACATCGGCCTCGTCGGCCGCTCCGGCGCGGACGGCGGCGACGAGCGCGGCGCCGAAGCCCCGCTGGTCGGGCAGCTCCACGTCCATGCCCGCACGGAGTGCCAGGGCCCCGGCGCCCGGCAGATCGGCGGCCACCCGGTGCGCGTCGACCAGGAACGGCAGCGACCAGTAGTCGGAGACCACGGTCCCCTCGAAGCCCCACCGCTCGCGCAGCACCCCGGTCAGCAGCCGGCGGCTCGCGGCGGGGGCCTCGCCGTCGATCTCGGCGTACGAGTTCATGACCGAGCCCACTCCGGCGGCGACGATCCGCTCGAAGGGCGGCAGCAGGACGTCGGCGAGTTCGCGTTCTCCGATGCCGACCGGGGCGTGGTTGCGGCCGCCCATGGAGGCGGAGTAGCCGGCGAAGTGCTTGAGGGTGGCATACACCCCGGCGCCCTGGAGGCCGAGGACGTACGCCTCGCCCATCTCCCCGACCAGGTAGGGGTCTTCGCCGTACGTCTCCTCGCAGCGGCCCCAGCGGTAGTCGCGGATGACGTCGACGACGGGGGCGAGGCCCTGGTGGACGCCGGCCTCGGCCATGTCGGCGCCGATGGCCGCGCCGACCCGCCCGACCAGCGCCGGGTCGAAGGTGGCGGCCATGGCCAGGGAGGTGGGGTAGACGGTGGCGCCGTAGGCGGTGAAGCCGGTCAGGCACTCGTCGTGCGCCATCGCCGGGATGCCGAAGCGGCTCTGCGCCATGATCTGCCGCTGGCGTGCGGCCAGCAGGCGGGCGTGTTCCAGGGCGGGGCGGGGGACGGTGCCGTAGGGGCGGGTGAGCTGGCCGAGGCCGTGCCGGGCGGTCGCGTCGAGATCGCCGACGCGGCCGAACAGGCTGGTGCCGGGGGCCACTTCGGGGCCGGCCGGCTCGACGTCCTCCCAGGCGCTGCTGAGCTGGGCGACCTTCTCCTCCAGCGTCAGCCGGGCGAGCAGCGCCTCGGCACGTTCGTCCGCCGGGCGGCCGGGGTCGGTCCAGGGGCGGTCGTCACCTGCCGGGGCGAGCGCGGAGTGGTCCGGCGTGGTGGTCGTCATGCACGACTCCTCGTGGGGGTTGTTGCGCGGGCATGCCGAGGGCGGCCGGCGCGCCACGGCACCGGCCGACTCCCGTGCGGTATCCGTTACTTGGAGAATCCGGCGGTCAGCCCGGCGACCAGCTGCCGCCTGGCGAGGACGAAGACCACCAGCATGGGAAGGGTGGAGAGCACCACCGCGGCCATGGTCGCGGGCACGTTGATGCCGAACTCGCCGCGGTACAGGGTGAGGGCGAGCGGCAGTACGGCCTTGTCGCCGCTCTGGGTGAGGATCAGGGGGAAGAGGAAGCCGTTCCAGACCTGGAGGCCGTCGTACACCGCGACCGTCACCAGCGCCGGGCGGGCCATCGGCGCGGCGAGCGAGAACAGCATCCGCCAGTCGCCGGCGCCGTCCACGACCATCGCCTCGAACAGCGAACGCGGGATGTCCCGCAGGAAGTTGACCAGGATCATCACCGTCACCGGCAGCGCGAACGCCGCCGAGGGCAGCACGATCGCGAGCAGGCTGTCGTACAGGTGCATGCGGATGATCAGCAGGTACACCGGGATGATCACCGCCTGGAGCGGGATGGCCAGGCCCAGGAGGTAGAGGCGGAAGGTCAGCCGGGACCAGGGGTTGGTGTGGCGGACGATCGAGAACGCGGCCATCAGGGCGACGACGATGACGATCGCGACCGTGGCGACGGTGACGATCACGCTGTTGAGCAGGTAGGTCGTGAAGTCCCCGTCGAGGACGGTCCGGTAGTTGGCCAGGCTCGGGTGGCCGGGCAGCGCCAGCGGGTTGCCCGTGGTGAAGTCGGCCTGGCCGCGGAGGCTGGTCACGACCACCCAGTACAGGGGTACGACGACCAGCGCGGTCCACAGCAGCGTGACGCCGCCGGACGCGGTACGGCGCAGGGTCGCGACGACGGTGCTCACATGCCCTCCTGCTGGCTGTCCATCCGGGTGAAGCCGGACAGGCGGGTGGTCAGCAGCGACAGCGCGAGGCCGAGGACCACCAGGATGGTGGCGATCGCGCTGGCCCGGCCCATGTCGTGGGTCTGGAAGCCCGTGATGTACATCGCCAGCGGCAGTACCCGGGTCGCGGTGCCCGGACCGCCGGTGCCGCCGGACAGGACGTAGATCAGGTCGAAGTAGGTCAGCGAACCCACCAGCATCAGGGTGCTCGACGTGACGAACGTGTACTTCAGCTGCGGCAGCGTGATCCGCAGCAGGCGGGTGACAGGACCGGCGCCGTCGATGGCGGCGGCCTCGTACAGCGACACCGGGATCTGGCGCACGCCCGCCTGGTAGAGCAGCGCGTGGAACGGCACGAACTGCCAGGCGATCACGAAGATCACCGTGTACAGGGCCAGTTCGGGCGAGCCGAGCAGGGGCTTGGCGAGCCGGTGCAGCCCGGGGGCGGCGCCGATGCCGAAGGACGGGTCGAGCAGGGCCTGCCAGGTCAGGCCGATCGCCACCGCGGACAGCAGCAGCGGCAGGAACCACAGCACGGCGAAGAAGGCGCGCAGCCGGCCCCGGGGCGCCTGGAAGAGGCCGAGCGCCAGCGCGAGGGGCGTCTGGACCAGCCAGCTGACCACCATCACCTTGACGGTGAGCCACAGCGCCTGCCAGGTGGCGCCGTCGGTCAGCACACCGGTCCAGTCGGCGAGGCCGGACCAGCCGATCGAGCCGAGGCCGTCCCAGCGGGACAGGCTCAGCACCAGCACACCGACCAGCGGGACCAGGCCGAACAGACCGAACAGGAGCAGGGCGGGCGCGGCCATCAGCAGACCGCTGTGACGGCGGCGCCCGGAGCGGCCCGTGGCCGGGCGCGCCCGGTGGGACGCGACCGGCCGCGGGGTACGAACCACGGTGGTCACTACTGCGCCGCCTTGCTCATGGCCGTGCTCATGTCCGTGCCGAACCGCTCGGGCGTGATCTGCCGCAGGAACGACTTGTCCACGTTGGTCAGCAGCGGGTCGGCCTGGTCGGAGGGGAGGGCCTGGTCCCAGGAGAGCTGGAAGTTCGGCGAGTTCTGCACCAGGTCGTAGACGAAGGTCAGCCACTTCTTGTCGTCGGCCGACTTCACCGCCGCCAGCTTCGAGTCGAGCTCGTTGACCGGGGGCACGCTGCCGGCCGCCAGGTAGGCGTCGACCTGGGAGCCGTTCAGGACGTAGTCCTTGAGGTAGGTGAGCGCCGCCGACTTGTTCCTGCTCTTCGAGTTCAGCGACAGGAAGTTGGAGGGGTTGCCGACGATGTCCTTCGGGTCGCCCTTGCCGCCGGACAGGGCCGGGAAGGCGACGTAGCCGAGGTCGTTCTTCGCGAAGTCCGGGGCGGCCTTGACGATGTTGGCGTACTCCCAGGTGCCCATCAGCTCCATGCCGGCCTTGCCGGTGTAGAGCAGGGCCGTGGCGGCGCCCTGGTCGTAGTTGACGGAGGAGGCGTTGTCGCCGAAGGCCCCCGCCTTGGCCAGCTCCTGGAGGCGGGTGCTGGCCGCGGTGACCGAGGCGTCCTTCCAGCCGGCCGCGGAACCGGCGGCTATCCGGTCGAACACGTCCGGGCCGCCCTCGCGGTCGAGCAGGTACTCCAGGTACATCAGCGTCGGCCACTTGGAGTTGGCCGCGAGGGAGACCGGGGTGACGCCGGCGCCCTTGAGCTTCTTCACGTCGGTGAGCAGGTCGTCGTACGTCTTCGGGGGCTGGATGCCCGTGCTCCTGAAGACCTTCTTGTTGTAGTAGAGGACCACCGGGGCGAGTCCGTTGGCGGGCACGCCGTAGGTCTGGCCGTCGAAGGTGGCGCTCTTCAGGACGCTCGGCGTGAACCGCAGCAGGTCCACCTGGGCGTCGGTGAGGGCGTCCACCTTGCCCGCCTTGACGTAGTCGTCGAGGGCGCCGCCGCCCCAGCTGAAGAAGATGTCCGGGGCCTGGTCCGCGCCGAAGGCCACCCGCAGCTTCTGCTTGTAGTCGTCGTTGGCGAACAGCCGCAGCGTGATCTTCGAGTCCGGGTGGTCCTTGTTGTAGGCGTCCACCGACTTCGCGAGGATCGTCTGGTCGTTGAGCGCCCACATCGTCAGCCCCTTGGCCGACGCGCCCCCTGACGATCCGGCCGGCCCCGAAGTCCCGCACGCGGCAAGGGACATGGCCGCCGTCACGGCTATCGCGGCACCGATCCCGCGCCGTCTTCCGGGAATCCCCGCACCGCTCATTCCGTGCACCGGAAATCCGCGCATTGTCTGCCTCTCTTCTCTCGGCATGCCGTATTCACTCGCCAGGCAGTCGGGCGGCTGGTGCGAAAAGCTTTCGGACGTCGTCACCGCGGGTGGCCTGTCTGCTGGACCGGGACACTGGCACGTAATTCACGCCGGGGACAAGGAGGGGAAATTCCTCGGTTACGAAAGACTTTCGCACCCGGGCACACACGTCGGCACCGCGCGAACCCGGAGAACCGAAGAAGGCACAGACATGCCACCGCACCCCGCCCGACCCGTGCAGCAGGGGGTCGGACGGGGTGCGGCGGCGGCGTCGGATCAGATGTCGCGGAAGATCTCGATCTGCGCCCCGATCGAGTTGAGGCGTTCGGCGAGGTCCTCGTAGCCGCGGTTGATGACGTACACGTTGCGCAGGACGGACGTGCCCTCGGCCGCCATCATGGCGAGCAGGACGACCACGGCGGGGCGCAGGGCCGGCGGGCACATCATCTCGGCGGCGCGCCAGCGGGTCGGACCCTCCACCAGGACCCGGTGCGGGTCGAGGAGCTGGAGACGGCCGCCGAGGCGGTTCAGGTCCGTCAGGTAGATCGCGCGGTTGTCGTAGACCCAGTCGTGGATGAGGGTCTTGCCCTGGGCGACGGCTGCGATGGCGGCGAAGAACGGGACGTTGTCGATGTTCAGGCCGGGGAACGGCATCGGGTGGATCTTGTCGATCGGCGCCTCCAGCTTGGAGGGGCGGACCGTGAGGTCGATCAGGCGGGTACGGCCGTTGTCCGCGCTGTACTCGGGGCTGCGGTCGTGGTCGAGGCCCATCTCCTCCAGGACCGCCAGCTCGATCTCCAGGAACTCGATGGGGACGCGGCGGACCGTCAGTTCGGACTCCGTCACCACCGCGGCGGCCAGCAGGCTCATCGCCTCGACCGGGTCCTCGGAGGGGGAGTAGTCCACGTCCGCGTCGATGTTCGGCACGCCGTGCACGGTCAGCGTCGTGGTGCCGATGCCCTCGACCTTGACGCCGAGCGCCTCCAGGAAGAAGCAGAGGTCCTGGACCATGTAGTTGGAGGAGGCGTTGCGGATGACGGTGACGCCGTCGTGCCGGGCGGCGGCCAGCAGCGCGTTCTCGGTCACTGTGTCGCCGCGCTCGGTCAGCACGATCGGGCGGTCGGGGCGGATCGCGCGGTCGACCTGCGCGTGGTACTGCCCCTCGGTCGCCGCGATGTCCAGGCCGAACCGGCGCAGCGCGATCATGTGCGGCTCGATGGTCCGCGTGCCCAGGTCGCAGCCGCCGGCATAGGGCAGCTTGAAGTGGTCCATGCGGTGCAGCAGCGGGCCGAAGAACATGATGATCGAGCGGGTGCGGACGGCGGCCTCGGCGTCGATCGACGCCATGTCGAGGTCGGCCGGCGGTACCAGCTCCAGGTCGACGCCGTCGTTGATCCAGCGGGTGCGCACGCCGATGGAGTTGAGCACCTCCAGCAGGCGGTACACCTCCTCGATACGGGCCACCCGGCGCAGCACCGTGCGCCCCTTGTTGAGCAGCGAGGCGCACAGCAGGGCCACGCACGCGTTCTTGCTGGTCTTCACGTCGATGGCGCCGGACAGCCGGCGGCCGCCCACCACCCGCAGATGCATCGGGCCCGCGTAGCCCAGTGAGACGATCTCGCTGTCCAGGGCCTCACCGATTCGAGCGATCATCTCAAGGCTGATGTTTTGGTTGCCGCGCTCGATGCGGTTGACAGCGCTCTGACTGGTGCCGAGCGCCTCCGCGAGCTGTGTCTGTGTCCAGCCGCGGTGTTGCCGGGCGTCACGGATGAGCTTGCCGATGCGTACGAGGTAGTCGTCTGCCATGAGGCCGAGGTTATCTCAGATATGAGATGGCGCCCGTCGGGGGGTCCGTTCGGGTGATGTCCTGTCAGCGGGCCCGGCCGTTCGGCCCGTCGACCCTCGTTCAGATGCGCACAAGGGCGGGGTGAGAGCGCGTCAAGACGGCGCCCAACGTTTGGTCAGGAATTCGGCAGGCCGTTGTCCGGGTGCCTTTCCTCCGTACGCTTGGGTGGTGCTCGTTACTCGGCACGGGCACGTGTCAACAGGCTCAAGTCGGAGGTACGCGAAATGCCCCAGGTAGCCATTGAGACCGCCCTGTTCGTCGGAACTCTGGAAGCCCCGGAGATCACCCTGCTCGGCTCCCTCGACGCCGACCGGGGAACGACCGCCATGACGCCCGAGGGTGAGAACCCCAAGCCGTTCCTCGCGATCATCTACAACGGAATCTGATTCGCGTTCCGTTGTGCCGGAAACCGCCTCCGGTGCACTGCTCGGAGATGCACCGGCGGCGGCGCCCGGAATTCCCGCACTCTCACCGCACACAGTGGGGACCGCATATGACTCGAAGGATCTGGGTGGCGGAAGGCGTGGCGAGCGACGGTGACATGTACGGCCGCGCCCTGAAGATTCCGGACGGGCGGCCGGAGCCCGGCGCGGATGCCGGAGGGGGCGTGCGGCGGCAGGTGCCCGCGGTCCTGAAGAGCCATCTGGGTGACATCCCGACCTGCCCCTGCCTGGCCGCGCCGGTGCCCGATGCGTGACGGGCTGCTGACCAACCTGGGTGTGATCTTCGCAGGTCAGGAGGTGAGCATCCTGACCGACGAACCCGGTCTCGCGGACTGGCTGACGGCGCACGGGGTGCCGGCGTCGACGTTCGAAGGCGTCCTGGACGGCCGTGAGCCGACGCCCTCGCGAGCGGTCGCGGTGCCGGTGGACTACGGTCGGCTGCCGTCCCGGCGGGCCCTGCGCGACATCTTTTCCGGGTCCAGTGTGCTGTGGATTCCGCTGGCCTCCTTCTCCGCCGATCCGCAGGTCGCCAGATACGGTCTTGAAAGGTTCGCCGAGATCGATATCCCGAGCTGTATCGCGGCGAACCGGCGGATCATCTCCCAACTTCTCCTGGCCCGCGAAGAAGTACGGATGACCGGCCCCGGGACGGATCTCGCCATCCGCCTTCCCGAACAACTCCAGCTCTCCAGCCGTACCCGTCCGGAACTTCTCCCGGACGAGCACTCCACCATCGGTAACTATTTCGAGGTGGCCATGTCGCCGACCGATCTGGCCGGCCGTGTGGACACCGACCTCACTGTTTCCGGAACGTTGCGGGTGGATTCCGTACTCGTCGCCAAACACCGTGAACTGACGGGTGCCCGCGCCGGCCGATTCGGCGCCGCCGCCGAAACGGCGGAGATGATGCGGAAATCCTGTCCGCTGTCCGTGGAGATCCGGGACAACCGGTTCGTCGACGGGTTCGGCCCCTTCGCCGACGGCATCCACGCGACGAGCGGTCCGGAGTACCGGGGCGCGGTCACCGAGGTCGCCATCGGCACCGGTGTGCTCTCCGCCGACCGGGTGGACTGGGGCCTGAACTGCCTGCTCAACGAGGGTGCCGCGGGCGTCCATCTGGGGGTGGGCAACGGCCTGACCGGTATGCACTTCGACTTCATCTCGCGGGAGGCCCGGCTTGACACGCTCTGACCCGGTTTCCGACACGCCGACGATCCGCCTTCTGGGTTCCCTGCACCTCCGTCCGGAGCAGGACGGCGGCGCCCAGGTGATCGACGACACCACCTTCACCGCCGCCCACTGCTCCCCGGCCGAGGCCACGGCCCCGGTCGCCCGCCTCCTGGCCGACCTCACCGCCTACGGCTGGATCGAGCGCTCCTGAGCCGGAGACTGCGGCGTGGTGCGGCCCCGCGGGCGTCTCCTGCCGTCCGTGGTCAGCGGGGGCTGGACGAGGCCGGGCAGGTAGTGGTGGAAGAAGACCTCTTCCATGAGTTCGCGGCGGCTGTGCACGTCCGCCTTGCGGAAGATCTTCTTCAGATGGTCCTGGACGGTGTCCTCGGTGATCGCCAGCTCGTCCACGATCTCGGTGGTGGACCGGCCCACCAGCACCCGCTGGGCGACCTGGCGTTCGCGCGCCGACAGACCGTACGCGTCGAGCACGATCGCGGCGAGTTCGCCGGGCTGGCTGAGCCCGACCGAGACGTAGGTGTGCCCGGCCCCGGCATCCTCCCCGGCCCCTTCGCCGTCCCCCGGGGCCGGCAGGTGGGTGGCGTGCAGGGTGACCCAGTGGCCGCTGTGGGTCCGTACCCGGGAGCGGGTCGAGTGCGCCGGGGCCGGCTCCCCGGCGTTCTCGTGCGCGGTGGTGCGGACCCTGGCCGCGACGGCCTGCAGCGCGAGCGGGCCCGTCTCCTCGCCGGCCGGGCGGCTCTCCTGGATCTGGCCGAGCCAGTGCCGCGCCGTCGGCGTGGCCTGCCGGATGCGCCCGTTCCGGTCGAGGACGACGAGACCGGGCGCGTCCGGGGTGTCGCCCAGGTCCGTGCCGCCCAGCAGGAACGCCTGGCGCAGTGCCCGGCCCGCCGGGGTGCTGAGCCGGGCGGCGAGCGCCACGTCGGCGGGGGAGAAGGGCACGGCACCCTTGGCCCGGCACAGCACCAGCAGGCCCCAGCAGTGCCCGCGGTCGCGCAGGGCCACCCGCAACTCGTCGGCGAGACCCTCGGGGCGCAGGATGTCCCGGTAGTAGACGTTGTCCTCCAGGCCCTCCAGCCGACGGCCCGTGGACAGACTCAGCAGACTGGCCGGCTCGGTACGGCGGGACAGCGCCCGGATGTTGTCGACGCCCGCCTGCTCGGCGTGTTCGATCTCGAAGAGCCGGGGCATCACCCGCTCGGGAAAGCCCTGTTCGTGACGGCCGCCCGTGTCAAGGAGCGTCGCCGGATCGAGCAGCACCCCGCACCACACGTCCGCCGGCACCCGGCGGAGCAGACACCCGGCGGCGGCACCCAGCACCTCCAGGGCGGCGCCGGAGGCGGGCGCGGTGGCGAGCAGCCGGCGGGAGCGGCGCTCGAAGGCGTCCACCAGGTCGCCGGAACGGGCACGTAACGAACCGGAACGGCCCGCGGCGGGCTCCGGCGAGGGCTCTGACGCGGGGCGAGGCATATCCACAACTCTACGGATATCCCAGATGGTTGGGATGGGTTACGGGCGATCCGCCGCTTACGGTCGCCGTACCGCTCCACACGGGGGGTGTGTCGCGGGGGCCCTGCGCCCCCGCGACGCTGTTCCGCGTCACCGAACGAGGCACTGCATGGACACGATTCCTGTCACCGTGCTCGGGCCGTCCGGCTCGGGCAAGACCCTCTACCTGGCCAGCCTCTTCCGCCGGCTGGCCATCCAGCGGGCGGACACCGGGTTCTTCGTGAACGTCCCCGGCGCCGACAAGGTCAGACTGAACAACATCTTCCGCGAGGTGACGTCCGGAGCGCCCGACGAGTGGCCCGACCCCAACATGCAGGCGAACACCACGGAGTGGACGTTCACGTGTTCGCTGCGGACCGAGGACGGCGAGGTCTTCAGCCCGTTCTCCCTCTCCTACCTCGACTATTCGGGCGCGTTCATGCAGATCGCGGACGCCTGGGAGAGCGAGGCGGGCCAGGCGGTCTGGGACCGGGTCAGGGCTTCGAAGTTCCTGCTGCTCCTGCTGGACGGCGAGAAGGTGCTCCGCCAGCTCGACGGCGAGCCGGGCCTCACCGACGAACTCATCGCGATCTTCAACGAGATCCAGCAGAGCGACGCCGCGGTGCACGTGGTGGTCACCAAGTGGGATCTGCTGCAGGCGGCCGGTCACACGCTGCGCAGCGTGCTCGACGGTCTGCTGGAGCATCCGGACTTCGCGGACTTCTACCTGGACCGGCTCAACCGCAAGTCTGTCGGGACGTTCCGCTTCATCCCGGTGAGCGCGCTCGGCCAGGGGTACGCGGTCCTGGACCCCGCCTCCCGGACCATGGTCAAGCAGGTCAGGCCCGGCACGTACCCGAGGCCGTACAACGTCGAGATACCGTTCATGGCCGTCCTGGTGGACCTGGTCCGCGACGAGCTGCGGGCCTCGGCGCTGCGGGCGGAGAGCGCGGGCCCGCTGCTCGAGCAGCACAGGCGGCGGCTGGAACGGATGGAGGGGTGGGACGGCAAACTCTCCCTGCTGCGCGGCGTCCTGGGCGCCCGGCCCGCCCGCTCGCCGCTGCTGCGGGTGATCCAGCAGGATGTCCTCGGAGCCGCCGAGGAGTACGGCAGGGAGCGGATCGCCGAGCGCAGACAGCAGGTCGAGCGGGAGATCGCCCAGGTACGCGGCCAGATGCTGCAGGCGCGCACGGAGGACGAGGCGCTGACCCGCATGGCCGAGGTGTTCGACGCCGTCCTGGCCGAGTTCGAGGCCGTGCACCCGGGGTCGCTCGTCCTGAAGGAGGCCTCATGACCCACGGAACGGACCGGCAGGACGCCTGGCCCTTCGTCATCACCCGTACCGCCAGCCACGACTTCCAGGTGGTGGTCGCCCCCAGGTTCCTCGCCGAGACCCGCACGCACGGGCTGCTCACCAGCGTCGCGGGCGGCGAGGTCTCCGACGACAACGCCTACTTGCGCGAGTACCGCGACCGGGCCGGGCACTCCCTGTGGCTGCTGTACCGGGTGGTCTACCTGACGGGAGCCGACGTCGGCCGGGACGTCGAGTACGTCCGCAACCGCTCGCGCAGGACGCCCCTGATGGAAGGCGTCGTCTTCCTGGACCGGCCGCGGACCGACGACGCCACGCGGGAGCTCTTCCGCCTCGTGCACGTCCGGTGCGCGGAGGTCGTCAAGGACTTCCACGACGCCGACTCCGACACCTTCGGGGTGCGCCCCTCCGACGCGATCGAGGTACCGGAGAGCGGAACGCTGCTGCCCTGCGTCACCCAGGACACCTACCACTCGCAGAGGAGCATCCAGGCGGCCCTCTCGGGCCGCCCCCGACCCCCGGCCGAGCGGCGCGTCCCGGTCGCGACGGGCGGCGGACCCGCGGTCGTTCCCGTACCGCAGGACCGCGGCGGGGTTCCTGCGGCTGGCGGGTACGACGCTGGACCGGGCAGGCCGGGAAGCCCGGAACCTGGGGGCCAGGGCCCACTCGGCCGCCGCGGCCCTCGAAGCACGGGAGACACCGGAGCGCCGGCGTCCCCGGACGACGGGCGCGCCGTCGACCGGACGTGGGCCGTCATCGGTGCGCTGACGGTCACCGTACTGATCCTGTCCGCGGCCCTGCTGGTGATGCTGCTGACCTCGCTCTGAAACGGAGCCGCGGGGGCCGAGCCGACAAAGGACGAACGAGCCGGCCCCCACCGCCCGGGGTGAGGGCGGGAGCGGGGGCGCGGCCCCGTCCGGCACAGGGTGCGGCCGCCCCGGACCGGGTCGGGCCACGCGGAGATCCGGGGGAGCGAGTGCGGCCGGGGCAGCCGGGGGGTTCCGGCGGGGGCGAGGCGAGACGGCCGGGGAACTGCAGGGGAGTTCCCCGGCCGCACGATCTCGGCCGCCGGGAGGCCTGTCGCCGGGAGACCCGTCACCGGCAGGCCTGTCGCCGGGAGACCCGTCACCGGCAGGCCTGTCGCCGCGAGATCCGTCACCGGCAGGCTCCGCCGTGCCCCGGCCCCGTCCACACACGCTGGGCCCCGCGCCCTCTCGGGTGAGTCCGTGCGGGCCGTCGGATGCGGGCGGCTGACGACACGGGGTGGAACGCGCCTCTGGCCCAGGAGATCCGACGGCTTCGGGAAGGGGCGGTGCTCGGCGGGCGGCCCGGCCGACCAGGGCGGTCGTGGGCCCGCCGCAGGCGCGGGCGGCGTGGCGGCGCACAACACAGCGGGTCCGGGCATGACCAACCCGCGACCGTGTACTAGAGTTATCTCGACATCGAGATATCTGCCTAGGCGCACCGTAGCCGCCACCCCGGTAAGGCATGCCTAACTTAGCCTGACCTTACTGGATCGGCCAAGTCGGCGTGGCGGCACGATGACGGTGGTACGCGCACATCAATGAAGGAGACTGTCGTGTCGGCGAACAGCTTCGACGCCCGCAGCACGCTGCAGGTGGGCGACGAGTCGTACGAGATCTTCCGGCTGGACAAGGTGGAAGGCTCGGCTCGCCTTCCGTACAGCCTGAAGGTGCTGCTGGAGAACCTGCTCCGCACTGAGGACGGCGCGAACATCACCGCCGACCACATCCGCGCCCTCGGCGGCTGGGACTCGCAGGCCCAGCCCAGCCAGGAGATCCAGTTCACGCCGGCCCGCGTGATCATGCAGGACTTCACCGGCGTTCCCTGTGTCGTGGACCTCGCGACCATGCGTGAGGCCGTGAAGGAGCTGGGCGGCGACCCGGCGAAGATCAACCCGCTGGCCCCGGCCGAGCTGGTCATCGACCACTCCGTCATCGCCGACAAGTTCGGCACCAACGACGCGTTCAAGCAGAACGTCGAGCTTGAGTACGGCCGCAACAAGGAGCGCTACCAGTTCCTGCGCTGGGGCCAGACCGCGTTCGACGAGTTCAAGGTCGTCCCGCCGGGCACCGGCATCGTCCACCAGGTGAACATCGAGCACCTCGCGCGCACCGTCATGGTCCGGGGCGGGCAGGCCTACCCGGACACCCTGGTCGGCACCGACTCGCACACCACGATGGTCAACGGCCTCGGCGTGCTCGGCTGGGGCGTCGGCGGCATCGAGGCCGAGGCCGCCATGCTCGGCCAGCCGGTCTCGATGCTCATCCCGCGCGTCGTCGGCTTCAAGCTGACCGGTGAGCTCAAGCCCGGCACCACCGCCACGGACCTCGTCCTCACCATCACCGAGATGCTCCGCAAGCACGGCGTCGTCGGCAAGTTCGTCGAGTTCTACGGCGAGGGCGTGGCGGCCACGAGCCTCGCCAACCGCGCCACCATCGGCAACATGTCGCCCGAGTTCGGCTCCACCGCCGCGATCTTCCCGATCGACGACGAGACCCTGAACTACCTGCGCCTGACCGGCCGTGACGCCCAGCAGGTCGCGCTCGTCGAGGCGTACGCCAAGGAGCAGGGCCTCTGGCTGGACCCGAAGGCCGAGCCCGACTTCTCCGAGAAGCTGGAGCTGGACCTCGCCACGGTCGTCCCCTCCATCGCCGGCCCGAAGCGCCCGCAGGACCGTATCGTCCTGGCCAACGCCGCCGAGCAGTTCAAGACCGACGTCCGCAACTACGTGGACACCGCCGACGAGGCGGGCAAGGAGTCCTTCCCGGCCTCCGACGCCCCGGCCACCACCAACGGCGTCCCGACCAACCCGGTCACCGTGACCGCCCCCGACGGCACCACGTACGAGATCGACCACGGCGCGGTCACCGTCGCCGCGATCACCTCCTGCACCAACACCTCGAACCCGTACGTCATGGTCGCCGCCGCCCTGGTGGCCAAGAAGGCGGTCGAGAAGGGCCTGACCCGCAAGCCCTGGGTCAAGACCACCCTCGCCCCGGGCTCCAAGGTCGTCACCGACTACTTCGAGAAGGCGGGCCTGACCCCCTACCTCGACAAGGTCGGCTTCAACCTCGTCGGCTACGGCTGCACCACCTGCATCGGCAACTCCGGTCCGCTGCCGGACGAGGTCTCCAAGGCCGTCAACGACCACGACCTCGCGGTCACTTCGGTCCTCTCCGGCAACCGGAACTTCGAGGGCCGGATCAACCCCGACGTCAAGATGAACTACCTGGCCTCCCCGCCGCTGGTGGTCGCCTACGCGCTCGCGGGCTCCATGAAGGTGGACATCACCAAGGACGCCCTCGGCACCGACCAGGACGGCAAGCCGGTCTACCTGTCGGACATCTGGCCGACCGAGGCCGAGGTCAACGACGTCGTCGCCAACGCGATCGGCGAGGACATGTTCAACAAGTCCTACGCCGACGTCTTCGCCGGTGACGCCCAGTGGCAGTCGCTCCCGGTCCCGACCGGCAACACCTTCGAGTGGGACGCCGAGTCGACCTACGTCCGCAAGCCCCCCTACTTCGAGGGCATGCAGCACGAGCCGTCCCCGGTCACCGACATCGCCGGCGCCCGCGTCCTCGCCAAGCTCGGCGACTCGGTCACCACCGACCACATCTCGCCCGCCGGTGCCATCAAGGCCGACACCCCGGCCGGCACGTACCTCACCGAGCACGGTGTGGAGCGTCGTGACTTCAACAGCTACGGCTCGCGCCGAGGCAACCACGAGGTCATGATCCGCGGCACGTTCGCCAACATCCGCCTGCGCAACCAGATCGCGCCGGGCACCGAGGGCGGCTACACCCGCGACTTCACGCAGGCGGACGCGCCGGTGGCGTTCATCTACGACGCCTCGCGCAACTACATCGAGCAGGGCATCCCGCTGGTCGTCCTGGCCGGCAAGGAGTACGGCTCCGGCTCGTCCCGCGACTGGGCCGCCAAGGGCACCGCGCTGCTCGGCGTGAAGGCCGTCATCGCCGAGTCGTACGAGCGCATCCACCGCTCGAACCTCATCGGCATGGGCGTGCTGCCGCTCCAGTTCCCGGAGGGCGCCAACGCCGAGTCCCTCGGTCTGACCGGCGAGGAGACCTTCTCCTTCACCGGCGTCGAGGAGCTCAACAACGGCACCACCCCGCGCACGGTCAAGGTCACCACCGACACGGGCGTCGAGTTCGACGCGGTCGTCCGGATCGACACCCCCGGTGAGGCCGACTACTACCGCAACGGCGGCATCATGCAGTACGTGCTGCGCAGCCTGATCCGCAAGTAAGCGGTACGGAACGGCAGTCGAGGGCCGCGTCTCCGGTTCGCCGGGGGTGCGGCCCTTCGCCGTACCCGGACCGGGACGGCTACACCCAGCCCCGCTGGGCGGCCCGTATCCCCAGCTGGAACCGGCTCGCCGCCCCCAGCCGTTCCTGCAGCTCGCTCACCCGCCGCCGCAGCGTCCTGAGGCTCACGCCCAGATGGCGGGCGACCGCCTCGTCCTTCATCCCGGCCGACAGCAGACTGATCAACGCCTGTTCGCCCTCGGAGAGTCCACCGTGGCCCACCGGCTGGCCGAGCGGTGTCGCCTGCTGCCAGGCCAGTTCGAAGAGTTTCTGCAGAGCCTCCGTCACCGCCGACTGCCACACCACGACGGCGCAGTACCCGCCCGCCTCGGAGGCGGTCAGCGGGAGCATCGCCCGGCATCCGTCGACGACCAGCAGTTTGAGCGGTACGGACGGCAACACCCGTGCCTGTTCGCCGAGTTCCGCCATGGTCCAGGCGCGCGAGAGGACCTTCGGATCCTCCAGGGCGGTCGCCGCGTAGATCCCGCGAGAGACGATCCCGCGCCTGAGCAGATCGGCCTGGAGATCCACCTGGGGGGCGGGCGGAGCGAGGTACGGGGGAGTGTCGAAGAGGCACACCTCGTACTCGGCGCGCGCGTACAGCTCCTCCAGACGGGCCGCGATGGCGCCTTCGCCGGACGCGACCTCGACAAGCCGGGACGGCTCCTCGCGCAGCAGCCCCGCCTCGTACGCGGTCGCCATCTCCTCGGCGGTGGCGGCGAGCAGTTCGGACTCCGTCTCGCGCCGCCGGAGCAGCCCGCGGATCGCCACCCGCGGGTCGACCGCCCGTAACCCGCCCATCGAGTCGGGCTCCTGGAGCAGACCGAGCCCGAGCAGCCGGTTGCAGGACTCGCGCACCTGGGCCGGCGAGCCCCCGGTCAGCAGCGCCCAGCCGCCCGCGCCGATATCGGGCTGCTGAAGGATCGTCTGGTACACCCGCTCGTCGAAGGCGGAGACCCCCACCACGGCCCAGGGGCTCGTGGCAGGGGTCTGTCCTGTGTGGTCGTGTGCCGTGTTCACCATGGCCCGGTACGGTAGACGATCATTGTTAAGGCTCGTCGCGCCGCTGCGGACCGTCGCTCACTTCAAGCCGCGCCGCTCACTTCAGGCCGAACGCCCGCAGCACGGTCTGGTCGATCCGGTCGCCGTCCTTGTCGGTGGCCCGCACCCGCAGTGACACGGACTTCGCGCCCTTCGCGGGCTCGAACCGCGCCTTGCCGTGCTTGACCGGCACCTCCTTCCAGGACGTGCCGTCGTCGTACGAGACCCAGGCCTTCAGCTCGCGTGCCTTGACGTTGCCCGACTGGTCGGTGACCGAGAGGCCGACCACCGACTCCCGTCCGCCGTCGACACGGTTGAGGAGGTCGAGCCCCTTCGGGGTGATACCGAGGCTGAGCAGCGGCAGCGCCGTCGCGGTGTCGGTGTGCGCCGAGGCGAAGGACCACTCGGTGTGCGTGCTCGTGGAGTACACGGCCCAGTCGGCTTTGCGCTGCGCGTCCAGGACGAAGCGGTAGGAGGCCTTGTCCGCCGGTACGTCGAAGGTGCCGTACCCGCCGAGGGCCGAGTTGCCGACCGCCTCCCCGTTCGCGTACAGCGTGCCGGTCGCGGTGTTCTGGGTGCCGTCCACGGATCCGTAGTGGCCCGGTGTGGAGTCCGTCAACTCCGGTATCCGCAAGGTGAGTCTGTCGCCGGTGCGCTGGGAGGTGCCGTACTCCTTGCTGGACGCCGGGCGGACGACCTGGCGGAACCAGTCCTCCGAGGGCTCGGTGACCGCCTTGTCGTAGGTCTTCAGCGGGCTCCACTCGCCCAGGAGCGCCGTCGAGTCGGGGTAGACGGTGTGCCGGGTACGGGTGTCGGGGTCGGCGTAGTAGTACTCGGTGCGCTTGGTACCGAGTTGCAGGTACTTGGCGGTCTCGATGCTGAACTGCTGCCAGGGGCGGAACGTGTACAGACTGTCCATGCCCATCGCGCCGTCCGTCGCCCCGTAGTAACGGGCTGTCAGCTTCGCCGTGTCGGAGCTGTCCAGGTCGTACGTCTGGTCCGCCGAGACGGAACCGCTCTGCGCCGCGAGCAGGTTGTAGACGTACGGGCTGACCGGTGTGCCGGTCAGCTTCAGCTTGACCTTCTTGCCGGTCTGCAGCAGGCGGGTGAGCTCCGCGCCCTCCTCACCGGTGGCGATCATCGCCGGGACGGTGGTGGCCTTGTCCACGGCCTCGATCCAGAAACCGGGGGTCTTGCGGTACACGATGAGATAACCCGCGCCGGCCCTGGTCGCGTTGTCCAGGGCGCTCTGCGCGCGGTCCGTGGAGCCGACCCCGACCACCGCGACCTTGCCCCTGACGTCGAGCCCCGCGAAGTCGGCCTCGGTGCCGCCGCCCGCGTCCACCGCCTGCACCGTGTGCTTCCCGCTGATCTTCAGCGGGAAGCCGCTGTAGGTCTGTGCGTAGTAGAGCGACGACAACGCCGTCTTCTCCGGTCTGGTGACGCTCGCCGTCAGCTCCTTGGCGTACAGCCGGAACTTGGCGGAGAACTCCAGGGTTCCCTCGGTGACCTTCGGGGTCGGCGCCACGTAGACGTGGTCGGTCCACCAGCCCTGGCTGTACGTCAGCCCCCAGGCGCCGCCCGGCCCTTCGCGGTGCCAGGAGGTGGTGAAGCCCTGGAACTCGGAGTCCTCCCTGGTCTTCGGCTTGATCTCCACCGCCTTGCGGGCGTCGAGGACGACAGCGGTGTCCCCGTCGACCCTGATCTCCGGACTGCCGACGACCGACGTACCGACGGCCGTCCTGCTCCCGTCGAGGTCCGGGATCCAGGTCGCGATGGAGTAGGTGCCGGCCGGCACCTGCCAGGTCCAGCCCGAGCCGATGAAGCCGTACTCGTTGGGGTAGGCGCCGTTGATCTCCTGCAACGTGTAGATCGAGGCGCCGGTGGACGGGTTGCCCTGCCGGTTCACGAGGGACACCTTCAGGTCGTATGTCTTCGGCGCCTTCTCGAAGCCGACGCCCGTGGTGACCTGGACGCCGTCGGCGGTCGCGGTGACATAACCGGTGTAGCGGCCCTGGGCCTCACCCGCCGGGTCGACGCCGACCGGGACCGTGGCGGTGCCGTTCGCGGGCACCGTCACCGTACCTGCTCCCAGCGCGAGGTCCGCGAGGCTCGACGCGACCTTCAACTCCACCGCTTTGGCCGTGGTGTTGGTGTACGTGATGTCCTTGGTGACGACATCGCTGTCGCCGTCGTCGAACTTGCCGAAGCTCAACGTCGGGGTCGCGAAGACGCCCTGCTCCACGGCCCGTACGGCGTCGACCCGGCCGTCGCCCTGCTCGAAGGCGGTGGCGTCGGTCATGGTCTTCGCGGTGCTCGCCAGGTCCGCCTTGATCTGCCGGCCCGTCCAGTCCGGATGAGCCTCGGCGACCAGTGCCGCCGCGCCCGCGACGTGCGGGGTCGCCATCGACGTACCGCTGGCCGTCGTGTAGTAGTCGTCCACCGGGGTTCCCATGCTGGTCCCGGCCGCGCGGGCCGCGGTGATGTCCACGCCCGGCGCGGTGATCTCCGGCTTGACCGCGGAGTCGCCGATGCGCGGGCCGCGGCTGGAGAACGGGGCCAGGTTGTCGGACTTGTCGACCGCGCCGACCGTCAGCGCCGAGTCGGCGATGCCGGGGGTACCGACGGTCTCGTCGGCCGGGCCCGCGTTGCCCGCCGCGATCACGAAGAGGGTGCCCGTGTCGGCGGACAGTTCGTCGACGGTCTCGCTCAACGCGTCCGAGGAGCCCGAGGCGGTGCCGCCCAGGGACATGGAGACGATCTTCGCGCCCGAGTTCGCCGCCCACTCCATGCCGGAGATGATCCAGGACTCCTGGCCGGAGCCGGTGTTGTCCAGCACCTTGCCGACCAGCAGCTGGGCGCCCGGCGCCACGCCCTTGTACCTTCCGCCCGAGGCGGCGCCCGACCCGACGATCGTGTCGGCCACATGGGTACCGTGGCCGAAGCCGTCCTGCACCGTCTCGTCCGGTACGAAGCTCTCCGAACCGGCGATCTTCCCGGCCAGGTCCGGGTGGCCGGTGTCCACGCCCGTGTCCAGGACCGCGACCTTGACGCCCGTTCCGTCGTAGCCCGACTTCCACACCTCGGGCGCGCCGATCTGCGGCACGCTCTGGTCGAGCGACACCTTCACCTTGGCGTCGAGCCAGATCTTGTCGATGCCGTCGCCGAGTTGCCTGGCGGCCTTCGTGGTGGGCTCGGTGCCGACGGCCGGGGCGACGTCCGCCCAGAAGGCGGTCGACTTCTGCGCGGTCAGCGCGGCGGCGTCGATCCCGGGCAGGGCGGACATGCGGCGTGCGCCGTCGGGGGTCTCGCCGCCCTTCCTGTACCGCGCGATCACCGGGGTGGTGGCGGTCCTCGCGTCCGCGTACCCCTGCTTCACCAGCTGGGTGACATTGAACAGGGCCGGGTCGAGTCGGCCTGCCTGGAGCAACGGGATCGCGTCCGACGGTATGACGCTGATCTCGCCGTTCTTCTCACTGGACAGGAACGTGACGGCCGCACGGCCCTTCCCCTGCCGGACGTCGACGCCGTACTTGCCGTCTGCTCCGGGGGTGAGGGTGACGGTGTCGCCGGTGATGAGGGTGACGGTCTGTACGCGCGCGGCGCTCGCCGTGGTGACGGTCCGTGTGCTCGTGGCGGCCGGTCCGTCGACCGAGGACGCGGCACCGGCTGCGGCGGGCACGACGGCCCCCGCGAGCAGCCCGGCCGCTCCTGCCACGGCCCAGAGGGCGTGGAGTCTTCGCATGGGTGGACTTCCTCCCCTGAACGCTGAGACGCCTCCGGCCCGGTGGGCGGAAGCCAGTGATCAGAGTGGGCGCTGCCCGGAAAGCGACTCAAGGGATTCCTGTGGCCGGGGCGTGCCAATGCCCGCTTCGGCCACGGCGGCCGGCGGTGTACCCCGCTTCCCGGGGCGGGGCGAGGGCCGTTCCCACGGCTGCGACTTAGCGGGAGCACAGGATTCCCTCAGCGGACCGGGACAGTATCGAGACATGTCTGGCACCTCCGCGTCCCGAACCGGCCGCGTCCGCGTCCTGATCGTCGACGACGAGCCCGGTCTCACCGAGCTGCTCGCCGCCGCCGTCGCCGACGCGGGCTGGCGCCCCTACCCCGCGCTCGACGGGCAGACGGCACTTCGGCTGGCCCGCGGCTGCGCCCCGCACGCGGTGGTGCTCGACGGGATGCTGCCCGACCTCGACGGCCTCCAGGTGCTGCGCAGACTCCGCTACGAGATGCCACGGCTGCCCGTCCTGATGCTCACCGCCCGCGACGCCGTCGAACACCGTATCGACGGCCTGGAGGCGGGGGCCGACGACTACGTCACCAAGCCCTTCTCCCTGGAGGAGGTCGTGCTGCGGCTGCGCGGGCTGCTGCGCCGGGCCGGCAGCGAACAGCCCCCCGCCGACGACGCGGTACGCGTCCTCGGCGACCTGGTGCTGAGCGGCGAGTCCCGCGAGGTGCAGCGGGCCGGCACCCCGATCAGGCTCACCGCCAAGGAGTTCGACCTGCTCAGCCTGCTCCTCGACCATCCGCGCCAGGTGCTCAGCAAGGCCCAGATCCTCGACCACGTGTGGAGCACCTCCTTCGACGGCGGCGGCAACCTCGTCGAGGTCTACATCTCCAGCCTGCGCCGCAAGATCGACCGGGGCCGGGCCCCGATGATCCACACCGTGCGCGGCATGGGCTACGTCGTACGGCCCGTGGAGGACGGCAGATGACCGCCCGGCTGCGGAGCCGGTCGCTGCGCACGCGACTGCTCGTCTTCATCACCGCCGTCCTGGTCTGCGTGTGCGCCGCGATCGCCCTGACCACCGTGTTCGCCCAACGCGCCTATCTGATGGGCAGTCTGGACAACCAGGTCGGCGACGCGGCCGAGCGCGGCGTCGGCGGTGCCGCCCTGCACCCGGACCTCACCCGCGACCTGACCTTCCTCAACGAGAGCGGCCACCCGGCCGGCATGCTCGCCGCCCGCCTGGACGCCGAGGGCGACATCATCAACGCGGCCGTCGTCAGCCAGGACGCGCCCCCGCGCTCCCTCACCACGGCCCAGACCGGCGCCCTGAAGGGCCTCGCACAGGACGGTTCCACCCACACCCGCCAGGTCCCCGGCCTCGGCACCTACCGGGTCACCGCCCTGAACGCCGACGGTGTGCGGGTCCTGGCCGGCCTCCCCATGGACGACGTACTGGACACCATCAGCGGCCTGGTCGAGGTCGAGATCGCGGTCGCCGTCGTCGGCCTCACGGCCGCCGGCTGCGTCTGCGCGGTGGTGATACGACGCCAGCTGCGCCCCCTCGGCCGGGTCGCCGCCACCGCCGTCGAGGTCTCCCACGCGCCGCTCGGCCGGGGCCAGGTGACCGGCCTGACCCGGGTGCCCGAGCGGGACACCGACCCCGGCAGCGAGGCCGGCCAGGTCGGCGCAGCCCTCAACCGGATGATCGACCACGTCGAGGCGTCCCTGGCGGAACGCCAGCACAGCGAGGAACAGGTGCGCCGGAGCGAGGAGCGCATGCGCCGCTTCCTGGCCGACGCCAGCCACGAACTGCGCACCCCGCTCGCCTCGATCGCCGGGTACGCCGAGCTCATGAACCGCGGCACGGGCCGCATCGAGCCCGGCCTGGCCTGGCGCCGGGTCAACGCCGAGTCGGCCCGGATGCGCAGCCTGGTGGAGGACCTGCTGCTCCTGGCCCGCCTCGACGAGGGCCGCCCGCTCCAGTCCGCCGAGGTGGACATGGCCGCGCTGGTCGCGGAGGCGGTGTGGGACGCACGGGCGGCCGGTGCCGACCACGTCTGGCAGCTGGAACTCGACCTCGACCTCGACGACGGCTCGGCACTGGTGCTGGGCGACGAGGCCCGCCTGCACCAGGTGGTGGCCAACCTGATGGCCAACGCACGGGTGCACACCCCCGCCGGCACGACCGTGACCGCGTCCGTCGAAGCCACCCGCACCACCTGCGTGATCCGGGTCCGCGACGACGGCCCCGGCATTCCGCCCGCCCTCCTGCCGACCGTCTTCGAACGCTTCACCCGGGCCGACACCTCCCGTACCCGCGCCGGCGTCCTGGAAGGCGGCTCGGGCCTGGGCCTGGCGATCGTCGACGCGATCACGACGGCCCACGGCGGCCGTATCGACGTACAGAGCGCGCCGGGCCGTACAGAGTTCACCGTCGAGCTGCCGACAGCCGAACTCCTGCCCACGGACGCGGCGGTACGGACCCGCCCGGCGTCGGTCTAGGAAGCACCGTGCCGGAAGGGGGGATCAGAATCCGACGAGAGCGTCGAGGTCGATCTGGACAGGGAACGGTACTTCGGTGACGAGCTTGCCGCGGTGTACCGGATGCAGGGGAGCCGGGAAGTACGACCGCGTGTCGGCATTGAGCCAGTACTCGTGCACCGTCAGCTTGTGGTCCCGGTCGAGCTCGACGCGCCAGTAGCAGGGGACCTTGGCAACGGCGAACTGTGCAGGTTTGCTCACGCGGTCATCTCGGCGGGAGCCGGGGGAAACGACCTCGACGGCGAGGATGAGGTGTGACGTCGGGATGCACTCCACCTCGAAGTAGTCAAGGTTCCGAGGGTCGAAGACGATCACGTCGGGCTTGACGACGTTCTGCTCGTCCACCATCACACACTGCTCGCTCAGAACCCGATAGGGCTTTGGGCGAGCTGCCTTGAGGGCGTCGGCGACGCCGTCCCGTACGTCGTTGTGCCAGAACCTGGGCTGCCCTTTGACCACGATCCATCCGTCCACGAGTTCCCAGTCGAAAGGCAGCTCCAGGTTCTTCACCTGGTCGAACGTCCAGCCGTCAGCAGGCGGGAACATCCAGTTGTCCTCGTTGGCCGGTCCCTGCTGGCGTGTCGTCATCACTGCTCCCATGGGCGAGAGTGTGGACGCGGTGACGCGTCGTGATCCTCTGTACGAAGGTATCGCCACTCGAACCAGTGGAGCCATGCCGAGCCGTTTACACCCGCCCCCGTCCGCGCTAGCTTCACAGGAGAGTGGGGTGGGAGCGCTCCCATCAGGCGTCGCGGCGGACCGGAACCCGCCCGGCGTGCCGGGTCCGCTCCCGCCCCGCGCCCGTCCCTCCCCGACCCGCGCACGACCGTTCACCCCACACAGAGGCAGATCTGTCATGCATATGACAATCAGGCGGGCTCCGTCCCGTCTTCCCCGATTACCCCTCCCCACCCGAGGCCGAGCCCTCTTCCTCACCCTGCTCGCCCTCCTGACCACCGTCCCCGCCCTCGCCCTGATCCTGGCCGCGGGCGCCCCGGCCCAGGCGCACGGCACCCCCATGAAACCCGGCAGCCGTACCTTCCTGTGCTGGCAGGACGGGCTCACCGACACCGGTGAGATCAAGCCCGTCAACCCGGCCTGCAAGGCGGCTCAGCAGGTCAGCGGGACCACGCCGTTCTACAACTGGTTCTCGGTGCTGCGTTCGGACGGCGCCGGCCGCACCCGCGGCTTCGTGCCGGACGGCTCGCTGTGCAGCGGCGGCAACCCCAACTTCACCGGCTTCGACCTGCCCCGCGACGACTGGCCGGTCACCCACCTCACCTCCGGTGCGACCGTCGACTTCTCCTACAACGCCTGGGCGGCGCACCCGGGTTGGTTCTACGTCTACGTCACCAAGGACGGCTACGACCCGACGAAGCCGCTCACCTGGGACGAGATGGAGGACACCCCGTTCCTGACCGTCGACCACCCGCCGCTCAACGGCACCCCGGGCACGGTCGAGGCCAACTACTCCTGGACCGGGCAGCTTCCGGCGAACAAGACCGGGCGGCACATCATCTACATGGTGTGGCAGCGTTCGGACAGCACGGAGACCTTCTACTCCTGCTCGGACGTCGTCTTCGACGGCGGCAACGGCGAGGTCACCGGCATCCACGACCCGGGCAACCCCACCGAACCCCCGCCCGGCACCTGCACCGCCACCCGGACCACGACCAACAGCTGGCCCGGCGGCTACCAGTCCGAGGTCACCGTCACCAACAGCGGTGACGTCCCGATGCTCGGCTGGATGGTCGACTGGACACTCCCCGGCGGCCAGTCGGTGGCCAGCCTCTGGAACGGCAACGCCACCTACAGCGGGCAGGACGTGATGGTCCACAACGCCGACTGGAACGGCTCGCTCAGTCCCGGACAGAGCACGACGTTCGGATACGTCGTCCAGGGCGACGGCGGGGACAGCGCGACCGGCCTGCCGTGCCAGGTCGGTTGACGGGCGCGATCCGCTCTGGGCGGACCCGGTGCCGGTGCACACCGGGTCCGCGAGCCGGGCAGGCGAGGGGGGTGGGCGGCCTGTCCGGGGAGGAGTTGCTCGTGGTGCCTCTTGCGCGTCTGCTGTGCGGCTTGTGTCGACGCCGTGACGGGCGACAACGTTGTCTCATGGTCTGTACATGACTCTACCGTTCCAACCGACAACGATGTCAACCCACTTCAGGTCACCCGACCGGGTGAAACGGGGCCGCGCCGCCGCAGCATACGCGGTCTTCCGTGTTACCGGTGGCGCACGTTACTGTCCCTGCGGCTTGTGCGACCTGTGGTGCGCGACCCGTCCGAAGGAGGAAGGGCCGCGTCATGCGTTTCCGACCCCTGTCCCTGCTGCTGGCCGCGGTACTCGCCGCCGGCGGTGCCACCCCCGCCCTCGCGGCGACGACCACCAGCGCACCACCCGAACTGGTCAAGGACCCCACGGCGTACGTCGACCCGCTGATCGGCAGCAGGAACGGCGGCAACACCTTCCCGGGCGCCGTCATGCCCTTCGGCATGCTCTCCTGGAGCCCGGAGAACACCAGAGGCGACGCGACGAGAACGGCCGCGCCCGGCGGCTACCAGTACGACGCCACCCGCATCCGCGGCTTCAGCCTGACCCACATGTCCGGCACCGGCTGCGCGGGCGGCAGCGGCGACATCCCGTTCTTCCCGTACGCGGGCGAGGTCACCTCGTCCCCGGCGAGCGACACCAAGGACGCCGTCTACGCCTCGGACTTCAGCCACGCCGACGAGACCGCCGAGCCCGGCCACTACAAGGTCGGCCTCGCCTCCGGCGTCACCGCCGACCTCACCGCGACCACCCGCACCGGCTCGGCCCGCTTCACCTACCCGGCCGGCAAGCCCGCCTCGCTCCTGGTCCGCACCGCCAACTCCGAGGTCGGCTCGGCCGATTCGGCCGTCACCATCGACCCGGACACCCGCACCGTCTCCGGCTCGGTCACCTCCGGCGACTTCTGCGGCTACCTCGACCCCGAGGGCCAACGCTCCTACTACACGCTCTACTTCACCGCCCGCTTCGACCGCGCCTTCACCGCCACCGGCACCTGGCAGGACGACCGGCTGAGCCCGGGCTCGACCACCGCGTCCGGCGGCACCGGCGGCTTCTCGGCGAACGGCGGACGGCCGGTCGCCGGCAAGGGTGCCGGTGGATACGTCCGGTTCGCGCCCGGCTCGGGCCCGGTGAACGTCAAGGTCGGCATCTCCTACGTCAGTCAGGCCGCCGCCGCGGCGAACCTGCGGGCGGAGAACCCGCCGCGGCGCTCCTTCGACGCCGTCCGCGACGCGGCCCACCGCGCCTGGCGCGACCGCCTCGACGCGATCCGGGTCGGCGGCGGCACGGACGCCGACCGCACCACCTTCTACACGGCGCTCTACCACTCGCTCTTCCACCCGAACGTCATCAGCGACGCCGACGGCCGCTACCGGGGCAGCGACGGCAAGGTGCACCGCGTCGCCCGCGGCCACCGCGCGCAGTACGGCACCTTCTCCGGCTGGGACGTGTACCGCGACCAGGTCCAGCTGCTCACCCTCCTGGACCCGCGCACGGGCTCGGACATCGCCCAGTCGCTCTACGAACTCGCCCGGCAGAACGGCGGGGTCTGGGACCGCTGGCTGCACGGCGCGAGCGGCACCCACGTGATGAACGGCGACCCGGCACCGACCGCGCTCGCCGGCATCCGCGCCTTCGGCGGCACCGACTTCGACCTGAAGGGGGCGCTGGACTCGTTGGTGAAGGCGGCGACCGTCCCGACGGCCCAGGACCTGTCCGCGGCCGGCAAGCCGGTGCTGTCGGCCGGGCAGCGACCCTCGCTCGACAAGTACCTGTCCCACCACTACATGCCGTCCGTGTCCAACGCCTGGGGCGGCGCCGCCGAGACCCTGGAGATGTCCACGGCCGACTTCTCCCTCTCCCAGCTCGCCGCGGCGGCCGGGGAGAAGGAGACGGCGGCCGCCTTCGCCGACCGCTCCCAGTGGTGGCAGAACAACTTCGACATCGCCGCCGACGCGACCGGCGGCTACATCGCCAACCGCAAGGCCGACGGCAGCTGGGTCACCGGCTTCACCCCGGCCACCGGCAACGGGTTCGTGGAGGGCACCGCCGCCCAGTACACGTGGATGGTCCAGCACAACCCGGCGGGGCTCTTCGCCGCGATGGGCGGCACCGACAAGGCCCTCGCCCGCCTCGACGCCTTCTTCCACGACAGCGACGGCAGCTGGGCCTTCACCGGCAGCGGCGGCGACAAGTCCGAGCTGGACAACGAACCCTCGCTCAACGTGCCCTACCTGTACGACTACGCCGGCGCCCCCTACCGGACCCAGGAGACCGTCCGCGCGGCGATGACACAGCTCTGGTCGACGCAGCCCGGCGGCATCCCCGGCAACGACGACCTCGGCGCGATGTCCTCCTGGTACGTCTTCTCGGCGCTCGGCATGTACCCGCAGGTCCCGTCCCGCGCCGAACTCGTGCTGGCCTCACCCCTGTTCGCACGCGTGGAGATCGACCGCCCGGGCGGCAACGACATCTCGATCCACGCCCCGGGAGCGGCCGCCGACGCCCCGTACGTCCAGTCGCTGAAGGTCAACGGCCGTACCGGTGAACGCCCTTGGCTCGACAGCTCGTTCGTCCGCGACGGTGGCCGCCTGGACTACACCCTCTCGGCCACCCCGAACCGCACCTGGGGCACGGCCGCCGCGCCGCCGTCCTTCCGGACGGGCGAGCAGCCGTACCAGATCGGCGTCGGCCCGACGGCCGCGACGATCGCCCCCGGCGACAGCACGACGGTCACCGTCCGCGCCCTGTCCCTGTCCGGCGGCAGCGGCCCCGAGGTGCGCTTCCGCGTCGAGACACCGGACGGCGTATCGGCCACCCCCGCGGCGGGGGCGGTCACCGGCGGTTCCCAGCGGATCACTCTCGCCACCACCGCGGGCACCCCGCAGGGCTACTACGACGCGAAGGTCACCGTCACCTCGGCCGACTCCTCCTACGTCCAGCCGGTCGCCCTCACCGTCGCGGCCCCCGGCACCCTCCTCGCGGCCTACTCCAACACCGGCATCTCGGACGACTCCGGCGACCACGACGAGGCCGACTTCGACGGCGGCGGCTGGAGCTACTCCCGCCAGGCCCTCGCGGCGGCCGGCCTCACCCCGGGCACCCAGGGCACGGTCGACGGCCTCGCCTACACCTGGCCGAACGCCCCCGCAGGCCGCCCCGACAACGCGACGGCCACCGCCCAGACCATCGAACTCCCCACCCCCGCAGCCGCGTTGTCCTTCCTGGGCAGCGCCACCAACGGCAACCAGGCCGCCCAGGCGACCGTCACCTACACCGACGGCACCACCGCCACCGTCGACCTCTCCTTCACCGACTGGACCATCGGCGGCGGAGGCGGCACCGTCCAGTACGGCAACCAGATCGTGGCGAGGAGCGCGTACCGCAACGTCGCGGGCGCGGACAAGGACCCGGTGGCGACCTACATCTTCGCGACCAGGCCCTTCACGGCCCCGGACGGCAGGACCGTCAAGAGCGTCCGGCTGCCCGAGAACAGCGACCTGCACGTGTTCACCCTCGCGGTGGGCTGAGCGGCGTCCCGCGTGCCCCGGCCAGTTTCCGACTGGCCGGGGCACCACCTCGCCTGGGACCATCACCGGATGGGCGAGCGACCCGACCTGCCGAAGGAGTTCCGGTCGGAAGTGCGCACGGCCTTCGCCTACCTCACCGAGAGCGAGGGCTTCTCGGAGCCGGAGGACGACGGCCTCGGGCTGGTGTTCCGGCGCGGCGGCCTGGCGGTGCGGCTCTGGTACCACGACGGTCGTGAGCCCACGGTGAGCACCGGCCTGCTGTCGGTCGATCCGGACGGCACGCCGGGGAGGAAGCACGTCTGGCTCGACGACCTGTACACCGCCCTCGGCTGCGGTCCTCCGCAGGACGTCCTCTCCTCGGCGTTCACCAGACGGGCCATGCTGAAGCGGGTTCATGCCCACGCGGCGGCGCTGCGGCGCGTCCTGCCGCTGCTCGACGGGGAGATCCCGGAGGTCTGAACAACGGGAGGGGGCGGGCCCGAACGGGCCCGCCCCCTCTGTCGTGTCGCTGCCTCAGGCCAGCAACTCCACCTCTGCCAGCGTGGATTCGGTGTCCAGGACGAGCCGGTAGTGGGTGTACGTCCCGGGCTTCTGGACGGTGAACGCCCGGGTCTGGAGGTTCCAGGCGAAGGACTCACCGGAACGCTTGTCCACGGTCCGCCAGTTCGTGCCGTCCGTCGACGCCTGGAGGATCCAGCCCGTCGGGGCCTTGGTGTGGTCGGACGGTGAGGTGAGGGTGTACTGGATGCCCTTGGCCGACCTGGTCACCGGCAGGTCCACCGACGTCACCGTCTGCTCGGTGGCCGAGGTGTTGTCGAACAGGGAGCCGTCGGCCTTCAGGACGTCCGCGCGCGGGGCGGGGACCTTGTCGTCCTTGGTGATGGAGACCGGGGCGGCGTCCTTGCCGGTGCCCCAGTTCGACGGCTTCGGGCCCATCGCGAAGTCGATGACCCCGCCCTTGGAGAGAAGGGAGTGGGGGAGCGAGGTCGACGTCCAGTTCTGGCCGTTGACGCGGACGCCCTGGACGTAGACGTTCTTCGCGCTGTTCCGCGGGGCCTTGATCACCAGGTCGTGGCCGTTCTCCAGGTGGACCGTCGCCTTCTTGAACAGCGGGGAGCCGATCGTGTAGTCGCCGCTGCCCATCACCAGCGGGTAGAAGCCGAGGGCCGAGAAGAGGTACCAGGCCGACTGCTCGCCGTTGTCCTCGTCGCCGTGGTAGCCCTGGCCGATCTCGCTGCCCAGGTAGAGCCGGGAGAGCGCCTCACGGGCATAGGCCTGCGCCTTCCAGGGCTCGCCGGCCGCGTCGTACATGTAGATGACGTGGTGGGCGACCTGGTTGGAGTGGCCGTACATGCCCATCCGGACGTCCCGGGCCTCGGTCATCTCGTGGATGACCCCGCCGTAGGAGCCGACGAAGTCGGGGGAGGCCGTCTCGGGCGTCGCGAAGAACTCGTCGAGCTTGTCGGCGAGGCCGGACCGGCCGCCGTACAGGTTGGCGAGGCCCCGGCTGTCCTGCGGGGCGGTGAAGGCGTAGCCCCAGCCGTTGGTCTCGGTGTAGTCGTAGCCCCACACGCGCGGGTCGTACGTCGCCGAGTCCACCCGCCAGTCGCCCTGGGCGTCCTTGCCCTGGAAGAAACCGGCCTTGGAGTCGAAGAGGTCCACGTAGTCCTGGGCGCGGTTGAGGAAGTAGTCGGACTCCTCCTTGTAGCGCTTCTCGCCCGTCTTCCTGTAGAGCGCCTTGCCCATCTCGGCGATGCCGAAGTCGTTGACGTATCCCTCCATCGCCCAGGACAGGCCCTCGCGGGTGTCGTCGCTGGTGTAGCCGAGGAAGGGGGAGGTGGACATGCCCTTGCGGCCGACGCCCGAGGAGGGCGGCACGACGGTCGCGTTCTTCAGGGCCGCGTCGTAGGCCGCCTTCGCGTCGAACTTCACGCCCTTGACGTAGGCGTCCGCGAACGCCACGTCCGAGGAGGTGCCGGTCATCAGGTCGGCGTACCCGGGGGAGGACCAGCGCGAGGTCCAGCCGCCGTCCTTGTACTGCTGCACGAACCCATCGACCATCTCGCCCGCCTGACCGGGTGTCAGGAGCGAGTACGCCGGCCACGTCGTGCGGTACGTGTCCCAGAAGCCGTTGTTGACGTACACCTTGCCGTCCACGATCTTCGCGCCGGTGTGCGTCGGGGTGTCCTGGCTCGTCATCGGGGAGAAGGGCGAGGCGTACTGGTACGTCGAACCGACCTTCTCGAAGCCCGAGTTGGGGTACAGGTACAGCCGGTACATGCTGGAGTAGAGGGTGGTCAGCTGGTCGGCCGTGGCGCCCTCCACCTCCACCTTGCCGAACAGCCTGTCCCAGACCTTCTGCGCCCCCGCCTTGACCGTGTCGAAGGAGGTGCCGTCCGGGATCTCCTGGCGCAGGTTGTCCTTGGCCTGGTCGACGCTGATCAGGGAGGTGGCCAGGCGGAGCGTGACGGTGTGGTCGGCGCCCGCGTCGAAGCGCAGGTAGCCCTTGACCCCGGCGGAGTCGCCGCCGGTCACCGGCTTGTCGAAGACGCCGTAGACGAAGAGCCGGGTCGCGCCGGTCGACAGGCCCGACTTCACGTCGGAGTAGCCGGTGACGGTCCCGTGCTCCTTGTCGAGGGTCAGGCCCGCCTGCTCGGTCACGTTGTCGAAGATCACGCTCGCGTCCGCGCCCGGGTAGGTGAAGCGCAGCGCCGCCGCGTGGTCGGTCGGCGTTATCTCGGCCTTCAGTCCGTTCTCGAACGTGACCCCGTAGTAGTACGGCCGTGCGGTCTCGTTCTCGTGCCGGAAGGCCAGCTCGCGGGCCTCCCGGCCGGTGTCCGGGGTGCCCGGGGCGGCGGACGGCATCATCTGGAAGGTCTGCCGGTCGCCCATCCAGGGGCTCGGCTCGTGGCTCGCGCTGAACGCCTGGATCGTCGGCAGGTTGTCGTCGTCGTTCGCGCGGGCGTATTCGTACAGCCAGCTCTCCGAGGACGCGTTGGTCACCGGCGTCCAGAAGTTGAAGCCGTGCGGCAGGGCCGTCGCCGGGAAGTTGTTGCCGCGCGAGAAGCTGCCGCTGGAGTTGGTGCCGCGGGTGGTCAGCGCGTAGTCGGACAGATGCGCCTTCGGCTTCTCGGGGGCCACCGGCTTCAGCGACACGTCGTCGAGCCAGCCGCGGAACTTGGCCGGCCCCGCGGGGGAGTCGTAGCCCACCAGGATCCGGTCGACCGTCTTGCCGGCCGCGACCGAACCGATCACCGACGAGATGTCGTTCCACTGGTTGACGTACAGCGCCTTCGACGCGCCCTGTGCGCGCGGTGACAGCCCGAACCCGTGCTGGTCGACCGCTCCGAGGTCGCTCAGGTAGGTGCCGTCCGTGAAGGCCAGGTCCACCGCCACGTACGTGGCGTCGTAGTCGAGGTCGCCGTCGGCCATCGACGGGAAGATCCGGTACCCGAGCCGGGTGTCCCGGCCGACCTTCACGTTCACGTCGAAGACCTTGTTGTACGAGTACGCCCGGCCGGTCGCCGTGTGCCGTCCGGCGTAGCGCAGCGCGTGCGTGCCGGTGAACCCGGCCCGCGCCTTCGCGGTCGGCGAGCCGCTCGGGCCCCTGTCGACCAGCGAGAGCATGTCCTGCGGCACCGGACCGCCGCTGCCGCCCGTGGAGAACTGGACGTCGGCGATCTGGAGGATGTCCGGGGCGCCGTTGTTCTTCGTGACGTCGAGCCGGAAGTGCTGGTACTCGGCGGGTGCGGCGAGGTCGTACGACTTGGTCTGGAACCGCTCCGTGAAGGCCTCGCCGCCGCGGGTGTCGACGGTCTTCCAGTCCTTGCCGTCCGTCGAGCCCTGGAGGGTCCAGTCCTTCGGGTCGCGCTCGTCGTAGTCGTTGGCCGAGGTGAGGGCGTAGGTCACCAGCTTGATCGGCTTGTCGAAGTCGAACTCGACCCAGCCGGTGGGCTCGAAGGTGAGCCACTTGGTGCCCGACTCGCCGTCGACGAGGTTCTCCTTGACCTCGCCCGCGCCGGTGTTCTCGCCGCTCGCCCGCACGTCGGTCACGTGGTCGGTGACGTTGCCGGGGATGCCGGTGCTGTAGCCGCCGTCCACCCCGGCGGCGCGCGGGGCGCCGCTCGGGTCGGTGTCCACGGTGTCGGTCCAGTCCGGTGACGGATCGCCAGACTCGAACGAGGATGCGAACTGCGTCGCGGCGGCCGGTGCCTTCGCCGGCAGCGCCACCGCGGCTCCCTGGGAGCCCAGGGTCATGACTACGGCGGCCGCGATCACGACCGCCGTACCAGATCCGTGTCCTGTTCTTCGCTGCGTTCTCCGCTGCATCACAACGGGTACCCTCCCTGCCACATGAGACAACGTTGTCAGATGCGTGGCGCAGGAACCAGTAGGTGGTCAAGTGACCCGTGATGTCAAGGGTGTTGGCTGCGGCATTCAGGGGTGTATGTCGGCTCTTTTTCCGGCAAGGCGTACAGAGATCGCTCATATTTCCGACAGGTCTCAACTAGGAAAAGACCCGTGGCCAACCTTGCATTCGATCTTGCCCCGCTGGCGGGAAGTGGACTATACCTGTCGGCGTTTCCCGCACGACTTCCTGCACGACCCAGCACTACCCGACCGCGGTGCCGGGGAGGATCCGGTTCACCGCCTGAGTCCTGGAGAGGGCGAGGACTTGAGCATGGGATCCACCTCCGCAGCGAACCCCGGTTCCGAGGGTGTCGGCCGTCGCGATCTGATCAGGCGTTCGGCCGCACTCGGCCTGATTTCCGTCCCCACCGTCGGATTCCTCTCCGCCTGCGCCAGCAGCGGTGGCGGCGGCCAGTCCAAGGACAAGGCCGGCAAGAAGACGGCCAAGAACCCGCTGGGCGTCAACGACACCGCGCAGATGGAATTCGTCCTCTTCGACGGCGGTTTCGGCAAGGAGTACGCCGAGGACGCGGTCAAGATCTACGAGAAGAACTTCCCGAAGGCCAAGGTCAAGTTCTCCGCCACCCAGAAGATCCAGTCCACGCTCCAGCCCCGCTTCAACCAGGGCACCCCGCCGGACCTCATCGACAACTCCGGCGCCGAGCAGATGGACATGGGTGTGCTCGTCGGCAAGAACCAGCTGGCCGACCTCACCCCGCTGCTCGACGCCCCGTCGTACGACGACCCGAACAAGAAGGTCCGTGACACGCTGCGCCCCGGCATCGTCGAGATGGGCCAGTTCGACGGCGACCCGGTCTGGATCATGTACTACGCCTACACGGTCTACGGCGTCTGGTACTCGCAGAAGGCCCTGGACTCGCTCGACGCGGAGTACCCGCAGACCTGGGACCAGATGATCGCCGTCTGCGAGAAGGCGAAGAAGAAGGGCATGGCCGGCTGGACCTACGCCGGCAAGTACCCCTACTACATCCCCTTCTCGCTCTACCCGATGATCGGCAAGGTCGGCGGCGTCGAGGTCCTGAACGCGATCGACAACCTGGAGCCGAACGCCTGGAAGCACCCGGCCGTCAAGGCGTGTTTCGAGGCCTACTACGAGCTCTACAAGAAGGGCTACATCCTCAAGGGCACCCCCGGCCTCGACCACATCCAGTCGCAGACCGCCTGGGCGCAGGGCAAGGCCCTGTTCATCCCGAACGGCTCCTGGGTGGAGAACGAGTCGGCGAACGTCATCCCCTCCGACTTCAACCTCGCCGTCTCCGCGCCCACCGGCATCGACAAGAACGACAAGATGCCGTTCGGCACCATCTGGGCCTCCGGCGGCGAGCCCTTCATCGTCCCGGCCAAGGCCGCGAACGCCCAGGGCGGCATGGAGCAGCTGCGCATCATGCTCAGCGAGGCGTCGTCGAAGAACTTCACGGCGAAGGTGAAGTCGCTGACCGCGTACAACGGCGGCACCGAGGGCATCACCCTCACCCCGGGCCTCAGCTCCGGCGTGGCGGCGCTCAAGCTGGCCGGGTCGAACGTGGTCAATCCGCGGCTCCAGGACTGGTACGTGCAGCTCCAGAAGGAGAAGATCGGAGTCGCCGGTCTCGGCGAGATGATGGCCGGCCGGCTCACCCCGGCGGAGGCCGTCAAGAAGATCCAGGGCTTCGCCGACGAGGCCGCCAAGGACACCACGATCAAGCACTACAAGCACCAGTAACCAGAAAACCCTCTCGGCACCGGAGTGGCGATGCAGCACGGCAAGTACCGGTTCATCGTGGGGTTTCTGGCGTTGCCCCTCGGACTGTACGCGCTCTTCGTGGTGTGGCCGTTCATCCAGTCCATCTACTACTCGTTCACGGACTGGACCGGCCTGAGCCCCGAATTCAAGATGGTGGGCCTGGACAATTACCGGAGGATGCTGCACGACGACGTCTTCTGGAAGTCCTTGCAGCACAGCTTGATGTTCGCGGTCGTGCTGCCGCTGGTGACGATCAGCCTGGCGCTGTTCTTCGCCTTCATGATCAACGTGGGCGGCCGGAGGAGGAGGGGCGGCCCGGTCGTCTCCGGGGTCCGGGGCTCCTCCTTCTACAAGATCGTCTATTTCTTCCCGCAGGTGCTGTCGATCGCGATCGTCTCGCTGCTGTTCGCCTTCGCCTACAACCCCGACAGCGGCGCCATCAACTCACTGCTCCGCGGAATCGGTCTGGACAATATCCAGCCACTCTGGCTCGGCGACCCGAGCCTCGCCCTGTGGTGCGTGATGGCCGTCCTGGTCTGGTCCACGGTCGGCTTCTTCGTGGTCCTCTTCTCGGCGGGCATGGCGTCCATCCCCATGGACCTCTACGAGGCCGCCCTGCTCGACGGCGCCGGCCGCGCCACCACCTTCTTCCGCATCACCCTGCCGCTGCTGTGGGACACCGTGCAGTCCGGCTGGGTCTACATGGGCATCCTCGCGCTCGGCGCCGAGTCGTTCGCAGTCGTACAGATCATGACGACAGGACCGGGCGGCCCGGACTACTCGACGACCGTGATGGTCCTGTACGTGTACCAGAAGGCGTTCCGGGACGGTCAGGCCGCCTACGCCACCACCATCGGCGTCGCCCTGCTCGTCGTCACGCTCGCCTTCGCGGCGGTCGTGATGCGGCTGGGCCGTCGCGAGCGGCTGGAGTACTGAAGCGATGACGACGACCGAGACCGACACCACCGTCACGAAGATCGACGTCCCCGCGCCGAAGCCGCCCCGGCAGAAGCGCGAGGGCGGGGTCCTCAACGTCTTCTCCCACGGCATCCTGGTCCTCTGGGCGGTCATGGTGGTCACGCCGCTGCTGTGGGCGGTGATGACGTCCTTCAAGGACGACCGGTCCATCTTCACCTCGCCCTGGGCGCTCCCCGACCGGCTGCACTTCGAGAACTGGGCGCGGGCCTGGACCGACGCGAACATGAGCGACTACTTCCTGAACACCGTCCTGGTGGTCGGCGGTTCGCTCATCGGCACCCTGGTCCTCGGCTCGATGGCCGCCTACGTCCTGGCCCGCTTCGACTTCCCGGGCAACCGCTTCATCTACTACCTCTTCATCGGCGGCATGAGCTTCCCGATCATGCTCGCGCTGGTCCCGCTGTTCTACGTCGTCAACAACCTGGGCCTGCTGAACACGATCCACGGCCTGATCCTGGTCTACATCGCGTACTCGCTGCCGTTCACGGTCTTCTTCCTCACGGCGTTCTTCCGCACGCTGCCCACGTCCGTGGCCGAGGCGGCCTTCGTCGACGGTGCCTCGCACACCCGCACGTTCTTCCAGATCATGCTGCCGATGGCGAAGCCCGGCCTGATCAGCGTGGGGATCTTCAACTTCCTCGGCCAGTGGAACCAGTACATGCTCCCCACGGTCCTCAACACCGACCCCGACAAGCACGTCCTCACCCAGGGCCTCGTCCAGCTCGCCGTCAGCCAGGGCTACAAGGGCGACTGGTCCGGTCTCTTCGCCGGCCTGGTGATGGCGATGCTCCCGGTCCTGGCGGCCTACATCATCTTCCAGCGCCAGGTGGTGGCGGGCCTGACGGCCGGCGCTTTGAAGTAACGAAGCGTTTGCGTCCCCAAAGGGGCGCGGGGAACTGCGCGACCAGCCACGACGCACCCGCACCCGGCCGCGGCCCCCGTCGGCACCCCCCAGACCAGTGGCCTAGACATGTCCATCGCGTGTCCCTCAGGCGACCCCCGAACCGCCAACGATTTCTGTCAAGGACTTGACGGCGGTAACCCGTTCAGCAGAGCTTGGAGTTCATAACTTGTAAGTGGCCCGGTCTCAGTGAGGTGATCTGGGTCACGTTGGCGGCACCGTGGCCGCCTCCGATGGCGGGAGTGGATGGGTCGATGGAGACTCCGGGGTCGCAGTCGTCGCTGCACCGAGCCAATCTGGAACGTGTCGTACGGGCCGTACGCCTGGCCGGATCGCTCACGCAGGCGGAGATCGCGCGCACGACCGGCCTCTCGGCCGCAACGGTCTCCAACATCGTGCGCGAGCTCAAGGACGGCGGAACCGTCGAGGTCACGCCCACGTCGGCCGGCGGCCGCAGGGCCCGCAGCGTGAGTCTGAGCGGTGACGCAGGCATCGTGATCGGTGTCGACTTCGGCCACACCCACCTGCGCGTCGCGATCGGGAACCTCGCCCACCAGGTGCTGGCCGAGGAGTCCGAGCCCCTCGACGTGGACGCGTCGTCCAGCCAGGGCTTCGACCGGGCGGAAGAGCTGGTCAACCGCCTGATCGCGGCGACCGGCGTGGACCGCTCGAAGATCGCCGGCGTGGGCGTCGGCGTCCCCGGCCCGATCGACGTCGAGTCCGGCACCCTCGGCTCCAGCGCCATCCTGCCCGGCTGGATCGGGGCGAGACCCGCCGAGGAGCTCCGGCTCCGCCTCGGCGTCCCCGTGCACGTCGACAACGACGCCAACCTCGGCGCCCTCGGCGAACTGGTCTGGGGCAGCGGCAAGGGCGTCCGCGATCTCGCGTACATCAAGGTCGCGAGCGGTGTAGGCGCCGGTCTGGTGATCAACGGGAAGATCTACCGGGGCCCGGGCGGCACGGCCGGTGAAATAGGACATATTACACTCGACGAGTCCGGCCCGGTCTGCCGCTGCGGCAACCGCGGCTGCCTGGAGACCTTCGCGGCGGCCCGCTACGTGCTGCCGCTGCTCCAGCCCGGCCACGGCCCCGACCTGACCATGGAAGGCGTCGTACGGCTGGCCCGGGACGGCGACCCGGGCTGCCGTCGTGTGATCGGCGACGTCGGCCGTCACATCGGCAGTGGAGTGGCCAATCTCTGTAACCTGCTGAACCCGAGCCGGGTGGTCCTCGGCGGCGACCTGGCCGAGGCCGGAGAGCTGGTCCTGGGGCCCATCAGGGAGTCTGTGGGGCGCTACGCGATCCCCAGCGCCGCGCGCCAGCTCTCGGTGCTTCCAGGGGCCCTCGGCGGCCGCGCCGAGGTGCTCGGGGCGCTCGCTCTCGCGCTCAGCGAGATGGGCGATTCGACCCTTCTGGACGGCTCTGTTCCGGCTGTTGCACCTGTCTTCACTTAGAGAACGCATGGCGCCGTTGCCATCTCGTTAAGTATTTACTTCTTGACGTCGAACTTGCGGCCGAGTTGACTTCGAGCCACCTCGGCCGCAGCGTTGCGGCCCTGTCAGGGAGGCACCCCCAAATGAACGCAACGATGCGTAGAGTCGTGATCGGCACCGCCGCGGTTTCCATGGCGCTGTCCGTCGCCGCCTGTGGCAAGGCCGGCGACGACAAGAAGAGCGACTCGAGCAGCAGCAGCTCCTCCGGTGGCAAGACCATCGGCCTGCTGCTCCCCGACAGCGTGACCGCGCGCTACGAGAAGTTCGACCACCCGTACTTCGAGGCCCAGGTCAAGAAGCTGTGTGCCGACTGCACGGTCGACTACGCGAACGCTGCCGGTGACGCCGCCAAGCAGGCCCAGCAGGTCAGCACCATGGTCACCAAGGGCGTCAAGGTCATCGTGATCTCCGCCCAGGACTCCGCGGCCATCAAGTCCTCCATCGACGCCGCCGTGGCCAAGGGTGTCAAGGTCGTCGCGTACGACCGCCTGGCCCAGGGCAAGGTCTCGGCCTACGTCTCCTTCGACAACGTCAAGGTCGGCGAGCTCCAGGGCCAGGCCCTGCTCGACGCCCTCGGCTCCAAGGCGACCACCAAGTCGAAGGTCGTCATGATCAACGGTGACGACGCCGACCCGAACGCCGCGCAGTTCAAGTCGGGTGCCCACAAGGCCCTGGACGGCAAGGTCGACATCGCCTACGAGCAGTCCGGCCTGTGGAAGGACACCGTCGCCGCGCAGAAGGTGAAGGCGGCCATCACGCAGCTCGGCGCCAAGAACATCGCGGGCGTCTACTCCGCCAACGACGGCATGGCCGGTGGTATCGCCACCACCCTCAAGGGCGCCGGCATCAGCGGCATCCCGCTGACCGGTCAGGACGCGGAGCTCGCGGGCATCCAGCGCATCGTCGCCGGCACCCAGTCCTCCACCGTCTACAAGGCGTTCAAGCCGGAGGCCGACGCCGCCGCCACGATCGCCGTGGACCTGCTGCAGGGCAAGAGCATCGACTCGCTCGCCACCGGCACGCAGACCAGCGGCTCCGGCGACAAGGTGCCCTCGCAGCTGCTGACCCCGGTGTCGGTCACCAAGGCCAACATCAAGGACACGGTGATCAAGGACGGTCTGTACACCGTCTCCGACATCTGCACCAGCGAGTTCGCCAAGGCCTGCAAGGCCGCCGGCCTCCAGTAGCCCCGCCCCGGAGCCGCGAGGCTCCGGTCGCCAGCGCCCGGGTGGTCGCAGTACGACACCCGGGCCCCGGCCGCCCGACGCGCAGGCCCTTCCGCAAGGTGCCCCGGCCGTCCGGCGGTCTCGCGAGACCCCTCCGACGCCCGCTCCGGCCTTCATACCCCGCTGCCGGAGCGGGCGTCGGACGGACCCGTTGCCAAGCGCAGCGGATTCGCGCATGTTCATCTTGTAAACCGCGTGCGTACCCCGACAACAGTCCGAGGTACCGCACGACCCTCCGCGCCTGATCACCAAGCGCGGCATCCCCGCCGGTCAGGCGGCGAAGGAGATGGTTCACGTGTCCGCTACGCCCGTGCTGGCGTTGCGCGGAGTCTCCAAGCGATTCGGTGCGGTCCAGGCCCTCACCGATGTCGAACTGGAGGTTCACGCCGGAGAAGTGGTCGCCCTGGTGGGCGACAACGGCGCAGGAAAGTCGACCCTGGTCAAGACGATCGCGGGTGTGCACCCCATCGATGAGGGCGTCATCGAGTGGGAGGGCAACTCCGTCAGCATCAACAAGCCGCACGACGCCCAGGGACTGGGTGTCGCGACGGTCTACCAGGACCTCGCGCTCTGCGACAACCTCGACGTGGTGGGGAACCTCTTCCTCGGCCGTGAGCTGCTGCACCGCGGCGTCATCGACGAGGTGACGATGGAGAAGCAGGCCCGCGAGCTGCTGAGCACGCTCTCCATCCGGATCCCGAGCGTGCGCATCCCGATCGCCAGCCTCTCCGGCGGTCAGCGTCAGGTCGTGGCCATCGCCCGCGCCCTGATCGGCGACCCCAAGGTCGTCATCCTCGACGAGCCCACCGCCGCCCTCGGTGTCGAGCAGACCGCGCAGGTCCTCGACCTGGTCGAGCGGCTGCGCGAGCGCAACCTCGCCGTCATCCTCATCAGCCACAACATGGCGGACGTCAAGGCGGTCGCGGACACCGTCGCCGTGCTGCGTCTGGGCAAGAACAACGGTTTCTTCCCCGTGAAGAGCACCAGCCAGGAAGAGATCATCGCCGCGATCACGGGTGCCACGGACAACGCCGTGACCCGTCGTTCCGAGCGACGCACCACGGAGGCGGCAAAGTGAGCGAGACGTCGAACAAGACCGTGCAGGGCGACGAGTCGCCCCAGCTCGACAAGACCGAGGCGGCCGCCGAGGCCCCGACCACGGTCGCTCCGGCCGACGACCCCACGGCCGCGCCGGTCACCGTCGTCGACCCGCGGCTGCTGGTCCGTGAGGAGGGCTTCAAGGGCTACCTCACGGAGTTCAAGCGCCGGGTGAAGGGCGGCGAGCTGGGCTCGCTGCCGGTGGTGGTCGGCCTGATCATCATCTGGACGATCTTCCAGGTGAAGAACAGCCTGTTCCTCAGCGCGGACAACCTCTCCAACATCAGCTACTTCCTCGCGGCCACCGGCATGCTCGCCATCGGCCTGGTGTTCGTGCTGCTGCTCGGCGAGATCGACCTGTCCGTCGGCTCGGTGAGCGGTCTGGCCTCCACGGTGTTCGCCGTCCTGGCGGTCAACCACGGCATGAACCAGTGGCTGGCCCTGGTCCTCACGATCATCACGGGCATCGGCATCGGCGCCCTGCACGGCTGGTTCTTCGCCAAGATCGGCGTACCCGCGTTCGTGGTCACCCTGGCCGGCTTCCTCGGCTGGAACGGTCTGATGCTGTGGCTGCTGGGCTCCAGCGGCACGATCAACATCCCGGCCGACAGCGGCCCGGTGAAGCTCCTCGGCCAGTCCTCCTTCTTCATGGACCAGGCCATCATCGGCGCCTACCTGCTGGCCGGCCTCGGTGTCGTCCTCTCGGCCCTGGGCCAGTTCAACGAGCAGCGCCGGCGCCGTGCGGCGGGCGTGCCGTTCCGGCCCACCAGCGAGATCCTGATCCGCGTCGCCCTGCTCGCCATCGCGTCCTTCGTCGCGGCGGCCGTGCTGAACAACGCGTCCGGTGTCTCCAACGCGCTGGTGATCTTCCTCGCGTCGCTGGTCGTCGTCGACTTCGTGCTGCGCCGCACGACGTACGGCCGCAAGGTCTTCGCGGTCGGCGGCGGCATCGAGGCGGCCCGCCGTGCGGGTATCAGCGTGCCGATGGTCCGGATCACCGTGTTCGCGATCTCCGGCGGCTTCGCGGCCATCGGCGGCATGTTCTTCGCCGGCCAGACCGCGAGCGCCACGCTCAACGCCGGTGGCGGCAACACGCTGATGCTCGCCATCGCGGCGGCCGTCATCGGTGGTACGTCGCTGTTCGGTGGCCGGGGTACCGTCTGGTCCGCGCTGCTGGGCATGCTGGTCATCCAGTCCATCCAGACCGGTCTCGACCTGCTGAACATGAACACCTCGATCCAGTACATGATCACCGGTGGTGTTCTGCTGGGTGCGGTCGTCATCGACTCGGTCTCCCGCAAGAGCCAGAAGGCCGCGGGGCGCGGCTGACGCCGAGCGCCGTAGTGGGTGCGGTGCGTCGGCCGCTGACCCGCCGTCGTGGCTGGTCGCGCAGTTCCCCGCGCCCCTGAGTTTCCGACTGTGCCCGGCACTGGACAGTGCCGGGCACAGTCGTGTCATAGGTGGGGCTCATGATGGGTACAGCCGATCGCGTGACCCATGACCCAAGGGCCGGAGTCGTTCCGCCCGAGCGGAACATTAGACTCGACGAGCCCGGCAACAGCTCGATCAGCTCTACTGCAAGGAGGCACGGGTGCCGCTGCTGACCCGTATCAGGGGACCGCGCGATCTGGACCGGCTCAGCCCCGAGGAGCTGGTCCAGCTGGCAGAGGAGATCCGGAGCTTCCTCGTCGAGGCGGTCTCCAAGACCGGCGGACACCTCGGTCCCAACCTGGGCGTGGTCGAGCTCACCATCGCCCTGCACCGCGTCTTCGACTCCCCGAAGGACAAGGTGCTCTGGGACACCGGCCACCAGTCCTACGTGCACAAGCTGCTCACCGGCCGCCAGGACTTCTCGAAGCTGAAGCAGAAGGGCGGCCTGTCCGGCTACCCCTCGCAGGCCGAGTCCGAGCACGACGTCATCGAGAACAGCCACGCCTCCACCGTGCTCGGCTGGGCCGACGGCATCGCCAAGGGCAACCAGCTGCTCGAACGCGACGCCCACGTCGTCGCCGTGATCGGTGACGGCGCCCTCACCGGCGGCATGGCCTGGGAGGCGCTGAACAACATCGCCGACGCCAAGGACCGCCCGCTCGTCATCGTCGTCAACGACAACGAGCGCTCCTACGCCCCGACCATCGGCGGCCTCGCCAACCACCTGGCGACCCTGCGCACCACCGACGGGTACGAGCGGTTCCTGGCCCGCGGCAAGGATCTCCTTGAGCGCACGCCGGTCGTCGGCAGGCCGCTCTACGACACCCTGCACGGCGCCAAGAAGGGGCTGAAGGACTTCATCGCCCCGCAGGGCATGTTCGAGGACCTGGGCCTGAAGTACGTCGGCCCGATCGACGGCCACGACATGGAGGCCCTGGAGTCGGCCCTGGCCCGGGCCAAACGGTTCGGCGGCCCGGTCATCGTGCACTGCCTCACCGAGAAGGGCCGCGGCTACCAGCCCGCCCTCCAGGACGAGGCCGACCGCTTCCACGGCATCGGCCCCATCCACCCCGACACCGGCCTGCCGGTCAAGGCCTCCGGCGCCGACTGGACCTCCGTCTTCGGCGACGAGATGGTCGAGCTCGGCAGGGAGCGCGAGGACATCGTCGCCATCACCGCGGCCATGCTCCAGCCGGTCGGCCTGAAGAAGTTCGCGGACACCTTCCCGGACCGCATCTACGACGTCGGCATCGCCGAGCAGCACGGCGCCGTCTCCGCGGCGGGTCTCGCCACCGCCGGCCTGCACCCCGTCTTCGCCGTGTACGCCACCTTCCTCAACCGCGCCTTCGACCAGGTGCTGATGGACGTGGCCCTGCACAGGTGCGGGGTCACCTTCGTCCTGGACCGGGCCGGCGTCACCGGCACCGACGGCGCCTCCCACAACGGCATGTGGGACATGTCGATCCTCCAGGTCGTCCCCGGCCTCAGGCTCGCCGCCCCGCGCGACGCCGACCAGGTCCGCGCCCAGCTCCGCGAGGCCGTCCAGGTCGACGACGCCCCGACGGTCGTCCGCTTCTCCAAGGGCGCGGTCGGCCCCGCCGTGGCCGCCGTCGGCCGGGTCGGCGGCATGGACGTCCTGCGCGAGCCGGGCACCGACACCCCCGACGTGCTCCTCGTGTCGGTGGGCGCGCTGGCCCCGATGTGCCTGGAGATCGCCGGCCTGCTCGACAAGCAGGGCATCTCCACCACCGTGGTCGACCCGCGCTGGGTCAAGCCGGTCGACGAGGCGATGGCCCCGCTGGCCGAACGCCACCGCGTGGTCGTCACCGTCGAGGACAACAGCCGCGTCGGCGGCGTCGGCTCCACCGTCGCCCAGTCCCTGCGCGACGCGGGCGTCGACGTCCCCCTCCGCGACTTCGGCATCCCACCCCGCTTCCTCGACCACGCGTCGAGGGCCGAGGTCATGGCGGAGATCGGCCTGACCGCCCCCGACATCGCCCGCCAGGTCACCGGCCTGGTGGCGAAGCTGGACGGTCAGCCCGCGGATGTCAGCTCGGTCGAGCCTGCAAGAGACTGAGCTGAAGCGCCCCTGAAAGGGGCGCGGGGAACTGCGCGACCAGCCCCCGCCGGTCGGCAGTCCCCGACGAAACACAAACCACCCCAATGGGTCGGTCTCTCCCACCCCTCCGGTGGCGAGACCGACCCATCTGCGTGAACCTGCCCTTGCCGGGGCATACGCACCCCCGGCCCTCTCGATCATGTCGAGGACGACAAACGTGGGAGGTAGGCACGTGAGCAGCACCCTCTTCAGGACCAAGAACGTCGAGCAGTCCATCAAGGACACCGAGGAACCGGAGCACGCGCTCAAGAAGTCGCTGTCGGCCCTGGACCTCACGGTCTTCGGCGTGGGTGTCATCATCGGCACCGGCATCTTCGTCCTGACCGGCACCGCCGCCAAGAACACGGCCGGCCCCGCCGTCGCGCTCTCCTTCGTCGTCGCCGGCATCGTCTGCGGCCTCGCCGCACTCTGCTACGCCGAGTTCGCCTCCACCGTCCCGGTCGCCGGTTCGGCGTACACCTTCTCGTACGCCTCGCTCGGCGAGTTCCCCGCGTGGATCATCGGCTGGGACCTGGTGCTGGAGCTGGCGCTGGGCACGGCGGTGGTCGCCGTCGGCTGGTCGGGGTACATCCACTCGCTGCTCGACAACGCCGGCTGGCACCTGCCCGCGTACCTCAGCAGCCGGGACGGCGCCCACGGCTTCGGCTTCGACATCCTCGCCGCCGCCCTGGTCCTCGTCCTCACCGCGATCCTCGTCGTCGGCATGAAGCTCTCCGCGCGGGTCACCTCGGTCGTCGTCGCCATCAAGGTGGCCGTCGTCCTGGTCGTCATCATCGCGGGCGCCTTCTTCATCCACAGCGGCAACTACAGCCCCTTCGTCCCGCCGAAGGAGGCCGTGCCGGCCGGCGGCAACCTCAAGGCGCCGCTGATCCAGCTGATGTTCGGCTGGGCCCCCTCCAACTTCGGCGTGATGGGCATCTTCACCGCCGCCTCCGTCGTCTTCTTCGCCTTCATCGGCTTCGACGTCGTCGCCACCGCCGCCGAGGAGACCCGCAACCCCCAGCGGGACGTACCGCGCGGCATCATGGGCTCCCTGATCATCTGCACCCTGCTGTACGTCGCCGTGGCCATCGTGGTGACCGGCATGCAGAAGTACAGCGAGCTGTCCGTGGACGCTCCGCTCGCGGACGCCTTCAAGGCCACCGGACACCCCTGGTTCGCCGGCCTGATCAGCTTCGGCGCCGCCGTCGGCCTGACCACCGTGTGCATGATCCTGCTGCTCGGCCAGTCCCGGGTGTTCTTCGCGATGAGCCGGGACGGCCTGCTGCCCCGCTTCTTCTCGCACACCCACCCGAGGTTCCGCACCCCGTACCGGCCGACCATCCTGCTCGGCGTCGTCATCGCGATCGTCGCCGGCTTCACCAGTCTCAGCGAACTCGCCGAACTCGTGAACATCGGCACGCTCTTCGCCTTCATCGTCGTCGCGATCAGCGTCGTCATCCTGCGCAACACCCGGCCGGACCTGGAGCGGTCCTTCCGCACCCCCTGGGTGCCGGTACTGCCGGTCGTGTCCGTGCTGGCCTCGCTGTGGCTGATGCTCAACCTGCCTGCCGAGACCTGGCTGCGGTTCGCCATCTGGATGGTCATCGGCTTCGTCGTCTACTTCCTCTACGGCCGCACCCACAGCCGCCTCGCCCAGGCCGAACGGGCCCCCGCCGACGCTCCGTGACCGGCAGGCTCGCCGCTCCGGCCCCGTATGTCCCGTCCGGGTGGGACTGCGGGGCCGGATAGCGTGCCTCCATGCTTCTCGCGCCCCTCGCCCCACCACGGTCCGTAGTCGCAGGGAAGGGGTACTGGACGCGGCTGCTGCCGCTGCTCGCCGTGCTGGCCTGCGTGACCAGGGTGCCCTCCTTCCTCCGGCCGCTGTGGAACCCGGACGAGGGCTATCTCGCCGTACAGGCCCGCATACTGGCGGGCGGCGGGCAGCTGTACGAGACGGTCGTGGACCGCAAGCCGCCGCTGCTGCCGTGGCTGTACGAGGGGACGTTCGCGGTCTTCGGGTCCGGGTCGCTCACCCCGGTCCGGATCCTCGCCGTACTGGCCCAGCTGGCCACCGCCGCGCTGCTCGCGTCGATCGCCCGGCGGCGCTGGGGCGACCGCGCGGGCCGTACCGCCGGGGCGCTGTACCTGCTGGTCTCGGTCGGGCTCAACCCCGAGGACGCGCAGGCGGCCACCTTCGAGGTGTTCATGCTGCCCTGCACGGCCGCCGCGATGTGGTGTGCCGACCGCCGCCGCTGGGGAGCGGCCGGCGCCGCCGTCGCCTGCGCCTTCCTCACCAAGCAGACCGGCGGGGCGGTCCTGCTGCCGGTGCTCTACCTCCTCAACCGGTACGGCGGCCCGCGCGCCGGCCTGCTCCGGCTGGCGGTCGGCGCCGCCCTGCCGGTGCTGGGCGCGGCCCTGGCCACCGACCCGGCCGGCTTCGCCTTCTGGACGGTCACCGGGTCCGGCGCCTACGCCTCCTTCACCGGTTCCGAACTCCACGTCCTGGTAAGGGCGTTGACCAACACCGCGATCCTCGGCGCGGCCTCGGCCGGCCTGCTCCCGCCCATCGTGCGAGCCCTGCGCATCGCCCGCACCGGCGCCCCCGACCTGTGGCTGTGGCTGGCCGCGTCGGCGGCGGCGGTCACCCTCGGCTTCCACTTCTTCGGCCACTACTTCCTGCAACTCACCCCGCCCCTCGCGCTGTTGGCCACGGCCGCGCTGCAGATCCTGCCGTGGGAACGGACCTCGGCCGCAGTCCTCGCCTCGGCCTGCGCCTGCACCCTCTTCCTGGCCTGGGGCGTGCTGGCCCCCCGCCCCGAACTCGCGCACGCGCAGCGGCTGGCGCTCACCCTCGACCGCCGTACCGCGCCCGGCGACCGGGTCCTGGTCTGGGGCATACACCCGGAGACGTACTGGCTCGCCGACCGCGCCCCCGCCACCCGCTACCTCACCGCCGGTCTCCTCACCAACTTCAGCGGTGGCCGGGACGGCCCGCAGGTCGGCGAGAAGTACGCCGTCGCGGGCACCTGGCCGGTCTTCCGCGCCGAACTCGCCGACCGGGCCCCGGCCCTGGTGATCGACGACTCCCGCGGCAAGCCGTACGGCCCCGACCGCGTCCCGAGCCTGCGCAGACTCCTCGCGGCCGACTACGAGCAGGTGGGCGAGGTGGACGGGGCGGTGCTGTACATAAGGGCGCCGAGCGCCCCGTAAGGGGCGCGGGGCCGTATTGCATGTGCGGCTACCGCCGCGCGGGCGCGACCAGCCCCCACCGGCCCGCGGTGAACGAACCGCGCAACCCGCGGCTCAATGCAGCAGAGCGCTCGGCCCGATCACCTCGGCGCCCAACTCCGTGACCCGGCCCCGCAGTTCACGGTCGGCCGTGACGACGAGCCGGGGCCGGCCGCGGTCCTCGGCGGCCAGCTCCACGATCCGGTCGTCGCCGCTGCCGGGCGCCGACTCCACCCGTACCCCCGGCACCGACGCCACCCCGCGGGCCGCGCCCTCGACGACGAGCACCAGCTCCACCGGCGTCGGCCGGCCGGGCAGCCCCCGCTCGGCCAGCCGGTCGCGCAGCCGCTCCGCGGCTCCCTTGCGGTCCCGCCACCAGCCGTCCGGCCGCGACCCGACGACGTTCGCGCCGTCGACGATCACCAGCAGGGGAGCTTCGTCTTCCATGCCCCAAGCCTCGCACGCCAGGGGCCGCCCCACTGCCCCGAACGGCCCCGCTTAGAGTGATGCGGTGAACGGCGACTGGCTCCTCCGCGGCCGTGACGGCCGGCTCAGTGTCTATCTGCCGTCGGGCGAGGCCGTGCTGTGCCGGGCGGAACGCGGACCCGGCGCACCCTGGGGCACGCCCCGGAAGGTGGGCGGCGAGCAGCGGCTGCACCCCGGCTTCGCGGTGGGCGCCGGCGTCGACGGGTACGCCCATCTGGTCGCCTGGCGGCCCACCGTGAAGGGCGAGGCGGGGCTCGTCCACTCCACCCACTACCGGCCGCATCTGGCCGCCATGGACTGGCAGTCGATCGGCCACCCGAGCAAGAAGGGCGACGTCACCGGCGCCCCGGCGGTGGCGGTGGACGCGCGGGGCCGCGCCCATGTCTTCGTGCGCAACCGGGGGCGCGGGGTGAGCATGGTCGCCCAGAAGGAGAAGGGCGGCTGGGAGCCCTGGCGGGACCTGAAGGGGCGGCTGGTGGAGGACGGACTCGCGGCGGTGACCGGCGAGTCGGGGCGCGTCGAGGTGTACGCCGCCGTGCCGGGCGGGATCGTGTACTGGCGTCAGGAGGAGTCCGGCAAGCCGCCCGTGCAGCTGGAGGAGTTGGAGGCCCCGGTCCGGCCGGGCACCCTCACCGCCCTCGCCACCTCGGCCGAGAGCACGACCCTCTTCTACACCGACGAGTCCGGCGACCTGTGCGCCTGGCGCCCGGGCGGCGCGCCGTACGCCCTGCTGCCGTCCGCGGGGCCCGGCCAGGTCGCCGCGGTCCGCTGTGAACTCGACGGGTACGACTGCACCCTGCTCGCCCAGCGTTCGGCGAGCGGCCGGGTGGCCTTCGCCGCCTATCCGACCCAGGACGAGCGGGCCGGCGCCTGGTGGACCGAGTCGGGACCGCAGCTCCCGGCCGACGCCCAGGTCGCCCTGACCACGGACGCGGAGGGCCTGGTGACCGCGGCGAGCCAGTCCCCGTCCACCGGCCAGCTCCTGCTGACCCGCCGCAAGGACGAGCCGGGGCTGGCACTGCGGGCCTGGCAGGAGGTCTGAGGCGGGCTCCGGACCGTCACGAACGGGGCGCGTGCGCCATGATGGCCACCGTGGAAAACCAGACACTCATCGACGCCTGGCGGCGTCTGCTCACCGGCTCCGGCAAGTCGTGGGTGGTATTCGAGCACGGCACCTGCGTGGTGGTCGAACACCCCGTCGGAGACCTCGCCGAGCAGGCCGTCGGTATTCTCCGCGAGTTCGGCCCCATGCACGTCGCCACCACGGCGGGTGATTTCCGGGTGCTCGAACTCCAGCAGGGCGACGGCTGGCTGGTGACGAGCCACCATCCGGACGTCGTCACCTTCGTGCCGCGCGACGACCCCGAGGAACCCTCCCACCTGGCCGTCGGCATCCTGGGCCGCTCCCGCCGCGACCGCGACGGCACCGAACTGAGAGTCGTCCACGCGGAGCCGGCCCCGCCCGCCTGAAGCGGGCACGGCCAGGCACGCCGATGCCCGGCGCACCAGTCGGTGTGCCGGGCATCGGTTCCGTGCGGAGGAGGCTACGCCGGGACGCTCGCCACGCCCGGGGCCAGGAACTTCTTGCCGTTGACGCGCTCCGAGACGCCCTCGCGGTCCAGGTACGGCGTGATGCCGCCCAGGTGGAAGGGCCAGCCGGCGCCCGTGATCAGGCAGAGGTCGACGTCCTGCGCCTCGGCGACGACACCCTCGTCGAGCATGAGCCCGATCTCCTGGGCGACGGCGTCCAGGACGCGGTCACGGACCTGCTCCTCGGAGAGGACCGAGTCGCCCTGCTTGAGCAGCGCGGCGACCTCGGGGTCCAGCTCCGGCTTCCCGCTGTCGTACACGTAGAAGCCGCGCTTGCCCGCCTTGACGACGGCCGCGAGGTTCGGGGAGACCGTGAAGCGGTCCGGGAAGGCCCGGTTGAGGGTCTCCGAGACGTGCAGACCGATGGCGGGACCGACCAGCTCAAGGAGGACCAGCGGGGACATCGGCAGGCCCAGGGGCTCCACCGCCTTCTCCGCGACCTCGACCGGGGTGCCCTCGTCGATGACGTTCTGGATCTCGCCCATGAAGCGGGTGAGGATGCGGTTCACGACGAACGCCGGGGCGTCCTTCACCAGAACCGCGGTCTTCTTCAGCTTCTTGGCGACGGCGAAGGCGGTGGCCAGCGACGCGTCGTCGGTCTGCTCGCCGCGCACGATCTCCAGGAGCGGGAGGATCGCGACCGGGTTGAAGAAGTGGAAGCCCACGACCCGCTCGGGGTTCTTGAGCTTCGACGCCATCTCCGTCACCGACAGCGAGGAGGTGTTGGTGGCGAGGATCGCGTGCGCCGGGGCGACCGCCTCGACCTCCGCGAACACCTGCTGCTTGACGCCGATCTCCTCGAACACGGCCTCGATGACGAAGTCCGCGTCGGAGAAGCCCTCCGCCTTGTCCAGCACACCGGTGACCAGGGCCTTGAGGCGGTTGGCCTTGTCCTGGTTGATCCGGCCCTTGCCGAGCAGCTTCTCGATCTCGGCGTGGACGTAGCCCACACCCTTGTCGACGCGCTCCTGGTCGATGTCGGTCAGCACGACCGGCACCTCCAGACGGCGCAGGAAGAGCAGCGCGAGCTGGGAGGCCATCAGACCGGCGCCGACGACACCGACCTTGGTGACCGGGCGCGCCAGGTTCTTGTCCGGGGCGCCCGCGGGGCGCTTGCCGCGCTTCTGCACCAGGTTGAACGCGTAGATGCCGGCGCGCAGTTCGCCGCCCATGATCAGGTCGGCGAGCGCCAGGTCCTCGGCGTCGTAGCCCTGCTGGAGGTCGCCGTTCTTGGCGGCGGCGATGATGTCCAGGGCGCGGTAGGCGGCCGGGGCCGCGCCGTGCACCTTGGAGTCGGCGACGAACCGGCCGCGCGCGACGGCCTGGTCCCAGGCCTCGCCGCGGTCGATCACCGGGCGCTCGACCTCGATGTCGCCCTTCAGTACCTGGGCGGTCCAGATCAGCGACTGCTCCAGGAAGTCGGCGCCCTCGAAGAGGGCGTCGGCGATGCCCAGGTCGAAGACCTGCTGACCCTTGAGCTGCTTGTTCTGGTTGAGGCTGTTCTCGATGATCACCGAGACGGCCTTGTCGGCGCCGATCAGGTTCGGCAGCAGCGCGCAGCCGCCCCAGCCCGGGACCAGACCGAGGAAGACCTCGGGCAGCGAGAACGCCGGGATGGCCTTCGAGACGGTGCGGTACTTGCAGTGCAGACCGACCTCGACGCCACCGCCCATGGCGGCACCGTTGTAGTACGCGAAGGTCGGCACCGCGATACCCGCGAGGCGCTTGAAGACCTCGTGGCCGCCCTTGCCGATGGCCAGCGCGTCCTCGTGGTTCTTCAGCAGCTCGACGCCCTTGAGGTCGGCGCCGACGGCGAAGATGAACGGCTTGCCGGTGATGCCGACACCGACGATCGTGCCCTCGGCCGCCTCCTTCTCCACCTGGTCGATGGCGGTGTTGAGGTTCGCCAGCGAGGCCGGGCCGAAGGTGGTCGGCTTGGTGTGGTCCAGGCCGTTGTCCAGGGTGATCAGCGCGAAGCGCCCGGCCGCGGACGGCAGGTCGAAGTGGCGTACGTGGGCGCTGGTGACGACCTCGTCGGGGAACAGGTCCGAAGCCTGCTTCAGAAGCTCGGCGGTGGTGCTCACTTGTCCCCCTCGAAGTGCGGGTTCTCCCAGATGACCGTCGCGCCCATGCCGAAGCCGACGCACATGGTGTTCAGGCCGTAGCGGACGTGCGGCTGCTCCTCGAACTGGCGGGCCAGCTGCGTCATCAGACGCACACCCGAGGAGGCCAGCGGGTGACCGAAGGCGATGGCGCCGCCGTACTGGTTGACGCGCTCGTCGTCGTCCGCGATGCCGTAGTGGTCGAGGAAGGCCAGCACCTGCACGGCGAAGGCCTCGTTGATCTCGAACAGACCGATGTCGGAGATCGACAGACCCGCCTGGGCGAGCGCCTTCTCCGTGGCCGGGATCGGGCCGTAACCCATGACCTCCGGCTCGACACCCGCGAAGGAGTACGACACGAGGCGCATCTTCACCGGGAGGTTGTTCGCGCGGGCGAACTCCTCGGAGGCGATGATCGAGGCGGTGGCACCGTCGTTCAGACCGGCCGCGTTGCCGGCGGTGACCCGCCCGTGCACGCGGAACGGGGTCTTCAGACCGGAGAGGTTCTCCAGCGTGGTGCCCGGTCGCATCGGCTCGTCGGCGGTGACGAGACCCCAACCGGTCTCGCCGCCCTCCGGGTTGGTCCGGCGCACCGAGATCGGCACCAGGTCGGCCTGGATCTTGCCGTCGGCGTACGCCTTGGCGGCCTTCTCCTGCGAGCGCACCGCGTACTCGTCCGCGCGCTCCTTGGTGATCTGCGGGTAGCGGTCGTGCAGGTTCTCGGCGGTCATGCCCATGAACAGCGCCGACTCGTCGACCAGCTTCTCGCTGACGAACCGCGGGTTCGGGTCGACGCCCTCGCCCATCGGGTGGCGGCCCATGTGCTCGACGCCGCCGGCGATGGCGACGTCGTACGCGCCGAAGGCGACGGAACCGGCGACCGTGGTGACGGCGGTCAGGGCGCCGGCGCACATGCGGTCGATGGAGTAGCCGGGCACGGAGGTCGGCAGGCCCGCGAGAATGCCCGCGGTACGGCCGATGGTCAGACCCTGGTCACCGATCTGCGTGGTCGCGGCGACGGCGACCTCGTCGATCTTCGTGGTGTCGAGACCGGGGTTGCGGCGCAGCAGCTCCCGGATCGCCTTCACGACGAGGTCGTCGGCACGGGTCTCGTGGTAGATGCCCTTCGGGCCCGCCTTGCCGAACGGGGTACGGACGCCGTCGACGAAGACGACATCCCTGACGGTACGAGGCACGATTGGCTCTCCTCCAGGGTGCGGGATGGCACTGCTGCGATGCGCTGAGCGCGCGCTCAGGCCCCATGCTACTTATGAGTAACGTGACTGCCCAGTCCTGGAGGATGGAGCGGCGAACGTCACATGGAAAGGCGCCTGCACCGCAGCGCCCCGTCGGGGGCGCTGGGGGTCCCCCCGGCCGAAGGCTGGGGGAGGAACTGCGCGACCAGCCGCATCGGACCCGCGGACCCGTACGGCGCGCATCGCCGGGGCGGCGGGGGGATGCCGCGGAGGCCGCGCGGTCCGGGGCGTGGCCAGCTCGAAGATACGGGCGTTGCCCGCCAGCAGCAGGCGGGACCGGGGCGCGGAGGACATGAGCACGGAGGCTCCTCTCGGGTGATGGTGCAGGCATCCGGCCGGCGGCCGGGTCATGGACGGCCCCGGAAGAAGGGGACGGCGGGCGGGGACCAGAGGTCCGGCACGCCGCCGGACCGGTGGTGGCGGCCGGCCGCCGGACGCGGTGCCTCGTCGGCCCGTGTCATGACGGGCGCCGCGAGCGCGCAGACCAGCACCGGCCCCCGCCCTGCCGTGTCGTCGTACGCGAGACGGACGGTGGCCGGACCGCACACCACGCCGAGCGCGTCGAGCACCCGGACCGTGTAGCGCGTGAGGACCCGCACCGGCGGGCCGCCCGGCGCGCACGGTCCGGCGGGGGCGTCCGCCCGCAGACCGGTGACGACGTGCTCGGGCCGTCCGTCCGGGCCGGGGCGGGTGACGGTGTCGACCGTGTACCGGCGGCGGCCGGGCAGCTCGCTCAGTACCAGGTGCGGGCTGCCGGAGTACCGGGCGGCCGCGTGCCACAGGGCGGGCCAGGCCGTGTTGATCCGGGCCTCGTCCGCGCATTCCACCGCGTCGACCGGAGTTCCGGCGGCTGCCGGTGCGAGCAGGTAGCCGGCCGCCGGGTACGACCGTGCCCAGGCCACGGCGTCGGCCGGACGCGCGGTACGGATGCCCCGCGGCGCCGGGATCCCCAGCCGGGCCAGCCGGGCCGCCTGGGCGCCCCGGTCGTACCTCAGCGGCGAGGACGCCGGATGGGCTCCGGGAAGACCGAGCTGCCAGGCGATCCGCTCGGCCAGCTCGATCCCTCCGGCCCCGCCCGCGACCACGGCCGACACCCCCAGCCCCCGCAGCGACTTGACCGTCTGCCGCAGCCCCCGGTGCACGACCGTGTCGCCGTACCCGGCGGGCGGCGTCGCGTTCCGGTACGCCGGCGGGCGCAGCCGGTGCTCCGGAACGACGGCCACGGTCCGCCAGCCGTGCCGCGCGAAGGCCTGCGGATACGTTCCTCCACCTTCCTCGTACGGGGCGACCACCGCCGCGGTGCCGACGGCCGCAGCGGCGGAGGAGCAGGGGGCGGTGGTCATGGCGGCGGACTCCCGAGCGGTGTGGGCAGGGGCGGTGGCGGGGCCGCGGTTCGGCTCGCCGTTCGGCCGGTGAAAGTGTCTGAAAGGGCACTGCCGTACCGGGTCCGGCCGGCGGCCTCGGGCCCTGTGCCGCCGAGCCTGTTTGGACCATGTGGTCTCTTCTGCGTCGCTCCCCCTCGTCCCCGGCAGAACAGTGCGTCGGCCCCTCGCGCCACCGGGCAACTTCGCGGATCCGGCGGACTTTTGTCCGGACCCGGTACCCGGCCGAGCGCTCACGGCAGCCAGGGAATCCCACCCGAAGAGGAGCGATGCCCAGCTGTCCGTGACGGTTGCGCGGCTAGAAGGGACCACTCGGTCTGTTCTGGCCTTCCCAGTCTGGAACCCGGGCGCGATCACGTCAAGCGATCAGCGGAAGCAGGCGGTGTCCACCGCTCCGGGACGGGGCGAGGAGCGGTCTCTTCTCGGTCCCCTGGGCCGGTACTATCGGCACGCTGATCAGCACGTGCGTGCGCGGCTGTCCCGGACAAAGCCCGACCGGTCATCAACCCGTTGACGGGCCTCGAAGGCGAGATCGAATGAGCAACCCGCGCAGGCCGCGACGTCAGCAGCAGCGCGCCATCGACACGAGGCAGCGCATCATCGACACCGCCGGCTCGCTCTTCGTGACGGACGGCTACGACGGGACGTCGGTCGGCGACCTCATCACCGCCGCACGGACCAGCAAGGGGGCCTTCTACCGGCATTTCCCGGGCGGGAAGATGGACGTGGCGACGGCCATCATGCACGACACGCTGACCATGGACGGCCTGCTGGAACAGCGGATCATGCTCCAGGAAGTGGTCGACATCGGCATGATCCTCGCCCACCGGATCGCCCACGAGAACGCGCTCCAGGCCGCTCTGAAACTGTCGTTCCACAGCAACGCGCCGGATACCTACGGAACGCCCTGGCCGGACTGGATCGCTTTCAACACGGGGCAGCTCGCCGAGGCGCGGCGACGCGGCGAGCTGAGGAAATTCGTCGATGCCGAGGAGCAGGCCCACCAGATCGCGGGCAACTGGGCCGGAGTGGTGCTCCTGTCGAACACGCTCGACCGGCACATGCGGAATGTCGAGGCGCGGATCTCCCGCATGTACCGCAACCTGGTGACCGCGATCGCGGTGCCGGACCTCCTGCCCGAGCTGGACTTCTCCGTGGACCGGGGCCGGAACCTCTACACCGCGTTCCTGGAAGCCCCGGCCGACCCGAGCGATCCGGAGCCGTCGCCGACCGGACCGGTCGAAGGCGGCCCGGAGTGAGTGGGCGGGGCGGAACGGCGGCCGGCGCCGTGTGCCGGCCGTCCGCCTAGACGGACGCGGACAGCGCCGCCACCAGCACCGGTGTCACCTGCTCCACCTGCCAGGGCCGGGCGCCGTAGCCCACCAGCGCGGCCCCCACGGTCTCCGCGTCGACGACCTGCGGCGGCTCCCAGCAGATCCTGCGCACGCTGTCCGGCGAGACGAGGTTCTCCTGCGGCATGGTGAGCTGCTCGGCCAGCGCCGAGACCGCGGCCCGGGCGGCCGACAGGCGCGCAGCCGCGGCGGGGTCCTTGTCGGCCCACGCCCGGGGCGGCGGCGGCCCCGTCACGGGCTGTCCAGGCTGCGGCAGCGCGAGGTCCGGCAGCGCCTTGGCGCGGTCCACCGCGGCCTGCCACTGCTCCAGCTGGCGCCGCCCCATCCGGTGGCCGTAGCCGTTCAGTCCCGCGAGGGCGTGCACGTTGGCCGGCAGCCCCAGCGCGGCCTCCACGATCGCCGCGTCACTGAGCACCTTGCCCGGAGACACGTCCCGCTTCTGCGCGATCCGGTCCCGGGTCTCCCACAGCTCGCGCACCACTGCGAGCTGCCGGCGCCGGCGCACCTTGTGCATCCCCGACGTGCGGCGCCAGGGGTCCTTGCGCGGCTCGGCCGGCGGCGCCGCGGCGATCGCGTCGAACTCCTGCCGCGCCCACTCCAGCTTCCCCTGCCGGTCCAGCTCCTTCTCCAGGGCGTCCCGCAGGTCGACGAGCAGCTCGACGTCCAGCGCCGCGTACCGCAGCCAGGGCTCGGGCAGCGGCCGGGTCGACCAGTCGACGGCGGAGTGGCCCTTCTCGAGCACGAACCCGAGGACGCCCTCGACCATCGCGCCCAGTCCGACCCGGGGGAACCCGGCGAGCCGGCCGGCCAGCTCGGTGTCGAAGAGGCTGCCGGGCGTCATGCCTATCTCGCGCAGGCAGGGCAGGTCCTGGGTGGCCGCGTGCAGCACCCACTCGACGCCGGCCAGCGCCTCGCCGAGGCCGGACAGGTCGGGGCAGGCGACGGGATCGATCAGCGCGGTCCCGGCGCCCTCGCGGCGCAGCTGGACGAGGTAGGCGCGCTGGCCGTAGCGGTAACCGGAGGCGCGCTCGGCGTCGACGGCGACGGGCCCGGAGCCGGCGGCGAAGGCGGCGGTCACCGCGGCCAGCGCGGCCTCGTCCACGACCACCGGCGGAATGCCCTCACGGGGCTCGAGCAAGGGGATCGGCGCCTCCGTCACAGAAGATCCGGCGTCGTCCGGGGGAGTGCCCCCGGTGGTGCGCAGTGAACTGTCTGCTGCGGTGTCTTGGGCGTCGGTCACATGTCAAGGGTATCTGTGTGTGGACGGCGTCCGTCGACGGAACGTTCCGTCGACGGACGCCGGAGGGTCGTAAACCAGTCAGGCCGGTGAAAGATCAGGTCCACGAACGGGGGACAGCGGGTTACGACGTGACGCCGGACCAGCGGCCGTCCGGTCATGTCGGTGAACGTACGACCGGTCGGTGACGGGCGATCGGTGGGACCGTTCGGTGATCCCCGAGATCCGGGATCGGTGATCGGCCATCAGTGACGGGCCGTCGGTGTTCGGTCGGTCGGTGTTCGGTCGGTCGTCGAGCGGTCGTTCGTCGAGCGGTCGGTCGGTGTCGGTCGGTGTCGGCCGGTCAGTGGATGATGCCGGTGCGCAGGGCCACGGCGACCATCCCGGCGCGGTCGCCCGTGCCGAGCTTGCGGGCGATGCGGGCGAGGTGGCTCTTGACGGTGAGGGCGGACAGTCCCATCGAGACGCCGATCGCCTTGTTCGACTGGCCCTCCGCGACCAGCCGGAGCACCTCGACCTCACGGCCGGAGAGCTCGCGGTAGCCGCCCGGGTGGCTCGGGGCACCCGGGGGGCGGCGGTGCATGCGGGCGGCGGCGCCGATGGGGGCGGCACCGGGTCGGGTGGGGAGCCCGATGTTGGTGCGGGTGCCGGTGACGACGTAGCCCTTGACACCGCCGGCCAGGGCGTTGCGCACGGCGCCGATGTCGTCGGCGGCCGACAGGGCCAGGCCGTTGGGCCAGCCCGCCGCGCGGGTCTCGGACAGGAGGGTCAGGCCGGAGCCGTCGGGGAGGTGGACGTCGGCGACGCAGATGTCGCGGGGGTTGCCGATGCGGGGACGAGCCTCCGCGATGGACGAGGCCTCGATGACATCGCGCACGCCGAGCGCCCACAGGTGGCGGGTGACGGTGGAGCGGACGCGCGGGTCGGCCACGACCACCATGGCGGTGGGCTTGTTCGGGCGGTAGGCGACCAGGCTTGCGGGCTGCTCTAGGAGAACGGACACCAGGCCTCCTGGGTGGGGGACGGGGCCGGCTTGTGGGGAAGAAGCCGGGACGAACCGTGCTTTCAAGGTCACAGTCGTCTTCGGCACCAAACCCGTCCGCCTTTAGAGAATGATCACGATCTGGTGAGTAACAATACGTGCAATTCGGACACGCGATCGATCATCCGAAGATCGAATCGGTTCGGGCCGTTGCCGTACGGGACAGAAAGTGGCCGTATCGACAAAGAGATGGTCAATGAAGGGTGAGCCGACGGGACTCGGGTGGACAGGGTGAGCCGACGGGACCCGGGTGGACGGGTCCCCGATCCGCGACGGTGCGGGTTCAGCGCGCCTGCGGGTCGCGGCGCTGCGGCAGGGTGACCACCGAGGCGTCGCCGGGAGAAGCCGGCGGCAGCCCCGCCACCTGCGCCAGCAGGTCGCACCACGAGGCGAGATGGGCGGCGGTGTCCGGCACGCCGGCACGGCCCTCCCGGGGTGTCCAGGAGGCCCGGATCTCGATCTGCGAGGCGGCGGGGCGCGCGGACAGCCCGCCGAAGTAGTGCGAACTGGCGCGCGTCACGGTCCCGCTCGGCTCGCCGTACGACAGGCCGCGCGCCTGGAGGGCCCCGGTCAGCCACGCCCAGCAGACGTCCGGCAGCAGCGGATCGGCCGCCATCTCCGGCTCCAGCTCCGCGCGTACCAGGGTGACCAGCCGGAACGTGCCGTGCCAGGCCTCGTGCCCGGCCGGGTCGTGCAGCAGCACGAGACGCCCGTCGGCGAGATCCTGCTCGCCGTCGACCACCGCGGCCTCCACGGCGTACGCGAACGGGGCGAGACGCTGCGGGGCGGGCGTCGGCTCCACCTCGACCTGGGGCCGCAGCCGGGCACCGCGCAGCGCGTCGACCGCGGCCCGGAAGGCCGGCGGTACCGGTGGCGCCGTACTCCCGGTATGTCCTTCGTCCTCCTCGGTGTCCTTCCCCTCGCCCATCCCGCCAGCGCCGTCCGACAGTCGTCCCTGAGCCGCAGCCATGCGGGGAAGAGTAAGGGGAACGACGCCTTCGCGCAGGGAGAGACACCACCTAAGGGCCATGTAAGGGCGCCGCGATGCCGGCTTCCGGGGCGTGCGAGACTTGCCGTCGTGAGTGCGAACGGAAGCCCCGCGGGCCAGCAGCCGACAGCGACGTACGACAGTGCCTTCCTCAAGGCGTGCAGGCGTGAACCCGTGCCGCACACCCCCGTGTGGTTCATGCGCCAGGCCGGCCGTTCGCTGCCCGAGTACCACAAGGTGCGCGAGGGCATCCCGATGCTGGAGTCGTGCACGCGGCCCGAGCTGGTCGCCGAGATCACCCTCCAGCCCGTGCGCCGGCACGGCGTGGACGCGGCGGTCTACTACAGCGACATCGTCGTCCCGCTCAAGGCCATCGGCATCGACCTGGACATCAAGCCCGGCGTCGGCCCGGTCGTCGCGCACCCGATCCGCACCCGCGCCGACCTCGCCCAGCTCCGCGACCTCACCCCCGAGGACGTCTCCTACGTCACCGAGGCAGTCGGCCTGCTCACCGCCGAGCTCGGCCCGACCCCGCTGATCGGCTTCGCCGGCGCCCCCTTCACCCTCGCGAGCTACCTCGTCGAGGGCGGCCCCTCGCGCACGTACGAGAACGCCAAGGCGATCATGTACGGCGACCCGGAGCTCTGGGCCGACCTGCTCGACCGCCTCGCCGACATCACGGCCGCCTTCCTCAAGGTGCAGATCGAGGCCGGCGCCTCCGCCGTCCAGCTCTTCGACTCCTGGGCCGGCGCGCTCGCCCCCGCCGACTACCGGCGCTCGGTGCTGCCCGCCTCCGCGAAGGTCTTCGACGCCGTCGCCGGATACGGCGTCCCGCGCATCCACTTCGGCGTCGGCACCGGCGAACTGCTGAAGCTCATGGGCGAGGCCGGCGCGGACGTCGTCGGCGTCGACTACCGGGTCCCGCTCGACGAGGCCGCCCGCCGCGTCGGCCCCGGCAAGGCGCTCCAGGGCAACCTCGACCCGGCCGTCCTGTTCGCCGGCAAGGATGCGGTGGAGACCAAGGCGCGCGAGGTGCTCGACGCGGCGGCCGGTCTCGAAGGGCATGTCTTCAACCTGGGGCACGGCGTCATGCCGTCCACCGACCCGGACGCGCTGACCCGCCTCACCGAGTTCGTCCACACCGAGAGCGCGCGCTGACCCGGTCCGCTACCAGCCGTGCCGGGGCCGGGCCCGCCTGCCGAACAGCAGGCCGCGCGGTTCCGGCGGCGGGGGCGTGCCCGGCTTGAGCGGCCAGGCGAGCACCATGCCCACCAGGAAGCCGACGATGTGCGCCGCGTACGCCACGGTCCCGGCGTCCGAGACGCCCTCGCCGGACGAGTACACGGCCTGGAGCACGAACCAGAAGCCCAGCACCAGCCAGGCCGGCAGCCGCAGCGGCAGGAAGACCAGGAACGGGACCAGCACCCAGACCCTGGCCGTCGGGTAGAGGACGAGATACGCGCCGAGGACGCCGGCGATCGCGCCGGACGCGCCGATCAGCGGGTCGCCCGACGAGGCGTTGACGAGCGCGAAGCCGTAGCCGGCCGCATAGCCGCAGAAGACGTAGAAGAGAATGAAACGGATGTGGCCCATCCGGTCCTCGACGTTGTTGCCGAAGATCAGCAGGAAGAGCATGTTGCCCAGCAGGTGCAGCCAGCTGCCGTGCAGGAACATCGCCGTGAAGACCGACAGCGCCGGCGACTTGTCGTAACCGGGCGGGCCGACGACACAGCCGGCGCCGTTCCGGCCGATGCCCACCTGGCCGGTCGGGACCAGCTGCGGCATCTGATGGTGGATCAGCTCCTTGGGGACCGCCGCGTAGTGGTCCATGAACGCCTGCAGATGACACAGCTGCGACAGGTCGCTGCCGCCGGCCACGGAACCGGCTATGCCGGGCGTGAAGAGGAAGACGAGCACGTTCGCGGCGATCAGCGCGTACGTCACGTACGGCGTGCGACGCACCGGGTTCACGTCATGAACGGGGATGACCACAGCTGACTAGTGCCCAGGGAGGGGGCGCTCGATGCGCGGGGTGCCCCGCTGAACGTCGTCACGCGCGCGTGCGTATGTCCTTGCGACCGACGTGAGGCTCAGGCGACGTGAGGAACAGGCGATGAACGAGCGGGTTACTTCTCCGGGATTCCCTCCCATGCAGGCCCTGCCCGACGGTGAGGCCGAGATCTCCCTGGTCGTGCGGCTGCCCTGGGAGGACGTGGCGCGGCTCGGCCAGGAGGCGGGGCGGCTGGCCGCGCAGATGCAGCGGCCGGTGACGCTGGACGAGGCGGTGAGCAACCGGCTGCGGTCGACGCGGCCGGGTGCGGCGCATGCGCGGCCGGGGACCGAGCAGCCTGCTGCCGCGGCTGCGCCCGGTGGGGCGGGGGTCACTTCGCTGCCGCGGATCAGTGGGACGGCTTGATCGCCGTTGTGGGGCGCGGGTGCGTGGGGGCTGGTCGCGCAGTTCCCCGCGCCCCTTGGCGGGCGACCTGGGCGCTGCTCAGAAAGTCCCGCTGCGCACCTTGGCCGTTGCCTTGCGCGCGGCCACGAGTACCGGGTCCCACACCGGGGAGAACGGTGGGGCGTAGCCCAGGTCCAGGGCTGTCATCTGTTCCACCGTCATGTTGGCCGTGAGGGCGACCGCCGCGATGTCGACCCGCTTGCCCGCGCCCTCCCGGCCGACGATCTGGACGCCGAGCAGGCGGCCCGTGCGGCGTTCCGCGAGCATCTTGACCGTCATGGGGGTGGCGCCGGGGTAGTAGCCGGCCCGGCTCGTGGACTCGATGGTGACCGTCTCGAACCGCAGGCCCACCCGGAGCGCGTCCTTCTCGCGCAGGCCGGTGCGGGCGATCTCCAGGTCGCACACCTTGCTGACCGCGGTGCCGACGACACCCGGGAACGTGGCGTAGCCGCCGCCCACGTTGGTGCCGATGACCTGGCCGTGCTTGTTGGCGTGGGTGCCCAGCGGGATGTACTGCTCCTGGCCCGAGACCAGGTTCAGGACCTCCACGCAGTCGCCGCCCGCCCAGATGTCCTCGTGCCCGCGCACCCGCATCGCGAGGTCGGTGAGGAGGCCGCCGTGCGCGCCGACGGGCAGGCCCGCGGCCTCGGCCAGGCCGGTCTCCGGGCGGACGCCGATGCCCAGGATCACCACGTCCGCCGGGTACTCGGCGTCCTCCGTGGCCACCGCGCGCACCCTGCCGTCCTGGCCGGTGAGCACCTTGGTGACCTCGGTGTCGTCGACCATGGTGATGCCGAGGCCCTCCATGGCCTCGTGCACCAGGCGGCCCATGTCCGGGTCGAGCGTGGACATCGGCTCGCTGCCGCGGTTGACGACCGTCACCTCGTAGCCCCGGTTGATCATCGCCTCGGCCATCTCGACGCCGATGTAGCCGGCGCCGACCACCACGGCCCGGCGGCCACGCGTGCGTGCCAGCGTGTCCAGGAGGGCCTGGCCGTCGTCCAGGGTCTGCACGCCGTGCACGCCCGGCGCGTCCGCGCCCGGCATGTCGGGGCGGATCGGGCGGGCGCCGGTGCCGATGACGAGCTTGTCGTACGGCGTCCAGGACTCGGCGCCGGAATCGACGTCACGCGCGCGTACCCGCTTCCCGGCCACGTCGATCTCCGTGACCTCGGTGCGCATCCGCAGGTCGATCGCACGCGCGCGGTGCTCCTCGGGGGAGCGGGCGATCAGATGGTCCCGCTCCTCGACGTCGCCGCCGACCCAGTACGGGATCCCGCACGCCGAGTAGGAGGTGAAGTGGCCGCGTTCGAAGGCCACGATCTCCAACTCGTCCGGTCCCCGCAGCCGACGCGCCTGGGACGCCGCGGACATGCCCGCGGCGTCACCGCCGATCACGACCAGTCGTTCCCGTCCACCGTTCATGCTCATGCGAACACGCTACGGGGCGCGGGCATTTCGGGCTCGCTCAGGTCTCGCTGCCGGGCTGCGTGGGGGTACGGCGCCGGCGGGCGAGCCGCCACCACAGCAGTGCCAGTACGGCCGCCAGGGCGGCGAACGGCAGGGCCGCGCCCAGCGCCAGGGCGATCCAGCGCAGCATGGTGACGAAGACGTGCCAGCCGCCGGACAGGGCGTCCACGAACCCCGGGGAGTCGTCCTTCGCGGCTGCCTTCGTCACCGGTGTCGGGGTGAGCGACAGCGTGATCGTGGCCATGCTCGTACGGTCCTTCAGGGATGCCTGCCGGGCCAGCAGCGACTCCAGGTCGGCCTCCCGGCTGCTCAACTCCCCTTCCAGGGTGACCACGTCACCGAGCTTGGCCGCCCGGTCCATCAGCTCGCGGATCCGGGCCACGCTGGCCCGCTGCGACCTGACCCGGCTGTCCACGTCGACCACCTGCTCGGTGACGTCCTGCGCCTTCGCCGTGCGGTCGATCAGCTTGCCCGAGCCCTGGAGGCCGGCGAGCACCTCGTCGTACTTCTCGGCGGGGACCCGGAGCACCACGCGGGTGCGTTCGCGGCCCCCGGAGTCCCGGGTGGTGGTCTCGTCGCCGACGTAGCCGCCGGCGTCCTCGGCCGTGGTGCGGGCCGCGTCGAGGGCCTTGGGCACGTCCTTGACCTGCACGGTCAGCGAGGCGGTGCGGATGATCCGGTTGACGGTGAGGTCGGGCGTGGTCCTGCCGGTCCCGCTGCCGCCGTCCTTGGCGCCCGCCGAGCCCGCCGCCTCCGAGGCAGCGCTGTTGACGTCGGCCTTGGCATCGCTCGCGGAGCTGCCGTCGGAACCGCCGTCCGCGCTGCATCCGGTGAGGACGAGCGCGGCGGCGAGCAGCAGGCCGGCGAGGGCGGGGCGTACGGGTCGTGCGGGATGGCGCATGGTTCCCCCCGGGGACGGTGACAACTGACGCGACTTCGACGCCGGGGCGGGGCGGGACGTTCGGGGCCGACGGTTCCGGTGCGGTCACGGTCCGGACGCGTACGGGTCACCGGGCCGGGGCGGGAGTGTCGGTGCGGTCTGAGAGAGTGAGGTCATGAGCGCAACGGGTACGGGCACGGGCCGGGTCGTCGTCGTCGGAGCCGGGATCGCGGGGCTGGCCGCGGCGCACCGGCTGCTGGACCGGGGCGCGCGCGTGACCGTGCTGGAGGCCTCGGAGCGAGTCGGCGGCAAGCTGCTGCCCGGCGAGATCGCGGGCGTCCGGGTCGACCTGGGCGCCGAGTCCATGCTGGCCCGCAGGCCCGAGGCGGTCGCCCTCGCCCGCGAGGCCGGGCTCGGCGAGCGGCTTCAGGCCCCCGCCACCGCCACCGCCTCCGTCTGGACCCGGGACACGCTGCGCCCCATGCCCAAGGGCCATGTCATGGGCGTCCCCGGCACCGCCGCCGCGCTGTCCGGCGTGCTGTCCGAGGAGGGCCTCGCCCGCATCGAGCGCGACGCCGACCTGCCCCGCACCGAGGTCGGCGACGACGTCGCGGTGGGCGGGTACGTGGCCGCCCGGCTCGGCCGCGAGGTCGTCGACCGGCTGGTCGAGCCCCTGCTCGGCGGGGTCTACGCGGGCGACGCGTACCGCATCTCGATGCGCTCCGCGGTCCCGCAGCTCTACCAGGCCGCGAAGACCCACGACTCGCTGACGGAGGCCGTCCGCGAGATCCAGGCCAGGGCGGCCGCGGCCCAGCAGACCGGGCCGGTCTTCATGGGCATCGAGGGCGGCGTCGGCACCCTGCCGCTCGCGGTCGCCGAGTCGGTCCGGGCCCGCGGCGGCGAGATCCTCACCGGCACGCCCGTGACCGAACTGCGCAGGGAACCCCGGGGCTGGCGGATCGCCACGCCCGGCCGGGTGCTGTACGCCGACGCCGTGGTCGTCGCCGTACCGGCGCCCGTCGCCGCCGGCCTGCTGCGCGCCGAGGCGCCCGCCGCCGCGGCCGAACTGGCCGCCGTCGAGTACGCCTCGATGGCACTGATCACCCTCGCCTACCGCCGCGCCGGGCTCGGCCTCCCGGCCGGCAGCGGCTTCCTCGTCCCGCCCGTCGACGGCCGCACCATCAAGGCGTCCACCTTCGCCTCCCAGAAGTGGGGCTGGATCGCCGACGAGGACCCCGACGTCGTCGTCCTGCGCACCTCGGTCGGCCGGTACGGCGAGACCGCGGTCCTCGGCCGCGAGGACGCCGAGCTCGTGGAGCTCTCCCGGCACGACCTGCGCGCGGCCACCGGCCTGGACGCCACGCCACTGGAGACCCGCGTCACCCGCTGGACCGACGGCCTGCCCCAGTACCCGGTCGGCCACCACGCGCGCGTGGCCCGCGTCCGCGAGCACGTCGGCAGGCTCCCGGGCCTCGCGGTGTGCGGCGCGCAGTACGACGGCGTCGGCATCCCCGCCTGCGTCGCGAGCGCGTACGCGGCGGTGGACCAGCTGGCGGGCGACCTCGCCGGGGCCGAGGAGCTGACGGCCAACCCGGTGCAGAGCCTGCACGGCGGAGCGGGAGAATAGGGACCATGAGTGACGACGCCCCCACCACCGAGTCCGGCAGGGTCCCGAACAAGGGCAAGCTGGCCAAGGACCTCAACGAGGTCATCCGCTACACCCTGTGGTCGGTCTTCCAGCTGAAGGACGTGCTGCCCGAGGACCGCGCGGGCTACGCCGACGAGGTCCAGGAGCTGTTCGACCAGCTCGCCGCCAAGGACGTGACCGTCCGCGGCACCTACGACGTCTCCGGGCTGCGCGCCGACGCCGACCTGATGATCTGGTGGCACGCCGAGACCAGCGACCAGCTCCAGGAGGCCTACAACCTCTTCCGCCGCACGAAGCTGGGCCGCGCGCTCACGCCGGTGTGGTCGAACATGGCGCTGCACCGCCCCGCCGAGTTCAACCGCTCGCACATCCCGGCGTTCCTCGCCGACGAGACCCCGCGCGACTACGTCAGCGTGTACCCGTTCGTGCGGTCGTACGAGTGGTACCTGCTGGCCGACGAGGACCGCCGCCGGATGCTCGCCGACCACGGCAAGATGGCCCGCGGCTTCCCGGACGTGCGGGCCAACACGGTCGCCTCGTTCTCGCTCGGCGACTACGAGTGGGTGCTGGCCTTCGAGGCCGACGAGCTGTACCGCATCGTCGACCTCATGCGCCACCTGCGCGGTTCCGAGGCCCGCCGGCACGTCCGCGAGGAGGTCCCGTTCTACACGGGCCGCCGCAAGGACATCGCGGAGCTGGTCGCGGGCCTCGCCTGACCGTCGTCAGTGCCGGCCGGCCTTGCCCTTCAGGGAGTCCCGCGGGTTCTTCCCCCGGGCATGGTCGGCCGGTGCCGTCGCCTTCGGCTCCGCGTGCCCTTCGCACGAGGCGCGCCGCTGCGGGAGCCGGCCCTCCAGCAGGTAGGCCTCCAGGTAGCCGTTCACGCACTTGTTGGGGCCGCCGCCGATGCCGTGCGTGCCCGCGTCCCGCTCGGTCACCAGCACCGAGTCGGACAGCCGCCGGTTCATCTCCAGCGCGCCCGCGTACGGCGTGGCCGCGTCCCGCTCGGCCTGCAGGATGAGCGTCGGCGGCAGCTCACCGGGGCCCGTCCGCACGTCGAGCGCCTGCTGCCGGGGCACCGGCCAGTAGGCGCACGGCAGGTTCATGAAGGCGTTGTCCCAGGTCTCGAAGGGCGCCACGCGCGCGAGCCGGGTGTTGTCCCGGTTCCAGGTCTGCCACTTCGTCGGCCAGGACGTGTCGTTGCACTCGACGGCCGTGTAGACCGCGTTGCCGTTCTCCGCCTCGGCGGCCGTCTCCGCCGCCGGTGCCGCCAGCCGGACCAGGGGCTTGGCGTCCCCCTTCAGGAACTTGGACAGCGCCTCCGCCCGGCTCGGCCAGAAGTCGTCGTAGTACCCGGCCGACAGGAACGCGCCCTGCAACTGCCCCGGCCCGACCTTCCCGCCGGCCGCCTTCTTCGCCAGGCGCTTGGCGGCCTTGTCGTAACTCGCCTGCACCTTCGCGGCGGTGTTGCCGAGCTTGTACACGGCGTCGTTTCTGGCGATCCACTCCCGGAAGTCCGCCCAGCGGCTCTCGAACGCCGCCGACTGCTCCAGGTTGTTCCGGTACCAGACCTGCGCCGGGTCCGGGTTCACCGCCGAGTCCAGCACCATCCGCCGTACGTGCGAGGGGAAGAGGGTCGCGTACAGCGCGCCGAAGTAGGTGCCGTACGAGGCGCCCATGAAGGTCAGCCGGTTCTCGCCGAGGGCCGCGCGCAGCACGTCCAGGTCACGGGCGTTGTTGAGCGAGGTGTAGTGGCGCAGCTTGCTCCCGGAGCGCTTCAGGCAGCCTTGCGCGTACGCCTTCGCCTCCTTGATCCGGGCCTTCTTGTACTCCTCGGAGGGGTGCGTCGGCGACTGCGACGGCGCCTTGTAGAAGTGCCTGGGGTCGACGCAGGACAGCGGGGCGGAGCGGTCGACGCCGCGCGGGGCGTACCCGACCAGGTCGTAGGCGGCGGCGATGCGCTTCCACTCGGGCAGTGCGCCGACCATCGGGAAGAGCATGCCGGAGGCGCCGGGCCCGCCCGGGTTGTAGACCAGGACGCCCTGCCGGGGCACCCTGCGCTTGCTGTTGTGCGGGTCCTTGTGGGTGGCCGCCACCCGGCTGACGGTCAGTCTGATCTGCTTGCCGTCCGGGTGCGCGTAGTCCAGCGGGACGCTCACCGTGCCGCACCGGAAGGTGTCCGGCGCCTCCAGGCCGGCGGCGCACCTGCCGAAGTCGATGCCCGCGGCGCGCGCCCGCGCGGCGGCGACGGCGGTGCCGTGCAGTTCGGCCGCCGCCGTGTCCGGGACGCGGGGGGCGCTCCCGGCCGGGGCGGCGGCCAGGGTGGTCAGGATCAGTGACCCGGCGGCCGAGTACAGGGCGGGGGCTCTCATGGCGTATCCCTTCGGAGCAACGGCTGCGGTGGCGTGGCGGCAAGGGCACCGCAGCGACTGCACGGCAGCAATAAAAGGGATATTTCGACCGGTTGAGGGGGAAGGCAAGCACCATCGGGCCGGTGTCGGCGCATTGCCCCCTATGCGCCCCCGCTCACTCCCGTGGCAGCTGGTCCCGGTGTGCGAAGGCCGCACGCAGCTCCGGCTCACCGATCGCGCGGATGCCCCGGACGGCGACCGAGGCCAGCAGCGACTGGTCGTCGGCCGCGCGGTTCGCCCGCCGGTTCAGCGAGCCGAGGAGCCGCTGGCCGGCCGGGGAGGCCCAGCGCGAGTACGGGTGCGCCTCGACCCGGGCGATGGCCAGGCAGCTCAGCGTCAGGGTGAGGGGCAGCGCGAACCAGACGGCGACCAGGTCGCGCGGCATCTCGGTCGGCGCGGGCAGCGTGAGCGCGGCGACTCCGAGCCCGAGGATGGCCAGCGCGGCGGCCCGGACCTGCCGGACACCGGAGGCCACGGTCGTCCGCGCCGCCGCGTCGGGCACCGCGAGCCCGGCCCGCACCAGCCCCTCGCCGAGACTGCGCACGGCGTCCGTGTCGGCCGCCGCCGAGCGCACCGGCGCTATCCGTGACTGCCCCTCGGGCCCGATGGCCCCGATCACCGACCGCTCCATGTCGTCCCGCGCCCGCGGGTCCACGACGGTCGCCCAGCCGGTGTGGGCGAGCAGCAGCCGCTGCTCCCGGGCCATGGACACCAGCGTCAGGTCGGCGACCCGCGCGGGCCCGCCGGACAGGAACGCGGCCTCGTACAGCGTCAGATCGTGCCCGTGGCCCGCGTCCGCGCCGACGGCCGCCGTCCGTACGGCGGCCAGGCACAACCGGGTGCAGGCGGTGCCGGCGACGGCCCAGGCCAGGAGCAGGAGAAGGACCCAGAACATGACACGTTTCTATGCCAGGGTCCTGGCCACCGCCATGCCCTGTTCACATTCCGGACCGAGTGTTGTGGGTATGTGACGTTCCGTTTCCCACGCAGGTCAGGGATTGGCGGAGACCGGGTCCGGGCCGGCGGTGGCGGGCGGCAGCGTGTACGTCGGGGACGGCGAGGGGGCCGGTGCCGGCCCCGACGCGACCGGGGTCGCGTCCGCCGGGGCGACGACGGGCGGTGCGGCGACGGGGGAGGGCGTGGTGGCCAACTGCTGCGCCAGCGTGCCGAAGTCGACGTAGCCGGTCGCCTCCAGGACCTTGATGTGGTCCAGGACGGTGGTGTTGGCGTCGTCGGCGAGATCGCGGACCAGGGTGTTCTGGGTGGCGGCGCGGACCTGGGCGACCACGGAGAAGACCCGGCCGTGCGCCAGCCGCACGATGTTCGCGAACTCGCGGTCGAAGTCCTGGCCCTGCGCGGCGTTCAGCGTGGCGAGCCACTGCTGCTGCTGGGTGTTCGGGCTGTTCGGGATCGGCACGCCGAGCTGGGTGGCGACGGTGCGGACGTGGGCGTCGAGGGAGGTGTGCCCGTCGACGAGGTGCTGTCCTGCCGTCCGTACGGCGGCTGTGGTGCCCTTCTGCTCCGCCAGCTCCCCGGCGGGCAGCTCCCAGAGCCCGGCGAGGCGGACCTTGACGATGAAGTCCCGGTCCTGCGCGGACAGCGGGCCGTACGCCGTGGACACGGTCTGGGCGCTGAGCACGTTCACCGAGCCGGTGGGGTCCGACCGGTCGGCGTACGACCAGATCGGGAACACCAGGGCGGCGAGGGTCGCCGCCAGACAGACGATGATCAGCCCGGTACCGCTGAATATGCCTCGTCCCTGGACGGGGGGTCTGGATCGCGCGCGCATGATGCCTCCTGCACCGCACGGTGGGGCTTCGCCGTGCGGGGTTGGCATATTACCGAGGGGCCGAGGAAGGTCCTTCGGCCGCGGGACGGTGGGGGCCGGTCGCGCGGTTCCCCGCGCCCCTTGCGGGGCCGCCCAGCCGCGGGCAGCCGGTTCACCGCGGGCCGGTGGGGGCTGGTCGCGCGGTTCCCCGCGCCCCTGAAAGCGAAAACCCAGCTGCGGGCAGTCGTGCCGCTGGGGCGGCACGGGTGGGCGCGGCGGCACTCGGCTGGCGCCGGTGAGCGTCCCCCGGCGCTAGCCCCGCCGCAGTACCCTCCGTGCCAGGGACCGCCGCGGGGCCGATCCCGCCCGCTCCTGCCACCACTGGTCCAGCCGCCGACGAGAGGCCCAGTCCTCCGGCCGTCCCTTCCGCAGCAGGTCCCCCGCGAACTCCAGGGCGTCCCGCCGATAGCCGTCCGTCATCGGCCGCTCCGACGCGTACGCCAGGAACGCCGCCCGATACCCCGCCCCCAGAATCTCCGGCAGCTCCGGTGCGAGCTTCGCCACCACGTCCGCCCGCTTCGCCGCCAGCGCCCGCGCCTGCACCCCCATCCGCACCCGGTCGAACCCCTCCGGCACCGGCGTCCCCGCGACCAGCGACGACAGCACCGCGGTCTGCGCGAGACCGACCCGCTGCCGGGTGGCGTCGGGGACCTCGGGTGCGGGAGCCGCCGGCGAGGGCTCCCAGGGGCCGCCGGCCACCGCACCGCCGGCCGCGACCGCCGTCCGGATCGCGGCCAGCTCACGCTCCAGCTCGGCCGGTTCCGGGAAGTTCTCGTCGCGTTCCAGCAGCACACCCGGCGGCGCGGTGCGGGACGCGAGGCCGGTGAGGATGTCCAGGACCGCCGGGGGCACGGGGTGGGCGTGGCTGTCGTGCCAGACGCCGTCCCGCTCGAAGCCGCCCGCGACGTGGACGTACGCGATCGCCTCCACGGGCAGCCCGGCGAGCGCCTCGGCCGGGTCCTCGCCCCGGTTGACGTGGTTGGTGTGCAGGTTCGCCACGTCGATCAGCAGCCGTACCCCGGTACGGTCCACGAGGTCGTACAGGAACTGCCCCTCGGTCATCTCCTCGCCCGGCCAGGAGACGAGCGCGGCGATGTTCTCGACCGCGAGCGGTACCGGCAGCGCGGCCTGGGCGATGCGGACGTTCTCGCAGAGCACGTCGAGGGCGTCCCGGGTGCGGGGGACGGGGAGCAGGTGGCCGGCCTCCAGGACCGGCGAGGCGGTGCGCGGCCCGCCCGCGCGGACGAACGCGATGTGCTCGGTGACCAGCGGCGCCCCCAGCGCCGCCACCCGCTCGGCGAGCGCGGCGAGCCGGTCCTCGTCCGGGCGGTCCGCGCCGCCGAGACCCAGCGAGACGCCGTGCGGTACGACCGTCACCCCGCGCTCGCGCAGCCGCAGCAGCGAGTCGGGGAGGTGGCCCGGACAGGTGTTCTCGGCCACGACCTCGACCCAGTCGATGCCCGGCATGCGCTCCACGGCGTCCGCGATCTCCGGCCGCCAGCCGATGCCCGTCCCCAGTCGCTCCGAGGTCATGGCCGTCCCCCCTCCTGTTCCGACTGCCTGTTCCGACTGCCTGTTCCGACTGCCTGTTCCGGCTGTCTGTTCCGGCTGTCTGTTCCGAATGACGGGGGTATGGCCCCGGAGCGCGTCCGCGAACCGTGCTGCCTGCCGCTTCAGAGCAACATTTGAGGTTCGGGGTCGCGCTCCGGGGAGCTGCCGGGCTAGCGGCTGAGGACGCCGCCCTGCGAGGCCTCCGGGTCGGGGCGCGCGGTGTTCACCGTGCCCGGTTCGCCGGGGGAGGGGCTGGACGTGGTGCGCACGTCGCCGCTGGCCTGCGCGGCCGGCGCGGAGGGCACCACGATCCCGGGCGCCGGCACCGCGGGACCGGTCGGGCTGGCCGTGGTCGCGTTGGCGATCTCGTTGGCGATGGCCTCGAAGTCGACCTTGCCGGTCTTCTCCAGGATCGTGATGTGGTCGAGGACGGTCTGGTTGGCGTCCGAGGCCAGCTGCCGCACCAGGCTGTTGCGGGTGGTGTTCCGTACCGTCCCGATCGCCGGGAAGATCTTGCCGTGCGCCGCCCGCAGCAGGTTCACGAACTTGTACTCGTACTCCGCGCCGGTCGCCGCCGACATCTCCTGGAGCCAGCCCTGCTGCTGCTCGTTCGGCACGTTGGGCAGCTCGACGCCCAGCTGCCCGGCGACGATCCGGACCCGCCGGTCCAGGTCGGTGTGGCCGACGATCAGATGGTCGCCCGCCGCCTTGATCTCCGTGCTGGGCGCCCGCTCGATGGCCTGCTGCCCGGCCGGCAGCTCCCACAGCCCGGCCAGCCGGACCCGCACGATCAGATCGCGGTCGGAGGCCGTCAACGGGCCCCACTCGGTCATCACGGTCCCCGCCGCAACGTTGGCCTGCCCGGTGCCCGAGCGGTCGGCGTACGACCACACGGGGTACACGAGCGCGCCGACGGTAGCGGCGAGGGTCGCCAGAATGAGGGCCGTTGGGTTCAAACGCCGCAAGGGATGCCTCCCCGTGTCGCTGGTTCAGTGCCAGGACGTACGGGTGCGGCGGCAGCGGTGTTCAAACAAACGGCAAAGTTTGCCAGGGGAGTTAAAAAACCGCAGCTCAGCGAAGTGAGGGATGGTCCGCGACCACCGTGCAACTGCCCGGCGCGATCTCGGTGAACCCGGCGTCCCGCACCAACGGCAGCCCGCTCTCGGTCAGTTCACGCCACTCGGCCGGGTCCGCGCTGCGCACGGCGAGCGGGAACCCGGCGTCGCGCCATGCCTCCCGCTCCTCCTCCGGCAGCGCCCACCAGGCCAGTTGGGCCCCGTGCCCGGCCTGCGCCATCGTCTTGCCTGCCGACATCTCCAGCTCCGGGTTCAGCCACAGCACGGGCGCGGACCGGTCGGCGTCCGTGGGCGGTTCGGGGTCGTCCAGCTCGGTCCCGGACACCTGCAGCTTGGCCAGCTCCCTGGGCCACCCGTCCAGGGGAACCGGCGGAAACACCCGTACCTCGGCCGACTTCCCCGTGAGGGTGATCCCGGGCAGCTCCCCGGCCCGCCGCCACTCGGCCCCCCGCGCCCGCCGCACGACCTTCCGGATCCGCGCGTCCTCCCAGTCCCGAACGGCCTGCGCCCACTCACCGTCCCCCAGGGCGCGCTCATCACTGAGCATCACGAGAACGGCCCGAGCCGCGGTTTCAAGAGCATCGGTGCGGGCCGGCGGTGCCGACTTCTCGATCCGCACGACAAGAGGCAGCACGAACTGGGGTGCTTCGTCCCGACTGTTCGCCGAGACCTGGAAAGGAGCGCTCACCGCACCAACCTATAAGGGGCGCGGGGAACTGCGCGAACAGCCCCCACGCACCCGCGGTCCGCACACCACCGCAACCAACCACTCCGGTCCCGCCCCACAATGTTCCCATGCACCGTGATCTTGAACTGGCCCGCGTAGGCCGCCGCTACGGCATACGCGGCCCCTGGGTGTTAAGAGGCGTCGACCTCACCCTCACCCCCGGCTCCCTCACCCGCGTGGAAGGGGCCAACGGCACCGGCAAGTCCACCCTGCTCCGCATCGTCGCCGGCATAGACACCCCCACCGAGGGCCGCGTCACCGGCCGCCCCCGCAGCGCGTACGTCCCCGAGCGCTTCCCCTCGGCCCTCCCCTTCACCCCCGCCGGCTACCTCACCCATCTCGGCACCGTCCACGGTCTATCCCGCAGGTCGGCCGCCGCCCGCGCGGCGGACTGGCTGGAGCGGTTCGGCGCCGCGGCCTACGCGGGCACGCCCATGGCCCAGCTCTCCAAGGGCACCAGCCAGAAGGTCGCCGTCGCCCAGGCGCTGCTCGCCGACCCCGAACTCCTCGTCCTCGACGAGGCCTGGACCGGCCTGGACGCCGAGGCCCGCGCGGAACTGGAGCGGGCGGTCGCCGAGCGCACCGCAGCGGGGGGTGCCGTGCTGTTCGTCGACCACGATCCCCGGCGGCTCGCGGGCGCGCCCGACGCGATCCACCGGGTCGTCGGCGGCACCCTCGAACCCCGTACCGCCCAGGAGACTCCACCTGGCGCCCCGCTCACCGTCGTCACCGTGCGGGGCCCGGCCGGCGGCCGGCTGCCCGCGGACGCGACCCGCGCGGCGGCCTCGGCGGAGGAACCGAGCCCCGGCACCTACCGTCTTACGGTTCCCGCGTCCCACTCGGACGTGGTCCTGCGTGCCCTGCTCACGTCCCGCCCGCCCTGGCACGTGGTCTCCGTCAGCCCCCCGCACGTCCCGCCGGACGAGAAAGACCGCCCATGACCGCACTCCTGCGCTACCAGACCGCTCTCCTCCTGCGCTCCCAGCGCTGGCTGCCCCCGGTGATCCTGTACGCGGTGTTCCTGGGCGTGGGCGTGCAGAGCGGTCAGCCGGTGCTGGACTCGCTCGGCTACACGGCCGCCGCGCTGCTGCCGGTGGCCGCCTGGCTGGTGCGGATCTGCGTCACGGGCGAACCGCCGGCCGCCCGGGCCTGTGTCACGGCGGCCCGCGGCCCGGCCAGGGCCCATCTGGCCGCCCTGCTCACCGCCCTCTTCGCCGCCGCGCTGCTCGGCACGGCCGCCACCCTGGTCGTGACGGCGATCAGCCGGCACGCCACCAACGACCACCAGCTGCCCGTGTCACCCCTGCGGGCCGGGGCCGCCGGTCTGCTCGCGACCCTCGCCTGCGCGCTGCTCGGCACGGCCGTCGGCGCGCTCACCAACCGGCCGCTGCTGCGCTCGCCGGGCCGGGCGGTGCCCGCGATGCTGCTGGCCGCGCTGCTCTCCACGGTGCTCGCCGGTTCCCCGGCCCACGCGGCGGTCAGCGGCCTGGTCACCGGCTCGGAGTCCGGCCGGATCCCGGTCTCCCCGCTGCCGACGGCCGCGGCGGCCCTGCTTGCCACCGCGGCCTTCGCGACGGCCTGCGCCCTCAACGGCCGCCGCTCACCCTGAACAGGCGCTCCGCTGGCCTCCTGCCTCCCCCACTCTCGGCTTCGCTCGAGCGGGGGGACCCCCAGCACCGCGGACACATCGTGATGCCCTTGTACGACTGCGGGTACTCCGTCGGCTCCCGGCACAGCACACACTCCGCGTACGGCGGCCCGTCCGCCTTCGGCGGCTTCGCGCCCTCGGTGATCGTGCAGTAGCCCTCGTGCCGTTCGTCGCTCATGTCTCCAGCGTAGGACGGTCACCGGTGACCCGGCGTCTCCCCGATCAGCTCGGAGACCTTCACGAACCGGAAGCCCCGTTCGCGTAGTTCCGGTACGACGGTCCGCACCACCTGTTCGGTGGTCGGGGCGGCGCTGCGGGTGCAGTGCATGACGACCACGGAACCGGGCTTCACGCCGTCCAGGACCTGCTTGGTCACCGCGTCGGCGTCCGTCGCGAACGCGTCGCCGCTCACCACGTCCCACTGCACCGCGGTGACCCCGAGCGCGCCGACCGCGCGCAGCGCCTGCCGGTCGTAGCAGCCGCCGGGGAAGCGGAAGTACGGCATCGGGTGCGGCACCCCGGCGCGGAGCAGGGCGGCGTAGGCGCGCTCCACGTCCGACTTCATGTTCGCGGCGGCGACGGTCGGCAGGCCGTAGCAGTCGCCGGTGAACGCGTAGTGGCTGTAGGAGTGGTTGGCGACCTCGAACTGCGGGTCGCGGCCCAGGGAGCGGGCCTGGGCCGGGTACTCGTCGGCCCAGCGGCCGGTCATGAAGATCGTGGCCGGCACCTTCAGCCTGCGCAGGGTGGCGATCAGCGCCGGGTTGTCGAAGTGCTCGCCCTTGGCCGCGCGCGGCCCCTGGTCGGCGGTCATGTCGGCGTCGAAGGTCAGGGCGACGGTCTTGCCCAGGGTGCGCGGGCCGTTGGTGAAGACGGGTGCCGTGCCGCCGGGCCCGGGGGCGAGCGTGGGCGGCGGGGTGGCGGAGGAGGAGGCCTTGGGAGGAGCCGGGGGTCCGGCGTGCGGGGCCTCGGTGGTGCCGCAGGCGGCGAGCGCGGCGCCCAGGGCGACGCATACGGTGGTCGTACCGGGAAGACGGCGTGCTAGTCGGATCACCGTACGAACGTAGGTCGGTATGTCCTATTTTCCGGTGTGGCGCGGCGGGCGGTACGGCACCGGGTCACCCGGGCGGCGGTCCCGTCCGGGCGGCGCTCTCGCCGATCCCGGCCGGGGTGTCGCCGTTCGGCCCCGGCTGTCCGCCGGCCCGCTCCAGGAATCGCAGCAGCTCCACCGGGAACGGCAGGACCAGCGTGGAGTTCTTCTCGGCGGCCACCGCCACGATCGTCTGGAGCAGCCGCAGTTGCAGGGCCGACGGGGTGGCCGCCATCTGCTGCGCCGCCTCCGCCAGCTTCTTCGAGGCCTGGAGTTCGGCGTCGGCGTTGATGATCCGGGCCCGGCGCTCCCGGTCGGCCTCGGCCTGGCGGGCCATCGAGCGCTTCATCGTGTCCGGCAGGGACACGTCCTTGATCTCGACCCGGTCCACCTGCACGCCCCAGCCCACGGCCGGGCTGTCGATCATCAGCTCCAGACCCTGGTTGAGCTTCTCGCGGTTGGAGAGCAGGTCGTCCAGGTCGCTCTTGCCGATGATGGAGCGCAGTGAGGTCTGGGCCATCTGCGAGACGGCGAACTTGTAGTCCTCGACCTTGACCAGCGCGCTCACCGCGTCGACCACCCGGAAGTAGACGACCGCGTCCACGCGCACGGTGACGTTGTCCCGGGTGATGCCCTCCTGGGCGGGGACCGGCAGCGTCACGATCTGCAGGTTGACCTTGTGCAACCGGTCCACGAACGGGATCACCAGATTGAAGCCGGGCGTCCGCACGTCACCGGAGACGCGGCCCAGCCGGAACAGCACACCCTGCTCGTACTGCTTGACGACCCGCGCACCGGCGGCCACGTACAGCGCGCCGACGCACAGCGCCGCCACCAACGCGACCAGCAGCTCCTGAACCATCACGACCCCCAGGTAAAGAGGACCGATATGTCTGTTGCTGTAACGATATGCCCGAGGGGACGGTCGGGGCCACGGCCTCTGGTCCCAGGTCCGGGCCGGGGTGCCGAGGGGCGTCGGCACCCCGGCCCGGGGCGGCCGCCGGTTCAGGCGGCCGTGACCTTCACCGGCTCGGTGTCCGCGTCGCTGTGCCGCTGGGCCCAGCTCTCCAGCGCGGTCCGGCAGGCGTGATCGAGGTGGTGCAGCCCGGAGAGGTCCACCCGGATCGGGCGGTCCTGGGGCAGCGCCTCCAGGCTGTCGAGGATCTTCGGCAGCCGCAGGAAGGTCGCGTTGCCCGACAGGTAGGCGTCGATCGGGCCCGCGCCCTTGTCGACGACCTCCAGCTTCAGGTGCGAGGCCTCCCAGGCGGTCTTGACGATCGACAGGGCGAGCCCGATCAGCACGCCCTCGAACATGCTCACCGCGACGATCGACACCGCCGTGACGACGAGGACGACCGCCTCGCCCCGGTGCTCCCGCCACAGCACGGCCAGCGCGCGCACCGGGATCAGCTTGGCGCCCGAGTAGACCAGGATTCCGGCCAGCGCCGGGATCGGTATGTAGCTCAGGACTCCCGGCAGCAGGGCCGCGAACAGCAGCAGCCAGACGCCGTGCAGCACCCGGGACGCCTTGGTGCGGGCGCCCGCCTGGACGTTGGCCGCACTGCGCACGATCACCGCGGTCATCGGCAGCGCGCCGAGCACCCCGCAGAGCGCGTTGCCCGCGCCCTGGGCGATCAGTTCCTGGTTGTACCGGGTGCGCGGACCGTTGTGCAGCCGGTCCACGGCCGCCGCGCTGAACAGCGACTCGGCGGACGCGATCAGGGTGAACGCGACGATCGTGCCGATCACCCCGGCGCTCGCCAGTTCGCCGAAGGCGCTGAGCGGCGGCGGCTGGACGGAGTCCAGCAGTCCGTGCACCTCGACGGTGGCGACCGGGAGGCCCAGGGCGAAGGCGGCCAGGGTGGCGAGGCCGACGGCGGCCAGCGGTCCGGGGACCGTCCGCACCTTCGCCGGGGCGTACTTCCACAGCACCAGGACCGCGATCGTGCCCGCGCCGAGGGCGAGCGAGGCCAGCGCCCCGCCGTCCCCGAGGGCGTCCAGGAACGCCCCGGGCAGCCCCGCTATCTTGCCGGGGCCGGACTCGGGGGCCTTGGCGGCGAGCGCCGGATACAGCTGACCGGCGATCAGCACCAGGCCGATTCCGGCCAGCATGCCCTCGACGACCGAGACCGAGATGGCCCGGAACCAGCGCCCCAGCCGCAGGACGCCCATGGTGATCTGGAGGAGGCCGGTGATCAGCACGATCACGCCGAGCAGCGGCAGCCCGAACTCCCGCACCGCCTCGAAGACGAGCACGGTCAGGCCGGCGGCCGGCCCCGACACCTGAAGGCTGCTGCCCCGCAGCAGCCCGGTGACGAGACCGCCCACGATGCCGGTGACCAGGCCGAGTTCGGCCGGGACACCGGAGGCGACGGCCACGCCCACGCAGAGCGGGAGCGCGACCAGGAAGACGACGAGGGAGGCGGCGAAGTCCTGACGTATGTAAGGGAACTTGGTCATCGCGGTGCTCACAGGGCCTCGAAGGTGTCGGTGGCGGAGCGGTGTTCGCGCACGGCACCGGTGTGGACCTCGTAGTACCAGCCGCGCAGGGTCAGTTCGCCCGTGCTCAGCTTCTTGTCGATGCAGGGGTACGAGCGCAGCCGCAGCAGCTGGGCGAGCACGTGGTTCTGCACGCCCTCGGCGACGGCCGGGTCCTCCGCCGCCCCGCTCGGGCGCGGCTCGGCGCTGGCCAGCCAGTCCCGTACGGCGGGTACGGCGGTCAGGTCGTCGCCGCGCACCAGCGCGCCGACGGCACCGCAGTGCGAGTGCCCGCAGACGACGATGTCGCGGACGCCGAGCACCTCCACGGCGTACTCGACGGTGGCCGCCTCGCTGGTGGGGTGGACCGAGGCGTAGGGCGGGACGATGTTGCCCGCGGTGCGCAGCTCGAAGAGCTCGCCCGGCCGGGCGCCGGTGATCAGGGCCGGGACGACCCGGGAATCGGAGCAGGTGATGAAGAGCACCTGAGGGGACTGGCCTTCGGCGAGTCTGGCGAACTCCTCAGGGCGCTGTCCGAACGTACGGGCGTTGTCGATGAGGGGCTGCATGGTGTGTGGACTCCTCCTGGCGCGCTACAGCGGCGCGTCGGGCTTGCACGACGGTCGTGGGGGATGGTGTGGGGGGAGGGCGCGGCGGCATGGGGAGCCGTGCGGAGCCCGTCCGGTCAGCAGCGGAAGACCTGCAGCGCGGCCGGTGAGTGGGCTCTCGACGCTCTCGACGTGCGGTGGTGCCCGGTGCTGGGAGGCACCGAGGTGCGTATGGCCTCGGTGTGCCGCGCGGTGGGCGGACGGTCGTCCGCCCAGCCTGCGGTGGCGCTGCGATGGCGGTCGGCGTTCCGCGGCGGGCCGGGCGGCTCGCCGCAGAGGCCGTGGAGGTCGCGGAGGATGTGCGACCCGGCGCGCACGGCCTTCCCCGAGGACTGCGGCCCGGCCTGGGCCTTGGCCTCGACATGACTGAGGGTGTGCGCGGCTGCGAAGGTTTCCGCGGGCGCGAAGAACTGGACGGCGAGCAGGGCGGCGGCCAGGAGCGAGAGCAGGGTCCGGGCCGTCGTACCTCGGAACATGAGCCCCCCTAGCGGCAGTTCACGCCTCTCGTGTGCACCAAGCACAGGTCAATGGTTGGTCAAGAAACACGTTAACCCTGCAAAGTTGTTTGCAGGGTTAACTCGGTGTTGCGAGCCGAAGAGAGCGTGAAAAGTGCCGGTGGCGTGGCCTGATCGGGCTCTTGACCTGTGGAGCTTGATCACATAGTGGCCGGTGTGCCGGTTCTACTCGGGGGTGACGAGCCCCTTGGCGTCCCTGGCCAGGGCGGTGAGCCGGGATATTGCGCGGAAGTACTTCTTCCGGTAGCCGCCGTTCAGCATCTCCTCGCTGAACAGCCTGTCGAAGGGCTGCCCGGAGGCCAGGACCGGGACCTCGCGGTCGTAGAGCCGGTCCGCGAGGACCACGAGCCGCAGGGCGGTCGACTGGTCGGGCACCGGCCGCACATCCGTCAGGCAGACGGCGCTCAGGTCGTCGGTGAGCGCGCCGTACCGGCTGGGGTGCACCTTGGCCAGGTGCTCCAGGAGGTGCGGGAAGTCGTCGAGCGAGGCGCCCGGGGTGGCGTACGCCGCCTTCGTCACCTGTTCGTCGGAGTAGGGCGCCGGCGCCTCGGGCAGGCCGCGGTGGCGGTAGTCCTCGCCGTCGATGCGCAGGGCGCGGAAGTGGGCCGACAGGCCCTGGATCTCGCGCAGGAAGTCGACGGCGGCGAACCGCCCCTCGCCGAGCTTGCCCGGCAGGGTGTTGGAGGTGGCGGCGAGCGCGACCCCGGCGTCGACCAGCCGCGCGAGCAGGCTCGACACCAGGACCGTGTCGCCGGGGTCGTCCAGCTCGAACTCGTCGATGCACAGCAGGCGGTGGCCGGAGAGGGTCTGCACGGTCTGCTGGAAGCCGAGGGCGCCGACCAGGTTGGTCAGCTCCACGAAGGTGCCGAACGCCTTCAGCGCGGGCTCGGCGGGGGTGGCGTGCCAGAGGGAGGCGAGCAGGTGGGTCTTGCCGACGCCGTACCCGCCGTCGAGGTAGACCCCGCGCGGCCCGGCCGGCGCCTTGGCCGCCTTCGCCTTCCCGAAGCCGAGGAAGCCGCGTTTCGCGCCGCCGGCCACCGCGTGCGCCCCGCCGAGACCGCCGGCGAACCCTTCCAGGACCCGTACGGCCTCGGTCTGGCTCGGCTGGTTCGGGTCGGGGAGGTAGGTGGCGAAGCGGACCGAGTCGAAGCGGGGCGGCGGCACCATCTCGGCGACCAGCCGGTCCGCGGGGACGTGCGGGGAACGGGTGCACAGCGACAGCGGGCCCGCGTCGGCTATGGGGCTGACCTCGGATGCGGCAGGAGAAGACGACACGGTTACCCATGCTAGTTGCCGTGCCACACTGCACGACATGCGACGCCTGTTCCCTGTGACCGAACGAACAACAGCCCAGGCCTCCGGCGGTACGGCCGGACGGGGGAGCGAGGGGGCGGCGGGGGAGTGGAGCCTCGCCGAGCTGGCGCTCGCCTACGCCTACCCCGGGTCCGCCGGACGGGAGCCGTGGCTGCGGGCCAACATGGTGTCCACGCTCGACGGGGCCGGCCAGCACGACGGGCGGTCGCAGCCCATCTCCGGCGCGGCCGACATGCGGATCTTCGGCACCCTGCGCGGGCTCGCCGATGTCGTCGTCGTGGGTGCGGAAACGGTACGGCAGGAGGAGTACCGGCCGGTACGCGAGCGGGCGGAGTTCGCGGACGCCCGGGCCGCGGCGGGGCAGGCGAGGGTCGCCGCGGTCGCCGTCGTCAGCGCCAGCCTGGATCTCGACTTCTCGCTGCCGCTGTTCACCTCGCCGCTGGTGCCCACGCTGGTGCTGACCGGCGCGACGGCCGCCCCCGGCCGGGTCGCCGCCGCCGAACGGGCCGGGGTCCGGGTGGTGACCGCGGGCGACGGCGCCGGTGTCGACCCGGACCGCGCGGTCCGCGCCCTGGCCGGCCTCGGCCACACCCGCCTGCTCACCGAGGGCGGACCCCGGCTGCTCGGGCAGTTCGTCGCCGCCGGAGTCCTCGACGAGCTGTGCCTGACGGTCTCCCCGATGCTCACGGCGGGGGACGCGCAGCGGATCGCCGGGGGGCCCGGTGTCGCGGTACCCCAGCGCTTCGAACTAGTGTCCCTGCTGGAGGAGGCCGGATTCCTGTTCGGTCGCTATCGCCGGTCCTGAAATCAGCGGAATATTCCGTTCCGCTTAGCTTTCGGCGGGCAAACTGAATCCGGCAGTACCCGTGCGATCACGGGGCAGGATGGTTTCCGCAGGGGTGCCGGCCCCACGGAGGAAAGAGGGTCGAGCGGCCCTCTAGGGAGAAGAGGCGCCAGGTGTTCACAAGCGTTCTGATGATCGAGAAGGCCCTGACGTCCGCCGACGTGGAGTTCGTCACCACCTTGCACGGGGACGAGCAGGTCGCCTTCCACGTGCTGCTGCAGCCGCGCGGCGACCAGGCGGACCGCCTGCTGCGGGCCATCGACGACATCGCGCTCGGCGAACTCGACGAGGCCGCGCGCGAGCGGGAGACGCCGGAGGGCGACGCGGCGAAGGGGCCTGCGGGGCAGGCGCTGGACGTGTCCCTGACGGCGCTGCGGGCGGCGGGCAGCACGGCGGAGGGGCGGATGGTCGAGGACCACCCGCTGGACGCGCTGCGGAAGCTGGTGGAAGAGGTGGGCGCGGACGAGGTGATCGTGCTGACCGATCCCCACTATGTGGAGGAGTTCTTCCACCGGGACTGGGCGTCGCGGGCGCGGCACAAGGTGGGGGTGCCGGTGCTGAAGCTGTTCTCGCACAGCAAGGCGTAGGTGTGGTGGGGGGCGGTGCGGTGCGTTCCGCGGCTGCGGGTGCGTCGTGGCTTGTCGCGCAGTTCCCCGCGCCCCTGACGGGGCGCCGATGCTCGCGCCCCTTGCGAGGCGCCCGGTGCCCGAGCACATAGGCTAGGCACGCTTTCGCACGTCACCGTCTCTGGGAGAAATACATGGCACCCGGGCTTCCTTCCGCCATGGAGCGTCCGCACTTCATCGGGATCGGCGGCGCCGGGATGTCGGGGATCGCCAAGATCCTCGCCCAGCGCGGGGCCGCGGTGGCCGGGAGCGACGCCAGGGAGTCGGAGACCGCCGAGGCGCTGCGGGCGCTGGGCGTGACCGTGCACATCGGGCACGCGGCCGGGCACCTCGCCGACGACGCCAGCTGTGTCGTCGTGTCCTCGGCGATCCGGAAGGACAACCCCGAGCTGGCCCGTGCGGCCGAGCTGGGCATCCCGGTGGTGCACCGCTCCGACGCCCTCGCCGCCCTCATGGACGGCCTGCGGCCGATCGCGGTGGCCGGCACGCACGGCAAGACCACCACCACGTCGATGCTCGCGGTGTCCCTGACCGCGCTGGGCCGCGAGCCCTCGTACGCCATCGGCGGCGATCTCGACGCCCCCGGCTCCAACGCCCTGCACGGCGCGGGCGAGATCTTCGTCGCCGAGGCGGACGAATCGGACCGCAGCTTCCACAAGTACGCGCCCGAGGTCGCCATCGTCCTCAACGTGGAGCTCGACCACCACGCCAACTACGCCTCGATGGACGAGATCTACGAGTCCTTCGAGACCTTCGCCGGCCGGATCGTGCCCGGCGGCACGCTGGTGGTCAACGCCGACCACGAGGGGGCGCGCGAGCTGACCCGGCGGGTGGCCTGCAGGGTGAACACGGTGACGTACGGCGAGGCCGCGGACGCCGACGTCCGGGTGCTCTCCGTCGTACCGCAGGGCCTGAAGAGCGAGGTCACCGTCGCGCTGGACGGGACCGAGCTGACCTTCACGGTCTCCGTGCCCGGCCGGCACTACGCGCACAACGCGGTCGCCGCGCTGGCCGCGGGCGTGGCCCTCGGGATCCCGGCCGCCGAACTCGCCCCGGCCCTGGCCGCCTACACCGGCGTCAAGCGGCGCCTCCAGCTCAAGGGCGAGGCGGCAGGCGTCCAGGTGATCGACTCCTACGCCCACCACCCGACCGAGATGACCGCCGACCTGGAGGCCATGCGCGGCGCCGCCGGCGACGCGCGGATCCTGGTCGTCTTCCAGCCGCACCTCTTCTCCCGCACCCAGGAGCTGGGCAAGGAGATGGGCGACGCGCTGGCCCTCGCGGACGCCTCGGTCGTCCTCGACATCTACCCGGCCCGTGAGGACCCGATCCCCGGGGTCACCAGCGAGCTGATCATCGAGGCGGCGCGGGCCGCGGGCGCCGACGTGACCGCCGTGCACGACAAGGACGAGGTCCCCGGCGTGGTCGCGGGAATGACGAAGCCCGGTGATCTGGTTCTCACCATGGGCGCGGGCGATGTGACCGACCTGGGCCCGAGGATCCTGGAACGCCTGGCGAAGTGAGGGGCTGAGAGTCATGTCGTACGACGTCGAGAAGCCGGACGAGCAGTGGCGGGCGGAGCTGTCGCAGGCCGAGTACGCCGTGCTGCGTCAGGCGGCGACCGAGCCGGCCTTCAGGGGTGAGTACACCGACACCAAGACCAAGGGCGTGTACTCCTGTCGCGCCTGTGGTGCCGAGCTGTTCACCTCCGGCACGAAGTTCGAGTCCCACTGCGGCTGGCCGAGCTTCTACGACCCGAAGGACACGGACGCGGTCGAGCTGATCGAGGACCGCACGCACGGGATGGTGCGTACCGAGGTGCGCTGCGCGCGCTGCGGCTCGCACCTCGGGCACGTGTTCGAGGGTGAGGGGTATGCGACCCCGACCGACCAGCGGTACTGCATCAACTCGATCTCGCTGCGGCTGACCGCGGACGAGAGCTGAGTCCGGCCGGGCCCGTCAGCGGACGGGCCCGGATGCCGGTGCGGGGTTGCCGGCCGCCGGGGCCCGGCGGCGGGTGGTGAGGACCACCACCAGGCCGCCCGCGACGGCCAGGGCCGCCAGGACCGCCGCGAAGACGGTGGTGCCGGTGGTCAGTCCGACGGCGTCGCCGAGATAGCCGGCCGACACCGGCAGCAGGCCCGCCGGGACGTAACCGCCCACGTTGAGCGCCGCGTTGGCCTCGGCGAGCCGCTCTGCCGGGACGCTGTGGTTGAGCAGCGAGAGCCCGCCGAGCTGCCCCAGGCCCTGCCCGGCCCCGGCCAGCAGCGCGGCGGCGATCAGCGGGGGGACCGACGGGATGCGCACGGCGGCGGCCAGCGCGGCCATGCCGAGCGTGGTACCGGCGGCGCCGGCGGCCAGGACGGTGTGCCGGGGCAGCCTCCGCACCGCGAACTGCACCCCGGTGGCGGTCAGGAACATCGCGAACGCCATGGACCCGGAGACGATCCGGCTGGTGGTGCCGAGCAGACCGGACAGCAGCGAAGGGCCGAGCGAGAGCACGAACGAGGTCGCGGTGATGCCTGGCGCGAACACCGCGATGCCGAGGGCGAGGTGCCGGCCGCCCCCGGCCGGGACGCCGGGCACGCGGAGCCAGGGGCCCCGGGCGGGGGTGGCGGGGCGGCGCACCGGCATGCGCAGCACGGCGAGGACGGCGGTGGCGAGCAGTGCCGCCTCCACCACGAAGACGGTGACGGTGGGGCCGGGCAGGGTCTCGGACAGGACGCCCGCGAGGAGCGGGCCGAGACCGGCCCCGAAGACCATGGCGCAGGACGCGAGCAGGGCCGCGAGCCGCTTGCGGTGTTGCCCGGCCACGTCCGTCACGGCGGCCATGCCCGCGGAGACCACCGCGCCGACGGCGATGCCGGTCAACAGCCGGGCCGCCATCAGCGCGGCCACGCTCGACGCCGCCGCGAAGATCACGCAGGCGGCCAGCGCCAGCGCCAGGGCGGGCAGCAGGACCGTCTTGCGGCCGAGCCGGTCGGAGACGACGCCGGAGACGAGCAGCGACCCGAGCAGGCCGGCGATGTAGCAGGCGAAGATCACGGTCAGGGTGCCCTTGGAGAACCCGATCTCGCGCTGCCACAGGACGTACAGCGGTGTCGCCGCGTTGGACAGGACGAAGACCGCCGTCACCGGCCAGGCGGCCAGCCACACCCAGCGTAAGGGCGCGGGTGTCGGCGGTCCGGCCGCCGCCGCTTCCCGAGGCTCGGTTCGACTCTCCGGCATGGCAGGTTCCTTCCCCGAATCCAGTACGAGTTTTCTCGAACATAGCATGCGATGTGCAGGCGGTACGATCGGAGTCGTACAAGGGGATCGGTCGCGAGGAGTCGCTCATGTCGGTACGGGTGCCGGAGTTCAAGGTGCTGCCGGAACCGGCGGGTCTGCCGGAGCCGCTGCCCGAGCCCGCGGTGGCGGACCTGCGCCTGGAGACGGTGCTGGGGGCGCTGAGCGATCCGCTGCGCCTGCGCATCGTGCGGAAACTCCTGCTGGAGTCCGAGCGGTTCGACCACACCTGCGGTTGGTTCGGCCTCGACCGCCCCAAGTCCTCGCTGACCCACCACTTCAAGGCCCTGCGCGAGGCCGGTGTCACCCGGCAGCGCCAGTACGGGCTGGAGCGCCGCAGCCAGGTCCGTGTCGACGACCTCGACGCGCGCTTCCCCGGCCTGCTGGACCTGGTCGCGGCATGGACGCCGGACGGGGACTGACACCGCGCGCCCACCGGCGGCTGGTGCCCGGATCGGGACAGTTTGAGATTCTGTGAGGGTGTCGGGTGTCGCACGATGGTTCCAGGGCCGCAGGGGACCCGCGTCCGCCGAAGGCCCGGGCGGACCGGACGGGCTCGCCGCGCCGTTCAGGGCGTTGCGCTCGGCCGCGGCCGGCATCGGCACCAGCCTGGACGAGTCCACCACCTGTACGGAACTGACCCGGGCGGCGGTACAGGTGGCCGGCGGCTGCTCGGCCGTGATGCTTCGGGTCGGCGAGACCGTCTCCGGCTACGAGGCGATCGCGGGCGACGCCGACCTGCTGCCCGACGCCCGCTGGGCCACCGCGGTCGCCCGGGACGCGGGTACCCCGGCCGCCGACGGCTGGGCGGACCCGTGGCTGACCCGCCCGGTCGACAGCTACCCCCGCCCGGCCCTGTGCGCGCCTCTGACCAGCGGCTCCGACCAGTACGGCGTCCTGGTCTGCGCCCGCGAGGGGACGGCGTTCACCCGCGCCGAGGCCGAACTGCTCGCCCTTCTAGCCGAACGCGCCGCCTCCCACATCCGGCACGCCCGCGAGTACGACCAGGTCAACCGCACCGCCGCCGACCTGCAACGCGCCCTGCTCTCCGAGCCGGGCCGGCCGCACCCGAACCTGGACGTGTCGATCCGCTACCTCCCGGCCGGCGGGCGGGTGCTGGTCGGCGGCGACTGGTGCGAGACCGTACGGCTGCACTTCGGGCGCACGCTGCTCGTCGTCGGCGACGTGATGGGCCACGGCCTGGAGGCCGCCGTCGACATGAACGCCTACCGGTCCTCCCTGCGCTACATCGCCTCCTCCGAGCTGCCGCCGCACCGGGTGCTGCGCCAGCTGGACGACATCGCCGCCAGCGAGGCGGACCGAAGACCCGCCACCTGCCTGCTGGTACGCGTCGACCCCAGCCGTGGTCAGGTCACGCTGGCCAGCGCCGGGCACCTGCCGCCCGCGCTGATCACCGCGGACGGCAGAACCGCGCTCCTGCAGGTCCCCGTCGGCCCGCCGCTGGGCACCGGCTTCGGCGGCTACGAGTCGGCCACCCACCGGATCGAACCCGACGAGGCCCTGGTCCTCTTCACGGACGGCCTGGTGGAGCACCGGGGCGAGGACATCGACCGCTCCCTGCACCGCCTCGCCGAACTGCACTTCACCCCGTGCGCCGACGTCGAGGGCCTGCTGGAGTCCATCCTCACCCGTCTCGACGCCCGGCACGCCGAGGACGACGTCGCGGTACTGGCGGCGCGTCCGCACCCCCGGCAGGGCGGGTTCAGCTCCGTGGAGGAGGCGGAAGGCTGAGCGCCCCGCGGGGAGGGCCGTCGTCGGGTGCGGCGCCGTCGTGGCTGGTCGCGCAGTTCCTCCCCCAGCCTTCGGCCGGGGGTACCCCCAGCGCCCCTTCGGGGGCCCTGCCAAAGCTCAGCTTGGCAGCGACAAGGTGAACACCGTGGTGCCGGCGGGGCCGTCGCCCAGTGCGATGGTTCCGCCGTGTGCCTCCACCAGCGCCCGGGCCACCGACAGGCCGAGCCCGCTGCCGCCGCGGTCCCGGCTGCGGGCCTTGTCGACGCGGTAGAAGCGGTCGAAGACCCGGGCACGGTCACCGGCCGGGATGCCGGGGCCGTGGTCGGCGACGCTCACCGACGCCGAGTCGGCGGTGACGGCGACCGCGACCGAGACCGGGGTGCCGGTGGGTGTGTGGACGGCCGCGTTGGTGAGGAGGTTGTCCAGCACCTGGCGGATCCGGACCGGATCGAGGCGGACCGGCACCGGGTCCGGGCCCGCGGTCACCGTCAGGGGATGGTCGGCGTGGGCGGCGCGGAAGGCGTCGGCGGCCTCCCGTACCAGTTCCGTGAGGTCGGCCCGCTCCAGCCGCAGCGGTGCCTCCACCTCGGCCGCGTCGAGCCGGGCGAGGAGCAGCAGGTCGTCGAGGAGGATGCCCATCCGGGCGGCCTCCGCGCGCAGCCGGGCCAGGTGCCGGTCGCGTTCCTCGGGCTCGTTGGCGGCGGCGTACTGGAAGAGGTCGGCGTAGCCGCGTACCGACATCAGCGGGGTGCGCAGCTCGTGCGAGGCGTCCGCGACGAAGCGGCGCAGCCGCTGCTCGGCCTCGGCACGGACGGCGAGGGAGCGGTCGATGTGCTCCAGCATGGTGTTGAACGCGGTGCGCAGCTCCTCCACCTCGGGGCCGCCGCCCTGCTTGGCCGCGCGCAGCGGCAGCCGGGCCGCCGACTCCGTCAGGTTGTGCGAGGCGATGCCGTGCGCGGTGTGCGCCATGTCGCTCAGCGGTTCGAGGCCGTTGCGCAGCAGCCGGCGGCCGAACACCACCAGCGCCAGCAGGGCCAGCCCGAAGGCCACCACCTGGACCGTGACCAGCTGCCGTACCGTGTCGTCGATGGTGCCCGTCGGCGCGCCGCTGACCAGCACCACCCCCGGCTCCACCTCGCAGCCGCGCAGCCGGTACTCGCCCTGGCCGGTCAGGTCCTTGGTGCGCAGCACCTCGGTGCCCGCGGTGATCTGCGCCTTCGCCACCGAGGTGAGCGGGGCGATGTCCGCGGGCAGGTCGCTGCTCTCCTCGGGCTTGCGCAGCACCGGGGTGCCGTTCGAGACGTCGTACACGGCGTAGTACCAGTGGTAGTACTTCTTGCCCTGGAGGGTGCCGTTCTGCGCGATGCTCTTGGACTGGGCGGTCTGGGCGAGCCCGAGCTGGTCGTCGAGCTGGGCCGAGAGATAGTCCCGCATGTAGGTGGTCAGGGCCGTGCCGACGACCGCGAACACCACCAGAGCCAGCGCCCCCAGCCCCAGCGCGAGGCGGGTGCCCAGGCGCATGCTCCGGTACGAGCGCAGCAGCCGGCCCGTCACTCCGCCGCCTGCTGCCGGATGACGTACCCGAAGCCGCGCACGGTGTGGATCAGCGGCTCCCCGCCGGCCTCGTCCATCTTGCGGCGCAGCCGGCTGACCACCAGCTCCACCACGTTCGAACGGCCGCCGAAGCCGTACTCCCACACGTGGTCGAGGATCTGCGCCTTGGTGAGCACGGTCGGCGACTTGCGCATCAGGTAGCGCAGCACCTCGAACTCGGTCGGGGTGAGGGAGATCAGCCGGTCGCCGCGGCGGACCTCGCGGGTGTCCTCGTCCATCGTCAGGTCGGCGATCCGGAGCACCGAGCGCTGGAAGCCGGGGCCCGCGCTGCGCCGCAGCACCGTCCGCAGCCGGGCCATCAGCTCCTCCACCGCGAACGGCTTGACCAGGTAGTCGTCCCCGCCCCGGGTCAGCCCCGCGACCCGGTCGGCGACCCCGTCGCGGGCCGTCAGGAACACCACCGGCACCATGGTCCCCGAGCGCCGCAGCCGGTCCAGCACGCCGAAGCCGTCCAGGTCCGGCAGCATCAGGTCGAGCACGACGATGTCCGGCCGGAACTCGGCCGCCCGCGCCAGCGCGTCCTCACCCGAATACGCGGTCACGGCGTCCCAGCCCTCGTACCGCGCGACCGTCGCGACCAGGTCGGCGATCGGCGGGTCGTCGTCCACGACGAGGAGTCGTACTTTTTCCACCCGCTCATACTGCGCCACCGGGCCGGATGCGCCAGACCCCGTCTCACACAGAAAAGACATCGATAAGCAGTTGAAAGTCGACCGACAGGAAAACGACAGCGGCCACGGGTGAAGCTCGACTCCCAGGACCCGATCAAGGAGCTGCCGACCCGTGACGACCGTCCAATCACCCCCTGCGCCCCCCACGGCGATACGCCCCAGGGTGGTGGCCCGCACGGGCCTGTACGCCGTGCTCGCCGTGAACGCGGCCGTGGTCGCCTACTTCTTCGCCCAGGCGGGCTTCGCCTCCAACGCCCTGATCGTCATCGGCCGCTTCTTCGGCCTCTACGGCGCCCTCGTGATGGCCTTCCAGCTGGTGCTGGTGGCCCGGCTGCCCTGGCTCGACCGCCGGATCGGCATGGACCGGCTGACCTCCTGGCACCGCTGGACCGGCTTCGCCCTGCTCTGGACGCTGCTCGCGCACGCCGTCTTCATCGGCTTCGGCTACGCCGACGGCGCGGGCGTCGGCCCGGTCGGCGAGATCGTCGACCTCGCGGAGACCACGGAAGGCGTGCTCCGGGCCGTGGTCGCGCTCGGCATCATCCTCGTGGTCGGCGCCGTCTCGGCCCGCTACGCCCGCCGCCGGCTCGCCTACGAGACCTGGCACTTCATCCACCTGTACACGTACGTGGCCGTGGTGCTCGCCTTCAGCCACCAGGTCGCGGTCGGTACGACCTTCACGGCGTCGTCCGCCGCCACGGCGTACTGGTACGCCGTGTGGGGCGTGGCCCTCGGCTCGGTGGCCCTGGGCCGCCTGGTGCTGCCGCTGTGGCGCAACCACCGCCACCGGTTCCGGGTCTCCGCCGTCGTCCCCGAGTCGGACAACGTCGTGTCCGTGTACGTCACCGGCCGCGACCTGGACCGGCTGGGCGCGCAGGCCGGCCAGTTCTTCCTGTGGCGGTTCCTGACCAAGGACCGCTGGTGGCAGGCGAACCCCTTCTCCCTCTCCGCCGCCCCCGACGGCCGCACCCTGCGGCTGACCGCCAAGGCGGCGGGCCCCGGCAGCGCGGGCCTGCGCCACCTCAAGGTCGGCACCCGCGTCTTCGCCGAGGGTCCCTACGGCGCCTTCACCGCCCTGCACCGGCAGAAGCCCGAGTCCCTGCTCATCGCGGGCGGCGTCGGCGTCACCCCCGTCCGCGCACTCCTCGAAGACATCGAAGGCCACGCGATCGTCATCTACCGTGTCGGCAGCGACCGGGACGCCGTCCTCTACGACGAACTCCGCGACCTCGCCGTCGCCAAGGGCGCCGAACTGCACCTGGTCACCGGCCCGCCGGTCCCGGACAAGCTGGCCCCGCGCGAGCTGGTCCGCCTGGTGCCGGACATCGCCGACCGGGACGTCTTCCTCTGCGGGCCGCCCCCGATGATGAACGCGGTGCTGCGCACCCTGGGAGACCTGGGCGTGCCCAGGCCGCAGATCCACTTCGAGCGTTTCAGCCTGGCGGGATGAGAGAGACACCGTGAAGCGAGCCATACCTGTCGTCGCCCTGAGCATCGCTGGCCTGATCCCCGTCTGGCGCTACGAACCGTCCATCGGCGGTACGACCACCTCCACCGCCGCACCCGCGCCGAGCTCCTCGGCCGGCTCCTCCTCGGGCACGGTCGTCAAGGGCACCACCATCGACACCGACAAGGGGCCGGTCCAGGTCCAGGTCACCTTCGACGGCGACAAGATCACCGCCGTGAAGATGCTCCAGCAGCCGAACCATCCGCAGACGACGGCTGCCGTGCCGGTGCTGATCTCGGAGACGTTGAAGGCGCAGAGCGCGGACATCGACACGGTCTCCGGCGCGACGATCACCAGCGACGCGTACAAGAAGTCGCTCCAGGCGGCGATCGACGACAACACCGAGTCCTCCTCCGCTTCGCCGTCCGCCTCCGCCTCGTCCGCCTCGAAGGTGGTCGCCGGTTCGACGGTCGACACCGAGAAGGGTCCGGTGCAGGTCCAGGTGACCTTCGCCGGGGAGAAGATCTCCGCGGTGAAGATGTTGCAGCAGCCGAACCATCCGCAGACGACGGCTGCCGTGCCGGTGCTGATCTCGGAGACGTTGAAGGCGCAGAGCGCGGACATCGACAGCGTCTCCGGCGCGACGATCACCAGCGACGGCTACAAGGAGTCCCTCCAGGCCGCGATCGACGCGAAGGGCTGACCATGCACCGGGTCGAACACGTCATGGGCTTCCCCGTCTCGCTGAGGGTGGACGACGAGGGCGACTTCGCGGACGCCGCGGACGCCGTCTTCGCCTGGCTGCGGGAGGTCGACACGCGGTTCAGCCCCTTCCGGGCGGACAGTGAGGTCTCCCGGCTCGACCGGGGCGAACTCCCCGGGTCCGAGGTGAGCCCGGACCTCGCCGAGGTGCTCGCGCTGTGCGAGGAGTACCGGCTGGCGACCGGCGGAGCGTTCGACGTACGGCTGCCGGGGCGGGGCCTCGACCCGTGCGCGGTGGTCAAGGGCTGGTCCGTGCAGCGGGCGGCGGAACTGCTGTCCGCCGCCGGGGCGAAGCGGTTCTGCCTGAACGCCGGGGGAGACGTGGTCGCGGCCGGCGGGCCCTGGCGGGTGGGGGTACGCCACCCCGAACACGCCGATCAGCTCTGCCTGGTCCTTGAGATCACGGACGGGGCGGTGGCGACCTCCGGGCGCTACGAGCGCGGCGACCACATCGTCGACGGCCGCACGGGCCGTCCGGCCACCGGCCTGCTCAGCGTCACCGTGGTCGCCCCCACGCTGACGGAGGCCGACTCCGCGGCCACGGCCGCCTTCGCCATGGGCACGGACGGCGCCGCGTGGGCGGCGAGCCGCCCGGGCTGCGAGGTGTTCGTGGTGGACACGGACCGGGCCGTGCTGCGGACCGCGGGGCTGCCGGTCGCCGGGGAGCCCTCGGCGGCCGCCTGACCCCTGCGGCGGCGGGATGCGTGCTCAGGCGGAGCCGTCCGGTGGGGGAGAGATCGGATCCGGTGGCTGCTGCGGGTTGCCGGCGGTCACCGCCGAGACCCGGCGGACGGGCCTGCTCAGCGCGCCCTCCAACGTGCGCCCCGGCATCCGGGACAGGCCGAAGATCACGGCGAGGGAGACCGACGGCGCGCCGACCGCGAACGCGGCGACGAACGGTTCGCCCGCGTCGAGGCTGTACTTCGCGAAGAACAGCATTGCCACGACGGACAACAGCGCGAACACCTGCCCCACGGTGCGCTGGGCGACCGCCGCCCAGGCCATATGGCGCCGGTGCCGCTCATCGACCCGGAACTCCGCCCAGATCTCAGCCGCGAGCCCGGGTTTGACCGACTCCCACTCCCGCGCGACGCTCGCGTCCCAGCGTGGGCCGGGGCCCTGGTCCTGCCGTGCCATCACTGCTCCCAGCCGAGTACATGGGACCGCAGGAAACGGAGCCGTCCGACCCAGGCGAGCGCGTCCGTGGCCGAGGGGTGTCCCGCCCGGGCGGCCCGGCGCAGCCAGTCGTCCGCGGCCGAGAAGTCGCCCTCTTCCGCCAGCACCAGCGCCAAGTTGTAGGCCGCGTCCGGGCTGGCCCGAAGGGCGCCCCTGCGCCACCACCGGCGGGCCTCGTCGAGATCGCCGCGGTCGCTCCAGAGCAGGCCCAGCAGCGCGTCCGCGTCCGCCACTCCCCGCTCGGAGGCGACGGTCCAGACCAACTCGGCCTCCTCGGTCCGGCCTTCACGGAGCAGCACGAGTCCGAGGTCCTTGCCCGCCAGGGCCACCCCGCCTTCGAAGGCCCGACGCAGACGGGGCTCGGCCTGGTGGTAGCGGCCGCTCCGTGCGTCCGCCACTCCCAGATGGTGCTCGGCCCGCGCGCTTCCCCCGTCGGCCGCGCGCCGCCATGCGGACATCGCGGACGGCAGGTCGCCCTTGCGGAAGAACCGCAGACCCTGATCGGTGAGCACCTCCGGCGCCACTGCGTCCGCAGACCCCTCGACGGGCTCCGGCGTCTGTGTCGGAGGCGGACCCAGCCTGGCGTACGAATCGGCCCAGTGCCTGCTGAGCCGTTCGTGGAAATCCGGCTCCTCCTGCTCCGTCCCGACCGGGGCGTGCCCGGGTGCAAGGACGTCGAGCACGCCGTCGAGGATGGTCCGCCACGCCATGCGCACCGTCCCCCTCGACCGGCTCCAAAGACATCCCAACTGTAGAAGAAGCACGGGTGGTTGGGCAGCACGAACGGGCGGGTCGCCGGGGTGTCTCCCGGTGGCCCGCCCGTTGAGGGGATCGCGGTCAGCTGACGTCGGACGGGTCCAGGCGGTACAGGCCGCTGCTGGTCGAGGTCGATGACGTCGAACTACTGCTGTATGCCGATGACTTGACCGCCGTGCCGTGCTTCTTCACCCAGGTCGAGATCTCGGTGTTGGTGCCCTGCCCGCCGTCGCTGCTGACCACGATGTAGTGCAGCTTGCCGGACTTCACCAGGCTCTTGAGCTTGGCGAGGGTCATCGCGTTGTCGCTGCCGGACCAGCCGCCCATGGAGATGACGGGCTGACCGGACTCCAGGATGATCGAGGATGCGGTCTGGTCGGTGGCCACCGCCACCAGCCAGGTGGCGCCGTCCTGGTGCTTCTTCAGGTACGTGATCATCGCGGAGCTGACCTGGCCGCCGCCCATGCCTCCGGCGGTACGGCCGGACTGCGACTCGCTGCTGGAGCTGGAGCTGGAGCTGGAGCTGGAGCTGGAGTCGGTGCCGGTGCCGGTGCTGCTCGTCCCGGTCGGCGGCTGTCCCATGGACTGCCCGCCGGAGCTTCCGGTGCCGCTCGGCGCGGTGCCGCTCCTGGTCCCGCTCGGGGCGCTCCCGCTCGGGCGCTGACCGCCGCCGCCCATACCGCCCATGCCGCCACCGGTGCTGGGCCCGGCCGTCGGGTTGGTGCCGTTGGTGCTCGCGGCCGTGGCCGCCGAGACGGAGTAGGCGGCCGGTCCGGCCAGCAGGGCGACGATCGCCGCCAGCGCCGCGAAGCCGATCAGCTTCTGCCGCTTCATGAACCGCCCGACCAGCAGCCCGGTCACCGCGAGCGCACCGCCCAGTCCGGCCACCACCTCGGCGACCGTGTACACCGTGCCGGAGCCGGAGACCCGCTGGAGCAGCACGACCGCCCACACCGCACTGGCCGCGACGGCGGCCGGGAGCACCCAGCCCCACCTCGCGGCGGAGCCTTCCCGGAAGGCCTTGTGGAGCATGACCCCGCCCGCGCCGGCCAGGGCGGCGATCCCCGGCGCCATGGCGGTGACGTAGTACGGGTGGAAGGTGCCCTCGGCGAGGGAGAAGGTCAGGAAGTGCAGGACGAACCAGCCGCCCCAGAGCAGCAGGGCCGCGCGCCTGGCGTCGGTGCGCGGTGCCCGGCCGCGCAGTACCAGGCCGCCGACGAGGGCGATGGCGGCGAACGGGATCAGCCAGGAGATCTGGCCCCCCATGATGTCGTTGAACATCCGGTACAGACCCGAACTGCCGCCGAAGCTCGCGCCGTTGCCGGCCGAGCCCACCGAGGAGCTCGCGCCGAGGATCCGGCCGAAGCCGTTGTAGCCGATGACCAGGTCCCAGACCGTGTTGTCGGTGGAGCCGCCGATGTAGGGCCGCGAGGAGGCCGGGATCAGGTCGACGACCACCATCCACCAGGCGCTGCTCACGGCCAACGCGGCCGTGGCGACGACGAGGTTGCGGACGCGCCTGCCCAGCGACAGGTTCGTGGCCCACAGATAGACCAGGAAGAAGGCGGGCAGCACGACGTACGCCTGCATCATCTTGGTGTTGAACGCGAACCCGATGGCGACGGCGGACCAGACCAGCGGCATCAACCGGCCCGTGCGCACGGCCTTCAGCAGGGCGGCCGCGCCGAGCAGCATCAGGAAGACCAGGACCGGGTCCGGGTTGGTGTCGCGGTTGATGGCGACCGTGATCGGCGTGAGGGTCAGGACGAGGGCGGCGATCGTGCCCGCCACGACTCCGAAGTCCCGCTTGACCAGGCGGTACAGCAGGCCGACCGAGCCGACCCCGACGGCCACCATCGGCAGCATCAACTGCCAGGTGCCGTATCCGAAGGCGCGGGCGGACAGGCCCATCACCCAGAGGGCGAAGGGGGGTTTGTCGACGGTGATGAAGCTGCCGGAGTCCAGGGCGCCGAAGAAGAACGCCTTCCAGCTCTTGGTGCCGGAGTAGACCGCCGCGTCGTAGAAGGTGTTGCCGGTGATCGAGGAGAGGTTCCAGGCGTACAGGGCGGTGGCCAGGAGCAGGATCGCCCACAGGGCCGGGCGGGCCCAGCGCGGGTCCTCGGGGGCGCCGAGGAACAGCCTTCGGGCACGGGAGACCGGCGGGGCGGCGGCCCGGTGCCGGCCGTCCTGGACCGGGTTGGGCGGCGGGGCGAGGGTCGTCATGACGCGTACTCCATGGGCTCGACGGCGGTGGCTGCCCCGGCGGGCAGGGCCGTGACGTTCTGGGGGACGGTGGTGCGGCGGGGTACGGCGTGGACGCGGGTGCGGCCGGTGACGGTGGCCCGGAGCATGCGGGCCATGCCCTTGAGGTCGTCGACGGCGGTGCGGACGATGTCGACCCGGCTGTCGGGGTCGTCGACCCAGTCGACCGGGACCTCGTGGACCCGGAGGCCGTTGCGCTGGGCGAGCACGAGGAGTTCGGTGTCGAAGAACCAGGCGGTGTCCTCGATGTGCGGGGCGAGGGCGCGGAACACGTCGGTGCGGACGGCCTTGAAGCCGCACTGCGCGTCCGAGAAGCGGGCACCGAGGCCCGCCTTGAGGAGCAGGTTGTAGGAGCGCGAGACGAACTCCCGCTTCGGGCCGCGCACCACCGCCGACTGCCGGTGCAGCCGGCTGCCGATGGCGAGGTCGCTGTGCCCGGACAGGAGCGGGGCGACCAGGGGCAGGAAGCCGTCGAGTCCGGTGGAGAGGTCGACGTCCATGTAGGCGACGACGTCGGCCGTGGACCGGCTCCACACGTGGTTCAGGGCGCGGCCCCGGCCCTTCTCCTCCAGCCGGCGTGCGTGGACGTGCGGCAGGCGCAGGGTCAGGTCGGTCGCCACCGTCCAGGTGGCGTCCGTGCTCGCGTTGTCCGCGATCGTGATGCGGAACGGGAACGGGAAGGAGTCTTCGAGGTATGCGTGGAGACGGCCGATGCTGCCGGCGAGGACGTGTGCCTCGTTGTAGACCGGCACCACGATCTCGACCGACCGGCGCCGGACGCCTCCCGCGTTCGTTTCGTTCATGACCATGACGATCGGGGCGCTGTCTGGGGCGGTCCTGAGGCTTCACTGAGCGGGGAATGAGAATCAGGGAACTCACAGGTGTCGCACAGCGGGCGACGGTCAGGTCACAAACTGAAGAGGATCAGTCACTCGCCAAAGTGCTGAAACACTTCCGGTTTAAACTCAGTCCGCAACAGCCTGCGCCACGGCGACCGTGGTCGATAACTGGGCACTTTCTGGCAAACCCGAAGGGTATTCGGCGTTTTGATACGGATAGATTCAGTCACCAAGCGGTACCCGGACGGTACGGTCGCCGTCGACCGGCTCTCCCTGGAGATACCGGACCGCTCGATCACCGTCTTCGTCGGCCCCTCGGGCTGCGGCAAGACGACGACCCTGCGGATGATCAACCGGATGGTGGAGCCCAGCGAGGGCCGCATCCTCCTGGACGGCGCCGACATCCACGCACAGCCGGTCAACACCCTGCGCCGGTCGATGGGTTACGTCATCCAGAACGCCGGTCTCTTCCAGCACCGCACCATCATCGACAACATCGCCACCGTGCCCCGGCTGCTCGGCTGGACCAAGCAGAAGGCACGGGCCCGGGCGGCCGAGCTGATGGAGCGGGTGGGCCTCGACTCGGCCCTCGCCAAGCGGTACCCGTACCAGCTCTCCGGCGGCCAGCAGCAGCGCGTCGGCGTGGCCCGGGCGCTCGCCGCCGACCCGCCGGTGCTGCTGATGGACGAGCCGTTCTCCGCCGTCGACCCCGTGGTCCGCAAGGGGCTTCAGGACGAACTCCTGCGCATCCAAGACGAGTTGGGCAAGACGATCGTCTTCGTCACCCATGACATCGACGAGGCGATCAAGCTCGGCACGATGGTCGCCGTGATGCGTACCGGCGGCCACCTCGCCCAGTACGCCCCGCCCGCCGAACTGCTCACCGACCCCGCGGACGCGTTCGTCGAGGACTTCCTCGGCGCCGACCGGGGCATCCGGCGGCTCTCCTTCTTCCCGTCCGCGGCCCTGGAGCTGCAGACCGCGCCGATCGTCGCGATCGACGCCGACGCCACCCGGCTCGGCGCCCGCGGCACGGCCGACGCGCCCTATCTCCTCGTGACGGACCTGGACGGCAGGCCGCTCGGCTGGAGCGAGCCGCGGGCTCTCACCGCCGGGTCGATCCGGCCGGAGCAACTGGTTTCGTACGGGCGGCCCTTCGTCCCCGGCCGGGACTCGCTGCGCGCCGCCCTCGACGGTTCCGTGCTCTCGCCGACCGGCTGGGCCGTGGCCGTGGACGGCGAGGGACGCGCGGTCGGCGTCGTCTCCCAGCAGGTCATCGGCGCCGCGATCCGCACCGCGCACGCCGAGGGCCGCGACGACGCGAAGGTCGGGGGATGAGCGGCTTCTTCGACATCCCCAGCGACCTCCAGAACACCTACTTCGGGCTGATCGGCCTCCACCTGCGCGAGGCCCTCATCCCGGTCCTGGCCGGTCTGCTGGTGTCCCTGCCCGTCGCCCAGCTCTGCGTGCGCTTCCGCTGGCTGTACCCGCCGGTGCTGGGCGTCACCACGATCCTGTACGCCATCCCCTCGCTGGCCTTCTTCGTGGTCCTCATCGACTACACGGGCCAGACCGAGACGACGGTGATGATCCCGCTCGCGGTGTACAGCCTGGTGGTCCTGGTCCCGGCCATCGTGGACGGCGTCCGCTCGGTCCCGGCCGAGACCCTGGCCGCCGCGACCGCGATGGGCCTCGGCCCCGTACGCCGTTACTTCCAGGTGCAGTTGCCGATCGCCGTCCCCGCGATCATCGCGGGCCTGCGGGTGGCCACCGTCTCCAGCATCTCCCTGGTCAGCGTCGGCATGCTGATCGGCAACCAGGGCGCGCTCGGCAACCTGCTCAACGACGCGAACATCTACCACCGCCCCGAACTGGCGGTGAACTCGGTCGTGACCACCGCCGTGCTGGCCATCCTGGCCGACGCCGCCCTCGTCCTCGTGCGCCGTGTGCTGACGCCCTGGATGCCGAAGGAGAGCACCCGGTGAACGTCCTCAACTTCATCCACGCCTTCTTCAGCGACAGTTCCCACTGGCACGGCTACGACGGCATCCCCACCCGCCTCTGGGAGCACATCCAGTACTCCCTGGAGGCCCTCGCCTACGCGGCGGTCATCGGCCTCCCCATCGGCCTGGTCACCGGCCACTACGGGCGCGGCGGCAACACCCTCGCCCTGATCGCCACGGCCGGCCGGGCGCTGCCCAGCTTCGGCCTGCTGGTCCTGATGTTCATCTGGCTCGGCTTCGGCATGCTGCCGGTGATGATCCCGCTGGTGATCCTCGCCGTACCGCCGATCCTGGTCACGACGTACGAGGCGATGCGCTCGGTCGACCCGTCCCCGGTGGACGCGGCACGGGGCATGGGCATGCCGGAGGCACGCGTCCTCTTCCAGGTGGAACTCCCGGTCGCCCTCCCGCTGATCCTCAGCGGCCTGCGCTCGGCGGCCATCCAGATCGTCTCGACGGCGACGATCGCGGCGTACGTCAGCCTGGGCGGCCTCGGCCGCTACATCATCGACGGCCTCTACCAGAAGAACTACGAGAAGGTCGTCGGCGGCGCGACCCTGGTGGCGGCGATGGCCCTGGCCACGCTGGGCATCTTCTGGGCGATACAGAGACTGACGGTCTCTCCCGGAGTACGCCGGGGATAGCGCCCCTTCTTCCAGCTTTCAGGGCTGCGGGGCGGTAGCCGCTATCGGCTACCGCCCCGCGGGCGCGGCCGGCCACAACCGGTCCGCGGTTCCCGACAACCGCACCTACCCACCATTCCGTGCCAGCGCCAGCTCCAGCACGACGAGCAGCGCGTCCCGCACCGAACCCCGCTCCCGCGCGTCGAAGACGACCAGCGGCGTACCGTCGGCGACATCCAGCGCCCACCGCACCTCGTCCAGCGTGTGCTCGACGCGGCCGTCGAACGCGTTGATCGCGACGGCGAACGGGATCCCCTTGTGCTCGAAGTAGTCGACCGCGGCGTAGCAGTCGTCGAGGCGACGCGTGTCAACGATGACCAGCCCGCCGAGCGCCCCTTCGACGATGTCGTCCCACATGAAGCCGAACCGTTCCTGCCCGGGCGTGCCGAACAGGTACAGCTTCAGCGTCGGGTCGATGGTGATGCAGCCGAAGTCCATCGCCACGGTCGTGGTCGTCTTGCGCGGGGTGAGCGAGAGGTCGTCCACGCCCGCCGCGACCTCGGTGATCGACGCCTCGGTGGTCAGTGGCTCGATCTCCGAGATCGAGCCGACGGCGGTGGTCTTGCCCACGCCGAAACCGCCCGCGATGACCATCTTCACCGGCAGCGGCGGCCGGACGGCCGTACGCCCGGTGCCCCGGGTCAGCGAGTCAGTCGGTGTCACGGAGTACCCCTCGGGAGTCGGGGATGGCCCGCAGGCCATCGATAACCCTGCGCAGGACGGACGAGTCGTGGGTGGCCTCGAAGTCGGGCACGTGCACGGTCAACTGCCCCGCCTCGCGCAGGTCTTCGGCCAGTACCCGGACCACGTTCAGGTGCAGCCGCAGTCGGGCCGCCAGTTCCGCGAGCGACTGCGGAATCCGGCACGCGGCGACGATGTCGTGCTGCTCGAAGGAGAGCCGCTCCAGCACGGCGAGCCCGGCGGTGGTGGCCACCACCTGGGTCTCGACGGGCATCGCCGGTCCGGAGGCGCTGTCCGCCACCCGGCCGGCGGTGACCAGGAACGGCCGTACGGCGGGGGCGGGTCCGACCGGGTCCGGGCCCGGGGGCGGGTCCGCCATGGCTGTGTCTTCCTCTCTCGGCCTTCTCGGCTGTGCCGACCGGCGGTACCGGTCAGCGCGTCTGTGGGACGCCGACGCTGTTCTTCAGCTCCAGGACGAGCTGCGGACTGAGCGCCGCCCCCGCCCGGTTGGCGAACAGCGTCATCTCGTAGGCGATGTTGCCGAGCTTGGCCTCGTTGTCGGCGACCACGCCGAGGACGGCGCCGTTGCCGATCGCGGAGACGATGACATGGCCGCCCTCCAGGTCGATGATGACCTTGTTGAGGCCGCCCAGGCCGTAGTTGCCGGACGCGCCGGCGGCCAGGCTGGTGATGCCTGAGACGATCGCGGCCAGCCGTTCGGAGTGGGCGCGCTCACGCAGCTCCGAGACGGCGATCAGCAGACCGTCGGAGGACACTGCGATCGCATCGACCACGCCTGCGGTCTCGGTGGCGAAGCGGTTCAGCAGCCAGGTGAAGTCGGCTGCGGCCGCCTGCAGGTCGGTCGGCGTGATGCCGCCCGTAGGGGTGTCACCTGTCGACGTGCTCACTGCTCGGCTCCTTCCGGAAGGTGGTTCTGGTCCTGCGGGGGGTGCGTGGGGTCGATGTGCGGCCGGGGCCGCTCGTGGCTTCCGGTGTCGCTCTCGCGCCGGGCGCGCTCCACCGCCGCCTCGAACTCGTCCAGCGCGTCCCGCTCGGCCTCGGCGTCGCGGGTGCGCGGTGCCTGGGCGAGGCTCTGGGCGGCGCCGACGGTGGTACGGAGGGTCGCGCCGCGTACCCGGCGGCGCAGTGGACGGGTCCCGTCGCCGGAGTCCGCGTCGGCGCCTGTGTCGGCCGGGGGTTCGCCGGAGCGCGCGGCCGGGATCAGCGGGGGCTGCGGCGCGGCGGGCTCTGCGGTCGCTTCGCGACGCGGCAGCCGGCGGGGGAGCTGGCTCTCCGGCTCGGCGGCGGCCGGCACCGCGACGGCGGCGGTCGGGCCGGTCGGCTCGGCGTCCGGCGCCGAGGCCGACGGTGCTGTCGGTGTCGCCGTCGCGGTCGACGTCGCCGCCGGAGTCGCCGGAGCGGACGGCTCCACGGCGAGCGGGGTGCCGGAGGTGTCCGCCACCGCGCTCATCGTCAGCAACAGGCGCGTGGGCAGCGTCACTTCGGCGGTGACACCGCCGCCCGGGGTCCGGGTCAGCTCGACGCCGATCTCCCAGCGCCGGGCCAGCGCACCCACCACGAAGAGGCCGAGCACCTTGGTCGGCACCAGGTCGAGGCGCTCACGGCGGATCAGCCGCTGGTTCTCCTCGGCCAGCCGCTCTGCGCTCATGCCGAGGCCGTGGTCGGTGACGACGATGTGCGCGCCCTGGTCGCTGGAGCGGACGGTCACCTCGACGGGGCTGCCCGCCGGCGAGAACGACACGGCGTTCTCCAGGATCTCGGCCACCATCAGCGTGAGGTCGCCGATGATGTCCGGCTCGATCATGGCGTCGGTGCCGGCGTACAGCCGTACCCGCTGGTAGCCCTCGATCTGGCCGAGCGCGGCCCGGACCACGTTGGAGACCGGCGTCGGGCCCGCCGCCAGCACGGTCTCGCGGATGCCGGCCAGCAGCATCAGGCTGTCGGCGTTGCGGCGCAGGCGGACGGCGATGTGGTCGATGGAGTAGAGGCGTTCGAGGAGGGCCGGGTCGGTCTCCGCCCGCTCCACCGCGTCGATGAAGGCGAGCTGGCGGGTGGTCAGGTTGCTGACGCGGCGGCCGACGTTGCCGAACATCTCGGCGGTGTTGCGGCGGCTGAGCACCTGGCGTTCGAGCAGCGCCGCGGCCGTGGTCTGCACCTGGTTGAACGCCTCGGCCAGGTCGCCGATCTCGTCGCGGGCGGTGACCGGCATGTCCCGCAGCCGGGGCGGCCCGGAGTCCTCGGCGTCGTCGTCGGCGACCCGGGCGAGTTCCCGGCCCGCCACCTCGGCGACCTCGTGCGCGACCCCGGTCAGGGCCTGCACCGGGCGGATCACCGAGCGGCGGACCAGCGCAGCGAGGGTGATCCAGAGGACGAAACCGAGCAGCGAGGCGTTCAGCAGGTAGATCGCGCGCCACTTGGCGGAGTCGGCGGCGGTGTCGGCCCGGTCGGCGATCTGGCCGATGAGCGAGGTGGTGATGGTCAGGCGGGCGGCGGCCTGCTGGAGATAGGCCGGGTAGTCGCTGAGCGCGTCCTTGACGGCCGTCCGGATCTGTTCCTGGTTGCCGGACTGCAGCTTGGTCGGGTCGATCTGCAGCTCGGCGAAGGACTCGGCGATGGTGCTCTGCGCCTTGGTGTGCTCGACGTCGGCCAGCTGCCGGGCCTGCCCCTCGGTGGCGAACCGGGTGAACCGGTCGGCCTGGTGCTGGTAGAGGTCGTAGGCGCCGACCGCGTTGGTGAACTCGATCAGGGCGTTGGTGTCGCCGGTGGTCGCCGCGAGCACGTTGGTCTCGAACGCGCCGTGGGCGGCGTCCGCGCGCAGCAGCGAGTCCAGCAGGTTGCCGGTGAAGGTGGCGGCGAGGTCCGTGTCGCGGTCCAGACCGAGGCCGTCGATCAGGTCGTTGGACGCGTTGGTGTAGGCCGGGTCGATGTTGTCGGCCGGCAGGTAGGCCTCCTCGACGGAGTCCCGCAGGCTGGACAGGCCCTCGATCTGCCGCAGGGCGGCGACCTCGGTGTCCGGCAGCCGGTCGCCGAAGGCGTCACGGACTTTCGCGACCTGGGAGTCCACCGCGTCCTGGGCCTTGCGGTAGTCGGCGGCCGAGGGCTTGGCGTCGCCTGACTCGTACCGCGCGGAGAGCAGGATCGCCTGCTGGTGCTCCGCCTCGACGTTGTCCACGAGACGTGCCACCTGCGCACTGTCCCGGACCGTCTGCGCCGCGTCCGCCGCGCTGTTGGACTGCTGCACCAGGTCGGTGAAGACGTACGCCAGCAGTACGGCGATCACGGCGAGCGGTACACCGACCAGCAGGTTGAGCTTGCGCCGGAAGGGCCAACGGTCGGCGAAACCCCGTATCCCGCCCCGCGTCCGGGCGGGCCGGACGGGCGCGTCCACCTGGTTCGTGGACACCGGGCCTCCTTCATGAGGGTGTCTGGTCTGGGGGGCGTCTTCACCCCGAGCTGCTGCGGAACGACACCGAGTAGCGGGCCCCGTGCACCGCTGTGACCGATATCAACTGCCGTGAGACTACAGCGTTCTTGAAGCCCCATTCCGCTTGTGCTTTATCAAGAATCCGTTACAAAGAGACCGCTCTCCGTCCACAACTGGCCACGGATTGAAGCCAATCGGTGACCCGGAGACACTTGACTGACAGAGAACCGGCTGGATTGGATCGTCCGGAGTGGTTCGCAACAGCCCCGTGGCGCGCAACACCTCCCGCGTGGTTCGCAACACCCCCACCCTTCCCACAGCTCCCGGAACGGCAACCGTGACTTCCAACACCCTTCCCAGCAGGTCAATCCGGACATACCGAGGCGTGGCGGCCGTCGCGCTCGCCGCGACGACGGCCCTGCTGGCGGGCTGTTCCTCGTCCGACGACAGCAAGTCCGACCCGCTGTCGGACAGCAAGGCGAGCGGGGACACCGTTGTCGTCGGCTCCAACAACTTCGCCGAGAGCATCCTGATCGCGGACATCTACGGCGAAGCACTCAAGGCCAAGGGCGTCAAGGTCACTTACAAGTCGAACATCGGCAGCCGTGAGACCACCTACGGTCTGCTCAAGAACGGTTCGATCTCGGTCCTGCCCGAGTACAACGGCGCCCTGCTCGCCTACCTCGACCCGAAGGCGGCCCCGAAGACCGTCGAGGAGACCACCTCGGCCATCGAGGCGAAGCTCGACTCGAAACTGACGCTGCTCGACCCGGCGGACGCCCAGGACAAGGACACGGTGACGCTCAACGCGACCACCGCCGCCAAGTACAACCTCACCGAGAAGTCCTCCATAGCCGACCTCAAGAACATCGCCAAGGACCTGGTCATCGGCGCCTCGCCGGAGTTCCAGACCCGCCAGCAGGGCCTGGTCGGCCTGAAGGACGTCTACGGCCTGGAGTTCAAGTCCTTCAAGGCGCTCGACGCGGGCGGCCCGCTCACCGAGGCCGCCCTGAAGAAGAACGCGGTGCAGGCCGGCGACATCTTCAGCACGGACCCGACCATCACCAAGGAGAAGTTCGTCGTCCTCCAGGACCCGGAGAACCTCTTCGGCTTCGAGAACGTCCAGCCCCTCGTATACAAGAGCGCCCTGAACCAGACGGCCACCGACGCTCTCAACGCCGTCTCCGCCAAGCTGGACACGGCGACCCTGCTGGACCTGGACACCCAGGTGCAGTCGGACAACAAGGACCCGCTGGACGTCGCCCAGGCCTGGCTGAAGAAGGTCGGTCTCAGCAGCTGAGCCCCAGCAGCTGAGCCCAACAGCCGCGCCGTGTCCGACCTGTCGCGGATCCTCCCTGGACCTTCCTCGGACCGTGTCGTGCTCGACGGCAACGGCCTCGGCCTGACCGGACTCGTCCGGCTCGCCGACGCCGTTGCCGGCCCCGTCGTACCGCCCGGGGCGCTCGACCGGGTCCGCCGGGCCCACCAGACCGCCGACCGCCTCGCCGCACCGGGGCGCTGGTACGGCCGCGGCACCGGCGTGGGCGCCCACCGCTCCGTCACCGTCGACCCGGCCGACGCGGCCGGCCACACCCTGCGCCTGCTGCGCAGCCACGCCGGCGGCGCCGGTCCGCTGCTGCCGGCCCGGCAGGCCCGCGCGCTGCTCGCCGTCCGGGCCAACCAGCTGCTGGCCGCCGGCTCCGGCATCCACCCCTCGTTCGTCACGGCACTGACCGAGGCCCTCCGGCTCGGCGTGCACCCCGCGATCAACGAGTACGGCGGTGTGGGCACCGGCGACCTCACCGCCCTGGCCCAGACCGGCCTCACCCTGATCGGCGAACGCCCCTGGCTCACAGCGTCCCCGGACGCCGAACTGCCCGCCCCGGTCACCCTCCGCACCGGCGACTCGCTGGCCCTCCTGAGCAGCAACGCCCTTGCCCTGGGCCGGGCCGCCCTGGCCTGCCACGACCTGGACGTGCTGCTCCGGGCCACCCACGCGGTGGCCGCCCTCTCCCTGGCCGCCGTCTCCGGCTCCCCGGAGCCCTACGCCCCCGAGGTGCACGCCCTGCGCCCGTACCCCGGCCCGGCCAGGGCGGCGGCGGAGGTACGACGCCTCCTGGCGATCCCCGACCACCCGGTCACCACCGGCCGCCGCATCCAGGACCCCTACGGCTTCCGCGCCTTCCCGCAGGTCCACGGCGCGGCCCTGGAAGGCGCCGACCGGCTCCGCCACGTCATCGAGACGGAGATCAACTGCCCCACGGAGAACCCGGTCCTGGCCCCCGACGGCAACGTCTACCACCACGGCGGCTTCTTCGCGGCCCCGCTCGGCCTGGCCCTGGACGGCCTGTGCCTCGCCCTGCTGGGGACCGCGCAGCTCTCCGCGGCCCGCCTCCAGGCCCTCACCCGTGCCGACCTCACCGGCCTGCCCGCCTTCCTGACCGCCGGCCCGGCGAGCAGCTCCGGCACGATGATCCTGGAGTACACCGCCAACTCGGCACTGGCCGAACTCCGTTCCAGCGCGGCCCCGGCATCGGCCGGGCACACCGTCCTCGCCCACGGCCTGGAGGAGGCGGCGAGCTTCGCGGGGCAGGCGGCGAAGCAGGCGGAACGGGCCGCGGCGGCCTACCCGGTGGTCCTGGCCTGCGAACTGGTGGCGGCGGTACGCGCGTTGCGGCTGGCGCCGGTGACGCCCACGGTGCCCGCCTTCCGGATGGCCGCGGAGGCGCTGCCCGGTGACACGGAGGACCGCGCGCTCACCGGGGACGTGACGGCGGCGATGGAGCTGCTGCCCCTCCTGGCCGACATCTGAGCGGCCGGCCCGGCGGGGGCGCGTGCCGGGCCGGCCGCTCAGCGCAGTACGGCCGCCAGCAGGTCGGCGCCCAGCGCGGTCAGATCGGGCACGCTGAGGGTGTACCGGACGTAACGACCGTGCCGCCGGGTCGTGAGCAGGCCCGCGCGGCGCAGGACGGCGAGGTGGCGGGAGACCTCGGGGGGCGTGAGCTCCCAGGCGTGGGCCAGTTCACCGGTGGTGTGCGGGCCGCGGGCCAGGGTGCGCAGCAGCCGCAGACGTACCGGGTGCGCGAGTGCCTCCAGCCGTAGCGTGACCGTCTCCAGCGACACCGGCTCCGGTGGACCCGCCTCGGCCACGGGGTACTGCAGTACCGGCTGCCAACCTGGTGCGTAGACGGCCACCAGGTGCGGACGGCCGAAGACGCTCGGGAGGAGGGTGACCCCGGCGCCGTGCGCGGCGATCGCGCTGTCCTGGAGCTTGTCCACGATGATGCGGTCGCCGTCCGGGGCCAGGGTCACGGCGCCGGAGACCGACGCGAGCGCCGCCCCGACGCCCTGGCGCTTGAGCAGGTCGTTCTTCAGGCGCAGGTCGGTGGCGAGTTGCACGGCGACGCCCGTCCAGGCGGCGTCGAAGAACGCCTCGGCGCACTGTTCGAGCGTGTCGCGCACCCGCGCCCGTACGGCGGCCGGGTCCGCGAGCAGCCGTTCCGCGAAGGCCTCCTGGAGCGCGCCGCGGGCCTGGGCCAGGTCCAGGGCCCGCTCGCGCGCCGCCCGGTCGGCGAGCGGCGACGGCGCCCCGAAGTGCACCCGGTTGCTGCCGCACGTGGTGATGAGCGCGGCGGTCACGTAGCGCTCGTCGTCGATCCGGTCCACCTCGTCCAACTCCTCGGCGAGGGTGGGCCGGGGACGGGCGGGGACCAGGAAGTCGGCCCGTGAGGAACGCCAGAGGAACTCCGCCTCCCTGAGCCGCTCGGCCAGCTCCGGCCGCAGCCCGGCCCAGACGTCCCCGGCCCAGCCGGCGAGCTGCGGGTGGTGCCCGGGTTCGGCCAGCACGTGCAGCATCGCGGTCAGTTCGGCCAACGGCGAGGCGGCGAACCGCAGTCGCCCGGCCGGCGGGCCGCCGATGTCGATCCTCAGCGTCATCCCCACATCATCGCGGCCCCGGCGGCCGACGACCGCGCCGGTTGACGGTGTTCGTCAACCGGCGTGGCCGGCCCGGCGGCCACACGCACCGTGGACGCCATGGCAACCACCACCAGGATCCAGCCGCGCGCCCTCGTCCGTGCCTCCGGAGGCCCCCGCTATGCCGTCGCCCTGACCGTGGACGCGCTCGGCACCGGCCTGCTGCGGCCCTTTCTGCTGCTCTACGGGGTGACGGTGCTGGGGCTGTCCGCGCCGGCCACCGGCATCGCCATGACGGCAGGCGTCGTCGTGGGTCTCGCGTGCATGCCCGCGGTCGGCCGCTGGCTGGACCGGGGCGCACGCAGCACGGTCGTGGCGGCGTCGATGCTGGTACGGGTGGTGGGCGTGGCACTGCTGCTGGCCACCCCGGCAGGGCACGCCGGGCTGTTCGCGGCGGCGGCCCTCTTCCTCGGCATCGGCAACCAGGCCTGGCCGGCCGCCCACGCGGCCCTCGTCGCCACGGTCGCCCACGGCCGCGAACGCGACGCCGCCCTCGCGGCGGGCCGCGCCCTGCGCAACGCGGGCCTGGGCGCGGGCGCCCTCCTCGCCACCGCCTGCCTGACGGGCGGCACCACCGCACTGCGGGCGCTGGCGGCCGGCACCGGGCTCGCCTATCTCGCCGCGGCGGCCCTGGCCTGGTCGGTCCACCTGCACACGCGTCCGGCCGCCGCCCCGGCCGAGAACGGGGCCGACGGCCCCGCACCCCGGATGCGCGCGCTGCTGGCCGCCAACGTGATCTACGTCTTCTGCCTCAACGTCCCCGAAGTCGCGCTCCCCCTGGTCCTGGTGACCCAGCTGCACGCGTCCCCGGTGTGGTCGGCGGCCGTCTTCGTGGCCAACACCGTGCTGGTGGTCACCCTCCAGGTCCCGGTCACCGTCCTGCTGTCCCGCTTCTCCCGGCGGACCGTGCTGGCTCTCTCCGGCGTCCTCCTCGCCGCGTCCTACCTCGGCTTCCTCGCGGTCGTCTCACCGGGACACGGCTGGAGCGTCCCGGCGGTCGCCGCGGTGTCCGTGGTCTGCACCCTCGGCGAGATCGTCTACGCCGGCAGCGCCACCGCGCTGGTCACCGCCCTCGCCCCGGCCCGTCTCCTGGGACGCGCGCTCGCCCGCTTCCAGCTCTCCACGGGCTTCGGCCTCGCCGTCTCCCCGGCGGTCGTCACCGCTCTCGCCGCCCGCGGCCCGGCCGCCCTCTGGGGCGGCCTCGCCGCGGCGACGCTCCTCTCCGCCACCGCCGTCGCCACCGAGAAGGAGCCCGTCGCCAACGGGACGGAGCATCCCGGTACACGGGCTCCGGCGTCTCCCGCGGTCAGGGCCGAACGCGTGTGATTCCGTCACGGACACCGGGTTCGACGGAAGAAAGCCGCGACCTTGCGGCCGAAACCGTCGGCCCCGGCGCGGCGCCCCGCACGCTGCGCCCATGAAAACCGCAGCCACGAACGCCCCCGCCACCCCGTCCCCCTACCCCTGGCGATGGCCCGCCCTCGTCGCCCTGCTCCTCGCCGAGGCGATGAACCTCCTGGACGCGACGATCGTGCAGGTCGCCGCCCCCGCCGTGCACGCCGGCCTCGGCGGCTCCGTCTCCGACGTCCAGTGGTTCAGCACCGCGTACACCCTGCCGTTCGCCGTGCTGCTGATCACCGGCGGACGGCTCGGCGACCTCGCGGGCCGCCGCCGGCTCTTCGTCCTCGGCGTCACCTTCTTCACCCTGGCCTCCGTCGCCTGCGCGCTCGCGCCGACGGCGGGCCTGCTGATCGCCTTCCGCGCGGTGCAGGGCGCGGCGGCGGCCGTGGTGATTCCGCAGACCATCGGGCTGATCAAGGCGATGTTCGAGGGTGACGAGCTGTCCCGGGCGATGGGCAGCATCGGGCCGGTGATGGGCCTCGCGGCCGTCTGCGGTCCGGTCCTCGGTGGTGTCCTCACCCACGCCGACCTGTTCGGCCTCTCGTGGCGGGCCGCGTTCCTGGTGAACGTGCCCGTGGCCTTGGCCGTCCTCGCCCTGTCCCCGAGGCTCCCGGAGAACCGCGCCCCGCACCGCCCCGCCCTCGACTGGCCGGGCACCGCACTCGCGGCGACCGGCACGGGCCTGCTGGTCTACCCCCTGATCGGCACCGACCTCACCGAACTCCCGCCACTCGACTGGGCGTTGCTCGCGCTCGGCCTGCTGGCCCTGGCCGCCTTCGCACGGCACCAGCGGCGCACGACCGCGCCCCTCCTGGAACCGACCCTCTTCACCCACCGCGGCTTCCTGCCGGCCCTCGCCACCTCCACGGCGTTCTTCGCGGTGACCAACGGGCTGCTGACCGTGGTCGTCCTCCAGCTCCAGCTGGAGGCGGGCCAGGGCGTACTGGCGGCCGGCCTGAGCCTCACGCCGTGGTCGGCCGGGCTCGCGGTGTCGTCCTGGCTGTCCGGCCGCCGCGGTGCCCGGCGCCGCATGATGCCCTACGGCCTGGCCCTCGTGGCCACGGGCCTGGCGGTCGCCGCGGCGGGGTACGTCAGCACGGCCGCCGGCCCCCACTACCCCCGGCTGCTCCTGCCCGCACTGGCCCTGGTCGGCCTGGGCGCGGGCCTGTTCACCCCCGCCTTCTTCACGCTGGCCCTGCGGCCCCTGCGCCCCCAGGAGGTCGGCTCGGCGGCGGGTGCGCTGAACGCCGTACAGCAACTGGGGGCGACTCTGGGCGTGGCCGTCCTGGGCAGCACCTACCTGGAGGGCTCGGCCGCGGCGGCCTGCGCCGCGGCCATGGCCCTCACCGCACTCAGCTGGACCGCGAGCCGGCGGATGTGAGACCGCACCCGACCCGCCGCAGACCCGCCGTCCCCGTCACCGTCCCCGTTCTCGTCCTCGTTCTTGTCCTCGTTCTCGTCCCGACGGTGCCGGTCAGAGGTCGAACTCGTGCGGCGGCAGGTCCAGGGTGTAGCACGCCTCGCGGACCACGGCCTGCTCGGTCTTGTCGAAGTCGCCGTCCGCACCGCCGATCACGATGCCGATCTGGATGACGGCACGCGCCTCGGCCGGCTTCTTCTTCGCCTTGGCGATCTCCTGGAGCACGCTCACCTTGCCGAAGGCGAAGTCGGTGGTCAGCTTGTTCAGGTTCTCCTCGAAGCGGCGGCGCAGGTCGTCCGCTGGGAAGTTCTGCAACACCTCGTTGGTGGCGATGAGCTGGGCGACCCGCTGGCGCTCGGCCGGGTCGATGGTGCCGTCGGCGGCGGCGACGAGCGCGCACATCGCCATGCTCGCGTCGCGGAACGCACCGCTCTTCAGGTCGTTCTTCTTCGCCACCAGCTGGGTCTGCATCTGCGTCGCGGAATCCTTGATGCGGTCCCACAGGGCCATGCGCACTCACTCCTCGGTCGGTAAGAAGCCTGCTTGCCGAAAAATTACTTCTACAACACCGTAGAAACTTGCGTGGCGGCCGATAAGTTCCCGCGTCCTAAACTGTCGCTTCGACCCGGTGAACAGGACGCGGTGGACAGGAGGACCACGACGGTGGCGACGGTGCCCGGCAACGGCTACGAGGACCCCACCGCGGACGTGCTCACGGAGGCGGCCGCGGCCTTCGGGCTGCTCGCCTCGCCCGCCCGGCTGCACATCGTCTGGGCGCTGGCCCAGGGCGAGAGCGACGTCACCGGCCTCGCCGAGCGGGTCGGCGGCGCGCTGCCCGCCGTCAGCCAGCACCTCACCAAGCTGAAGCTCGCGGGCCTCGTCCGCTCCCGCCGGGAGGGCCGCCGCCAGGTGTACCTGGTCGACGACCCCGACGTCGTGGACGTGGTCCGCCTGCTCGTCGGCCGCCTCACCGCCCGCACCACCGGCGCCGAGCTCCCGGCCCCCCGACGGCTCCATGGCCTCTGACGGCGAGGCCGCCACCTCGCTGCAGGTGCTGCGCCGACTGGACACCGGGCCGCGCGGGCTGACCGAGGCCGGGGCTGCGGCCCGGCTCGCCGACCTCGGCGAGAACGCCCCGCCCCTGCCGCACACCGCCTCCTGGCCGCTGCGCTGCGCCCGGGCCCTGCGCGACCCCTTCACCGCCGTCCTCCTCACCCTCGGCCTGGTCTCCGCCCTCGTCGCCTCCTGGGGCACCGCCGTCGTGATCCTCGCGCTGGTCGCGGTCAGCTGCGGGCTGCGCGCCGCGGGCGAGCACCGCGCCGACCGCTCACTGGCCGCCCTGCGCGAACTGGTCGCCGGCACCGCCACCGTGCTGCGCCGCGCCGGGGCCGACGCGGAGCCCCGGGCGCGGGAGGTCCCGGTCACCGAGCTGGTGCCGGGCGACGTCGTCCGGCTCGGCCCGGGCGACCTGGTTCCCGCCGACGTACGACTGCTGCGCGCCCGCGGGCTCACCGTCCACCAGGCCGTGCTCACCGGGGAGTCGGCGCCCGTCGCCAAGGCGGCCGTCGACGCGCCCGCCGTCGCCGTCGCGGACGGGGCGGCCGGTGCCGCCGACGCGGGACCGTTCCAGGAGCCGTACCTCTGTTTCCAGGGCAGCGGGGTCGCCTCGGGCAGCGCCACGGCGGTCGTGGTGGAGACGGGGGAGCGGACCCGGTTCGCCGCCGCACAGGGCGTCGCGGGCGGGCGGCGGGAGGCGAGCGCCTTCGACCGGTCCGTGCACGGGATCTCCTGGGTGCTCATCCGGTTCATGCTGCTGACCCCGCCGCTGGTCCTCATGGCCAACGCCGCCCTGCGCGGCCGTGGACTGGAGACACTGCCCTTCGCGGTCGCGGTCGCCGTCGGGCTCACCCCCGAGATGCTCCCGGTGATCGTCACCACCTGCCTGGCCCGCGGCGCCGCACTCCTCGCCCGCGCCCACCGGGTCGTCGTACGGCGGCTGCCCGCGCTGCACGACCTGGGCGCGGTCGACGTGCTCTGCCTCGACAAGACCGGCACCCTCACCCAGGACCGGCCCGTCGTGGCACGCGCCCTCGGGCCCGACGGCGACGACGACCCGGAGGTGCTGCGCTGGGCTGCCGTCGGCGCCTGGTGGACCCTGCAACTCGCCGAACTGCCCGCCCCCGACGCCCTCGACGAGGCCCTGCTCAGCGCCGCAGGACCGGTGGGGGAGGAGTACGACGGCGTCGGGGCCGTCCCCTTCGACCCCGAGCGGCGCACCGCCACCGCCGTCGTCGCCGACACCCTGGGCACCCGTCTCCTCGTCACGAGGGGCGCCGCCGAGGACGTACTGGACCGCTGCGACCTCGAACCCGCCGCACGCGAGCGCCTCCTCGCCCTCGCCGCCCGCGAGGCCGGAGCCGGGCTGCGCGTCCTCGGCGTCGCCACCGCGCCACGCCCGTCCCGCACCCGCCCCTACACGGCCGCCGACGAGCACGGGCTCACCTTCCGCGGTCTTGTCACCTTCCGCGACGCCCTCGCCCCCGGCGCCGCCGAGGCCCTGCGCACCCTCACCGGCCTCGGTGTCACCGTCCGCGTCCTCACCGGCGACCACCCGTCGACCGCGGCCCGCGCCTGCCGGGACCTCGGCCTGGCCGCGGACCGGGTCACCGTGGCCGGCGACCCCCTCGACCTCGACGCCGACGTCGTCGCCCGCTGCACCCCCGAGGACAAGGCCCGGATCGTCGCCGGGCTGCGCGCCGCCGGGCACACCGTCGGGTTTCTCGGCGACGGCGTCAACGACGTCCCCGCCCTGCGCGCCGCCGACGTCGGGATCGCGCCCCGCACCGCCGTGGACCTCGCCCGCGAGACGGCCGCCGTGGTGCTCGCCGAGAAGGACCTCGGCGCGATCGGGTACGCCGTCACCGCGGGCCGCCACAGCAGCGCCAACATCGCCTCCTATCTGCGGGTCACGCTCTCCTCCAACCTCGGCAACGTCATCGCGATGCTCGCCGCCGGTCTGCTCCTCCCCTTCCTGCCCATGCTCCCGGTCCAGGTGCTCGCCCAGAACCTCTGCTTCGACGCCGCCCAGCTCGCCTTCGCCCACGACCGCCCCGGGCCCGCGGCACTGCGCCGCCCGACCGTGCTGCGGCCACGTGCCTTCCTGCGGTTCATCACCGGCTTCGGCGTGCTCAACGCGGTCGCCGACCTCGCCACCTTCGGCGTCCTCGCGCTCGCCCTGCGCGGCCCCGACGCCCTCGACGACCAGGCCGTCTTCCACTCCGCCTGGTTCACCGAGAACCTGCTCACCCAGGCCCTGGTGATGTTCGTGCTGCGCGGCGGCACCCGCCCGGGGCCCGTCGGCCGGGCCGCCGCGGCGCTCGCCGCCGTCGGCCTGCTGCTGCCGCCCGGCCCGCTCGGCGCGGCCCTGGGCATGACCGGGCTGCCGCCCGCCTACCACCTGCTGCTCGCCGCCGTCCTCGGGCTGTACGCCCTGGCGCTGCGGGCGGTGCGGGCCCGCCACGACCGGCGGTAGCGACTGGGGGCCGGGTGTCGGGTGCGTTTCCCACTCCGGGTTGTACAGTTGCGCAATGTAGCAATCGTCGCTGCCCGGCCGGGGCGCATGCAGCACCCTCCGTCGGTACGGAAATACGTGAGAAAGGGAGGGGGCGGTCATGCTCCGCAACGGACTCGAACCCTGGCACCTGCTGGTCGTCGCGATCGTCTTCATCGTGCTCTTCGGTTCCCGGAAGCTGCCCGACACCGCCCGGGCCCTGGGCAAGTCGATGCGCATCCTCAAGAGCGAGGCGAAGGCCATGAAGACCGACGAGACGGCCGCGGCGGCGCCGGTGGAGCCGACGTCGGTACAGATGGCGGCGGAACCGGCCGCGGCCCCCGCGCAGCCGGAGCCCCGGCCGGCCGGCGAGCCGACCGCCACCGCGAGCTGACGCCCTCCGATCCCCGAGGCCACGGGCCGAGCGCCGGCTCGCCCCGGCCCGGGGCATGGGCGAGCCCCACCGGACCCGCCGCCGGGTCGCCGCCGACCCGGCTCCGGACGGTCGCCGCCGGCCCGGTTCCGGTCGGTCGTCGTCGCACCGGCTCTGGTCGGTCGCCGTCGGCCCGGCTCTGGTCGGTCGTCGTCGGCCCGGCTCTGGTCGGTCGTCGTCGGACCGGTTCCGGTCGGTCGTCGTCGGACCGGTTCCGGTCGGTCGCCGTTGAACCGGTTCCGGTCGGTCGCCGTTGAACCGGTTCCGGTCGGTCGCCGTCGGATCCGCTCCGGATGGTCGGCGACGGTCGGTGGTGGTGGCGGTCGGGTGACGAAGGCGGTCAGCGGCGGTCGGTGATGAAGGCGCTGACCTTGTCGGCCAGTTCCCTTCCGGCCTCCTCCTCCCCCGGCTCGGCAGGCGCGGCGATGGCCGAGACGCGCGGATGCGCCGAGGTGGCCCCGATGATCACGAACTGCTGGTGCGGGTTGGCGCGCGCGGCTGCCTCGGTCGCCGTTTTCATGCCGGTGCCGACGGTGACGATCAGCTCGCAGTGATGCTGCACGGCGCCGTTGAAGTACGGCAGCGCGGCCTTCGCGTCGATGGTGGGGGCCGGGAAGCGCTCGGCGTTGACCCCGCCGGAGCGCGCCGCGTCCTGCATGCCCTGCCAGGACGCCTGGCTGAGCCGGGCGTCGGTGGCGCCCGCGGGTGAGACGAGCAGACAGGCCCGGAAGTTGCGGGAGACATTGGCGGCCCGGGGCTGACTGCTCCGGTCCTGGGCGAGCAGCACGGTGAGCGACAGGACCGCCAGCAGGGCGACGGCCGTGGCGGCCGCGACGATCGGGTGGCCGCGTACGAGACCGGTGACGCGGTGGACGGGGCGCGCGGTGAGAGCGGGGAGCCGCATGCTGATCGGGTTCCTCCTGTGGATCACGTACGACGGCGGGAGCGACGGCGGGCGAGGAGGCCGCCCGCCGCGGCGGCGGTCACCCCGGCCGCGACGCCGATGACCGCCACGGTTCCGCCCGGAACGCCGCCCGTCGTGTCGGCCGCCTTCGGGGCGCCGTCCCCGGAGGCGCTGAGCAGCGGATCGGCGCCGGCGGCCGGAGCCGGCGCGCGCAGGGCCTTCAGGGGGTCGACGACGCCGTAGCCGAAGCGGTCGTCACGGCCTGCCCCTCCGCCGGGGCGGTCGGCGGTGCCGATGAGCCGGGCGATGATCTGCCCGGCGTTCTCCGCGGGGTACGCGGCACGCAGCAGCGCGGCGGCTGCGGAGACATAGGGAGCGGAATAGCTGGTTCCGTCCTCGGTGAGGTAGCCGCCGCTGTTCCTCGTCGAGTAGATGTCCACCGCCGGGGCCGCCAGCGCGATGTAGGAACCGGACTCGCCGGCGGCCCAGGAGCCGCCGTCGCGCGTGGTGCCGGAGACGGCGACCACGCCGGGGAACGCGGCCGGATAGGTCACCGGGTTGCCCTCCCGGCCGCTGTTGCCCGCTGCCGCGACCACGACGATGTCGTGGCGGCGCGCATAGGCGACCGCGTCCCGGACCTGCGGGTCGGGGGTGGTGGTCACCATCGAGACGTTGATGACCGAGGCCCCGTGGTCGGCGGCGTAGACGATGCCCCGGGCCAGGGCGAGCGGATCCGCGGCGTTGTCGGCGCTGACCCGGACCGGCAGCACGGTCGCCCGGGGGGCCAGTCCGGCCATGCCTCCGCCCGCCCCGCCGGAGCCCGCGATGACTCCGGCGACCGACGTGCCGTGCGAGTCGGTCGAGAGGTCGATCCGGCCGTCGGCGGCCTGCCGGGTGGCATCGGTGCCGGGCAGGACCCGGCCCGCCAGATCCGGATGACGGGCGTTCACCCCCGTGTCGACCACGGCGACCGTGACGCCGGCCCCCTGGCTGAGCCGCCAGATCCGGGAGGCGTCGAAGTGCGCCGCGTCAAGCGGCCATTCGGAGCTGAGGGGGGTGGGTGCGGCGGGCTGCCCCGCGGTGGCCGGAGGCGCGGCGGCCAGGAGGAGCAGCAGCGGCAGACCGGCGTACGCGCAGGCTCGTAGAGCGCCCGAATATCCCAGTCCCATCTGCCCCCGCAGCCACTCCGATGTCCTGTGACAGCAGCCTTACCCGCCAACTGGAAAGCGTGGGGCGGGAGTTGGCCAGGAAATCCACAAGGACTTGCAATGTACCGGTCAACCTTGGCGGGCGATGCCGGTCTTTGTCGGCAAAGGCCCGGGATATATGCCTGTCCGCGGCCGTCGCCGCGCTGATAGAAGAACCGGCTGTCCGGAGTTGGATGTTGGGCATCGCTGGGGGGCAACGATGATGGGCCGCTTGTGGAGATCCGCCGGGCATGTCCGGGTGGCGCTGAGAGCGACGGCGTTCGTGGCGGTCGCCGCGCTGGTCGCGGTGCAGGGCGGCCAGGCCGCCCAGGCGTTACCGGGAACGGCGGCCACCCCCGCCACCCCGAAACAGCAGAGCGGCACCGCGGCGGGCAAGAAGCACGCCGTGCCGTCCTCGGCGACCGGGAGCAGAGCCAGCTCCTCGCTGGCCGCCGCCGAGCCCGGCCGGGCCAAGGGCGCGGTGGGGGCGTACCAGGCCCACGGCACGAAGAGCGACCCGGTCAATTCCGGCAGCCGGATCCACAGAGCCCCGAAGCCCGTCGCCGCACCCGCGGCGAAGAAGCCTCGGGGCTTTGTCGCGTCCACCGGCGTGGAGCAGCCCGGGCTCGACACCGCCACCACGACCGTCTTCAAGAACGCCGACGGAACCTACACCGCCCAGATCCACACCCACGCGGTCAACTACCGGAAATCCGACGGCACCTGGGCGCGCATCACCGCCGCCACCGGTACCGCTGCCGCCCCGGGAACGGCCTCCGCGGCCTCCTACCGGACGACGGCCGCCGCGGGCAACCCGACCGGCCAGGGCAACGCCTCCTCCTCGACCTACGTCGAGTCCGGCGTCACCCAGAACTTCCACGGCAACGGGCAGCTGTACGTCGGCAAGTACCAGAGCCACGACTACAACTCCTTCCTCCAGTTCAGCGGCTTCGGCACCCAGTTCGCCAACGACTACATCGTCAACTCGACGCTCTGGCTGGACACCGAGTTCTCCGGCCTGGACACCACCGGCGCGTGCTCGGCCGAGGCGGTGAACGTCGCCCCCGTCTCCGCCTCCTGGGACCCGGCGAAGATCGACACCTACCCCGGGCCCGCGGCCGGCGCGCAGATCGGCACCGCCTCCTTCGCGGCCGGCACCGACTGCTCCAACGGCCGTCAGTGGGAAGGCGTCAGTCTCGACACCAGGACGGTGATGAACTGGGCGCACGGCTGGGTGGCCAACTACGGTCTGCGGCTCAGCGCGGCGTCCACCGCGGCGGCGGCCAAGGAGTTCTACGCCGACGACCCCTACCTGGCCATCGAGTACACGCCCAACGGCGCCGGCGCCTCCTATTCCGAGGTCAGCTACGCCTCGCCGTGGAACAACCAGCCCGGCTGGGGCAAGGTCACGGTGCAGAACCGCGGTACGGCCACCTGGACCCCGACCAACGGCTACAAGCTCTCGTACCAGCTCTACACCGTCTCCGGCACCACCCGCACCCTGCTCACCAGCCCCGCCGCGACCCCGGCGGTGATGCCCTCGACGGTCGCACCGAACAAACCGGTCACCGTCACCGCGTCGATCCCCGCGCTGACCGCCGGGCAGACCTATCTGATCTGCTGGGACATGTCCTACAACGGGACGCTGTTCTCCACCTACGGGGTCCCGCAGACCTGTTACTCCCTGCCGGTGGTCAACAACCCGCCGATCGTCGACACGTTCACGCCCGGCAACAACGGCTCGGTGTTCAGCCTCACCCCGACACTGGCCGTGACCGCGCACGACCCGGACAACTACCCCGGAACCGCGCTCAGTTACTCGTTCAACGTCTACGCCAACGGCTCGACGACCGCGCTGGCCTCCTCGGGCTCGCTGACCACACCGGTGTGGACCGTCCCGTCGGGCAAGCTCGCCTACGGCAAGACGTTCTACTGGACCGCGCAGGTCAGTGACGGCAACGCCGCCTCGCTGTGGTCCGCGCCCGACTACTTCACCATCCCGGCCGCGCCCCAGCCGCTGGTCACCGCGCACCTCGGCGCGGCCCCGTACGACGCGACCGTCAAGGGCGTCGACCCGCAACTCGGCGACTACTCGACGCAGACCACCGACGCGACCATTCCTGGCCCGTCCGACGGCCCGACGCTCAGCGTGCAACGCACCTACAACAGCCTCGACCCCGGGGTCTTCAAGGCGTTCGGCGCGGGCTGGTCGTCGTTGCTGGACATGCGTGCCACCGAGGACGCGGACGGTTCGGGCAACGTCGTGATCACCCTGGCGGACGGGCGTCAGGAGCGGTTCGGCGCCAACGGCGACGGCACCTACAGCCCGCCGGCGGGCGACTACGCCGTCCTGTCCGCACCGGCGGACGGATACGGCACCTCCGGCTTCATGCTGACGGAGAAGTCGGGCACCCGTTACTTCTTCCAGAACCAGGTCACCGATCCGGTCACCGGCCAGACCTACTGGGGGCTGACCCAGTACGGCAACCGCGACGGGCACGGCCTGGACGTCCAGTGGCTGCCCGTCACCCTCACCCTTCCGGACGGCAGCACCATCAAGCCCGAGGAGCCGACGGGGTTCGGCTACAACCTGAGCCAGGACAACGGGTTCGACGACGGCGACCACAACACGGCCGACATGCCCGTCACGCTCCAGCTCACCTGGGAAGTCCAGCAGGTCACCGCCTCCGACGGCACCGTGAAGAACGTCCCGCACGTCGACAAGGTCACCTCCAAGCCGGGCCTGTTCGCGACCACCCGCAACCCGTGGTCGTACGGCTACGACTCCGCCGGCGACCTCACCTCGGTCTGCCCGCCGGCCTCCAGCAGCACCACCGCGACGGCCTGCACCCAGTACAGCTACACCTCCGGCTCCGGCTCCGGGTCGCACTTCGCCTCGATGGTCCTGGACTCCAACCCCACCGACTACTGGCGGCTCGGTGACGCGACCGGCTCGGCCACCGCCAAGGACGGCGTCGTCGCCAACGAGGGCACCACCGACGCCACCGCCGCCAACGTCACGTTCGGCCAGGCGGGCCCGCTGGCCGGCACCCCCGCCACCGCGGCCTCCTTCAACGGCACCAGCTCCTACCTGGCGCTGCCCGACAGCCTGGCGGCCAATGCGAGCAACCTCGCGGTCGGCATGTGGTTCAGGACCACGCAGGCGGGCGGGACGCTCTTCTCGTACCAGAGCGGGAAACCCGGTACCGCCGTCTCCGCGAACTACACCCCGTCGGTCTACATCGGCACCGACGGCAAGGTCCACGCCGAGTTCTGGGACGGCAAGGCCACGCCGATGGCCTCGCCCGCGGCCGTCAACGACGGCAAGTGGCACTACGTGGTGCTGTCCGGGGCCCGCACCAGCCAGACCCTGTTCCTCGACGGCGCCCAGGTCGCCACCCGCACCGGCAGCACCATCACGGTGAGCGGCCAGCCCTACACCACCGTCGGCGCGGGCGAACTCGCCGGATCCTGGCCCTCGATCCCCTCGGCGAACGCCCTGGGCTGGTTCAACGGCCAGATCGAGGACGTCTCCTTCCTCCAGCACCCGCTCGGCCTGCCCGCCGTCCAGCAGGAGTACGCCTCCGCCACCCTCGCCTCCCGCGAACTGACCGGCGCCACCCTGCCCTCCGGCAAGACCGCGCTCGCCGTCGGCTACGACGCGCTGACCGACCGCGCCTCCTCCGTCACCGACGCCGACGGCGGCGCCTACCAGCTGGCCACCCCGGTCACCACCGGCAGCAACGACTACTACTACGGCGCCGTCCGCGGCACCCGGCCCGCCCACGACTACCCCATGACCGAGCCGGCCGGCCTCACCGCCGCCGACCAGTACGGCGTCGACCGCCCGTCCGACGGCACGTCCGACGGCATCTACAACGACGTCATGCTCGGCGAACCCGGCGTCTTCGGCCCCGGCGGGGACACCGCGGCCGGCTTCAACGGCACCGACTCCGCCCTGTCACTGCCCGCCGGGGCCCTCGACGACAGCAGCGGAACCGCCTCCGTCGCCCTGTGGTTCAACACCAAGCAGGCGGGCGGCGTCCTCCTCTCGTACCAGAACGCCCCGATCGGCTCGGTGCCCACCAGCTACACCCCGGCCCTCTACATCGGCACGGACGGCCTGCTGCACGGTCAGTTCTGGGACGGCAGCCTCTCCCCGATGGCCTCCAAGGCGGCGGTCAACGACGGCAACTGGCACCTCGTGGTGATGACCGCGAGCGGCACCGGCCAGACCCTGTGGCTCGACGGGCAGAGCCAGGCCACGCGCACCGGCAAGACCATCGCCGGCCAGGTGAAGACCTGGGGCGAGACCACGGTGACCGTCGGCGCCGGATACGTCGCCGGCTCCTGGCCGAAGCCGCCCGCCAACGCGCAGGGGTACTTCAACGGCGAGATCGGCCAGGTCGGCATCTACCGGACCGACCTCGGCCAGAGCAGCGTGGAGGCCCCGCTCGGGCTGTACACGGCCAAGGGCTCGGCCACCATGCTCATGCCGTCGACCACGCTGACGGTCACCGACCCGGCGCAGCACACCGAGACGTACGCCTTCGACCCGTCGAACGGGAACCGCACCACCTCCGTCACCGACGCGGGCGGCGGCCGGACCACGTACGCCTACGACTCCCTCGGCTTCCAGGACGCCGTCACCGACCCCGACGGGCACGCGACCACCCGTCAGCACGACGTGTACGGCAACGTCCTGGCGACCACGACCTGCCGTCAGACGAACTCCTGCCAGACCTCGTACTTCAGCTACCACACCAACGCGGCCGACCCGATGGACCCGCTCAACGGCAAGGTCCTCTACGCGGCCGACGCCCGCTCCGGCGCGACCGGCACCGCCAACCCGGCCTACCGGACGGCCTACACCTACACCCCGTTCGGCGCCCTGGCCTCCGTCACCACGCCTCCGACGCCGGACTACCCGAGCGGCCGCAAGACCAGATACACGTACTACAACGACAACGAGACCTTCACGGACTACACCGGCATCCCGTACACCGAGGTCTACGGGATGCTCGCCACGGTCACCGACCCCAGCGGCAAGGTCACCCGCTACCACTACTGCGGCACCGAGTGGAACGGGAAGGTCTGCAGCGAGACGGACCCGTCCGGCCAGGTCACCTACTACCTGAACGACACCCTCGGCCACCTCATCACCAAGGTGGTCAGCTCCGACACCTACCCTGCGACACTCTCTTCCGCCGGTGCGCTGGTAGGCGGCGCGCAGACGAAGTACACCTACGACCCGCTGGGCCGCACCGCCACCGAGACCGGTCCGGCGACCACCGACGCGGTCAGGGGCGTCACCCACACCCCGAAGACGACGTACACGTACGACGCGGACGGCGACCTGACCGGCACGTCGACCGCCGACACCACCGGGCCCGACACCACCCGCGCCACCGGCTACGTCTACGACGACAACGACCGCGTCAAGACCGTCACCGACCCGGCCGGCCAGGTCACCGGGTACACGTACGACAGCTTCGGCCGCAGGACGACCCAGACGAACCCGGCCGGCACCACCTACCGCTACGCCTACTCGCCGACCGGGCAACTGCTCACCACCACCCTGCTCGGCTGGACCGGCGACCCGACCGCACCCTCCGACCCGGCCGACCTGGTCGTGGAGTCCCGGGCCTACGACCCGGCGGGGCGGCTCGCGTCCGTCACCGACTCCATGGGCCGGACCACGGCCTACAGCTACTTCGACGACAACCTGCTCCAGTCGCAGACCGACGCCTCCGGCACCGCCGTCGCGACCACCACCAAGGCCTACGACTACGACGCCGCCGGCAACATGACGTGGGAGTGCGACGTCTGGTCCGGCACGGCCTGCCTCAAGCAGACCCAGTACACCGTGGACGCCGCCGACCGGACGACGAAGACGGTGGCCGACCCGACCGGCGTCAACCGGATCACCGTCAACACCTTCGACCCGGACGACAACGTCCTGTCCCGCATCCTCACCGGCGGCGGCCAGACCCGGCAGATCGGCTACTCCTACGACGCCGCCGGGAACCGCACCGCCCAGTCCGTACGGACCGACACCACGGGCCCGACCGGCTACTGGCCGCTGAACGAGGGCGCGGTCGCCGCCGCCGACTCCTCGGGCAACGGCTTCACCGGCACCCCGTCCACCGGCACCTCCTGGGGGCCGCCCGGCAGCAACTACACGTCGTTCAACGGTACTTCGGGCGCCGTCCTCACCAGCGGCACACCCGTCGTGGACACCAGCCAGGCCTTCTCCGTCTCGGCGTGGGCGTACCTGAGCGCCACCAGCACCACGAAGGACTTCACGGTCGTCAGCCAGCAGGGCGCCCAGAACAGCGCCTTCCAGCTGGAGTACAACCACACCACCAAGTCCTGGGCCTTCGTCCGCGCGAGCAACGACACCAGCACGGCCACCAACTACGTCGCCAGCGACCCCACCGCGGCCACCGCCGGTACCTGGACCCACCTGGTCGGCGTCATGGACGCGCTCGGGAACATGAGCCTGTACGTCAACGACGTCGAGGTCAGCGGCATCTGCCTCAACTGCACTTCGGTGACCGACCCCACGCCGATGGCCAGCACCGTGGGCGTCGCGATCGGCCGGGGCAAGGCCGCCGGCGCCTCGGTCAACTGGTTCGCGGGCCGGGTCCGCGACGTCCAGCTCTACGGGCGCGAACTCAAGCCCGTCGAGATCGGCCAGCTCTACACCTCGGCCACCACCACCGGTGAGTCCCCGGTCACCGTGGGCGCGGCGGGCTGGTGGAAGCTGGACGACGGTGAGAACCCGTCCGCCGGCGACCACTCCGGCGCCGGGAACGCCGGCACGCTGAACGCCTCGACGAGCTGGTCGACGGAGAACGGCGGCTCCGCCGTCTTCGCCGGGGCCGGCCAGATCGCCACCGGCGGCTCGGTGGTCGACACCACCAAGAGCTTCTCGGTCTCCGCCTGGGCGAAGATCACCACCACGCCGACCGGCACCTGGCAGACGGTCATGGCCCAGCAGGGCACCCAGGCCGCCGGGTTCTCGCTCGACTACAACCCGACCGCGGGCCGGTGGGCGTTCGACCGGGCCACCACCGACGTCGCGTCCCCGACCCTCGCCGGTGCCACCTCCACCGCCGCCCCCACCCTCAACACCTGGACCCACCTGGCCGGCACCTACGACGCGAGCAGCGGCAAGATGACGCTCTACGTCAACGGCACCGCCCAGAACACGGCGACGGACACCACGCCCATCGCGAGCTCCGGGCCGTTCGTCATCGGCCGGGGATACACGGCCGGGGCCGCCGCCCAGTACTTCAACGGCTCGGTCGGCAACGTCCAGACGTACAACCGCGTCCTGACCGCCACCGAGGTCGCCGCGCTGCACACCTCGGCGGCCGGCACCGCGGGCTCCGCGCCGCTGACCACCTCCTGGACCTACGACCAGCGCGGCCTGCCGGTCACGATGACCGACGCACGCGGCAACGCCGCCGGTGCCACCGCGTCCGCGTACACCACCACCTACGCCTACGACGAGGACGGCCGGCTCACCACGACCACCTCGCCGCCCGTCAGCACCGAGACCGGCGGAGGCACCGCCCAGCAGACCGTGGCCGTCGCGCAGTCGGGCTACGACACCTTCGGCGAACCGGTCGAGACCGACGACGCCGACGGCGACATCGTCACCACCACCTACGACCTCGACGGCCGCGTCCAGGCCGTCTCCCAGCCGGCGTACACCCCGCCGGACGGCTCCGGCACGGTCACCCCGACCACCTCCTACACGTACGACGCGCTCGGCGACGTCCACACCGAGACCGACCCGCTGCAGCACACCGTGTCGTACGACTACGACCAGCTCGGCGACCGCGTCCAGCAGACCCTGCCCGGCGGTCTGGTCACCCACCTCGGCTACGACACCGACGGCGAGGTCCTCAACACCACCGACCCGACCGGCGCCAGGACCGAGGCGACCTACGACGCGCTCGGCCGCGAGGCCACCAGCACCCAGGTGGAGCGCAGGCCCACCCCGGCGGCCTACACGACGAAGTACGGCTACGACGGCCTCGGCGACCTCAACTCGATCGAGGACCCGCTGGAGAACACGGCCACCGCGGCCTACGACGCGCTCGGCGAGACCGTCAGCGTCACGGACCCGCTGCACAACACCACGTCCTACGCGTACGACGTCGCCGGGCAGCTCATCAGGACCACCGCCCCCGACTCCACGGCGACCACACAGGGCTACGACCAGGCCGAGCGGCTCGTCTCGGCCGCCCGGCTCGACGCGAACGGCGCCACCCTCAGCTCCACCTCGTACGGCTACGACGCGGCGGGCAACCAGACCTCGGCCACCGACGCCCGCCAGCACACCACCACCGCGACCTTCGACGCGCTGAACCGGACCGTCAGCCAGACCCAGCCGATCGACGCGAGCACCTCGATCACGACCTCCTTCGGCTACGACGCCGCGGGCAACGAGACCCGCTACACCGACGCCGACAAGAACGCGAGCTACTACACGTACAACCCACTGGGCGGGCAGGAGACCAGCGTCGCCCCCAGCGTCACCGGTCTCACCTCGGCAGCGGACCGCACCACGACCTTCTCCTACGACGCCGACGGCAACCAGCACACGCTCACCCGCCCGGGCGGGGTCACGATCACCGAGACCCACGACGAGAACGGCCTGCTGACCGCCGAGTCGGGCACCGGCGCCGAGGCCGCCACCGCGGCCCGCTCCTTCGGCCACGACGCCGACGGCCGCCTCACCTCCGTCTCCGCGCCGACCGGCACCGACACCTTTGCCTACGACGACCGCGGTCTCCTCCTCACCATGGCGGGACCCGGCGGCACCGCGAGCTACGGCTACGACCCGAACGGCGACATCGCCACCCGTACGGACGCCACCGGCACCGCCACCTTCGGCTACGACGCCGACGACCGGGTCGACAGCGAGACCGACCCACTGACCGGCACCACGGCCACGCTCGCCTACAACCTGCTCGGCCAGACCAAGTCCGTCTCCTACGGCACGGGCGGCGCGACCAGGTCCTACGACTACAACACCTCCCACCAGCTCTCCTCCGACGTCCTGAAGACCCCCTCGGGGACCACGGAGGCGTCGGTCGCGTACACGTACAACGCCGACGGCCAGATCGCCACCCAGACCACCACCGGCACGGCGGGCTCCGGCACGAGCACCTACGACTACGACTACGCGGGCCGTCTGAAGTCCGCGGCCAACGGCTCGACCACCACCAGCTACGGCTACGACGCCAACGGCAACCGCACCAGTGCCGGTGCCGCCACCGCCACGTACAACGCCCGCAACGAGCTGACCTCCGTCACCAACGGGTCGGCCACCACCTCGTACGCCTACACCGCGCGCGGAACGACGTCGAGCGTCACCTCCGGTGGCTCCACCGCCACCTACACCTCCGACGCCTTCGACGAGCTGACCGCCACCGGTACCGGCGGCAACTACAGCTACGACGGTCTGGGCCGGCTGGCCACCGCGAGCTCGGGCGGCCGCAGTGCCGCCTTCAGTTACGCCGACGGCACCAACAACCCCGTCTCCGACGGCACCCAGAAGTTCGCCCGGGACGCGAGCGACGGTGTGCTCGCCGTAAGCGCGGCCGACGGTACGGGCGCCGGCCTCGCTCTGACCAACAGCCACGGCGACGTCACCGGCACCTTCACGGCCACCGGCACAGCGCTCACCGGCTCCACCGCCTACGACGCCTACGGCACGCCGACCGCCACCAGCGGCAGCCGGAGCGACCTCGGCTACCAGTCCGGCTGGACCGACCCGGGGACGGGCTACGTCAACGCCGCCGCCCGCTGGTACAACCCGGCCAACGGCGACTTCACCAGTGCCGACACGGTGAGCAACCCGCCCACCCCGGCCGTCGACGCCAACCCGTACGCGTACGGCAACGACGACCCGCTGGACGCCACGGACACCTCCGGCCACGACGCCTGCACCAGCGACGACATCAAGGCCCAGGAGGAGGCGTACGAGGCGCAGCAGGCCTATCTCAAGCAGTGGCAGGCGGGTGCCTGGGACCGGATGGAGAAGTACTCCCAGGACCAGTACAACGCCTGGAAGCGCGAGAACGCCCGGAAGATGGCCCAGAACGAGGCCGACGAGCGGGCACTGCAGCAGCAGATCGCCGACCAGGAGCGGCAGTTCGAGAACGAGTTCGACGACGCCATGAACTGGGAGCCGTCGGGTCACTCGGGCGGCCACGGCTCGGGCTCGGACAGCGTCTCCTACGGCAACTCGTACGGCTCCTACGGCTCGCACGGCTCGTCCGGGGGCAGCTATTCGTCCCTCTACTACGGAGTCGCGCTCGGCGGGGCGCTGACCTACGGCTACGGCGCCGCGAGCTCCGCGGGCGGCGGGGCTGCCGCGGCCGAGGGCCTGGAGGCGGCCGGCGACGTCATATGGGAGGAACTCGCCTCGGCCGGCGCCGAGGAACTCCTCTTCGGTCTCGTCCTCGCCGCGTCGGCGGACGACGACTGCGGCGCCCACGGCGTCCCCACCCGCCCCAAGAACCAGAACCTCGGCGGCGTCAACACCACTCCGGTCGTCGGCACCACCCCGGACGAGGACGCGGCCGCGGCCGCCGCCCACCAGGCCACCAGCTCGTCGGCGGCCACCGATCCGAACGTGGCCACCGCCACCAACGGCGCCGGCGGAAATGGGACGGCGACCGACGAGGACAACCAGTGCGGCACCGTGCCGCGTGACGTCCGCTACCAGTACGAGGACCTGGACGCGGAGAAACGGGCCCAGGGAGCGACCGCGTTGATCTGCCCATCGGACCTGAAACCCAGCGGCAGCAAACGGGACAGCATCGCCTCGGTCCCCGTGGCCGGGTTCCCGGACGGCCCCACGAACAGCCTCGGCCCGGGAAGGGCGACCTACAACAAGACCCACATCATCGGGGACCAGTTCAACGGGGCACCGAAGGCCGAGAACCTCTTCACCGGATTCGACCGTATGAACAAGAGCGGCATGCGGCGGTGCGAGAAGAGGATGGAGACACAACTCAAGCAGGGGAACTGGGTGCAGTATTCCGCGACCCTGGAGTACTCCGACGACACGGACCCGATTCCCACCGGAATACACATGACGGCCACCACCAAGGCCGGACCGCTGTTCGACGTGACAGTGGAGAACAACTCGAGCTGGCAGGACACATGCTGAACCTTTCGGATCTCGAACGCACGATCCATGGGCTGAGGGCGGTGCGTCCGGCCTCGGCCCGCCGGGTCGACTGGTCCGCCCTGGAACGCTCACTGGGGGTCGGTCTGCCGGCGGACTTCAAGGAGTTCGCCGAGGCCTACCCCCCGGTCGAGATCGACGAGTTCCTCCGGATCTGGAGCCCGGCGCCCGGCCAGGAGGAGGAGTACGCCGAAGGGGTGCGGTACGGCCTCGAAATCCTCCAGGACCTCAGGGAGTCCGGCGACACCGAGGACTACACGGTCTACCCGGAGCCGGGAGGGCTGCTGCCGTGGGGCGAGTCGCTCGAAGGCGACGTCTTCTACTGGCGCACGGCCGGCCGGGATCCGCAGCAGTGGCCGGTGGTCGCCGGCGGGCGCAACGGCACCTGGTGGGAGTGCGCGGGCGGCATGCTCGCGTTCCTGGTCGGAGTGGTCGAGGGGACGGCGGAGAGGGCCGAACTGCCCGACGGTGTCCTGGGACCGGCCGCGTCTGTGGTCCCGCTCGGTCCGTGAGGCGGGTCGACCTCGGTCGACGCCGCACTGTCCTCGCACAACAGGCCTCCGCGCCCCCGCCGCCGGTCGGCGGAGAGGGCGCGGAGGCCGTCGTTCACACTGTTCACTACGCCTGTACGGTGTCCGCCGCCCGCGCCTGCTTCCTGCGCTTGCGCCGGCTCACCCGCGGCTCCTGGTCCGGCAGCCAGCCGAAGATCATGCAGCTGCCGACGGCCCCGAGGAGGAGGCCGACCATGAATCCGCCCAGGTTGGAGGTGATCCAGCTGCCCAGGGAGCAGAGCATGCCGAGGATGGAGTAGAAGAGGCGCTGCGAGGGGCTGAAGAGCGTCAGCAGGCCGCACAGCACCATGATCGCCGGCAACAGGTAGCCGACCACACCCTGCATGCCGACATGGATGATGACGTCCAGCGAGGCCTTCTCGGTGAGCAGGATCCATCCGCCGCCCAGGGTCAGCAGCAAGCCGCCCAGGAACGGCCGACGGGCCCGCCAACCGCGGAAGGCGGGCCGCCACCCCTGATGTGGAGTGCCTGTGCCGGACATCAGCAACCCGTGTCGCTGAAGCTGAGTTTCAGGCCGGGAAGCGTGAACGTCCCAGCGGTCGTCTTGTAGTTGGTCTGCCGCAGGTTGTCGATGTGCACCGTGTCGGCCTGCTGGCTGAAGACGCCCGGAGGTCCCTGCACCCCGGCCTTGTCGAGCGTGCTCGCGTCGTTGCCGATCTCGATGTTGTTGAAGGACGCGTCGCCCGACAGCAGGGTCGAGTCGGTGGTCAGATCGGTCGCCTGCACCTTCGACGAGCCGCTGCCCGCCTTGATGAGCAGGTTGGTGCCGCCGAGGTCGACGCTCTGGCACAGGCTGTCCAGGGTCGCCTTCTTGATCGCGGAGGTGACGACCAGCACGTCGCCACCGGTGTCACCGGCGTTCGGGCTGTCCTTGATCATGTGGTCGAGCGCGCCGAACTGCTCGAAGCCGGTGCCGTCGAGCGACTTGGCGGTGACCGTGAAGGGCATGCCGGAGATGTACAGCGACACCCCCAGTGCCCCCTGGGCCGTCAGGACCGCGAGACCGGCGACGGCCAGGGTGGCCGGCACGGCCATCACGGCGGCCCGGCGGCCCCGGACGCGTCCCCGTCTCGGTGCCCCTCCGGTGCCCCCGGTGGTGTCTGGTGTTTCGGAAAGAGAACCGCTTCCCGGGTTCTCAGGCGTGTTGTCGGCGGACGGAACGTCCGGGGACTCGGCCATGTCTGCTCCCATGCATTAGTCACGCGGGTTGGGCTCCAGTGGCACGTTGTCCTGGCGCGGACACCGGCTGCGGCGCACGCTCCTTGCAACTCCCGGCGGGTGCAAGGGCTTTCTCGTTACGCAGCAGTAACCAAGCGGCAAGTTACCGGCGGTTACCTTTCAGGGTCAAGGTAGTTGTGAAAAAAGAGTGTTGAATTCGCGTCAATTATGTTCCGACCATGCATTCCCATGATCGAATGCCCAACTCCCTTGATCGGTCTTGACGTTGACGGGCGATCAGGTCTACAACTCTCCCTGGTTTCCTTCGGATCCGTGGCGCCGGATCCGCCGAGCGGCATCGACCGCTTCCCGGCCTCTTCGATCACCGCTCCGCTCAGCGGCGTCGGCACGGTCGCTTCCCCCCAGGGACCGTGCCCGAACGCCTTTGACCGGCCCGGCCGGAGGCCTAACCCCCCCAGGCTTCCGGCCGGTGTCCGGCCTGGCTGCCGTTGCCGGCCCGTCACGTACGGAGAAGGCGTGACGGGCCGGTGACGGCCGGCGCCACATACGCGCCCCCCATACCCCCCACCTCACCTCACGCAAGTCCCCCCTAAGAAAGAGGCAACCCGCATGCGTACGCGATCCCTTCTCGCCCTCGCCGGTACCGTCGTCGCCCTCTCGGTCGCGGCCACCGTTCCGGCCTCCGCCGACGGCGCCGTGCTCACCACGGGCAGCGCCGGCGGCACCGCCGTCGCGGTCGGCGACACCCTCACCGCGTCGCTGGCCAGCGGCACCACCGCCACCCTCTACTCCAGCGCCACCAGCACCAGCGGCATCACCTGTGCGGCCTCGACCTTCACCGCGACGGTCACCGACAACCCCGCCGCCTCCGGCACCGCCACCGAGTCGGCCACCGCGCAGACCTTCAGCAGCTGCACCAGCAACGTGGTCGGCGTGACCGGTGTCTCCAGCATCACGGTCGACAACCTGCCGTACACCACCGCGGTCTCCTCGGACGGCACGGTCGCGGTCACCCCGCCGAGCGGCTCGACCATCCAGACCACGGTGAAGCTGACCACCCTCCTGGGCAGCATCACCTGCGTCTACCAGGCCGCGAGCCTGTCCGGCACGAGCTCCAACACCGACAACAGCCTCGCCTTCAGCAACCAGGCGTTCACGAAGTCCTCCGGCTCCATCCTCTGCCCCTCGGCCGGCTACTTCACCGCCAAGTACGCCCCGGTCAGCGACAACGGCGCCGCCGTCTTCACCAACTGACCCTCTTACAAAAGCCGTCAGCGTCGACGCAGACGCAAGGCCAGGGCGGCGCCGCCGGTGAGCACCAGCACCGCGGCGGCGCCGCCCGCCACCAGTGGCGCCGACGGACCCGAACCGGAGTCCGTTTTGGAGGCCACCGGAGTACTGTCGGCGGCGGTGGTCCCGGTCGCAGGTGAGGCCGGGGTCGCCGCCGCCGTCCGCTGTGCCCCCGCGGCAACGCCCTTCGAGGCGCCGGGAGTCGGCGTCGTACTCGACCGCGGCTTCGCGCCCGCCGTCGCCCCGCCGTCCTTCCGCCCGCCCTCCGCGGTGCCCTTCGCCGTTTCCCCCGCCGTCTCCTTCTTCGACGCCGCCTTCGACGTGAACACCACGTCGGAGCACGAGTAGTAGGTGTCCGGCGTGCTGGTGGTCTGCCAGATCGTGTAGAGCACCTGACGCCCCGTCCGGTCGGCGGGCAGGGTCGCGCTGAAGCGGTACGCGCCGTTCGTCAGCGGCGGGTCCTTGAACTCCGCGAAGGGCTGCGCGGGCAGTTCGGACCACGTCAGCGGCTTCGCCGGGTCGTAGCCGGGCTTCGTCAGATACAGCTTGAACGTGCCGGTGTGCGCGATCGTCGCGGCGTACGTCATCGTCATCCGGGCGCCCGGGGTCAGTTCGGTCGCCGGCCAGTCCGCGCGCGCCAGGTCGAGCCCCTTGTACGCCGGCAGACTGCCGCCGCACAACTTCCCGTCCGGAATCACCTGCCGGTCCCGGCCGTCGACGCCCGCCACCCGGATGTCGTCCCACGCTACGAAGTTCTGCCCGCTCGCCGTGATCGCCGCCTTGCAGGCCGCCGTCGAGGCGCTGCCGCCGCTGGGGGAGCAGGCGTAGGCCCGGCTGACCGGATAGGTGGGCGCGCCGTGCGCCCGGGCGGACCCCGCCGCCCACGACAGGAGCAGGAGCGGGGCCGCGACGGAGGCTCCCGCGACTTTCAGGCGGGCGGTCGTCCGAGTCATGAGGCACGTCTCCTCGGCGGGCGCGGGTACGGGTACGGGATTCTGCCGAGTTGAGTACGGGAACCGGCGACGCACCGTTCAACGCGGTTGGTCACAGGGCCGGTCGAAGTGCACGCCGCCGACCGGATCGTCCGTTTTGCCGACTTGCCGGGCGCCATTGAGAACCAACCGCGCGGCTCGTATCGTGGCGATCATCGACGGCCGCCCGGTCGGCCGCGGTGCTTGCGGAAGCCGGCGCGAACACGAGGGAGGGGTGCGTTCCGATCTCGTCCGTTCGTGCACCGTGGACCCTTGTTCGCGTGGTCGCAGGCGCGACTTGCACATGTCCGTCACCGGGTCCGCACAGTTGCCTCCCGTTGCCGCACGGTGAGCTATCGTGTGCACGGGGTAAAAAACAAACCGCATGCCCCGTCGGTTTGGAATGGCGTCGTCGAAGTCGAAGCCGTGAAGTCGTGATGTGTCGAGAAGCCGTGAAGGAGCGTCGAGTCGATGGCGAGGCAGTTACGCGCGGAGCAGACCCGCGCCACGATCATCACGGCCGCCGCCGACCTCTTCGACCGGCACGGGTACGAATCCACCAGCCTGAGCGAGATCGTCGAGCACGCGAAGGTCACCAAGGGCGCGCTCTACTTCCACTTCGCGGCCAAGGAGGACCTGGCGCACGCCATCATGGAGCTCCAGTCCCGCACCGCCGGCCAGTTGGTGAGGGAGATGGACAGCCGCGGCTACTCCTCGCTGGAAGCCCTGATGCGCACCACGTTCGCGGTCGCGCGGCTCTCCGTCGACGGCCCGATCCCGCGCGCCGGCCTGCGCCTGGCCACCGCGGACGTCACCGTACGGCCGCCGCTCAGACACCCGTTCACCGAGTGGCTGGAGTTCGCCACGCGCAAACTCCTGGGCGCCGTCAAGGAGTCCGACGTCCACCCGGACATAGACGTCGGCGCGGTCGCGCACTCCCTGGTCTGCTTCTTCGTCGGCACCCGGGTCGCCGGCCGCAACCTGGAGCCCGTGGGGCGGCTGCCGCGCAGGGTCGCCGAGATGTGGCACCTGATGATCCGCGGCCTGGTCCCGGTGCACCGGCGCGCCCGCTACCTGACCCTCGCCACCCAGCTGGAGCGCGAGATCAGAACGACATGACGGCATGCGGGGCGGTGTCAGGGACGGCGTGACAGGCACCGTGCGGTGCGGTGGAGCCGGGCGGTCCGCGCGATAGCGTGACGCCCATGCCCGACTCCGCCGCACCGCCCGTGATCCTCGGGACCACCGGCCCGTTCCCGCACAGCGTGCTGGCCGAACGCCACCCCGCGATCATCCGCCAGGTGCGGGACGCCTTCCCGTACGGCCCCGAGCAGCACCGCGCCCTCGACGCGCTGCTGCACAACTGCACCGAGGGCGTGATCGAACCGCTGTCCGGCGAGGCCCCCGGCGCTCCCGGTGCCCCGGGCGACTGGCGCGGCTGGGGCCTGGACGCCCACGTCGGCCGGTCCTGGTTCGACGTGCCGTGGCTGTGGTCGGAGAGCTGGTTCTACCGCCGTCTCCTGGACGCCGTCGGCTACTTCGCCCCCGGACCCTGGCAGGGCATCGACCCCTTCCGCCCGTTCAAGCTCGCCGAACTCGACGCCAAGGAGACCGACGAGGAACTGGCCGCGCTGGACGACCTCGGCGGCGACGCGGACCGGGCCCTGCTGCACGGCTCCCTGTGGGGCAACCGCGCCGACCTCGGCTTCCGGCTCTCCGCCGCCGAGTCGGGCGAGGCCGTCGCCGCCCTGGTCGCCGACGACAGCGCCGCGTTGTGGCCGCTGCTCCACGGCGGCACCCTGTGCCTGGTCGCCGACAACGCGGGCCGCGAACTCGTCCCCGACCTGCTGCTGATCGCCCACCTCCTGGACACCGAACGCGTCGCCCGCGCGGTCCTGCACGTCAAGCCCTACCCCTACTACGTCTCCGACGCCACGACCGCCGACGTGCTCGACGCCCTGCGCAGGCTCACCGCGGCCCCGGGCACCGCCGCCGGGTACGGCCGCACCCTGTGGTCGGCGATGGCCGACGGCCGCCTCACCGTGCGCGCCCACCCGTTCTCCTGCGCCCCGCTGCCGTACGCCGAGATGCCCGGCGACCTGCGCGCCGAGTTCGCCTCGGCGGCGCTGACGATCTTCAAGGGCGACCTCAACTACCGCCGTCTGGTGGGCGACCGGCTCTGGCCGCCGACCACCCCCTTCGCCGACGTCACCGCCTGGTTCCCGGGCCCGGTGGCGGCGCTGCGCACCCTCAAGTCCGATGTGATCACCGGGCTCTCCGCGGACACCGAGGCGGCCCTGGACGCGGCCGAGGGGGAGCGCTGGCGCACGGCCGGCACCCATGCCCTGATCCAGGTCAACCCAGGTGCGTCGGCAGCGACTTGAGCCCGTTGATGAAGTTCGACACGAGGCGCTCGGCGGGGCCCGCCGGCCGCAGGACGGCCGGCGCCTGCGCGTAGAGCGTGCGCAGCTGGAGCCGGGCGAAGTGGGCGCCCAGGCAGACGTGCGGCCCGTCCCCGAAGGAGACGTGCGGGTTCGGCGCCCGGGTGAGGTCGAGACGGTCGGGCCCGGCGAAGGCCCGCTCGTCCCGGTTGGCCGAGGCGTGCAGGACGACCACCTTGTCGCCCTTCCTGATCTGCCGCCCGCCCAGCTCGGTGTCCCGTGCGGCGGTACGGCGGAAGGTCAGCACCGGCGGGTGCCAGCGCAGCAACTCGTCGACCCCACCGTCCGGTCCGGCCTTCCCGGCGCGCAACAGGCGGTACGACCGCGGGTGTTCGGCCAGTGCCAGCAGTCCGCCGGGGGCGGCCGAGCGCACCGTGTCGTTGCCCGCGACGGTCAGCAGGAAGAAGAACATCTCCAGTTCGCCGTCGGCGAGTTCCGGGTCGTGGGCGAGGGCCGTCATGACGTCGTCGGCCGGGTTGCGGCGCTTGTGCGCGGCGAGTTGCCGGGCGTACCCGAACATGTCCCGGAGCATCGCCGGCGACCGCGGATTCACCGGCCTGCCCTCGCCGTCGAGCGTCTCGGGCCCGGCCTCGTCCGGGTCCTGGTAGCCGATCACCCGCTGCGTCCAGTGCAGCATCAGCCCCCGGTCGCTCTCCGGGACGCCCAGCAGATCGGCGAGGTTGAGCAGCGCGTACTCGTCGGTGACGGCGGCGACCAGGTCCACCGTGCCGTCCCCTGCCCGCGCCGACTCCAGCGCCCGGCCGAACAGCGCCCGGGCCCGCTCCCGCACCGCCGCCTCGAACCGCTCGGTCCGCCCCGGTGTGAAGGCCCGGCTCACCGTCCGCCGCAGCCGGCCGTGGTGCGGCGGATCCTGGTTGAGCATCATGCGCCGGATGAACGGCAGGTCCTCCGGGTCCGGGTCCCGGATCTGGGTCGCGCCCAGCCACGACGAGTACGTCCCCGGGTCCTTGAGCACCCGCACCACGTCCGCGTGCCGTGCCACCGCCCAGAACCCCGGCCCGGCCGGCCACCCCAGCACCTCCGGCTCCTCCTGCCAGGCCACCGGGTGGTGGTCGCGCAGGACGCGGTAGTCGGCGTACGGCACGGCGACCCCGTACCGGCGCGGATCGAACACATCGGGGACGGGCGGGGCTTCACCGGCGTCGGGAGAGGTGGTCATGCGACCACGGTGGCCCGTGCGGCGGGGCCGGGCAAGACGGGCCCCAGCAGGGACGCGGCGGGACCGCAGTCCGAGGGGGCGCTCCGGAACGTCGCGCAGGAGCCCTGTCCGCCCGGAGTTCCCGGATTCCGCCCCGGTTCACGCGATGGTGTGATCATGTGCCGCGCGCCGGATGGTCATCGAGGCGCGCGGGTAGGGCCCGGCCATGACGCAGCCGTTCGAACTCCCGCACTTCTACATGCCGTATCCCGCGCGGCTCAACCCGCACCTGGAGGAGGCCCGGGCCCATTCCACCGAGTGGGCCCGCGAGATGGGCATGCTGGAGGGTTCCGGGATCTGGACCCAGGCCGACCTGGAGGCACACGACTACGGCCTGCTGTGCGGCTACACCCACCCCGACTGCGACGGCCCCGCCCTCTCGCTGATCACCGACTGGTACGTGTGGGTGTTCTTCTTCGACGACCACTTCCTCGACATGTACAAGCGCACCCAGGACCGCGCCGCCGGCAAGGCCCACCTCGACCGGCTCCCGCTGTTCATGCCGCTCGACCCGGCGACGCCCGTGCCGGAGCCGCGGAACCCGGTCGAGGCGGGCCTCGCCGACCTGTGGGCGCGCACCGTGCCGTCGATGTCGGTCGACTGGCGGCGGCGCTTCTCGGTCGCCACCGAGCACCTGCTGAACGAGTCGATGTGGGAGCTGTCCAACATCAACGAGGGGCGGATCGCCAACCCCGTCGAGTACATCGAGATGCGCCGCAAGGTCGGCGGTGCCCCCTGGTCGGCGGGGCTGGTGGAGTACGCGACGGCCGAGGTGCCCGCCGTCGTCTCCGGCACGCGGCCGCTCAGGGTGCTCATGGAGACCTTCGCCGACGCCGTCCACCTGCGCAACGACCTGTTCTCCTACCAGCGCGAGGTGGAGGACGAGGGCGAGAACAGCAACGGCGTGCTGGTCCTGGAGACCTTCTTCGACTGCACCACCCAGGAGGCCGCCGACACGGTCAACGACATCCTCACCTCCCGCCTCCACCAGTTCGAGCACACCGCCCTCACCGAAGTCCCGGCCCTCGCCGCCGAGAAGGGCCTCACCCCCGGCCAGGCCGCCGCCGTCGCCGCCTACACCAAGGGCCTCCAGGACTGGCAGTCCGGCGGCCACGAGTGGCACCTGCGCTCCAGCCGCTACATGAACAAGGGCGCCGTCCCGGCCTCCCCCTGGCAGCAGCTCACCGGCCCCGGCACCTCCGCCGCCGACGTCGGGGCCCTGCTGGCCGCGGCTGCCGCGGAGCGCCTGCGCGCCTACTCCCATGTGCCCTTCCAGCAGGTCGGCCCCTCTCTCCTGCCCGACTTCCACATGCCGTACGAGGTCGAGCTCAGCCCGCATCTCGACGCCGCCCGGCCCCGGCTGGCCGCCTGGATGCACGGCACCGGCATGCTGTCCGAGGGCGTCTGGGACGAGGACCGGCTGGCCGCCTCCGACCTCGTGCTCTGCGCCGCGGGGCTCGACCCCGACGCCACCCCCGAGGAACTCGACCTGAGCTCCCGCTGGCTGGCCTGGGGCACCTACGCCGACGACTACTACCCCCTCTGCTTCGGCGCCCGCCGCGACCTGGCCGGCGCCCGGCTCGCCACCGCCCGCCTGTCGGCGTGCATGCCCCTCGCCGACGAACCCGTGCCGGTGCCGGCCACCGGCATGGAACGCGGCCTGATCGACCTGTGGGCCCGCACCACCGCCGGGATGAGCGCGGAGGACCGGATCGCCCTCAGGCAGTCCGTCGACGACATGACCGAGAGCTGGCTCTGGGAGCTGTCCAACCAGCTCCAGCACCGCATCCCCGACCCGGTCGACTACCTGGAGATGCGCCGGTCCACCTTCGGCTCGGACCTCACCCTGAGCCTGGGCCGCCGCGGCCACGGCCCCGTGATCCCCCCGGAGGTGTACCGCAGCGGCCCGGTGCGCTCCCTGGAGAACGCGGCCATCGACTACGGCATGCTCGTCAACGACGTCTTCTCCTACCAGAAGGAGATCCAGTACGAGGGCGAGCTGCACAACGCCGTCCTCGTCGTGCAGAACTTCTTCGGCGTCGACTACCCGACCGCGCTCCACGTCGTGCACGACCTGATGACCCAGCGGATGCAGCAGTTCGAACACGTCGTCGCGAGCGAACTCCCCGTCGTCTACGACGACTTCGAACTGTCCGCCGAGGCACGCGAGGCCATGGACGGCTACGTCCGCGACCTGCAGAACTGGATGGCCGGCATCCTCAACTGGCACCGGCACGTCGACCGCTACCGGCCCGACCACCTCGCCCGCCGGACCCACGGCTTCGTCCCGGACCGCCCCCCGCTCGCCCCGGTACTCCCGGTCGGCTGACGGTGCCCGCCGCGCGGGTCCCTACCGGAGGGAGGTGTGCAGCCCCCGGGCCCGCTCGGCCTGCGCCAGGTCGCCCAGCCGTTCGAACTCCCCGGCCAGCCAGAGCAGTGGCGCCGGATCGAGGTCCTTGCTGCTGCCGGGCCGCAGCAGCAGGCTCTGGTCCAGGTATATGTCGTCCAGTCGCCGGATCAGCGCCACCCGGGCGAGTTCGGGCATCCCCTGCTCGGCCGCCAGCCGGGTCCAGGTCGACAGCGGCTGGTCGGCCGGGTCGCCGGGCACCTCGTGCCGTACCGACTCCCACAGGGGCGGCCGGGGGTGGCGGTCCAGCAGGTCGTAGGCGCAGCCCTCGTCCGCGTTGAGGAGGAGGAAGTCGGGCTCGGTGCGCAGCAGAGCCGCGTGCAGCATGCCGAGCAGCTCGACGGGGGAGCGGTCGGGCAGGCCCAGGGCGGTGCGGAGTTCGGCGCGCTCCTCGTCGATGCCGTGGTACTCGCGGATCTCCTCCTCGATCTCGGCCACGCGCGCGAGGATCGCCGTCTCGCCGTCCGCCGGAGTCAGGCTCAGGAGGTCACGCCAGCCCGGCAGGCCGACCACGACCTCCAGCGCCTCGTCGACGGACGACCCCATGATCCCGGCCGAGCCCTCGGAGTCCGCGTACAGCAACGAGCCGTCCGCGCACACGAAGTACGTCCCGCCGGTGTCACTTCCCGCCACCACCTCCAGGGAGCCCCCGGAGGCGAGGCGAACCGGCTCGCCGTGGCCGTGGGCGGCCCGGTCCAGGTCGAAGTCGAACGGAAACGCGGCCAGTTCGGCCAGGCGGCGGTGCTGCCGGAGCAGCCGCAGGCAGTCATCGGTCATGTCACAGAACGTAACAGCCGCCACTGACAACGGCGCCCGACGACAACGGGGGACAGGCCGACCGGACTCTCCCGACCGGATGCGGCGCCGGCACACGGGTCCGGGACCCGGCCGCCGGTCGCCCGTCGGGTTGCAGAGCGAGGCGCCACTGAGTCGCGGCATGCCGGTCACAACATCCGTCGGCCTGCGCAGAGTTGGCGCGCCGGTAGGGTGACGTGTCCGTCCTGGCCGGCGGGGATACGGAGCGATGGATCACGTATGAACGGTGACGCTGACGGCAGCCCCGCGGTCGCTTCGGAGCCCGGGCCACGGGGTCGTGCCCGGAACGCCGCGCCGGACGGGGGCGTCGGCGACTTCGAGACGCTCACGATCCGCCGCGTGTCCGGCTTCGGCACCGAGCGGTCTCCCGGTCTCATGAAGTCCAGCGCTCTGATGGCGGCCGGAACCCTGGTTTCACGCCTGACCGGTTTTCTGCGCACTCTGGTCATGGGAGCCGCGCTGGGTGTGGGAACGCTCAACGACACCTATCAGGTGGCCAACACGCTCCCCACCATGATTTACGTGCTGGTCGGCGGAGGAGCCCTCAACGCGGTCTTCATTCCGCAGTTGGTGCGGTCGATGAAGGAGGACTCCGACGGGGGCGCCGCATACGCCAACCGTCTCATCACCCTGGTCGTCACGTTCCTCGGCTCGGCGACCCTGGTATGTGTCGTCGCGGCGCCGGAATTCATCCGCGTCATGTCGCCCTCGATGGCCACTCACCCCGACCAGCTGCGGGTCGCGGTCGCCTTCGCCCGCTACTGCCTGCCCACGATGTTCTTCATGGGGATCCACGTGGTGATGGGCCAGATCCTCAATGCGCGCGGGCGGTTCGGCGCCATGATGTGGACGCCCGTCCTGAACAACATCCTGATCATCGCCGCCTTCGGGTCGTTCGCCTGGGTTTTCGGTACAGCCTCCCGCTCGGGAATCTCGGCATCGACGATCACACCGCAGGGAATACGACTGCTCGGTGTCGGCACCCTTCTGGGGCTGGCGGTTCAGGCGCTGGCCATGGTCCCCTACCTGCGCGACTCGGGATTCCGGATCCGCCTCCGCTTCGACTGGCGCGGCCATGGCCTCGGGAAGGCTCTCGGCCTGGCGAAATGGACTTTCCTGTTCGTGCTCGTCAACCAGGCCGGCATGGTCGTCGTGACGCGTCTTGCCACCGCCGCCGGTGCGAGTGCGGAGAAGACCGGACACCCCGGCACCGGCATCACCGCGTACAACTACGCGCTCCTCCTCTGGCAGATGCCGCAGGCCATCATCACCGTCTCCGTGATGACAGCGGTGCTTCCCCGCATCGCCCGCGCCGCCGCCGACGGCGACCACGCAGCAGTCCGGGACGACATCTCACGGGGACTGCGTACTTCAGCGGTCGCCATCGTCCCCTGTGCCTTCGCGTTTCTCGCTCTCGGAGTGCCGCTGATCCAACTGCTCTACGCCGGAGCCGGTGAGGAAGGCGCCCGCAACATCGGCTTCGTGCTGATGGCCTTCGCCCTGGGGCTGATCCCGTACTCGGTGCAGTACGTGGTACTGCGCGGGTTCTACGCCTACGAAGACACCCGGACGCCCTTCTTCAACACCCTCGTCGTCGCGCTCGTGAACGCCGGTGGATCCTTCGCCGCCTATCTCCTGCTCCCCGCGCGGTGGGCCGTGACCGGCATGGCCCTCTCCTACGGCCTGGCCTACGTCATCGGCGTCGGCGTCGCCTGGAAACGGCTTCGCAGCCGGCTCGGCGGCGACCTCGACGGCGGGCGAGTCGTCCGTACCTACGCCCGTCTCATCGGGGCCGCCCTTCCCGCGTCCCTGGCGGCAGGATGGGTCGCCGCGCGCCTGATGACGGCGATGCACCCCCCGGCCGTTGCCGCGCTCACGGCACTCGCCGCGGGAGCGACCGTACTGGTCGCTCTGTTCGTCCTTCTCGCACGCATGCTGCGCATCGACGAAGTCGACGCCGTGGTGCGCATGGTGCGGGCACGTCTGGGCCGCTGAACAACACGGCGGCCGGGAGCCGGACGGCGGGCCCCGTTCTCACGCCGACGCGCGTACCCGTTCGTCGGCGTGCGTGACCGCAGCCCGGGCCAGTGCCCGGATCACCGGATGCGGGTGCGAGCCGTCGCCCGACAGCTCCGGCTGGAAGAGCGTGGCCAGGAAGAAGGGGTGGCCGGGCAGTTCGGCGACGCGGACGTGGCCGTCCTCGTCGTGGCCCGACAGCCGCAGCCCGTGGGCGCGCAGGGTGTCGAGGTGGCGGGAGGGGCCGTACGAGCAGAAGTAGCGCTCGACCGTGCGCCCGGAGCCGATCGCCGACTCGGCCAGGGTGCCCGGCTCGACGCGCACCGCGGCCTCGTGGCCCACCAGCGAACAGGCCAGCGGCTCGATCAGGAGGTCCTCGGCGTCGGGGTCGTTCTCGGCGTGCGCGACCCGGGTCAGGCCGCAGACGTCGCGGGCGTACTCCAGGAGCGCGTGCTGGAAACCCCCGCAGGTGCCCAGGAACGGGATGCCCTCTTCGCGGGCGGTGCGGATCGCCCGCAGCACGCCCGCCTCGCTGCGGTACGGGCTGCCCGGCAGCACCCACACCGCGTCGAAGCCGCGCACCGCGTCCGCGTCCTCGGCGTCCTCGGAGGGGATCCAGTAGGCGTCGAGGACCAGCCGGTCGCGCCGGGCCAGGGCGTCCAGGAGGAGCGGGATCCGGGTGTGCGACACGACGTTGGGGGAGCGGTCCCCGACCAGGGCGATCGTGGCGGTCCGAGCTGCGGAGTTCGTCATGGGCCCATCCTGGGCGCGCGCTCCGGTTCACGTCCAACGATGATCGGTGCACTCCCGATAAGCATCACTGATGCCATCCTGGGCGGCATGGACCCGCACCTCCTGCGCACGTACGTCACCGTGGCCCGCCTCGCCTCCTTCTCGGAGGCCGCGCGCGAGCTGGGCTACACCCAGTCCGCGGTCTCCCAGCACATCGCCGCCCTCGAACAGGACCTCGGCGCCACGCTGCTCACCCGCCGCCCGGTGACCCCGACGGCGGCCGGTTGGGGGCACCTCCCACGCCCTTAAGGCAGTGGGGGAGGCTGCTGGAACACGCCGCCCCGCTGCTGCTGCGCCTGGACGCGGCCCGCGCCGACGTCGTACGGATGGCCGCCGCGCCCGAGCCCGGCCTGACCCTCGCCGCCACCCCGACCGCCCTCGGCCCCGCCGTCCTCGCCGCGCTCCCCGCCGCCGGCGTCACCCTGCGCGTCCTGCCCCGCGACGGGATCCCGGCCGCGGTGGCCACCGGCACCGCCGACCTGGGCCTGCTCGACGGCCTCGCCGCCCCCAGCGACCCCCTGCGGGTGCCCGACGTGGCGCCCCTGACCGCGCACGGCGCCGGCGAGGAACCCGTCGCCGTCCTGCTTCCCGCCGGGCACCCGCTCGCCCGCCGCCCCGGCCTGCGCCTCGCGGACCTCGCCGACGCCCGCTGGCTCGACGCCCCCGACGCGGCCCCGCCGCTGAGCCAGTTGCGCACCGCGACCGGTGGCGGCGCCTTCCGCCCGGCCCTGCGCTACGACGGCTCCGACGTCCGCACCCTCACCGCCCTGACCGCCGCGGGACACGGCCTCACGCTGCTCCCTCTGCGCACGGCCACCGGCGTCCCCGGCACGGTAGCCGTCCCCGTCACCGCACCGCGCCTCGTCCACCGGGTGGAACTGGTGTACGGCGGGACCCCCGCAGGGGCGGCGGCGGACCTGGTGGCGAGCCTCCTCGACGGTTCCCGGGGCACAGGTCGGGCCTAAGGCTTCCCGCTCCTGACCCGGGGTCAGTCTCACTCGTTCGTGTCTCGTCGCGCCCGCGTGCGCCGGGTAGGGCTCGGGGTGGAGGCGAACCATGGAACAGACCGCATTGCGTCCCAAACCGATCCCCGGTCAGGAGCGCGGGGACAGCCCCCCACCCGACCCGGCCCACCGCCCGCACGCCGCGCGCCGGCGCGGCCGTCGGATCAGAACCCTGGTGTTCGGCCTCTGCGCCGGCACGGTCCTGGTGCTGTCCGGGGTCGGCATCGGCACGGTCGGCGCCACGGTGATCGGCATGAGCAGACTGGCCGAACTACGGCACCAGACCCCGCCGACGACCCCGCGCCCCGCACCCCCGGCCACCCCCACCCCCTCGCCGACGGCCGCCGCGACCCTGGGCGTGGAGGCCGTGGACGCAGACAAGGTGGGCGCGCTGGTGGTGGGCGTCCACGTGCCGGGCCCGGGCTACACGGCGGGGCTGGTGCGCGGCGACGTCCTGCTCCAGTTCGGCGCCCGACGGATCGACAGCGCCGCCGACCTGGTCCGAGCGGTGACCGACGCCCGCCCGGGGAAGGAAGCCAGACTCACCGTGCGCCACGCGAGCGGTGGCTACCAGCAGCTGACGGTGGTGCCGGGCGTCGTGACGTGACACTCCGGTCGGCAGGTGCGCCCCTTCAGGGGCGCGGGGAACTGCGCGACCAGCCACGACTCACCCGCACCGGCAACGCAACCGCAACCCGCGACGGCGGCTCTGCCCAAACCGGCTCGCGCGGCCCCGCCGCACCCGGCAGGATGCATGCGGAGGCCCGTACGGCCCCGTCACCCGCGCAAGGAGGCCCTGGATGACCGGCACCACCCCCGCCGCCCCCTTCACCGCCGGCGACTACAAGTCCCGTATGGCGCGTGCGGCGCACACCGCGGCGGACGCCGGACTCGCCGGCCTCCTGATCGCCCCCGGCCCCGACATGGTGTGGCTCACCGGCTACACCCCCACCGCGGTCACCGAACGGCTCACCCTCCTCGTCCTCGCCCCCGGCAGGGACCCCGTGCTGGTCGTCCCCACCCTGGAGGCCCCCGACGCCGCGAAGCCGGCCGGCGCGGACGTCCTGACGCTGCGGGACTGGACCGACGGCAAGGACCCCTACGCCGTCACCGCCGACCTGCTCGCGAGGGACGGCCGGTTCGGTATCAGCGACAACGCCTGGGCCATGCACCTGCTGGGCCTGCAGAAGACACTCCCCGACACGTCCTACGCCTCCCTCACCGACGTACTGCCCATGCTCCGCGCCGTGAAGGACGCGGCCGAGCTGGAACTCCTCGCCGCCGCCGGAGCGGCTGCGGACTCGACGTTCGAGGAGATCCGCAAGGTTCCCTTCGCCGGCCGCCGCGAGTCCGACGTCGGCCACGACCTCGCCGACCTGCTGCGCCGCTTCGGCCACGAGCAGGTCGACTTCACCATCGTCGGCTCGGGACCCAACGGCGCCAACCCGCACCACGAGGTCGGCGACCGGGTCGTCCAGGACGGCGACATGGTCGTCCTCGACTTCGGCGGCCTCAAGGACGGCTACGGCTCCGACACCACCCGCACCGTGCACGTCGGCCCGCCCACCGCCGAGGAGCGCGAGGTGCACGACATCGTGCGCGCCGCCCAGGAGGCGGGCTTCCGAGCCGTCCGCCCCGGCGCCGCCTGCCAGGAGGTCGACCGGGCCGCCCGCGCGGTCATCGCCGACGCCGGGTACGGCGAGTACTTCATCCACCGCACCGGCCACGGCATCGGCGTCACCACGCACGAGCCGCCGTACATGATCGAGGGCGAGGAACAGCCGCTCGTGCCCGGGATGTGCTTCTCCGTGGAGCCCGGCATCTACCTGCCCGGCCGCTTCGGCGTGCGCATCGAGGACATCGTCACGGTGACCGAGGACGGCGGCCGTCGTTTCAACAACACCACCCGCGAGATGGTCGTCGTGGGCTGACCGACCCGGCCCCGGCACCCACCATTCGCCCCTACCCCATCCCGAACGGCAACGGCGCGATCCATGACCCAGGCACCGACTCCCACCGCGGACACCGTCCGCCGACTGGTCCGCTCGCTGCTCAAGGAGAGCGCGGACGGCGCCGCGGGCCCCGACGTGCGGCCCGTCGCGGAGGGCGGTGAACACTCCACCTGGTGGGTCGGCACCCGGCATGTGCTGCGCCTCGCCCCCGACCGGGACGCCTCCGTCCGCCAGCGCCGCGAACTGCGCCTGCGCGACCTGATGCGGCCGCACCTGCCGGTCGCGGTCCCGGCCGGCGTGGCGCACGGCGAGTGGGCACCGGGGCTGACGTACACCCTGGACACCGTGATCCCCGGGGGGACGGCCGAGGAGCACGACGTCTCCGCGGTCGGCGAGGCGGACCTGGCCGGGCTGCTCACCGGACTGCGCGAGGTGCCGGTACGGCAGGCGGAGACGCTCGGCGTGCCGCGCACCCCGCCGCGTTCCCTGGAGGCGCTGCGCCGGATGGCCGTGCCCGCCGCCGAACGCCTCGCCGCCGCCGACGAGTTCGACCCCGCCCGGCTGCTCCAGCTCACCCCGCCGGGCGCCGCCCAGCTCGCCGCCCAGCCCGGTACGGCCGTGCTGGCCCACCACGACCTGAAGGGCGAGCACCTGGTGGTCAGCGCCGACGGCAGGGTGCGCGGCGTCCTCGACTGGACCGACGCGGCGGTCGGCGACCCCGCCGAGGACATCGCCGGGCTCGCCCTCGCGGTCGGCTCCGGCGCGGCCGTCCGCGCGGCGACCCTCGCCGGTTACGGCGCCCGCCCGTGTCTGCGCGGCCTGTGGCTGGCCCGCTGCGACACCGTCATCCGCCTCACCGACCGCCTCGAAGGCCGCGACGACAGCCCCCTGCCGCTGCTGCGCACCCAGCTCCGGCGCGCCTGGGAGGCGATCCTGCTGGAGCGGGTGACGGAACTGCGCGAGGAGCCCGAGGACGACGAGGAGCTGTAGCGGCAACCCTGGGTCAGGCCTGGGTCAGGCCTGGGTCAGGCCTGGGTGAGCACCACGCACGACTCGCCCGGCACCCGCAGTACCCCGTCCGGGTCCGGGGCGGCGACGCTGTCCCAGGCGGCCAGGACCTCCACCCGCCCGGTGCCGAGCGGGATCGCGGCCGGCTCCTTGCCCGCGTTCACCGCGACCCGTACGTCCCCGCGTCGGAACGCCAGCCAGCGGGCCGCCTCGTCGTAGGCCACCTTGGTGTCGGCGAGATCGGGATCCGTGAGGTCCGGCTGCTCGCGGCGCAGCGCCAGCAGGCGGCGGTACCAGGCCAGCACGCGCGCGTGCGGCTCGCGTTCCGGCTCCGACCAGTCCAGGCAGGACCGGTCCCGGGTCGCCGGGTCCTGCGGGTCGGGCACGTCCTCCGCGGCCCACCCGTGCGCCGCGAACTCCCGCCGCCTGCCGCGCCGTACGGCCTCCGCGAGGTCCGGGTCCGTGTGGTCGGTGAAGAACTGCCAGGGGGTGCCGGCCGCCCACTCCTCGCCCATGAAGAGCATCGGCGTGAAGGGCGCGGTCAGGCTCAGCGTCGCCGCGCAGGCCAGCAGGCCGGGGGAGAGGGCCGCCGAGAGCCGGTCGCCCTGGGCGCGGTTGCCGACCTGGTCGTGGGTCTGGGTGTAGCCGAGCAGCCGGTGCCCTGCCACCCGCGCCCGGTCCAGCGGACGGCCGTGCCGGCGGCCACGGAAGCCGGAGTACGTGCCGTCGTGGAAGTAGCCCCCGGTGAGCGTCTTGGCGAGGGCGGCGAACGGGGCGCGGGCGAAGTCGGCGTAGTAGCCCTGGGACTCGCCGGTCAGCGCGGCGTGCAGGGCGTGGTGGAAGTCGTCGTTCCACTGCGCGTCCAGGCCGAACCCGTGCTCCGCGCGCGGGGTGATGACCCGCGGGTCGTTCAGGTCTGACTCGCCGACGAGGAACAGCGGACGGCCCGACTCGGCCGACAGGGCGGCCACGGCCGCCGACAGCTCCTCCAGGAAGTGGCACGCGCGCGTGTCCCGCAACGTGTGCACCGCGTCCAGGCGCAGCCCGTCGATCCGGTAGTCCCGCAGCCAGGCCAGCGCGCTGCCCAGCAGATACGCGCGCACCTCGTCCGAGCCGGGCGCGTCCAGGTTCACGGCGGAGCCCCAGGGCGTCTGGTGCGTCTCCGTGAAGTACGGCCCGAACGCGGGCAGATAGTTGCCGGACGGACCGAGGTGGTTGTGCACGACGTCCAGGACGACGCCCAGGCCGAGTTCGTGGGCCCGGTCGACGAAGCGTTTCAGCGACTCGGGGCCGCCGTACGGCTCGTGCACCGCCCACAGCGAGACGCCCTCGTACCCCCAGCCGTGCCGGCCGGGGAACGGGCACAGCGGCATCAACTCCACGTGTGTGACGCCCAGTTCCCGCAGATGGCCGAGGCGGGCGGCGGCGGCGTCCAGGGTGCCCTCGGGGGTGTACGTGCCGACGTGCAGTTCGTAGAGCACCGCGCCGGGCAGCACCCGCCCCGGCCAGGCGGCACGCCACTCGTGGGCTTCGTGGTCGACCACCGCGCTGAGCCCGTCGGGGCCGTCCGGCTGGCGGCGCGAGCGCGGGTCCGGCAGCACGGGGCCGTCGTCCAGGGCGAACCCGTACCGCGTGCCGTCCTCGGCGTCCGCCTCCCCGGTCCACCAGCCGGACCGCTCCGGGTCGTGCTCCAACGCGTGCGTGGCGCCGTCGCAATGGAGCGTCACACGGTCTGCCTGCGGTGCCCACACCTCGAACTGCACGGACGGTCCCCTTCGTCTGGCTCATCGTGAGGTAGTACGTCCATCGTGCCGTGAAAAGAGATCAATCCGCTTTGAATCCCGGCTTTGCGGAACGGGTGTCGTCGTACGTACGCGCGCGTGACGGCCGTTTTCCCGTTTTCTGGACACCCGGGGTTCACTGACCCAGAATCGGCAGCGTGACGTCGTCCTTCGAGTTCCACACGTACCCCGCGCGGCTGTCCGACGCGGAGCGCGACAAGGCGCTGAGCGTGCTGCGTGACGGCGTCGCCATGGGACGGCTGTCGCACGACACGTTCGTGCGCCGCATGGAGCTGGCGCTGGCCGCCCGCCGCGCCGACGAACTCGCCGCGCTCACCGCCGACCTGCCCCAGGAGAACCGCTTCGCGCGCGTGCTCTTCGGCACCGTCGAGGCCGTCTCCGGCTTCACCGTGCGGCTGCGCCGGGCCTGGCAGGCCGAGCGGCTGCCCAAGCTGCTGCTGCCGCACCCGGGCAACGGCCACCCGCTGCGCATCGGCCGCGATCCCGCCAGCGGGCTGCGGCTCAACCACGAGACGGTCTCCCGGGTGCACGCCGAACTCCGCCACCAGGGCGGCCTGTGGGTCCTCAGGGACCTCGGCTCCACCAACGGCACGACCGTGAACGGCCGCCGGGTGACCGGCGCCGCCGTCGTCCGCGAGGGCGACCAGGTCGCGTTCGGCCGGATGGCCTTCCGGCTCGCGAGCGACTGAGCCACGGGCCGGGTCACGGGCCGAGTCCCGCGCCGGTCACCGCCACCTGGACGCCTCCCGCGCGATGGCCGAAAAGTGTTTGTCCGTCGCGGTGTTGACGTACCTTCCGAGTCGTGACTGACTGTGCGTACACCATGCACACCATGTGAACCGACGGCGCCGCTCAGTGGAGGTGTGACCTGCCGCCCCTCCTCCGCTACCCGTCCGTCGAGGAGCTCGCCTCGCGGGCGGCCGTGCTGGCCGCCGACCGCCCCCGGGACGCCCGGCTGCGCAGGGCCGGGACCTCCCGCGCGGGCATCCCGATGTGGCTGCTTTCCATCGGTCACGGCTCCCGTCACGTCCTCGTCGTCGCAGGACCGCACGCCAACGAGCCCGTCGGCGGCGCCACCGTGCTGCGCCTCGCCGACCGGGTCCTCGCCGACCGGAGGCTGACCGAGGACGCCGACGCCACCTGGAACCTGCTGCTGTGCCTGGACCCCGACGGCTCACGGCGCAACGAGGGCTGGCTGGCCGGGCCGTACACCCTGGGCCACTACTTCCGGAACTTCTTCCGGCCCGGCTTCCTGGAGCAGCCGGAGTGGCTGCCCGACGGGGCCGCCGCCGCCGCGCTGCCCGAGACCCGGACCCTGCTCGACCTCCAGGACGAGCTGCGGCCCTTCCTCCAGTGCTCGCTGCACGGCGTCGACGTCGGCGGCGGCTTCGTCGAGCTGACCCGCGAGCTGCCCGGCCTCGACCGGCGCCTCGCGCACACCGCGACCCGGCTCGGCATCCCCCGCGAACTCGGCGCCTACGACACCCTGTACTGGCCCACCCTGGGGCCGGCCGTCTACCGCGTTCCGCCGCCCCGCCGGGGCGACCTGGCCGCCGCCATCACCGAGGCCGCCGTCGAGTCCACCTGGTTCCACCCGTACCGGCACGGCACCGTCACCGCCATCGTCGAGGCGCCCATGTGGGGCGTGGCCGCCGTCCAGGACGGCACCCCGCCCGCCGACCGGGACGCGGCACTGCGCTCCGTCAGCCGGACCCTGCGGCGCGACACGGAGCTCCTGGACGGCGTCCTGGCCCGGGTCAGGACGCAGTTGTCCGCGGCGCCGGACGCGGCCCGGCTGCTCGCGCCCGTCGACGACTACCTGCTGGTCTGCCCCGGCCTCGCCGACGCCTGGGACCCCGGCACGGACGCCGGCAGCGCCCGCCCGCTGCCGCCGCTCAGCTCCGCCCACCTGGCCGCCCTGCGCATCGCCGGGCGCCGGCTGGCCCTGCGCACCGCCGGGATGCTGCACCAGCTCCTGCGCAGCACAGGCCGCGACCCGGCCGCCGCCCTGCCCGACCTGGACCGGCTGATCGACACCTGGTGCGCGGACTACCACGACGCCCTCGGCGCCCGCTGGATCCCGGTCGCGCGCCAGGCCGAGTACCAGACACGGATCGTCCTCAGCGCCTTCGAACTGGCGCACCGCCACATGCGCGGGCTTGCCCGATCGGGTGAGTCGGGCTGGGGTAGCGAGCCCGCCGTGCCGATGCACGGGGAATGACACATCTCAGCAAAGCGACAGCGGCCGGTGGTGCCCTGCTGGCCCTGGCCGCCCTTCTCGCCGCCGGCCCCGCCCAGGCGGCGCCGGGCGTGGCGCACGGCGGCGACTACCTGTACCTGACCGTCACCCAGGGCGAGGACCAGTCCGGCGACGCGCGCGGCGCCGTCCTGCTGTGCGACCCGCCCCAGGGATACTCCCGCGCGGCCGAGGCCTGTGCCGAACTCACCGCGACGGACGGTGACGTCACCCGCATCACCCCGGCCAAGGACGCCATGTGCCCGATGGTCTACGCCCCGGTGACCGCCCAGGCGCGCGGCGAGTGGAACGGCAGGCCGATCGAGTACCGCGAGACGTTCTCGAACTCCTGCCAGATGGCGGCCCGGACGGGTCCGGTCTTCGCCCTCGACGACTGAGCCCCGGGGCGGCGTGCGGCCCTCGGGGACCTGGCATGGAGGCCCCCGAGGGGGCCGGGCTCTCCGGGGCCCGGCCCCGGCCCCGGACCGGACCTCACGCCGCCTGCTCACGGGCGTGCTGCGCGGCCGCCAGCACTGTCCGGGACTGATGCTCCACCTGGCGCTCCAACGGCACCCAGCGGGCCCCGAAACGCTCGCCGTAGGCCTCGCACCAGGCGGCCACCAGCTCCTCCAGCCGCGGCGCCGCGCGGTCGTCCGCCTCCCGCAGCACCCGCAGCAGCATCGACGCGGCCCGCAACGGCAGCCGCCGTCCGAAGGCGTCCACGCTGCCGACGTACGCCATCGTGGTGTCGACCGGCGGTCGCTGGATCCAGTCCTCGGCAAGCCCGGGGATCAGCCCCAGCGCCCAGCGGGCGGCCCGCAGCAGCGGCCCGTCCAGGCCGCCGAGGCCGTCCAGCCGGGGCAGCGCCTCGGCCAGCACCCGCTCCACCTCCCGCGAGTCCCGCAGCAGCCGGCGCGCCAGCCGCCGCATCGCCGCCGCGGGTGCCGGGTGCGGTGCCGGGTCGTCGACCAGGTCGCTCGCCCACATCGGCACCTCGACCACCGCCGTGAGACCGCCGTACCGATGCGCGTGGTACCAGGTGCTGTGCCGTGCGTCGTCCGGCATGCTCGGGTACGCCACCCCCGTCTCCGGACCCGGCATCACCCGCACCCCGGGCCCTGAGTGCGGCCAGCCCGCGGCGTCCGAGGCGCCCGTCTCCACCGGGATGTGCAGCTCCGCCGCGGACTTGGCGAACGGTTCGGCGAGCCCCGGCACGTCCCTCGTCAGCTGTACCCAGCTGCCGCCCAGGTCGGTGCCGTGCAGGGTGACCTGGAGGTAGGGGCGCAGTTCGTCGATCACCCCGAGCAGGGCCCGGGTCTCGGGCGGCAGCCGGTCCGGCGGCAGCACCGAAGGCGACCACTCCGGCTGCTCCGGGCCGGCCGGCCGGTAGAAGCCGAGGTGGTAGTCGAACAGGCTGCGCGGGGCCGGGGTGACGTGCAGGCTCGCCCCGTCCGGGTCCGCGCAGAGCAGGAAGTGCCAGGAGTTCTCCGCCCGCAGCTCCCGCTCGTGCAGCACCCGTTCGGCCAGCACCTGGAGGGTGCCGCCCCCGGTCGGCTCGTTGGCGTGGGCACCCGCGACCACCAGGACCGCCCGCCGGGCGTGTCCGACGGAGAGCAGGTGCAGCGGTCTGCCCGCGCGGGAGAGGCCGATCTGCCGCAACGTGCACAGGCCGGGCCGGTGAGCGGCCAGCGCCCGGGCGGTGGCTTCGAGTTCGGGAACACTGGGGTAACGCAGCTCCGGCAGGAGACTCACCCCCGACTTGTCCGCCCGGCTTCGCATTCCCCAGTCCCGCACGGCATAGGTGAACTGTCAAGAACCTCCCGGGGGAGGCTCCAGGGGGCGCCCAGAGGCATATGTCGTCGGCCGGTGGGGCTCGTCGGCGCCGACAGGGGTGCGAAGCCACTACGGGGCGCGGAACGGCTCCGCGCGCCGATAACCGACGCGGCGGGCGCCCGGCAAGTTTCAGCAAACCGACGGATCAGCCGCATATTCACTCGTACGAGTGAATTCCGACGTCGGTTTCCGTCAGCCGGCGTCTCCCACCCGCTCCAGCAGCGCCACCGGCAGTCCCTCGAAAAGCTCGTCCACGCGCGCGTGCCCGGTGAACTCCCGCCCCGGCGCCAGCACGTCGGCCCACCGGCCCGGCGGCAGCGGCAGGACCGTGTCCCGCCAGCCGCCCGCGGCGGCCAGCCGCAGCGACAGCCGGGTCACCGCCGTGACCACCTCCCCGGAGCGCGCGAACGCCAGACAGTGCGCCGCGGCCGGACCCTCTGCGGTCAGCGGCGCGTACGTCGCCGTGTCGCCGAAGACCTCCGGGCGCCGCGCCCGCAGCCGCAGCGCCGCCGCGGTCACCGCGTCCTTCTCGCCGGGGCGCTCCGGCGGGAAGGAGACCGGCCGCCGGTTGTCCGGGTCCACCAGCGCCCGGTACTCGCCCTCCGTACCCTGGTAGACGTCCGGCACCCCCGGCATCGTCAGGTGGACCAGGGCCGTGCCCAGCACGTTCGCCCGGACGTGCGGCCCCAGCGAGGCCCGGAAGGCCGCCACGCGCTCTCCTGGCGGCCCGCACGGCCCCGCCGCGACGAACGAGACCACCGCCTCCTCGTAGGGCGGCTCCTGCTCCGTCCAGCTCGTGTACAGGCCCGCCTCCCGCACGTGCTTCACCAGCGCTCCCCGGACCCGCTCCGGATCCGCCGGGCCGAGCCCGAACACCGTCTGCCAGGCCGCCCAGGCCAGCTGCGCGTCCGGCACCCCTTCCCCGTCCCGGGTCACCTCGGCCAGCACGTCCGCCCAGCGCTCCGGGGCCTCCGTCAGCACCGCCAGCGCGGCCCGCACGTCGGCGCTGCGCTTGGTGTCGTGCGTCGTCACCACCGTCCCGGTCAGCGGCCAGTCGCGCTGCACGCGCGCGCAGTACGCGTGGAAGTCGCCGGGCGAGACACCCGGACCGCCCGGGTCGCCGCCCACCTCGGTCGCCGACAGCAGCGGCACATAGCGGTAGAACGCCGTGTCCTCCACGGACTTGGCCCGCAGCGCCGACGCGGTCTGCGCGAACCGCGTCCGGAACTCCGCGCGCCCCGGCCCGTCCCCCGTCAGGAGCAGCTCGCGCACCACGTCCACCGCCCCGCCCTCGGCGGGCACCACGAAGGCCCCCCGGGCCTCCTCGGCGGCCTCCTCGGTGACCACGGCCGCCACGTCACCCGAGGCGTACGGCCGGTACACCCGCAGCCGCACCAGCAGCTCCTGCAGCGCGGTGCGCAGCGCCCAGGGCGCCCGGTCGCGCAGGGCGGGATCCGGCGACGTCGCGCACACGCGCGTGGCCGCCCGTGTCAGGCGGTCCGTCTCGGCCGCCAGCTCGTGCGTGATCACCTTGTACGCCGCCCGCCGGACCGTGGCCGCCCAGTCGCCGCCCCGGTCCGTCTGCGGGGCCGCGAACCTCCGGTACCGGCCGAGCAGTTCACCGGCGCCCGCGGGATCCGTGAACACGCCGTCCACGTGCCGCAGGGCGTCGTACCCGGTGGTCCCCGCGACGGGCCAGCCGGCCGGCAGGTGCTCGCCGTCGGCCAGGATCTTCTCCACGACCGTCCAGCGCCCGCCGGTGGCCTCGTGCAGCCTCGCGAGATAGCCGTCGGGGTCGGCGAGGCCGTCCGGATGGTCCACGCGCAGCCCGTCCAGCACGCCCTCGCGCAGCAGCTGGAGGATCTTGCCGTGGGTGGCCCCGAACACCTCCGGGTCCTCCACCCGTACCCCGATCAGCTCCGAGATGCTGAAGAACCGCCGGTAGTTCAGCTCGGTGCGGGCCAGCCGCCACCACGCCGGGCGGTACCACTGGGCGTCCAGCAGCTCCGGCAGCGGCAGGTCCGCGGTGCCGTCGCGGAGCGGGAAGGCGTGCTCGTGGTAGCGCAGCACGTCCCCGTCGACCACCAGCTGCCCGAGCACCTCGCCGACCGGCCCGCCCAGCACCGGCACCAGCAGCTGCCCGCCCTGCGCCTCCCAGTCGACGTCGAACCAGCGCGCGTAGGGCGACTTGGGGCCCTCCCGGAGCACCTCCCACAGGGCGTGGTTGTGCCGGGGGGACATCGCCATGTGGTTCGGCACGATGTCGACGACGAGGCCGAGACCGTGTGCCCGAGCGGTGCGGGCGAGTGCGCGGAGCTCGTCCTCACCGCCGAGCTCCTCGCGCACGCGCGCGTGGTCCACGACGTCGTAGCCGTGGGTGGAGCCGGGGACGGCCTCCAGCACGGGGGAGAGGTGGAGGTGGGAGACACCGAGCGAGGCGAGGTACGGCACGGCCGCGGAGGCCGCCGCGAAGGGGAAGCCGGGCTGGAGCTGGAGTCGGTAGGTGGCCGTCGGGACGGTGGGTGTGCTTCGCTCGGCTGTCATGCGGACCTATGTACCCGTCTGGTCGGCTTCTGTGTCACCGGCTGCGGTACCGCGCCCCGAAGAGGCGCGGGAACTGCGCGACCAGCCCCCCCACCGGCCCGCACTTGTACGACAGCCCGTCGGAGCGCGCATCCCTACGCCGGCCTCTTCAGAACGGTCAGGCTGCGGCCCACCAGCGTCAGGCGTTCGCCCCCGTCCACCTTCAGGCCGGGTGGCACCGGCTCCACCTGCGCGGTGTCGACCACCACCTCCCACTGCCGGCCGTGGTTCACCGGCACCACGAAGTCCAGCGGGTCCGGTGACGCGTTGAACATCAGCAGGAACGAGTCGTCGGCGATCCGCTGCCCCCGCGTGCCCGGTTCCGAGATCGCGTTGCCGTTGAGGAACACCGTGAGGGCCGACGCCGGGGCCGAGTCCCAGTCCCGCTGGGCCATCTCATGGCCTTCCGGCGTGAACCAGGCGATGTCGGAGAGCTCGTCGTGGGTGCCCTCCACCGGCCGGCCGTGGAAGAAGCGCCGGCGCCGGAAGACCGGGTGCTCCTTGCGCAGCCGCGCCATCGCGCGGGTGAAGGCCAGCAGCTCGCTGTCGTCCCCGGGAGCCGGCCAGTCCACCCAGGACACCTCGTTGTCCTGGCAGTACGCGTTGTTGTTGCCCTGCTGGGTGCGCGCGAACTCGTCGCCGTGGCCGAGCATCGGCACGCCCTGGGACAGCATCAGCGTCGCGATGAAGTTCCGCATCTGCCGCTCGCGCAGTTCGAGGATCGCGGGGTCGTCGGTGTGGCCCTCGACCCCGCAGTTCCAGGACCGGTTGTGGCTCTCGCCGTCCCGGTTGTCCTCGCCGTTGGCCTGGTTGTGCTTGTCGTTGTACGAGACGAGGTCGTGCAGGGTGAAGCCGTCGTGGCAGGTGACGAAGTTGATGGACGCCAGCGGGCGGCGGCCGTCGTCCTGGTAGAGGTCGGAGGAGCCGGTGAGCCGGGACGCGAACTCGGCCAGCGCGCGGGGCTCGCCCCGCCACAGGTCGCGCACGGTGTCGCGGTACTTGCCGTTCCACTCGGTCCACAGCGGCGGGAAGTTGCCCACCTGGTAGCCGCCCTCGCCGACGTCCCAGGGCTCGGCGATCAGCTTCACCTGGGAGACGACCGGGTCCTGCTGCACCAGGTCGAAGAACGACGAAAGCCGGTCCACCTCGTGGAACTGCCTGGCCAGGGTCGCCGCGAGGTCGAACCGGAAGCCGTCGACGTGCATCTCGGTGACCCAGTACCGCAGCGAGTCCATGATCATCTGGAGGACGTGCGGGGACCGCATCAGCAGCGAGTTGCCGGTGCCGGTGGTGTCCATGTAGTAGCGCGGGTCGTCCGTCAGGCGGTAGTACGACTGGTTGTCCAGGCCGCGGAAGGACAGCGTCGGGCCCAGGTGGTTGCCCTCTGCGGTGTGGTTGTAGACCACGTCGAGGATCACCTCGATGCCGGCCTCGTGCAGTGCCCGCACCGCCGACTTGAACTCCAGGACCTGCTGGCCGCGGTCGCCCCAGGAGGCGTACGCGTTGTGCGGGGCGAAGAAGCCGATGGTGTTGTAGCCCCAGTAGTTGTTCAGGTCCATGTCGACCAGCCGGTGGTCGTTCACGAACTGGTGGACCGGCATCAGCTCCAGGGCCGTGACGCCGAGCGCCGTCAGGTGCTCGATGACGGCCGGGTGGGCCAGGCCCGCGTAGGTGCCGCGCAGTTCCTCCGGCAGGCCCGGATGGCGCATGGTCAGGCCCTTCACGTGGGCCTCGTAGATCACGGTGTGGTGGTACTCGGTGCGCGGCCGGCGGTCGTCGCCCCAGTCGAAGTACGGGTTGATCACCACCGAGGTCATGGTGTGCGGCGCCGAGTCCAGGTCGTTGCGCTTGTCGGGGTCGCCGAAGTGGTAGCCGTACACCTCCTCGCCCCAGCGCACCGATCCGCTGACCGCCTTCGCGTACGGGTCGAGCAGCAGCTTCGCCGAGTTGCAGCGCTGCCCGCGCCCGGGGTCGTACGGGCCGTGCACCCGGAAGCCGTACCGCTGCCCCGGCATCACGCCCGGCAGGTAGGCGTGCCGGACGAAGGCGTCGCTCTCCCGCAGTTCCACCGCCGTCTCGGAGCCGTCGTCGTGCAGCAGACACAGCTCCACTCGGTCCGCGGCCTCCGTGAAGACCGCGAAGTTGGTCCCGGCGCCGTCGTACGTGGCGCCGAGCGGATATGCCTCTCCAGGCCAGACCTGCATGAAGTCGACTCTTCCAGGTGTGTCCCGCGCCCGGGGGCGCCTTGGTCATGAGTCTGCCCGAAAGTAATGGAACCCCATGTGACTTACACCCCTCTTACCCGGCGACCAGTGCACACAGCGACCCATGTGGCGAAGTGTGCCGAACCAGTGGGGCATACACGTACTCCCTGTGACCAAGGGGGAGTAGGGGGAAGATGTGCGCAAGATAGTGCACCGCCATCTGGGCAAGGTGGTGGCCGGTGCGGGACTGGCGGTGGCGGGGACCGCCGTGATGGTCGGGATCACCCTGCCGGGCACGGCAGGGGCGAACGAGTCGGGAGGGAGCGACGGGACCGGCGCGGTCGCCGGGCAGCAGGCGGGCCAGGGACAGGACGCCGTCAAGCCGGGTGTGGTGGAACAGGCGCCGGCCGAGGGGAAGAAGGGCACGGGCAGTGACCCGTTGACCGACGACGAGACCAGGCGCGTCGAACAACTCGCCCTGTCCCAGCAGATGTTCAGCGCCGGGGAGAACGTCGAGGGCCGGCGCGGTCCGGAGCGGATCAGCGTCGATCTGGCCGAGCCGAACGCGAACGAACTGGACAGTTCGAACGCGCCGCGGCGCGCGGACGTGACGTTCTACGACTACCGGGACGACACCCTCGTCACCCGGACGGTCAACCTGGACACCGGCAAGGTCGAGCAGACCACCAGCCGCACGGGCGTCCAGCCGCCGCTCAGCCACGACGAGAACGTCGAGGCGGTCAAGGTGCTGATCGCCGACCCGCTCGGCGCGGGCCTGAAGGCGGACTTCAAGGACGCCACCGGCTCCGCGCTGACCGACCCGGAGCAGCAGCTGCTGCTCAACAGCGCGGTCTACCGCGCCACTCCGGGCGCCCAGCCGGCCGCGCTCGACAAGTGCGGCGAACACCGCTGCGTGCGGCTCTTCCCCAAGGTGAAGAACGGGCCGTGGATCGACGCCAGGTCGCTCATCGTCGACCTGAGCGCGCGCAAGGTCGTGAAGCTCGGCGGCTGACCCGGCCGGCCCCTCCGTTCACCTCTCCACTCCGCATCTCCCGTACCAGGAGTCACTTCGTCATGCACGTGAACCTGCGCGCGAGCACGCGCGTGCCCAGAATCCGCCATGCCCGCAGGACGGCCGCCGTCGGCCTGTCCGCGGTCGCGCTGGCGGCCGGCGCCACCACCGCGGCCGGACCCGCCGTGGCCCAGTCCAAGCAGGCCGCCGCGCCCGCCGCCGACTGCTCCGCGGCCTACCGCATCGAGCAGAAGCTCTCCACCGGCACCACCTGGCGGATGTGCTGGCGCTACGACAGCAAGGCCGGCCTGGTCCTGGAGCACATCTCCTACCAGCCCAAGGGCGAGTCCGCCCCGATCAAGGTGCTCTCCAGCGCCCGCCTCGCCCAGATCGACGTCCCCTACGACGACGGCAGCGTCGAGTACGACGACCTGACCGGCTTCGGCTTCGCCCAGGGCCTGGTGCCGCTCGCCTCGGCCGAGTGCCCCGGCGGCACCATCAAGACCGTCAAGGTCCCCGAGGCCTGGGACCCGGCCCACCCGAACGTCAACGGCCTGTGCACCACCACCCGTTCGCGCGGCCACGCGTACCGGATGCAGGCCGACACCGGCAACCGGGTGTACCAGCAGCAGGGCAAGGACCTGTTGATCTACACGGTCAACAAGGTCGGCTGGTACGAGTACATGACCGAGTGGCGGTTCCAGGACGACGGCACCGTCAACATGAACGTCGGTGCCACCGGCAGCCTTTCGCCGAACGACTACGACGCAGGCGACGGCCGCGGCTGGCCGATCGGCAAGGGCGCCCACGCCTACGCCACCAGCCACGCGCACAACGTCTTCTGGAAGCTCGACTTCGACCTCGACGGCTCGTCGAAGAGCCGCATCGAACAGTACGACTCGAAGGTCAGTGCCCCCGCGCGCGGTCAGGAAGCCCCCACCAACAAGACCACCCGCACCGACGTCACCAAGGAACTCGCCGGTGACGCCCAGAACATGCGCTGGTGGCGAGTGGTCAGCTCGGTCGGCAAGAACAAGGACGGGCACGCTCGGTCCTACGAGATCGTCCGGGGCGCCAGCAGCAAGTACCCGGGCCACCCGTTCACTTCGCACGACGTCTACTTCACCCAGTACGACAAGTGCGAGCAGTTCGCCAGCAACAACCCGGGCTGCGCGACCGGACACCCCAAGACCGTCGACAAGTTCGTCAACGGGCAGACCCTCACCAACCCCGTGGTCTGGGTGAACGTCGGCTTCCACCACATCGCGCGCGACGAGGACCAGCAGCCGATGCCGGTCCACTGGCAGGGCTTCTCCATCGCCCCGCGGGACGTCACCGCTATGAATCCGCTCACTCCGGCCGCCCTCGCTGATCAGAACGGTCAGCCCGGAAACGGTAGTTGAGAAACGACCTGTCCATCCGGCTGCACCGCCGACCACTCCCGGAGTACCCTTCCTTGATCGTTGGCACAGGGAGAGCTCGGGGGAGCGGAAGGCGGTGCACGGGTGGGCTCGGGAGGCCTGGAGCTGCCCCCTGGTGACGAGGGTCACGAGGGGAACTCCACAGACGTCCCGCCCGGCGCGGTGTCCCTGGCCCGGCCGATGGACGCCACGGGCTCCATCGGACCGGAGCTGGAGTGGGACGCCGACGCCTGGCTGGAGGTGCGTACGCGCGCCCAGCGGGCCGGCCGGGCCTACATCTGGCTGAACCTCGTCGAACAGCGGATGCGCACGGTCGTGGCCGCCGTGCTGCGGCCCATCTACGAACCCGTCCACGGCGACGAGTGGGTGGTCGCCGCGGCCGGTCCGGCCGGCCAGGAGTGGGTCCAGCGGGCCGTCGCGGTCCGCGAGGTCAGCCGCCGCAAGGGCTACCTGCTCGACCCCGCCGACGACAACGTGCTCAGCTTCCTCACCCTGCCCCAGCTGCGCGAGCTGATGGTGCAGCACTGGCCGTGCTTCGAGCCGTACTTCGACGAGCGCCGGGACGTCGAACTCGCCCTGGACGAGCTGGAGGTGACGCGCAACGTCGTCTCCCGCAACCGGGCGCTGTCCGGGGCCGTCCTCGACCAGGCCGAGCGCGCCTCCGCCCGGCTCCTGGAGATGCTCGGCGCGGGCGGCGACGTGCCCTCCGCGCGCCGGCTGCCGGTCGACGCCGTGGAGGACCTGGTCGGCGACCGCTACGCGGACGTCGTCGCCGTCCACCCCGACCGGGTCCGCCTCATGCGCCAGTTCCCGGCCGAGGACCTGTTCGGCGGCGCCCGCCGGCTCGACGCCATCGGCATCGGCCTCAACCTGCTCGTGCAGAACTTCTCCGGCCGCCGCCTGGTCCGCCTCGCCGAGACCGGCTGCCGGGTCCGCCTCCTCTTCCTCAACCCCGCCTCCAGCGCGGTCAAGCGCCGCGAGCGCGAGCTCGGGATGAAACGCGGCGAACTGGCCCGCTCGGTCGAGATGAACATCCTCCACATGCGCCGCGTCCGCTCGCGACTGCGCGACCCGGGCGCCTTCGAGATCCAGGTGTACGACGACACCCCGCGCTTCTCCGCCTACCTGGTGGACGGCGACGGCGCCGACGGTGTCGGGATCATCCAGTCCTACCTGCGCGGGGCGCGGGGGATGGAGTCACCGGTGCTGGTGCTGCGCAACGGCAGCAAGGTGGTCAAGTCGGACGACGTGGTGGAAACGGGACTCTTTCCGACCTATCGCGAGGAGTTCGAGACGGCTTGGGCGGATTCGCGCCCGGTGTCCTGACGCGTGCGTGTGCCCCTGCCGCGCCGGTAAGCGGAACGTGGTCGTCTGATTGTCAGTGGCGCATGCGAGGGTGGAGACCACTGGGGGAAAGCACCACCAAGAAGGGGGGCCGCCCATGGGCTGGCACCAGGAGCTCCTGATCGGCTTCGACCTGGAGACGACGGGTACGGATCCGCGCGAGGCACGGATCGTCACGGGGGCCGTGATCGAGGTCAGGGCCGGGCAGGAACTGGGCCGCCGCGAGTGGCTGGCGGATCCGGGCGTCGAGATCCCGGCCGACGCGGTGGCGGTGCACGGCATCAGCAACGAGCGGGCGGCGGCCGAGGGCAGACCGGCCGACCAGGTCGCCGACGCCCTCGCGGACGTCCTCACCGGCTACTGGAAGACCGGCGTCCCGGTCGTCGCCTACAACGCGACCTTCGACCTCACCCTGCTCTCGGCGGAGCTGCGCCGGCACGGACTCCCGTCCCTCTCCGACCGCCTCGGCGGCCTCGACCCGGCGCCGGTCGTCGACCCGTACACCATCGACCGCTGGGTCGACCGCTACCGCCGCGGCAAGCGGAACCTCGAAGCGGTCTGCGCCGAGTACGGCATCACCCTCGCCGCCGCCCACAACGCCTCGGCCGACGCGCTCGCCGCGGCACGCCTGGCCGGTGCGATAGCCGAACGCCATCCGAAGATCGCGGCGCTGGGGCCGGCGGAGCTGCACCGGCGCCAGGTGGAGTGGTACGCGGAGTGGGCGGCGGATTTCCAGCAGTTCCTGCGGCGCAAGGGGGAGGCCGACGCGGTGGTGGACGGGGCGTGGCCCCTGCGGGAGCTTGTCGACGCCGTCTGAGTGCCGGGCCGGTCGGGTGGTTCGTTCCGCGCGGGCCGGTGGGGGCTGGTCGCGCAGTTCCCCGCGCCCCTTACGGGGCGCGTGAGCGCGGTCAGAAGGGGTACCAGCGCACCGATTCGTCGCCCTCCCGTAGGGATGCCACCCGGCGTTCGAATTCCGCCAGGGCCTTGGGGTTGCTGGGCGCATGCTGGGCGACCCAGGCGCAGCTCGCCGTTTCCCGGGCGCCGCGGAGCACGCCGCACCCCTTCCACTCGCGTACATCCCAGCCGTAGGCCTCGGTGAACGAGTCGTAGGCCTCGGCCGGCATCCCGTAGCGGTCCCGGGACAGGGCCATCACCACCAGGTCGTGCTCGCGCAGGTCGGAGGAGAAGGTCTCCAGGTCGACCAGGACCGGGCCGTCCGGGCCGACGTGCACGTTGCGGGGGAGCGCGTCCCCGTGGATCGGCCCCGGCGTCAGGTGGGGCGTCAGCGCGGCCGCGGCCGTCGCGAAGCCGTCCCGGCGCTCCCGCAGGTATGCCGCGTCGGCGGGGTCGACCGCGTCGCCGGCCAGCCGCAGCCAGCGCTCCACACCGCCGAGGAGTTCGCGGGGCGGCAACGCGAAGGGCGGAGCGGGCAGTGCGTGCACGGTCCGCAGCAGTTCGGCCAGATCCCGTGGCTCGGCCGGCCGCACCGGATCCGGCAGCCGGTGCCACACCGTCACCGGGTGGCCGTCGACGAGCAGCGCCTTCGGCTCGGCCGCGCGTACGGCCGGCACGTCGGCCTCCGCCAGCCACCCGGCGATGTCCAGCTCCCGCCGGGCCCGGTCCAGGAGTTCGGCGTCCCGGCCGACCTTCACCACCAGGTCACCGGCCGCGAACACGGCGTTCTCGCCCAGGGCCAGGAGCGAGGCGCCGGCCGCCGCGCCGGGCAGCACCCCCGCCGCCGCCAGTACGTCCCGCGCCCTTGCCTCGTCCATCGCCCGCCTCCGTGTCCTTCGCCGATGCCCGGGTAGCCGCCGCTGTGCGGGTGCACACGGCGTCGTCTTCTCGCCATCCGGCGGTCAGTCTCGCATCCGGCGAGGTCGGACGGTGTGCGCGGTGCCTTGACGGGACAACCCGCCTTCACGACCATGTCCAGGCCCGACCGGGCCGCGCAAAGGGGGATGACGTGGCATTGGTTACCGACGTGGCGAGTACGAGGCGGCCGGCCGCCGCACGGGTCACCGGCCACGGTGCCTGGTTCCTGGTCCTGCCCGCCCTGATCCCGATCCTCGTGCTGAGCGTCGGCCCGCTGCTCTACGGGATCCTGCTGGCCTTCACCGACGCCCAGTCGGGCCGGACCGCGGCGACCCGGTGGATCGGCGGCCTCAACTTCCGGGACCTGCTGCACGACACGCTCTTCTGGGAGTCGTTCCGGATCGGCCTGGTCTGGGCCGTCGGGGTGACCGTGCCCCAGTTCCTGCTCGCTCTCGGCCTCGCCCTCCTCCTCAACCAGGAGTTACGGCTGCGCTGGCTGGCCCGTGCCCTGGCGATCGTGCCGTGGGCGATGCCCGAGGTCGTCGTCGGCATCATCTGGCGGCTGGTCTACAACCCGGACGCCGGAGTCCTCAACGAGACCCTGCACGACCTCGGCCTCGGCGACGGCCGGGACTGGCTCAGCGGCCTCGGCACCGCCCTGCCCGCCGTGATCGTCGTCGGCGTCTGGGCCGGGATGCCGCAGACCACCGTCGCCCTGCTCGCCGGGCTCCAGAACACCCCGCGCGAACTGCACGAGGCGGCGGCGGTGGACGGCGCGGGCGCCTGGCGCCGCTTCCGCACCGTCACCTGGCCCGCCCTGAGACCGATCGCGCTGGCCGTCACCGCGCTCAACCTGATCTGGAACTTCAACTCCTTCGCCCTGGTCTACGTCCTGACCAACGGCGGGCCCGGCGGCAAGACCCGGCTGCCGATGCTCTTCGCCTACGAAGAGGCCTTCCGCTACGGCCAGTTCGGGTACGCGGCGGCGATGGGCTGTGTGATGGTCGCGGTGATCGCGGTGCTGCTCGCCGTCTTCCTGACGGGCCGGCTGCGGGGAGGCGAGGACGCGTGAGGACCCGTACCGCAGCCCGCGCCGGCCAGTACGCGGCCCTGCTCGGCTATCTCGTCTTCCTGGCCTTCCCGCTCCTGTGGCTGCTCTCCACCGCCTTCAAGTCGCCGCAGGAGCTGGGCAGTCTGCACCCCACCTGGATCCCCCGGCACCCCACCCTGGCCAACTTCCGCCAGGCCTTCGACGAACAGCCCCTGCTGCGGGCCGGCCTCAACTCCCTGCTCGCCGCGCTCGGTGCCGCGCTGATCGCCGTCCTCCTCGCCACCCCGACGGCGTACGTCATGGCCCGGCGGCGTACCGCGCTCTCCCGGGCGGCCACCGGGTGGGTGGTGGTCAGCCAGGCGTTCCCCTTCGTCCTGGTGATCATCCCGCTGTTCCTGGTGCTGAAGAACCTGCGGCTGATCGACTCACTGTTCGGCCTGGTCCTGGTGTACGTGGTGTGGGCGCTGCCGTTCGCGCTGTGGATGCTCGTCGGCTACGTCCGGGCGGTGCCCGTCGAGCTGGAGGAGGCGGCGGCCGTCGACGGGGCCGGGCGGCTGCGGACGCTGGTGTCGGTGACGGCGCCGCTGCTGGCGCCCGGGATCGTGGCGACCGGGCTGTTCGCCTTCGTCACCGCGTGGAACGAGTTCTTCTTCGCGCTGGTGCTGCTGAAGACACCGGAGAAACAGACCCTGCCGGTCGTCCTCACCCATTTCATCGGCGCGGAGGGCGTGGCCGACCTGGGCCCGCTGGCGGCGGCCGCCTTCCTCGCCACCCTGCCCTCGCTGGTCGTCTTCGCGCTCGTCCAGCGGCGGATCACGGGCGGGATGCTCGCCGGGGCGGTGAAGAGCTGATGCGCACCAGGATCGGCACGGCGGCCGTCGTACTCCTCCTGCTGCTCGCGGGCTGCACCTCCGGGTCCCGGACCGGCGGACCGGTCACCCTCCGGTTCCAGTCCCTGGCCTGGCAGGACGAGTCGGTCGCCGCCAACAAGGAGCTGGTGAAGGAGTGGAACGCCACGCACGAGGACGTCAAGGTCGAGTACGTCCAGGGCAGTTGGGACAGCGTCCACGACCAGCTGCTCACCTCCTTCGAGGGCGGTGAGGCCCCGGACGTCATCCACGACGCCTCCGACGACCTCGCGGACTTCGCCTACGGCGGCTACCTCGCCGACCTGACCGGCCTGCTGTCGGCTCGCCTCAAGTCCGACATACCGGAGCGGAGTTGGCAGGCCGCCACCTTCGGCAAGGGCATCTACGGCGTGCCCTTCCTCCAGGAGCCGCGGGTGCTGATCGCCAACAGGACCTGGCTCGCGAAGGCCGGCGTGCGCATACCCACCCCCGAACACCCCTGGACCTGGACCGAGTTCCGGCAGATCACCGAGCGGCTCAGCGGCGACGGCAGGTACGGCGTCGCCTGGCCGCTCAAGGAACCCGTCTCCGCCACGCTCAACCTGTCGCTGTCGGCGGGCGGGCGGCTCTTCCACCGGGGCGCCGACGGGAAGGTGACCGTGCGGTTCGGGGCCGCCGACCAGGTCGTGCCGCGCACGGTCCACGACCAGGTCGACGTCGACCACAGCGCACCCGGCTCCACCCTGGGCAGCGGCGGCTCGGACACCCTGCCGGGCTTCTTCGGCGGGAAGTACGCGATGGTCCCGCTCGGCTTCTCCTACCGTCAGCAGATCGTCCAGCAGGCACCCAAGGGCTTCGAGTGGGAGGTGCTGCCCGCCCCGGCCGGCGCCGACGGCCTCGCCCAGGGCGTCAGCCCGCAGACGCTGTCCGTCGCCGCGGACAGCCCGCACAAGAAAGAGGCCGCCGAGTTCATCGACTTCCTGCTGCGGCCGGAGAACATGGTCCGGCTCGCCCTCGGCGACTGGATGCTGCCCACCGGCACTCAGGCCCTCCAGGACCCCGCCCTGCACACCGCAAAGTACGGCTGGGCCACCGGCACCGCCCTGGCCGGGTACCTGAGCCCGGCCCCCGCCCAGACGGTTCGCGGCTACCCCGAGTGGAAGGACAAGGTGGCCACCCCGGCCCTCCAGGAGTACTACAGCGGCGCCATTGGCCTCGGCGAGCTCCGCCACCGCCTGGAGAAGGACGGCAACCTGGTGCTCGCCCGCTACCAGCGCTGAGGCCCGCACGGGACAGGGCCCGTTGGCTCCCCCGGAGACCAACGGACCCTGTGTCGAAGGGTGTTGCCGCACCTGTTGCCGGACGGCTCAGACCGGAAGCCGGTCCTGCTCGTCCCGGCCGGCCGGCGGCGCCACCGCCTCCGGCGACTCGTCGTGCGTCAGGTCGGGCAGCCACCGCAGCCAGCTAGGCAGGTACCAGTTGCGCTCGTCGAGCAGGGCCATCACCGCCGGGAGCAGCACGCCCCGGATGACGGTCGCGTCGATGAGGACCGCGGCCGCCAGGCCCACGCCCATCTGCTTCATGGACTGCATGGACAGCGTGCCGAAGATCGCGAACACGGCGACCATGATGACGGCGGCGCTGGTGACGACCCCGGCCGTGGTGACCACGCCGTGCTGGATCGCGTCCCTCGTGGACCGGCCGCGCAGCCGGGCCTCGCGGATCCGGGAGACCACGAACACGTGGTAGTCCATGGACAGGCCGAACAGGATCACGAAGAGGAACAGCGGCAGCCAGGTCACGATCGCGCCGACGCCCTCCGCGCCCACCAGCGAGGCGCCCCAGCCGTGCTGGAAGACGGCGACGAGGATGCCGTAGGCGGCGCCCACCGAGAGCAGGTTGAGCACGATCGAGGTGACCGCGACCGTCAGCGAGCGGAAGGAGAGCAGCATCAGGAGGAAGGCGAAGACGACCACGAAGGCGAAGACCGGCACGACCGAGCCGAGCAGCTGGTCGTTGAAGTCCTGGTTGCCGGCGACGTTTCCGGTGATCGGCGCCTGCACCCCGTCGACCTTGCCGAGTGTGGCCGGCCGTACCTCGTCGCGCAGCTTCTGCAGGCTCTTGCCGGCCTTGTCGAGGTCGGAGCCGCCGACCAGCGGCACGGTGACCAGGGCGACGTTCTGGGCGTCGTGCAGCTTGATGTCGACCGGGCCGCGCGAGGCGCCCGAGCTGATCGCCCGCTCCTTGAAGTCGGTCAGCGCCTGCCTGACCTCGGGGGAGTTGATGTCCTTCGCCCTGACGACCACCTCGGCGGGTTCGGAGCCGCCGGGGAAGGCCTGGTTGAGCCGGTCGTAGGTCCCCACGATGGGCAGTGAGTGCCCGAACTCCTGGTCCAGGGTGAGCTGTGAGGTCTTCATGCCGAGGGCGGGAGCGGCGACCGCGAGCAGCGCGCCCACCGCGACGAGCACGGAGACCAGCGGCCTGGCGAGCACGCCCCGCAGCACGGCCGTCCAGAAGCGGCTCTCGGACGGCCCGTGGGCCCGCTTGCGGCGGCGCAGGAACGGTATACGACCCTTCTCCACCCGGTGGCCCAGCAGGGAGAGCAGCGCGGGCAGCACCGTCACGGAGCCGACCATGGCGACCGCGACGACCATCAGGGAGGCCAGGCCCATCGCCTCGAACTCGGCGAGGCCGGTGAAGAGCATGCCCGCCATCGCCACGCACACCGTGACACCGGAGACGATGATCGCCCGGCCGCTGGTGGCGGCGGCGATCCGCAGCGCGGCGTCCGCGCCCCGTCCGGCCTCCCGCTCCTCGCGCTCCCGGCGCAGGTAGAAGAGGCAGTAGTCGACGCCGACCGCCATGCCGACCAGCAGCATCACGGAGTTGGCGGTGTCGCTCATCGGCTGCAGATGGCTGACCAGGCCCATCAGGCCCATCGTCGCCATGATCGCGGTGATCGCCAGACCTACCGGCAGCAGGGCCGCCACCAGCGCGCCGAAGGCGATCAGCAGGATGCCGAAGGCGACCGGCACGGCGGAGTACTCGGCCCGCTGGAAGTCCTTGCCGAAGGCGTCGTCGTACTGCTTGTTCATGCTGGCGCCGCCGATCTCCTCGATCCGCAGCGTGCCGTGCGCCTTCTGCACCCCCGCCACGGCGTCCAGCACCGGCTGCACCCGGTCGCCGGCGGTCTCGGAGTCGCCGCGCATGTCGAACTGGACGAGCGCGCTGCGGCCGTCCTTCGAGATCGTCCCGGTGACGTACGGCGAGGTGACGTCCGTGACCCTGCCGGTGCCGTCGACGGCCCTCACGACATCCGTGACGGCGGCCTTGAACGCGGTGTCCGTGGCCTTGAGCGACGGGTTCCTGGACTGGATCAGGACCGTCTCGCTGGCCGGTTCCTTGATGTCCGCGTCGGCGATGATCTTCGCTGCGGTGTGGGTCTCGCCCTTGAGCTGGTCGCTCTCGTCGACGTCGACCCGTCCTGCGGCCGAGCCGAGCCCCATGGCCAGGACGACGAACAGCACCCAGATGCCGACGGCGGCCCAGCGGTGCCGGGCGCTCCAGCCGCCGGCCCGGGCGGCCAGCCCCCGCACCCGCGCCTCTCCGTTCCCCATGACGGGATCCATGACGGGAATGCCCCCTCGTGTGCGGTGACGGCCCCGGCCGCCACGGTCTCTTCCGACTTCCTTCGTTCGATTCGAAGGTATGGGCCGAATAAGACCGACTCCTCGTGCTGCCCGGTGAAGTCCGGCGGCCGTCTCTCGTCGCCTGGGAGGATGTCGGGCCCTTACATCTATCCACCCATCTCGGGGGTGATGATCAGGGACGTCCCTTCCGACGACGCGGATCCCGTTTGTGATTACGAAACCTTGTTGAACAAGTCACAGGTGCGTGTAGGAGTTGATCCGGACCGGTCCGATCGGCCAGAGTTTCGGGCAGTCCGGCATGCCCGGCACGGCCGTCGTGCCATCCCCCACGGGGCACGACGGCCGTTCTAAGGTGTTCGAATGACGACGTATGCGGCGCTGCTCCGCGGGATCAACGTGGGCGGCAACAAGAAGCTCCCGATGGCCGAACTGCGCGCGCTCCTGACCGGACTCGGGTACGACTCCGTCCAGACCTACCTGCAGAGCGGACAGGCCGTCTTCAGCACCGCCCGAGGGGACGCCGAGTCCCTGGCCGCCGAGCTGACCGGGGCGATCGAGGAGCGGTTCGGCTTCTCCGTCGACGTGCTCGTCCGCGACCACGCCTACCTCAAGGCGGTCGAGGCGGACTGCCCGTTCCCGGCCGCCGACCTGGCGGCCAAGCAACTGCACGTCACATACCTCTCCGCACCGGTCACCGCCGAGCGCTACACCGACATCGACCCGGCCGCCCACCTCCCCGAGGAGTTCCGGCTCGGCGACCGCGCCCTGTACCTGTACGCCCCGGACGGCCTCGGCCGCTCCAAGCTCGCCGAAGCGCTGTCCCGGCCCCGGATCCACAAGGGGCTGACCGCCACCACCCGGAACTGGAACACGGTGGTCAAACTGGTGGAGCTGACGGCCCCGGGAGCGTGACCGCCCGCCGCCGCGACCCTGCCCCGGGACGGGGGCCACCGCTGTGCGAGGCTCCTCCCATGCGCTACATCATCATCGGAGCGGGGGCCGTCGGCGGTGCGATCGGCGGGCGGCTGGCCGGCGCCGGACACGAGGTCGTCCTGGTGGCACGGGGCGCGCACCACGCGGCGCTGCGGGACGGCGGGCTGCGGCTGACGGTGCCGGACGGCGAGTACACCTACCGGCTCCAGGCCGTCACCGGGCCCGCGGAACTGGGCGAGCTGCGGGCGGACGACGTGCTCGTCCTCGCCGTCAAGACCCAGGACACCGTGACCGCCCTCCAGGCCTGGGGGCCGGCGCCGGTCGCGGGCGGTGGCACGGCGGCGCAGCGGCTGCCCCTGTTCTGCGCCCAGAACGGCGTGGAGGGCCAGCGGCTCGCCCTGCGCGCCTTCCGGCACGTCTACGGGGTCTGCGTGTGGCTGCCGTCGACCTTCGTCGAACCCGGCGCCGTCTCCGCCGGCGGCGCCCCGCTCACCGGCATGCTGCACCTGGGCCGCCACCCGCACGGCACCGACGCGACCGCCCGGCTGGTCGCCGCCGACCTGGAGAAGTCCCACTTCGAGGCGCCGGTCGTGCCCGACGTGGCGCGCTGGCAGTACGCCAAGCTGCTCTCCAACCTCGGCAACGCGCTGGAGGCGGTCGCCGGGCCCATCGCCGACGACGAGGCCACGACGCTGTTCGCCAGCGTGCGCGCCGAGGGCGAGGCCGTGCTCGACGCCGCGGGGATCGCCTACGCGAGCGTCGAGGAGCAGAAGGCGCTGCGCGGCCACAAGGTGGACCTGGTCCCGCTGGCGGGCGCCCCGCGCGGCGGCGGCTCCTCCTGGCAGTCGCTCAGCCGGGGTACCGGCACCATCGAGGCGGACTACCTCAACGGCGAGATCGTCCTGCTGGGCCGCCTGCACGGCGTACCCACCCCGCTCAACGACCTCCTCCAGCACCTCGCCAACGCCTTCGCACGCGAGCGCCGGGCACCCGGTTCGATGCCGGTCGGGGAACTCGCCCGGCTCGCCGGTGAGGCCGCCTCCACCACCACTTGAGACGGGGATCCGGTCACGTGCGGCGCCGTGGGGGTCGCTCGCGCAGTTCCCCGCGCCCCTTTCGGGGCGCGGGGAACTGCGCGATCAGCCACGACGGCGCGGCGGTTCGCGCGAACCGATGCCCCCTGGTGTGACGCGTTTGCCGGACGCGACGCAGAAGTAGGTGTGCCCGCCCGCGGGCCGGCTTGTTCGCGGTCCGACGGACAGGGGAGCGCCGGACCGCGAACACCAGGCCTCTCGCTCAGGCCCCCACGGCCGCCAGGGCCGGGGTGCGCGCCGCGTCGTACCGCTCCAGCAGGACCCGCGCCACCTCCGGCGCCGGGCCGAGCACCTCGGCCAGCACGTCCGCCTCCGCCGCGCCCCGCGCGATCCGGTCCGGCAGGAAGCCGGGAGCCAGGACGTACGGCGCCACCGCGACCCGGGCGCAGCCCAGCTCCCGGAGTTCGCGCACCGCGTCCTCGGTGCGGGGCAGGGACGCGGAGGCGAACGCGGGCCGCACCGCGCACCAGCCGGTGTGCCGCCACTCCCGCGCGATGTCCGCGATCACCGCGATCGCCTCCGGGTCGGAGGACCCGGCCGAGGCCAGCACGACCCCGGTCGAGGACTTGTCGGCGGCGGTCAGCCCCGCCTCGTACAGCCGCCGTTCCAGGGCCGACAGGAGCAGCGGGGAGGGGCCAAGCACCTCCGCCTGCCGGATCCGCAGCCGGGGCGGCGCGTCCCGCAGCACCGCCGGGATGTCCGCCTTCGCGTGGAACGCGCGCGTCAGCAGCAGGGGGAGGGCCACGACGTCACGGACGCCCTCCGCCGCCAGGGACTCCAGCACCGCGTGCACGGACGGGATGTTGAAGTCCAGGAAGCCCGTCTCCACGCGCAGCCCGGGCCGCAGCGACCGCACCCGGCGCACCAGGGCATGGACGGTCGCCGCGTGCCGCGGATCGCGGCTGCCGTGGGCGATGACGAGGAGAACGGGCTTCGTACGCATGGACCTCAGCTCTTCACCAGCAGGCCGCGGCTGCGCAGCACCCACCGCTCCAGCGGACTGAAGATCAGCAGGTCGATCGCGATGCCGACGAACAGGATCAGGATGATGGCCTCGAACACCATCGCCATGTCACTGGCGGTGCGCGCGTTCTCCAGCAGCTGGCCGAGGCCCACGCCGAGGTCCGGGAAGCTCGCGATGATCTCCGCGGCCATCAGCGAACGCCAGGAGAACGCCCAGCCCTGCTTGAGCCCCGCCACGTAGCCGGGCATGGCGGCCGGCAGCACGACGTGCCAGATGCCCTTGACGCCGGTCGCGCCCATGGTGCGCCCGGCCCGCAGGAACAGCGGCGGCACCTGGTCGACGCCGGACACCAGGCCGTTGGCGATGGAGGGGACCGCGCCGAGCAGGATCACGGCGTACATCATCGAGTTGTTCAGGCCCAGCCAGATCACGGCCGGCGGCACCCACGCCACCGACGGCAGCGACTGGAGGCCGGACAGGATCGGGCCGATCGCCGCGCGCACGAACCTCACCCGCGCCACCAGCAGCCCCAGCGGGGTGCCGATGACGAGGGCGAAGAGGAAGCCGAGCAGGCCGCGGCTGACGCTGGTCCAGATGTAGCCCAGCAGGTCGCCCTTGAGCCAGGCGTCCTTGAACGCGTCGCCGACCGCCGCGGGCGAGGGCAGCTTGGACGGGTCGTCGACGACCGGCACCAGCAGCGTCCAGACCACGAGGACCACGGCGAGCGCGATGATCGGCGGCAGGATCTTGCTGGTGAAGGTCTGGCGGAGGGTCGGGCGGCTGGTGGCCGTCGTCTCCAGGGCGTCGAGGCCGGCCTCGACGCTTCCGGCGTCCTTGGCCGGCGTCGTCTCAGTGCTGGCCATGACGGCGGATCTCCCCACGCAGTACATCGGTGATCTGAAGGGACAGTTCGGCCACCGGCGCGTCCTCGATACGGCGCGGCTGCGGTATGCCGACCTCCCACTCGCGGGCTATCCGGCCCGGCCGGGACGACAGCAGGATCACCCGCTGGGCGAGCCGTACCGCCTCCCGCACGTTGTGCGTGACGAACAGGACGGAGACGCCCGTCTCCTCCCAGATCCGGGTCAGTTCGTCGTGCAGCACGTCGCGGGTGATGGCGTCCAGGGCCGAGAACGGCTCGTCCATCAGCAGGAGTCTGCTCTCCTGGGCGAGCGAACGGGCCAGCGCGGCCCGCTGGCGCATGCCGCCGGACAGCTCGTGGACGCGCTTGCCGTGCGCGCCCTTCAGCCGGACCAGTTCGAGCAGCTGCTCGGCCTTGTCGCGGCGGTCGTTCTTGGGAACCCCCCTGAGCTTCAGGGCGAGTTCGATGTTCTTGCCCGCGGTCAGCCACGGGAAGAGGGCGTGCTCCTGGAACATCAGGGCGGGCCGCCCGTCCGTCGCGATGGAGCCCGCGGTGGGCCGGTCGAGCCCCGCCACCAGGTTCAGCAGCGTGGACTTGCCGCAGCCCGAGGCCCCCAGGAGGGTGACGAACTCACCCGGCGCGACATCGAGGGTGATGTCGTCCAGGACGAGCTGCTGCCCGCCCGGGGTCGCGAAGGACTTCGAGACATGCTCAAGGCGTGCCGCGTACTCGACCGACTCGTCGGCCTTGGCGAGTGTCGTGGTCGTGGCCATGGTCGTCACCTCCTGGGAACTCGTCGGGACCGGGGTCAGCTGCTGCCGAGACCGGCGGCGTCGACCGGGCTCTGGCCGTCGGCCTTCAGCACCCTGTTGAGGATCGTCAGGTCGTAGATGTTCTTCAGCAGCGGGTCGGTGAGCAGACCGGCCTTGACGGCGTGCTGGGCCTCGGTGTTGAGGGTGGAGGCCAGCGGGTCGTCGGTGAACTTGATCGACGACCAGGCCGAGTTGAGAACGTCGTCGGGCAGCGCCTTGCCGGAGTCGATCGCCAGCTGCTTGTTGGCCGACGTCTTCGCCGCGTCCGGGTTGGCGTTGATCCACTTGTTGGTCTCGACCGAGCCCTTGAGGACCGCCTCGACGACCTTCGGGTGCTCCTTGAGGAACTTCTGCGACACGATGATGTTCGTGATCACGAACTTCTTGTCGGGCCACAGCGTGGACTCGTCGAGCAGCACCTTGCCGCCCTCGGCGACCAGCTTGGACGCGGTCGGCTCCGGCACCCAGGCGCCGTCGATGGAACCGGCCTTGAAGGCGTCCGGGGTGATCTTGTTGTCGGTGCGGACGACCGTGACGTCACCCTTGCCGCTCTGCGCGTCGACCTTCCAGCCCTGGTCGGCGATCCAGTTGAGGAACGCCACGTCCTGCGTGTTGCCCAGCTGAGGCGTCGCGATCTTCTTGCCCTTGACGTCCGCCAGCGACTTGATCTTCTTCGGGTTGACGACCAGCTTCACGCCGCCGGACGCCGAACCGCCGATGATCTTCAGGTCGGTGCCGTTGGACTTGGTGTAGCCGTTGATCGCCGGGGAGGGGCCGATCCAGCCGATGTCGATCGAGCCCGAGTTCAGCGCCTCGATCTCGGAGGGGCCCGCGTTGAAGATCGCGTACTTCGCCTTGGTGGCGCCGAGCTCCTTCTGGAAGAAGCCCTTCTGGTTGCCGACCAGGGCGGTCGCGTGGGTCAGGTTGCCGAAGTAGCCGATCTTGACGGTGTCGAGCCCGTCGATCTTCTTGGCCCCGGCGGCGACCTTGGTGGTCTCGCTCTTGTCGGAGTCCGAACCGTACCCGCAGGCGGCGAGCGTGAGCAGGGGAAGTGCGGCGACCGCGGCTATGCCGCGACGGAGGAGCTGGGAGCGGTTGGCAGGCACGGGAGGCTTTCCTCTCGTTGGCCCGGCGGTCACGGTCTCTCAGGTCGTGGCCGGGAGGTCGGCAGGTCTTCGTCGCATCCGGGACGGCGGGTGGGGGGTGAGGGCGCGCAAGCGGTGCGCGTACGTCAACGCACACATCGCGCCACCCCGCCCTGCCCGCTGCCGAGGGCGCCGCTGCCGACGCGGCCGCCCTCCTTCGCGAACGTCGAGTAGACGTCGGTCATCGTCATGTCAGAAGTCCCAGCCGTCGTCTTCGGTCTCGTCCTTGACCGGCTCAGGGGAGGCGAACGACTCGCCGACCATGCCCGCGGTGAGCGTGGTGCCGTCGGCGGGGTCGATCAGGATGAACGAGCCGGTGCGGCGCGAGTCGGCGTAGGAGTCGACCGGCAGCGGCTCGGAGGTACGGATCTTCACCCGGCCGATGTCGTTGGCGACGAGCTGTCCCGGGTGCGGGTGCAGGGACAGGTCGTCGAGTGTGAGCCGGGACGGGATGTCCTTGACGACCGCCTTGACCGTGCGGGTGCCGTGCTTGAGCAGCACCCGGTGCCCGACGGTCAGCGGCTGGTCGGCGACGTGGCAGACGGTCGCCTCGACGTCCTGGGTGGTCGCCGGGGCGTCCTTCGTCGGCACGATCAGGTCGCCGCGCGAGACGTCGATGTCGTCGGTGAGCAGCAGGGTCACCGACTGGGTGGTCCACGCCGCGTCGACCGGGCTGCCCAGCAGGTCGATGCCCGAGATCGTCGTGGTACGGCCGGACGGCAGGACCGTGACCGCCTCGCCGACGTGGAAGGTGCCGGCCGCGATCTGGCCCGCGTAGCCCCGGTAGTCGGGGTGCTCGGCGGTCTGCGGGCGGATCACGTACTGCACGGGCAGCCGGGCGTGGCAGTGCGCCAGGTCGTGGCTGACCGGGACGGTCTCCAGGTGCTCCAGGACGGTCGGGCCGCCGTACCAGTCCATGTTCGCGGACGGCTCCACGACGTTGTCGCCGACGAGCGCCGAGATCGGGATCGCGGTGACCTCGGGGACGCCCAGCTCGGTCGCGTACGCCGTGAACTCCTCGGCGATCGCCGCGAAGACCGGCTCCCGGTAGCCGACCAGGTCCATCTTGTTGACGGCGAGGACGACGTGCGGGACGCGCAGCAGCGCGGCGATCGCGGCGTGCCGGCGGGTCTGCTCGACGACGCCGTTGCGGGCGTCGACCAGGACCACGGTCAGCTCGGCGGTGGAGGCGCCGGTGACCATGTTGCGGGTGTACTGCACGTGGCCCGGGGTGTCGGCGAGGATGAACCGGCGCTTCGGGGTGGCGAAGTAGCGGTACGCCACGTCGATGGTGATGCCCTGCTCGCGCTCGGCGCGCAGACCGTCGGTGAGGAGGGCGAGGTCGGGGGTGTCCTGGCCGCGCGAGGCGGACGCGCGCTCGACGGCCTCCAGCTGGTCGGTGAGGACCGACTTGGAGTCGTGCAGCAGCCGTCCGACCAGGGTGGACTTGCCGTCGTCGACCGAGCCCGCGGTCGCGAACCGCAGCAGGGTCGTCTCGGCGAGGCCGAGTTCCGTGGTGCTGGTGCTCATGCTTAGAAGTACCCCTCGCGCTTGCGGTCTTCCATCGCGGCCTCGGAGAGCTTGTCGTCGGCACGCGTGGCGCCGCGCTCGGTGAGCCGGGAGGCGGCGATCTCGGCGATCACCTTCTCGATGTCGTCGGCGTCGGAGTCGACCGCGCCCGTGCAGGACATGTCACCGACGGTCCGGTAGCGCACCTGCCGCTTCTCGACGGTCTCGCCGTCCTTCGGGCCGCCCCACTCGCCGCCGGTCAGCCACATGCCGTTGCGCCGGAAGACCTCACGCTCGTGCGCGAAGTAGATCTGCGGCAGCTCGATGCCCTCGCGGGCGATGTACTGCCAGACGTCGAGTTCGGTCCAGTTGGACAGGGGGAAGACGCGGACGTGTTCGCCGGGGGCGTGCCGGCCGTTGTACAGGTTCCAGAGTTCGGGGCGCTGGCGGCGGGGGTCCCACTGGGAGAACTCGTCGCGCAGGGAGAAGACGCGTTCCTTGGCGCGGGCCTTCTCCTCGTCCCGGCGGCCGCCGCCGAAGACGGCGTCGAACTTCTCGCTCTGGATCTTCTCCGTCAGCGGGAGGGTCTGGAGCGGGTTGCGGACGCCGTCCGGGCGCTCGCGCAGCACACCGCGGTCGATGTAGTCCTGCACGGAGGCCACGTGCAGCCGCAGCCCGTGCCGCTCGACCGCGCGGTCCCGGTACTCCAGGACCTCGGAGAAGTTGTGCCCGGTGTCCACATGCAGCAGGGAGAAGGGGATCGCGGCGGGGGCGAACGCCTTCAGCGCCAGGTGGAGCATGACGATGGAGTCCTTGCCGCCGGAGAACAGGATCACCGGCCGTTCGAACTCGCCCGCCACCTCGCGGAAGATGTGGACCGCCTCGGACTCCAGCGCGTCCAGGTGGGACAGGGCGTACGGGGTGCCCGTGCCCTCCCCGTGCGCCGCCACGGTCGTCGTCATGCCAGTCCCTTCCCGCTCAGCAGGGCGTGCACGGACGCCGCGGACTCCGCGACGGTCTGGTCCTGCGACTCGATCCGCAGATCGGGCGTCTCGGGCTCCTCGTACGGGTCGTCGACGCCGGTCAGCCCGGTCAGCTCACCGGCCGCCTGCTTGGCGTACAGACCCTTCACGTCGCGTACGGAGCACACCTCGACCGGGGTCGCCACGTGCACCTCGACGTACGCGGTGCCGTTCTCCTCGTGGCGCTTGCGCACCGCGTCGCGGCTGTCCGCGTAGGGGGCGATCACCGGGACGAGCGCCTTGACGCCGTTGCGGGCCAGCAGCTCGGCGACGAAGCCGATGCGCTGCACGTTGGTGTGCCGGTCCTCGCGGCTGAAGCCGAGGCCCGCGGAGATGAACTCGCGGATCTCGTCGCCGTCGAGCACCTCGACGAGGTGGCCCTCCTCGCGCAGCCGGGCGGCCAGCTCGTACGCGATGGTGGTCTTGCCGGCGCTCGGCAGACCCGTGAGCCAGACGGTGGCTCCGGTCGTCACGGTGTTCTCCTGGTTCGTAGGTCGGGTCGTCGAAAGCCCGGTGGTCGTCATTCGTGCAGTCCGCACTCGGTCTTGGCCCGCCCGGCCCAGCGGCCGGCGCGCGCGTCCTCGCCCTCGAGGACCCGACGGGTGCAGGGGGCGCAGCCGACGGAGGTGTAGCCGTCCATCAGCAGCGGGTTGGTCAGTACGCCGTGCTCGGCGACGTAGTCGTCCACGTCGTCCTGGGTCCAGCGGGCGATCGGGGAGATCTTGACCTTCTGCCGCTTCTCGTCCCAGCCGACGACCGGGGTGTTCGCCCGGGTCGGGGACTCGTCGCGGCGCAGCCCGGTCGCCCAGGCCGCGTACTTGGTCAGGCCCCGCTCCAGCGGCTGGACCTTGCGGAGTTTGCAGCACAGGTCGGGGTTGCGGTCGTGCAGCTTCGGGCCGTACTCCGCGTCCTGCTCGGCGACCGTCTGACGCGGGGTGAGGGTGATGACGTTGACGTCCATCACGGCCTCGACCGCGTCGCGGGTGCCGATGGTCTCCGGGAAGTGGTAACCGGTGTCGAGGAAGACGACGTCAACGCCCTTCTGGACGCGGGACGCCAGGTGGGCCACGACCGCGTCCTCCATCGAGGAGGTCACGCAGAAGCCCTTGCCGAAGGTGTCCACCGCCCACTGGAGGATCTCCAGGGCGGAGGCGTCTTCGAGATCGCGGCCGGCCTGCTCGGCCAGCGCCTTCAACTCCTCGCTCGTTCGCTCTTCCTGAGCGGTGGTCATATCCGTTCCCCTCCGGCTTCGGAATGCTTCAGCCCCTGGGCGAGCAGCCCGAGGAACTTCAGCTGGAATGCGCGGTTGCAGGCCGCGCATTCCCAGGCACCGTGGCCCTGCTCGTTCGGACGCAGGTCCTCGTCACCGCAGTAGGGGCAGTAGAAGGGGGCGGCCCGCTCGCTCATGACAGGGCCTCCTCGTCGGCGCGGGACGCCCAGGCGGCGAACCGCTCGCCGTCCGCGCGCTCCGCCTGGAAGCGCCTGAGCACCCGCTCGACGTAGTCCGGCAGCTCCTCGGAGGTCACCTTGAGACCGCGGACCTTGCGGCCGAACCCGGCCTCCAGGCCGAGTGCGCCGCCCAGGTGCACCTGGAAGCCCTCGACCTGCTCGCCCGCGTCGTTCAGGACCAGCTGGCCCTTGAGACCGATGTCCGCGACCTGGATGCGGGCGCAGGCGTTCGGGCAGCCGTTGATGTTGATGGTGAGCGGCTCGTCGAACTCGGGCAGCCGCCGCTCCAGCTCGTCGATCAGGTTGGAGCCGCGCTGCTTGGTCTCGACGATCGCGAGCTTGCAGTACTCGATGCCGGTGCAGGCCATGGTGCCGCGCCGGAACGTGGACGGCCGGGCGGTCAGGTCCAGCGCCTCAAGGGCCTCGACCAGCGACTCGACCTGGTCCTCGGTGACATCGAGGACGATCATCTTCTGTTCGACGGTGGTCCGCACCCGGCCCGAGCCGTGCGCCTCGGCGAGGTCCGCGATCTTCGCCAGGGTGGCGCCGTCCACCCGGCCGACCCGAGGGGCGAACCCGACGTAGAAGTTGCCGTCCTGCTGCCGGTGCACACCGACGTGGTCCCGCCAGCGCGACACGGGCTCGGCGGGCGCCGGGCCGTCGACGAGCTTCCGCTCGAGGTACTCGTCCTCCAGGATCTGGCGGAACTTCTCCGCGCCCCAGTCGGCGACCAGGAACTTCAGCCGGGCGCGGGTGCGCAGCCGCCGGTAGCCGTAGTCCCGGAAGATGCCGATCACGCCGGCCCAGACGTCCGGGACCTCCGCCAGCGGCACCCAGGCGCCGAGCCGGACGCCGATCTTCGGGTTGGTGGACAGGCCGCCGCCGACCCACAGGTCGAAGCCGGGGCCGTGCTCGGGGTGCTCCACGCCGACGAACGCGATGTCGTTGATCTCGTGCACCACGTCGAGGAGCGGCGAGCCGGAGATCGCGGACTTGAACTTGCGCGGCAGGTTGGAGAACTCCTTGCTGCCGATGTACCGCTTGTTGATCTCGTCGATCGCCCAGCTGCCGTCGATGATCTCGTCCTCGGCGATGCCGGCCACCGGCGAGCCGATGACGACCCGCGGGGTGTCGCCGCACGCCTCGGTGGTGGACAGGCCGACGGCCTCCAGGCGCTGCCAGATCTCCGGCACGTCCTCGATGCGGATCCAGTGCAGCTGGATGTTCTGCCGGTCGGTGACGTCCGCGCTGCCCCGGGCGAACTCCTGCGAGATCTCACCGATCACCCGCAGCTGCTGCGTGGTGAGGCGACCGCCGTCGATCCGCACCCGCAGCATGAAGTACTTGTCGTCCAGCTCCTCCGGCTCCAGGATGGCGGTCTTGCCGCCGTCGATGCCGGGCTTGCGCTGCGTGTACAGGCCCCACCAGCGCATCCGTCCGCGCAGGTCGTTGGGGTCGATCGAGTCGAAGCCGCGCTTGGAGTAGATCGTCTCAATGCGTGTCCGCACATTGAGACCGTCGTCGTCCTTCTTGAACTGCTCGTTCCCGTTGAGCGGGGTGAAGTGGCCCATGGCCCACTGACCCTCGCCACGGTGACGGCTCACCTTGCGGCGGGGCGCGGAGGCAGGGTTCTGCGGGGTGGCGGCCATGGCGATATACGTCCTTCAGACGGCGGGGAAGCGGCTCTGACCTGCGCCTGCGGGCGCACGGGGGCATGTCTGCGCGGCACTGCGCAAGGGGAGGTCTGGACAGGGAGGCGCGGCGGTGCTGTGCTCTCAGCCCGCCGGACAGATGGCGCTGGACATGCGGCCGAGGTCGACGTGCCGCCGACTCACCAAGGCAATTCCAGTTCCAGACATGACGGAAGCGTGTCACGCGGATCTCCGGGCAGTCCACCATTGTCCGGGATTCGGACTGATCTATTCTGAATAGTGAGACAGAGTGTTGTGGGTCACGCCGGGTTTCACGCGGTGGTGTACGCCCCGGGCCACGGTCCGGGCGCCGAGACGTCCGGTTCCTCCTCGACCTTCGTGTCGAAGAGCCGGAACCCCCGCCGCTGGTAGTTCGCCATCGCGTGCTCGCCGTCCAGACTGCACGTGTGCAGCCATACCCGCTTCGTCGGGGGCAGCCCGTCCCAGCGCTCCGCCAGGTCCCAGGCGCGTGCGGCGCCGTACGAGAGCAGGTGACCGCCGATGCGGCGGCCCCGGAAGGCCGGGATCAGGCCGAAGTAGACGATCTCCACCACACCGTCGTCCTGCGGTTCGAGCTCCACGTAGCCGGCCGGGGTGCCCCGGTCGTATGCGACCCAGCTCTCCACGCCCGGCCGCGCCAGGTGCTGCTCCCAGCGGGCGTGGCTCCAGCCCAGCCGGTCGGTCCAGCGGATGTCACCGCCGACCGAGGCGTACAGGAAGCGGCTGAACTCGGGGGAGGGGACCTCGGCGCGGACGATCCCGACCGTGCCGCCGTCCGGGGCGGCGGCGGGCAGGAGGTCGGCAAAGGAGGTCTGCTCCAGGGACCAGGTGGTCACGACGACGGTGCTCATGGGGCCAGGCAATCATCCCGGCCCCGGACGTGTCGACAGCCACCGCCCGGGCGAAGGCCGTCGACTGCCGTCATCCGAGCGACGCGTCGATCGAGCGCAGCGGGACCGAGAACAGCATGCGGTCGGTGACCGACCACACCTCGCCGGTGTCGGGCGCGTAGGAGAGCGAGCCGGTGCCCTCGCCCCAGCAGCGGTGCGAGGTGTCCGAGCCGCAGCGGGCCGCCTGCGCGCCCTTGGTGTCCTGCCGCCACAGACTGCCGTGCCCGTCCATGGCGCCGGGCAGGTGCCCGACGTACCACTCGGAGTCCGTCGCGCCCGGCGGCCGGTACGACAGGACGCCCCGGATCTCCGAGGCCTCGGTCCGGTACGCCTCGACCGCGTCCGCCCGGCCGAAGGTGTCGGTGGCGAGCAGTCCGGCGCGCTTCGGGTTCTCGTCGAACGCGTACCGCCACAGCCGGGCGTGCTGGTCGCTGTCGGTGGGCGTCCACTCGCCGAGGACCAGGCTGTCCGGGGCCGTCCCGCGGTCCACGGAGAGCGCGCTCGGGCAGGGTGCTCCGGTCCGGGAGCAGGCTCCGGCGGTGTAGCGGTACGAGCCGACGGCCGGCATCACGTACCGGAAGCCGTCGGCCGACCAGCCGCCGGACACCCGGCCGACCGCGTCGGTCAGCACCGAGGTGCGCTGGATGCGGTTCAGGTCGTAGACGTAGAGCGCGTCGGCGCTGCCCTGGACGGTGGTGACCATGAGCTTGTCCCCGTACCAGGCCATGCCGGAGATCTGCGAGGTCAGCCCGCGGTAGGTGCTGCCGTCGGCGCTGGGCACGGCCAGCAGGACCCAGGAGTACGACGGGTGCGCCGGGTCGTTCGCGTTGATCACCGCGACCCTGGCCAGGCCCCGGGAGGCGGCGGGGCCGCTGGAGGTGCTGTGCGTCCAGCCGGCCAGGACGACGCGGTTGGCGCCCCACAGGCCGTCGTCGTCCGCCTCCGAGGAGGTGGTCACCGAGGCCGGCTGCCAGTCGTCGGTGAGGGTGTCGGTGGGGTCCCAGCAGTACGCCTCGGTGGCGGCCGGGGTGACCGGCAGCGAGTCCCGGTCGTCGGAGTCGCAGTCGGCCGCCTCGCGCAGGGTGTGGTCGGAGGAGGCCAGCACGTCGGCCACCCCGACCGTGCCGCCCATCGCCGAGGCGAGCCGGTCCAGCGAGCGGCGCGGTACGAGGTGCTCCCGGAGCTGAAGGCGCGCGGTGTCGGCGGAGGCGGTCAGCGGCTTCAACGCGCCCGGGTCCTCGGCGACCGTGGCCTGCGAGGCACTGACGATCGTGGCCGCCGCGGTGAGCGCCAGCGCGGTGCCTGCCAGGGCAGCGCGCAGGGCCGTGCCCCGTCTGCGCCGCCGGTGTCTGCCGCGATGCTTCATGTGTCCTCCCGAGGCGGGCCAACTGCGCCTGATGGTCAAAGCGTTGACCGAGGAGCAGGTGGGGAGCCCGTACCGGGATGCTACGACAGCCGGGGCCGCCGTACCTCGAAGACCCCGCAAATACGCGGAAGATACCTCCCCGGCTGCCCCGAATGCGTTAAATACGGCTGTGTTAAATACTGCTGCGCCGAACGCGGCTGTGCTGCATGCGGCTGCGTTGGATACGGCTCTGTTGAAGACGGCTGTGCTGCATGCGGCTGCGCTAGATGCGGCCGGGTGTCCGGGACGCCGTCACCGCCGGGGCGGTCGAGGACGGCAGCAGGTCGCGTGGGTCGTCGGGGAGCAGCACCTCGATCTCCGCGTCGTCCCGGAAGCGGTAGGGCCGGTGTTCGAGCAGCGCCCCGAGGTACCGCCGGATCCTGGACATCTCCGCGCGCACGGTCACGGTCCGCGAGGCGTCGCCGAAGACGTCCTCGGCCAGCCCGGCCGCACTGCGCCCGCCTCGCCGTACCGCCAGCAGGTACAGCAACTCGGCATGCCGGGGACTGAGTTCCTGCGACCACGAGCCCGCGCCGCCGCCGACCGTCACGGAGGGCCGGCGCGGCCGGGCCAGGTCGAGCACGAGCCGGCCGCCGCCCACCGGTGCCGGCTCGTCCACCGCCCGCAGCAACCAGCCCCCGGCCAGCGGCTCCACCGCGCACAGCCCGAGCGCGGGCAGCCACCGGCGGCCCGGCGACAGCGACTTGGGCAGCATGAGCCGCCGCGGGTACGGCATGCCGGTGACCGCCGCGGTCCAGCCGTCGGCGTCCACCACCAGCGCCCGTCCGCCCAGCCGGGCCAGCACCGGCGCCGCGACCGCCCGCAGCCGCTCCAGCGCGTCCACGTGCAGCTCCCGCAGCCGCGCCTCGGCGAGCTTCGCCACCGAGTTCACCCAGGCCAGGGTCGCCGGATGCATCGTCTCCAGCGGCCCGCTGACGTCCACCACCCCGAGCAGGCTGCCGTCCCGGGGGTCCGTGATCGGCGCGCCGGAACACGTCCAGGAGACGTGCAGGCGGACGAAGTGCTCGGCGGCGAACACCTGTACGGGCCTGCGCACCACCGCCGGGGTGCCGACCCCGTTGGTCCCGGCGACGTCTTCGCGCCAGTCGGCGCCGAGTTCGAAGCCGATACCGTCCGCCTTGCGCAGCACCGGCGAGGATCCCTCCCGCCACAGCACACGGCCGTCGGCGTCCGCCACCACCATGATGTGCTGGGCGACGTCCGCGACCGAAAGCAGACCCTCGCGCAGCACCGGCAGCACGTCCTTGAGCGGTGACTCCTCGCGTCTGCGCCGCACTTCGTCGGCGGACAGCAGCCCGGGACGGAAGCCGTGGTCGGGGTCGACGCCGCGGCGCAGCATCCGCCCCCAGGACTGTTCGATCACCGGCCGGGGCGGGACGCGCCCACGCTGTCCGGCGAGTCTGGCCTCGCGCACCTCGTTCAGTACCCGCGCCGCCTGCGCCGCGTCCATCGCGGCGAGTCGCGCCGCGTCCATCGGCGGGTTCCCCACGGAGGTCCTCCCGAATACGCCTCGACAAGGCATCGATGAGTCGCTGTCAAGCCGTCCGGGCGGCGGATTCCGGTCCGACTGCGCGTCTCATACTGCCGTTTTCCGGTGCCGTAGGCACACAGTCCGCACACAGACACCGAGATGTTGCAACCCCTTGCAACCCTGGTGAACGGGCCGGGAGTGGCCGAAACTTGAGCCGACGCCGTGGCGTCAGTGGCCTGACATGGGCCGAAGAGGCGGGGGTGGTGCCGTGTCGGCGCAGCACCACCCCCGCCGCAGCCTGCGGCGCCTTGGCCGTGCGCGGCAGGGGGTGCGCTGTCCGGTGCGTTGGCGGCTGACGGTTGTGGGGGCCGGTCGCGCAGTTCCCCGCGCCCCTTCAGGTGGGGATGAGCACCCTTGCTCGATCCACCACGGCAGCCAGGTCCAGGCCGCTCGGCAGTGTGCCGAAGGTCGAGCCCCAGTCGTTGCCCAGGCGGGACGCGCAGAAGGCGTCGGCGATCTCCGGTGGGGCGAAGCGGACGAGCAGCGAGCCCTGGAGGACCGTCGCAAGCCGTTCCACCAGCCGTCGGGCTCTGCCCTCCATGCCCTCCAGGTCGGCCAGTTCGGCGAAGAGGTCCTTGACCGCGCGGTCGAGGCGGTGGTCGGCGCCGTGGGCGCGGCCGATCTCCTGGAGGTAGGCGTCCAGGGCGCCCGGTTCGCGTTGCAGGGCGCGGAGCACGTCCAGGGCCTGGATGTTGCCGGCGCCCTCCCAGACGGAGTTGAGCGGGGACTCGCGAACCAGCCGGGGCAGGCCGGACTCCTCCACGTAACCGTTGCCGCCCAGGCACTCGGCGGCCTCCACGACGAGCGGCGCGCAGCGCTTGGTCACCCAGTACTTGGCGGCCGGCAACGCGAGCCGCAGCAGGGCCCGTTCCGGCTCGCCCCCGTCGTCGTAGGCGGCGGCCAGCCGCAGCGCGAGGGTGGTCGCGGCCTCCGACTCGATCGCGAGGTCGGCCAGGACGTTGCGCATCAGCGGCTGGTCGGCGAGGTGCGCGCCGAAGGCCTCGCGGTGCGTGGCGTGGTGCACGGCCTGTGCCACCGCCTGCCGCATCAGCCCCGCCGAGCCCAGTACGCAGTCAAGCCGGGTCGCGGCGACCATGTCGATGATGGTCCGCACCCCGCGCCCCTCCGCGCCCACCCGCCGCGCCCAGGTCCCGTCGAACTCGACCTCGCCCGACGCGTTCGACCGGTTGCCGAGCTTGTCCTTGAGCCGCTGGAGGAGGAAGACGTTGCGGGTGCCGTCCGCCAGGACACGCGGCACGAGGAAGCAGGTGAGGCCGTCCGGCGCCTGGGCCAGCACCAGGAAGCCGTCCGACATGGGTGCGGAGCAGAACCACTTGTGTCCGGTCAGGGTGTACGTCCCGGCCTCGGCGAGCGGGGCGGCGGTGGTCGTGTTGGCCCGGACGTCGCTGCCGCCCTGCTTCTCCGTCATGCCCATGCCGAACAGGGCGCCGGCCTTCCGCCCGGCGGGCCGCAGCTCACGGTCGTAGACGGTGGACGTCAGCAGCGGCTCCCACACCGCGGCAAGCTCCGGGTCGGTGCGCAGCGCGGGCACCGCCGCGTTGGTCATCGACAGCGGACAGCAGTTGCCGGCCTCCACCTGGGTCCAGACCAGGAAGGCGGCGGCGCGCCGCACGTGCCCGGACGGCCGTACCCAGCCGGTGGTCAGGCCCGCGCCGACGCCCTTGCCGAGCAGCCGGTGCCAGGCGGGATGGAAGTCGACCTCGTCGATCCGGTGGCCGTAGCGGTCGTGGGTGCGCAGCCGCGGCGGGTGCTCGTTCGCCTGGGTCCCCCACTCCTGCACCTGCGCCGAGCCGGCCGAGGTGCCGATCCCGGACAGCTCGGTGCGCACCTCGCCGAGCAGTTCGGGCTCGGTGTGCCGCTCGACGGCCTCGACGAGCGCCCGGTCGGCGGCGAAGAGGTCGTATCCGGTCAGCGGGGGCGGCTGGTTGCTCACGGTATGCGTGGTGTTGCCTGCCATGTCTGCGAACCTACCCGGGGCGGTGGCGGTGGTCTCCAGCCTGACACAGCGGCCCCGTCCACCGCGTCCGCCCCGGTCGGGGACCCGGGAGGTGAGGACGGCCCCGGACGGCGGATACCGTTAGGGCGTGCAGCCAGCAAGCGATACTCCCGAGCGGCCCTCCGGCCGGCTCCACCGGGCCAGAGCCCTCTACCGGAACGTCTCCAAGCGCAGGACCGCCTGGCTGCTGATCAAGGACACCACCAATTCCTGCATCGAGTACCGCATCCTCGGCCTCGCCGCCGAGGCCGCCTTCTTCACCCTGCTGTCCGTCCCGCCGCTGCTGCTCAGCCTCATCGGACTGCTCGGCTACGTCGACGCCTGGACCGGTGCGCACACCATCGCCAGCCTGGAGGCCAACCTCCTGGACGCCTCCCGCACGGTCCTGTCCGACAAGGGCGTGAAGGAGATCGCCGAGCCGATCCTGCACGACGTGGTACGCGGCGGCCGCCCCGACGTCATCTCCATCGGCTTCCTGTTCGCCCTGTGGTCGGGTTCCCGCGCGGTGAACGTCTTCATCGACACGATCACGGTGATGTACGGCCTCGACGGCGTCCGGGGCATCGTGAAGACCCGGATCGTCTCCTTCCTGCTCTTCATCGCCGCGCTGCTGATCGGCTCGGTCGCGCTCCCGCTGATGGTGGCCGGGCCGGACGCGGTGGTCGGGATCGTGCCCTGGTCGGCGACGCTCGTCCAGGTCCTGTACTGGCCGGTCGTCATCGTCCTGTCCATCGTCTTCCTGACCACGCTCTACCACGTCTCCGTGCCGGTGCGCTCGCCGTGGGTGGAGGACGTCCCCGGCGCCCTGGTCGCCCTGGGCATGTGGGTCCTCGGCAGCTTCCTGCTGCGCATCTACCTGACCAACACCATCGAGGGCGCGACGATCTACGGCTCCCTCGCCGCGTCCGTCGCCGTGCTGCTGTGGATCGGCGTGTCCGCCTTCGCCGTGCTGGTCGGTGCCGCCGTCAACGCCGCGATCGACCGGGTCTGGCCGGCCGCCGCGACGGCCGCGGCACGCGCCGCCAACGAGCGGCTGCGGGAGGCCCAGGTCGCCGAGTACGTGGCCCGCGCGGCGGCGGCCCGGGAGGAGGGCCCGGACGACCCCGACGACCCGGACATGCCGTCGGAGTTCCCGGAGCGCTGGTCCCGGTTCCTGCCGCCGGAGGACGTCACGGCGCGGCTGCGGACGCACGTGAAGAGCAGCCACCCGCCGTCGCGGAAGCCGGAGGCCTGAGGACCGACGCCGGGTTCGTTGTGGGGGTTCGCGTTGTGGGCGGGGTGCGGGCTCGTCGTGGTTGCTCGCGCAGTTCCCCGCGCCCCTGAAGGGGGCGCGTCTACGCTGGCGTCCGTGTACAAGGAACGGGCGTCTCGGCTTCCCGGTGCCGTCGTCTGGGTGAACACGCCCGGCGCGGGCGGCGCCGGGCGGGTGCTGCCCGACGGGTGCATGGATCTGCTCTGGAACGAGGGGCGGCTGCTGGTCGCCGGGCCCGACACGCGCGCGTACGTCACCGGGGGCGCCCGAGGTGTCTGGGTCGGCCTCCGCTTCTACCCCGGTACCGCGCCCGCCCTCCTCGGGGTGCCCGCGTACGCACTGCTCGATCAGCGGGTCGAACTGGGTGACCTGTGGCCGGCCGGGGACGTACGGCGGCTGCGGGACCGGGTCGCGGCCGCGGGTGATCCGGCCGTCGCGCTGGAGGAGATCGCCCTGGAACGGACCCGGCCTTGCGACCCCTCCCTGCGGCGGCTCGTGGCAGCCCTGGACGCCGGGCGGCCCGTGGCGGCCGTCGCCGACGAACTGGGTCTCGGCGCACGCCAGTTGCACCGCCGAAGCCGGGCCGCCTTCGGCTACGGGCCCAAGACGCTGGCCCGGGTGCTGCGGATGCAGCGGGCGCTCGCGCTCGCCCGGGCCGGCGTTCCGCTCGCGGAGACGGCGGTCCGGGCGGGGTACGCGGATCAGCCGCATCTCTCGCGGGACATAAGAGAGTTGGCGGGGCTGCCGTTGAGCGGGCTGCTCGGCGGGTAGCGGGACCGTGCGGCATCGGCACCCGGCGTACGGCCTCAGGAGCCTTGATGTGACGGGTCGTCGGCCGCGTCGGCGGGCGGCAGCGGGGCGAACAGGTCGACGCCGTTGCCGTCGGGGTCGTGCACCGTGGCGTACCGCTGGCCCCAGAACGCGTCCCAGGGCTTGAGCTCGCCGTGGTACCCGGCGCCGACCAGTTCGTCGTACATCCCGTCCACCTCGGCGGGCGACCCGCAGCGGAAGGCGAGCGCCACGCGGCCTGGGCCGGTGGGTGGTTGCCAGGCCGGGTGGAAGGAGCGGACCGTCTCCTCGGTGTCCAGGGCCAGGGTGAGCCCGCCGGGCAACTCGGCCTCCACGTGCGGCTGTTCCTCGGCGCCGGGCGGGAATTCCAGGCCGAGGCGGCGGTAGAAGGCGAGGGACGCGGCCAGGTCGGAGGTGACGAGACCGAGGACGGCGAATCGTGGAGTCATGCCGTCACGGTAGGCGGGGGACCGGCCGGTGGTCTTGAAGGAATCGGACAGGCGGCACGCAGGCGGCGCGCCGAAAAACCGGTCCCCTGTGGAACGCCTGTGCGGCACGATGGGCGCATGATCCGTGCCGTGCGCGTCCTGCCGCCGCTGCTCCTCGCCGCCGCCCTGCTCACCGGGTGCGGCACCGAGAAGGCGGGCCCCGCGGCCTCCGGAGCCTCCACCGCCCCCGCCGACCCGGCCGAACTGGCCTCCAAGGCCAAGGCGTTGGGGATCGCCCCGGAGATGGTCTACGTCACCGACGCGCCCGGCTTCACCCTCTCCCAGCAGTCCGTCGGCGTGCAGGGCGACGACGGCTTCTCCGCCTCGTACGCGGACGACACCGGCGCCGTCATCCACCTCTACACCGACCACCTGCGCTACGCCGGACAGCACGAGTACGAGGTGTCGGAGAAGGGCTGCGTGGTGTGGCTGGAGGGCGAAGGCGGCGTCTCCGGCTCGGTCCTGGGCAAGGCGCTGCGCGCCGTCCGCCGTCCCACCGCCGGCGAGCTCGACACCCTGCTGCCCGCCCCCGATCCGGCCTTCACCGACGACCGGCCCGTGCAGCGCGGCGACCTGCCGACCAACGGCGACGGCGGCCCGCCGGACAACAGCGTGCCGACGCCGGGTTACTGAGCCGGCCCCTGGAGGGGGAGGGGCCGGACGGGTGTTCTGTCCGGCCCTCCGTCACGCCCCGGAGCCGGAATTCCGGCTCCGGGGCCCCTCCTGACGGGGGTGTCGCCTGGGCCGCACGGCCGGTCCAGTGACGTTTCTCCGGTGAACCGGATCCGCCATTGGGGTGAGTAAAGGTCGCGCACGGAGATAGTCACGTGCGTATCTAGAGATGCTCTTGTCTTGGCAAAGGGCTGTAGAGACGCGGAGGCCGCTCGTGCCGCCGCGCCACCCACCCACAGGAGGAGCCGGACCTTGACTTACGGGAAGAAGCTGCGCGAGCAGATCGCCGGGCCGGGGACCACCCCGCTGATCGGCGTGTACGACATGTACTCGGCGTCGATCGCGGCCAAACACTACGACGGGATGTTCGTATCGGGCTTCGGCTTCGCCGCCTCGTACTACGGCCTGCCGGACATCGGGTTCATCGCCTGGCCCGACATGGTGGCCTTCGTCCAGCGGCTGCGGGGCGCGTTCCCGCACCACCATCTCCTCGTCGACATCGACGACGGGTACGTCGACCCCGAGGTCGCCTGCCACGTCGTGGAGGGACTGGAGCGGATCGGCGCCTCCGGGGTGATCCTGGAGGACCAGAAGCGGCCGCGCCGCTGCGGGCACGCCGACGGCAAGCAGGTGCTGCCCCTGGAGGAGTACCTGGACAAGCTGGAGAAGGTCCTGGAGACCCGCAACGACCTGGTCGTGGTGGCCCGCACGGACGCCACCGACGAGCACGACATCCTGCACCGCGCGGAGCGGCTCGCCGCCACCGACGCCGACGTGATCCTCGTCGACGGGGTGCGCAGCGAGGAGTGGATCCGCCGGATCCGCAAGGTCGTCGGCGACAAGCCGCTGCTCTTCAACCAGATCGCCGGCGGCAAGTCGCCCCGCCTCTCGCTGACCGAGCTGGACGACCTCGGCGTCGACGTCGCGATCTACTCCACGCCCTGCCTGTTCGCCGCGCACGAGGCGATGGACTCGGCGCTGAGCGAGCTGAGGTCCGCGGACGGCCGGCTGCCGTCGGTCGACGCGGCCAGCGGCGTGGGCGTCAAGGCGTCCACCACCCTGCTGGAGCGCAACATCGCCCGGGAGCGGCTCGACGAGCCCGAGGGCGTGGGCGTGTGACGGGTGGCGGAGTGCGGTTGCGGGCGGCCGTGGTGGTCGCCGCAGCCCTGCTGGGAGGGGCCGCGGCACCCGCCTGTGCGGGCGGCAGCCTGATCACCGTGCTCGACAACTCCCACGCGGACTCCATCCTGGAGGTGGACCGCACGGCGAACGTCCAGACCGGGAGGGGTGACGCCGGCAGCGACCACGACGGCAGCGCCGTGGACGCGATCCAGGCGCTGATGGGCGAGCCGCGTCAGAACGACGACGAGTGAAGAGTGGCCGGCCGGATCGGCCGGTGGGGAACTGCGGGACCGTTGTGGCTGGTCGCGCAGTTCCCCGCGCCCCTAGGGGCGCGCCCTCATGAGGGCGCGCCTCAGTCCTCGGTCAGGTCCGGCAGGCCGTTCTCGTCCAGCTCCACGTCCTCCTTCGGGTCGTGTTCGTCGGTCGGGGCGGCTGCCACCACGGCGTGGTGCTGGGCCGGGGCGACCGTCAGGGTCGTGGCCCGGGCGGTGCCCAGGGCCGTGGTCACGGCGGCTGCGGCCAGAGCACAGGCCGCGGCGGTGCGCAGGGTGAGTTTCATGCCCTGGAAACGATCTTGACGAGGACGCGGTCACCGTCGTACGGCCGAACGGGCCGCCGGTGCCGCCGTACTCGCCCGCTCCACCAGCCTGGTCGACAGCTCGGTCCGGGTGCCCTCCGGACGGTCCCCGTGCATCAGCCGCACCAGCAGCCGCAGCGCGGTCGCCGCCATCTCCGACAGGGGCTGCCGGACCGTGGTCAGCGCCGGGGTGCCCCAGCGCGCCTCGGGCAGATCGTCGAAGCCGACCACGCTGACGTCCGCCGGCACCCGCAGGCCGCGTTCGGCCAGCGCCGCGTACACCCCGAGCGCCATCCGGTCCGAGCAGACGAACACGGCGGTCGGCGGCTCCGGCAGGTCCAGCAGCTCGTGCATCCGCACCCGGGCCGTGTCCGCGTCGAAGCCCGCGTGCCGGACGTAGTCGCCGCTGAGGCGCAGCCCCGCCGAGGCGAGCGCCGAGCGGTAGCCGGACACCCGGGCGCCGCTGCACATCCGGCGCCTGTTCCCGGCGATCACCGCGATCCGCTCATGGCCGAGCGCCAGCAGGTGCTCGGTCGCGGTCACCCCGCCCTGCCAGTTCGCCGCCCCGACGGAGACCACGCCCGCCGGGGGCTCGTGGACCGGGTCGATCAGTACGTACGGGATGCGGTGGTGGTCCAGCCAGGCGTACTGCGCGGCGGTCAGCTCGGCCAGGTTGAACAGCACCCCGGAGGAACCGCGCGCGGTCAGCTTGTCCAGCCACCCGTGCTCCGGGCGGCCGGCCCGCGTCCGGGCCGGCCCCGCCGACACGACGACCTCCAGACCCGCCTCGTACGCCGCCGCCTCCACCCCGTGCAGCACCGCGCCCGACCACGAGCTGTCCAGCGCCTGCACGACCAGGTCGATCAGGGTGGGGGCCTTCGTCGCGTCGAACCGAGGTCTGCGGACGTAGCCGAGCCGTTCGAGGGCCTCGGTGACCCGGCGGCGGGTCTCGGGGGCCACGTCGTCGCGGCCGTTCACCACCTTCGACGCGGTCGGCACGGAGACGCCCGCCTCGCGGGCCACCACCGCCAGCGTCGGACCGGCCGCCGCCATGCTCGTACCTCCGGCACGGACCATGGGGAACCCGCCTCTCCGGCCCGCCCTTGGGCCAACGAAAGTAACGAAAGTTGCGACCAACGCTGCTTCCGCGGTCTGCGTGCAAGCCGTGCAGTAAGCGCTTCCTACGATAGGTGGGCGTCAACACGGCGTGAAGGCCTGGGAATTCACGGGATCTTCCCGGGCATGACTTTCGAAACTTCGAACAGGGCGGATCGGGGTTTTGCGGGGTTATGCGGGTGTGCAGGTGATCCGGAAGTCGGTGAAGTCGGCGGTGAAGGAGGCGTCGACAAGGTCGACGGCGTGGATCGCGGCCATGGCTCCGGTGAAGCGGAGGCCGGTGCCGTGGTCGTCGGAGAGGCGGGTGAAGTCGAGGGGCGGGCCGATGGGGTGGCGGGGGCCGTCGGTCGCGTACCAGAAGCGGGCGTCGGCGCCGTCGACTGTGACGCCGAGGGTGAGTGGGGTGTCCTTGTCGACGTCTACGACGGCTGGCGTGTGGGTTTCCGTCTCGTCCCGGGTGGTCAGGGCGAGGACGGTTCGGCCGCCGTCCTGCCATTGCTGGCCGTGTTGGGTTGCGCCTTCCGGCTCCGTCCAGGTGAGGTCCAGGGCGTAGTAGGCCGAGGTGTTGTACCAGAGGAGGAGTCCCGCGGCCTGGGTGAAGGTCGACGGGCTTGCCTGGAGGGTGACTTGGGCTTCGGTGCGGTGTTCGGTGATGCGGCGGGCGAGGAGGTGGTGGGACCAGAGGGAGTCGGGGCCGTGGTGGCCACGGAGGCGTAGCCAGCCGGGGCGGGTGGTGGGGTCGATCCAGGAGGGGTCTGCGGGGGAGCGGAGGGTGTAATAAGGGGTTGCGTTGTCGGCCGCGGGCGAGTGGGGACTTGTCGCGCAGTTCCCCGCGCCCCCGAGAGCAGGGCGCTGCCCGGTGGGTACCTTGACCGTCACCGCCGGTCGGGTGTCCCCGTGCCGGAGTCGTGGCCGGCCCTCGGCGTCCCAGGTCACCTCCTGGATCGCCGTTTCGCGGCCGAGTGGGCAGCGTGGGCCGTCCGAGGTCTTGAGCGGGCGTGCCGTCAGGTGGCTCAAGTACCAGTCGCCCTGCGGGGATTGGACCAGCTCCGCGTGCCCCGCCTTCTGCAACGGCCAGGCAGGATCGTGACGTGCCGTCAGGAGGGGGTGTTCGTCGAGTTCGTAGGGGCCGGTGAGGTCGCGGCTGCGGGCCACCCGCACGCCGTGCTCGAAGCCCGTCCCGCCCTCCGCGAGCACCAGGACGTACCAGCCGTTCCGCTTCAGCAGCTTCGGGCCCTCGATCAAGCGGTCGTGCTGGAGGAGGAGGTGGGTCCGGCCGGCGGGGGCCAGTGTGTCCCGGTCCAGTTCCGTGGCGACGATGCCCGCGAAGCGCCGGCCGCCCGGGCGGTGGTCGTTCTGGAGGTTGAGGAGCCAGAGCCGGCCGTTGTCGTGGTGGAGGGCGGGGTCGAAGCCGTGGCTGGGGACCCGGCGCGGGGGAGCCCAGGGGCCGGACACCTCCGGGGCCGTACTGACGTAGGTGTCCAGGTCGAAGTACGGGGTGCCCACCGAGCGGACGACGGAGTACGTCACCCAGAAGCGCTCCCCGTCCCAGCTCAGTGAAGGGGCCCAGACGCCGCCCGAGTCGGGGACGCCGGCCAGGGAGCCGCCGGGGACCGCGCCCTCGACGTGGCCGGCGTACTCCCAGTGGGCCAGGTCGCGGGAGCGGTGGATCGGGATCGTCGGGAACCACTCGAAGGAGCTGGTGGCGAGGTAGTACCAGTCGCCGGCGCGGACCAGGGAGGGGTCGGGGGCGAAGCCGCGGAGCACCGGATTGTGCAGCAGGGTCACTTGAGGGCTCCCAGGGTGACGCCCGTACGCCAGTAGCGGCGCATCGCGATCATCATGACCGCCATCGGGACGATGGAGAGAAGCGCGCCGGTGAGGACCAGGCTGGTCAGGTCGACCCCGGATTCGAGGCGTTTGCCCGACCAGTTGTAGAGGCCCAGGTTCAGGGTCCAGTTCTGTTCGCCGCGGAGCACCGTGAGCGGGAGGAAGAAGGCGTTCCAGGTGTTGACGAAGGCCAGCAGGAAGACCGTGGCGCCGCCGGTCGTCATCATGCGCAGGACGATCGAGAAGAAGATGCGGACCTCCCCGGCGCCGTCTATGCGGGCCGCTTCGAGGAGTTCGTACGGGACCGTGGCCTCGGTGTAGACCTTCGCCAGGTAGACGCTGAACGGGTTGACGAGGCAGGGGATCAGCATCGCCCAGGGGGTGTCCACCAGACCGATCTTCGAGAAGAGGAGGTAGAGGGGGAGGGTGAGCAGGGCGATCGGGACCAGGAAGGAGCCGACCACGCAGGCGAACACCAGGCCGCGGCCCGGGAACTGGAAACGGGCGAGGCCGTAACCGGTGGCGAGGGCGATGAGCGTGCCGCCGAGGGAGCCGACTCCGGCGTAGAGGAAGGAGTTGGCGGTCCAGCGCAGGAAGATGCCGTTCTCGTAGGTGAAGAGCTGGTGCAGGTTGGTCCAGAGGTGCCAGCCGGAGAACCAGAGGCCGTTGCTCTGGTAGAGAGCGGTGCGGTCCTTCGTCGCGGCGACGATCAGCCACCAGACCGGGAAGAGGCTGTAGGCGCTCGCCAGGGCCAGGCCGACGAGGAGGAAGCGCTGGCCGCCCCGGGAACGGGCGGCGGGGTCGGGCCTGGCGATGCGGCGGACGGGGTTCGTCCTCGTGCGCTCCTCGGTGAGGGCCATCAGTCGGCCTCCTTCGCGGTCAGCCGGTAGAAGAGGAAGGAGGCGACGCCGAGGATCAGGGCCAGCAGGACGGAAAGGGCCGCCGCGTAGTGGTAGTTGCCCGCGTTGAACGCCTGGTTGTAGATCACCATGATCGGGGTGAAGCTGTCGCTCACCGTCTGCGGTGTGACGTTGCGGAACAGGGCGGGCTCGTTGAAGATCTGGAGCATCTGGATGATCGACAGCATGCCGGTGAGGACCAGCGCGCCCCGCACGTAGGGGACTTTGATGCTCAGGGCGATGCGGGACTCGGAGGCACCGTCCAGCCGGGCCGCCTCGAAGAGTTCGCGCGGGACGCCCTGCAGCGCCGAGTAGATGATCACCATGTTGTAGCCGATGCCGTGCCAGGTCAGCAGGTTGCCGATGGACGGCCACACCATCGACGGGGCGAAGAAGTTCCAGTCCAGGCCGAACGCCTTGCCCAGCGCGGTGAGGGGGCCGACGTCCGGGCTGTAGACGTTGATCCAGACGATGGCGGCGACCACGCCCGGGATCATGTACGGGACCAGGAGCAGGACGCGGAAGCGGCCCGCCGCCCGGGCCGCCAGGGTGTCGAGGAAGAGCGCGAGCAGCAGGCTGACCAGCAGCATCACGGGGATCTGTACGCAGGCGAACAGCAGCACCCGCAGGACCGAGTGGAGGAACGCCGGATCCGTCAGGCCCTGTTGGTAGTTGGCCAGACCCGAGAACTCGTCGGTGGTGCCGCCGAGGCCGAGGCCGGAGGAGTGCGAGCGGTACAGCGACTCGTAGACGGCGTACCCGATCGGGACCAGGTAGAGGAAGACGAAACCTAGCTGGAAGGGCACCGTGAAGGCGGCGCCCTTCCAGCGCTGGGAGCGGACCATCCGTGCGCCGCCTCAGCCCTTGACGCTGATGCCGCGGGACCTGAGGTCGGCGACCGTCCACTGCTGCATGTGGGCGAGGAGGTCGGTGACCTTCTGCTGCTTGCTGACCACCTTCGCCCAGCCGCTCTGCAACTCGGTGAACGTGGCCGTCCAGTCGGGGCCGAAGGTCCAGTCCGTGGTGACCGTGCCCAGGCTGTCGGTGACGACCTTCTTCGCCGGGGCGTAGTTCGCCCCGAGCAGCTTCTGCGAGATCGCCTCGTCGACGTAGGCGCTGCTGTCGGCGAGCGCCGGCATCACGCCGTTGCCGGTGGTCGGGCTGGCCATCGTCTTCACCGCGCCGGAGTCGGTGGACATCCACAACGCGGCCTCGGCGGCCTGCTGCTGGTGCGCGCACTGCTTGGTGACCAGGGTGACGCTGCCGGTGAGGTTGGTGCCGGCCGGGGTCTTCGCGGCCTCGCCGGTATAGGTGGGCCAGGGGGCGAGGGCCCACTTGCCGAAGGACTTGGTGAAGTTCTGCACCATGCCCGCCATCTGCCAGGTGGAGATCTGCCGGGTCGCGGTGGAGCCGTTGTCGTAGTTGCGCTGCACGGCCGCGTAGTCGGCGAACGACAGCGTGGAGTCGAGGTCGTTGTCGATGATCTGCTGGATCACGCCCGCGGCCTTGAGGGTGCCCGCGTCCTGGAAGTCCACCTTCCAGGAGTCGCCGTCGATGGCGTACCAGTGGGCGCCGGCCTGCATGGCGAGCACTTCGAGGGTGCTGGGGTCCTCACCGGCGTAGTTGGTGATCTTGACGCCGTGCTTCTTCAGGACCTTGCCTGCCGCGATGAACTCGTCCCAGGTGGTGGGGGCCTTGAGGCCGTACTTCTGGAAGACGTCCGTGCGGTAGATGGTGAAGTTCGGCGAGGAGCTGGTGGGGACGCCGTACAGCTTCCCCTGCACCTGCGCGGCTGACCAGGAGCCGGAGTTGAACCTGTCCTTGGCCGTGCCGACGTACTTCGTGATGTCGGCGAGGGCGCCCTGGGCGACCCAACTCGTCACGTACTCGGCGGTGTTCTGCACCAGGCAGGGCGCGTTGCCCGCCTTCACCGCGTTGGTGAGCTGCTTCTGCATGGTCAGCTGGTCGGTGACCTTCGTGTACTTCAGCTGCACGTCCTTGTGGGCGGCGTTGAACGCCTTCACCACGGCCTCCTGGCCGTTCGCCCAGCCCCAGAAGGGCAGCGTGACCGGGCCGGAGGCCGCGTCGGAGCCGCCGGATCCGGAGCCCGATCCGCCGCAGGCGGAGAGCAGACCTGTCAGCGCGAGGCCCGCGATCGCGGCGCGGACCAACCTGGTGGAGTTCATCAGACCGTGTTCCTTCGGAGGTGGGCGCTCTCGGGGAGGAGGGCGGCGGCTCGGCTGTGCCTTAGAAACCGGTTTCCACGGGACAGTAGGACGGTGCCGCCGCTCCCAGCAAGGGGTATGAGTCGGAATCTTTCGATGTGCGGTCCGTCGAACGGCCCGTGAGCAGCAACCGGTACGCAAGAACAACCGGTTGCCGCTGAAGGGTTTTCGAAAGTTCGCCACTCCTCTTGACGATGCACTCCCGCGGGTTGAAGCTCCCCTCACTGCTCATAGCAACCGGTTGCCAACCGAGCCGACTTCCGGTCACCTCCCTTCAGAGAGTGGGTAGTTCATGCGGACGCACGCCCGTGCCCCGGTCAGCCGGCGCGGCTTCCTCGCGCTCGGCGGCACCGCCGCCGCCACGGCCGCCCTCGGTGGCTGTGCCCTCGCGGTGTCGGGAAGTGCCGGCGGCCCGGGCGAGACCGTCACCCTGATGACCAAGCCCGAGGACGTGGGCACGGACCTCGTCAAGCAGGCCTACGACGAGCTCGGGATCCGCATCAACACGGTGCGGTACGACATCACCAAGCTGATCGCGATGATGACCAGCGGCAGCCCGCCCGACCTGGTGCGCGGTGTCGGCGCCGTCGACGCGCCGTATCTCGCGGCGCGAGGCGTGGCCGAGGAACTCGACTCCTACTTCGCCCGCAGCGGCATCCTCAGGGCCGACGACCTCGACCCGGTCAACGACCTGTGGCGCTACGACGGCCGCACCCAGGGCAAGGGGCCGCGCTACGGCATGGCCAAGGACTTCTCCCAGGACTCCATGTACTGGTACGACACCACCCTGTTCGACGGCGCGGGCGTCGACCGTCCGTCGGAGACCGAGCCGGTCACCTTCGAGGAGTGGCTGGAGAAGGCGAAGCGGCTGACCCGGACCAGCAAGGGGCAGACGACCGTGTTCGGCGGCAGCTACAACGGCCTCGGCGCCTCCACCCTGCTGGCCGGGCTGACCGCGTCGGCCGGCGGCAGCCTCTTCGACGACGGCTTCTCCCGGGTCGACTTCACCGCACCCGAGGCCCGCAAGGCGCTGAGCTGGTACATCGAACTGTGCCGGGCCAAGGTCGGCCCGAGCCTGATCCAGCCCGACCCGAACGGCTGGGACGGACCCACCTACCAGGCCCGCCGGATGGCGATGTCCAACTCGGGCTACTGGCTGGGCGGTCTGATCAACACCGACGAGAAGCTCGCCGCCGTCTCCCGGCTCGCCCCGGCCCCGGTCTTCGCGTGCGGCCCGCGCATCAGCTCCTGCCAGGGCGCCACCGGGATGTGGATGCCGAGGAAGGCCCGGAACAAGGACGCGGCCTGGCGGGTCTTCGAGTGGTTCTTCGGCGAGGCCCCGGCGAGGGCACGTGCGTCCGGCGGCTGGGGGATCCCCACGCTCAAGTCGCTCCGGCCGCTGATGCCGCATCAGGAGAGCTGCCGGCGGGACGCGCTGAAGGTGCAGGAGGCCGAGCTGAAGCACTTCTCGGTGATCTCCTTCACGCCGTACGCCCGGACGGATTCCCTGGACGCCCTCTTCAACCGGGCCGCCCCGGCCGCGATGAGCGGCGAGATGTCCGTGGACACCCTCGCCCGGCACCTGAACTCGACGATGAACGAGCAGCTCAAGCGCGGGAAGGAGCAGGTGGGATGAGCGTCGAGCAGATACCCGCCGTGCGGGGCGGAGCCGACCCGGCGGCGGACCGGGCACGGTCGGCGGTGCGCCCCCGCTCCTCCATGACCATCGACTTCCTCGGCTACGCCCGCAACTCCCTGATCATCGCCACGCTCTACGCGACCCTCGTCACGCTCGGCTCCGCCTGGGTCGGCTTCGGCTTCGCCCGGTTGTCCGCACCCGGCAGGAAGGCGTTGTTCGGCATCCTGCTCGGCTCGATGATGCTGCCCCAGACGGTCACCCTGCTCCCGACCTGTCTGATCTTCGCGAAGCTCGGCATGGTCGACACCTACTGGCCCTGGGTGCTGTGGGGGCTGGCCGCCACCCCCTATCTCGTCTTCCTGTTCCGGCAGTTCTTCGCCGGACTGCCCCGCGAGCTGGAGGAGGCCGCCATCGTCGACGGCTGCGGCTACGCCGGGATCTTCTGGCGGATCTTCCTGCCCCAGTCCTGGCCGGTCGTCGCCGCGAGCTTCGTGATCGCCTTCACCTGGACCTGGGGCGACTACATCGCCCCCCAACTGCTGCTCTCCACCGACCGCACCACGCTCGCCGTCGCCGTCATGACCACCTACGTCACCGAGGCCGGACAGCCGGTCACCCATCTCCAGGCCGCCGCCTCCGTCATGTACGTCGTGCCGATCCTGCTGGTCTTCCTCGTCGCCCAGCGCGGATTCGTCGCCGGCATGTCGACGTCCGGTCTCAAGTAGCCCAGCCCGCCGACCCGTTCACCGCAAGGAGTCACCGATGAACGCGCCCTTCTCCCGTCGTACCGCCCTGCGGGCCGCCGGAGCCACCGCGCTCGCCGCCGGCCTGTCCGGCGGGCTGACCGCCACCGCCGCCCACGCCGAGGGCGGCGGACCCGCGCCCAAGCTGGTCACCTATCCCCGCCCCTCCGCCGTGCCGACCAACACCAGCTTCCAGGTGCGGGTGCGTACCGCCCCCGACGGCGACTGGCAGACGCTGGACGTCTACCGGCCGCAGTTCGAGGAGATCAACGCCAACACCGGCTCCGGCAAGGTCTACAACTCCTCGCTGGTGTACTTCGACTTCCGGTGCTCCGTCGAGGTCGAGGTGACCTACCTCAAGGGCGGCACCACCAAGGCCCGGGTGAGACCGGACTCCTACGGCATCACGCCCGAACTCCTCGGCGACACCCTGCGGTTCACCCTCGACGAGCCCAGGGACCTGGTCGTCCAGATCAACGACGAGATCTTCGACTGCCTGCACGTCCTCACCAACCGGGTCGAGCACCGCGCCCCGGCCGCCGGCGACCCCGACGTCATCTACTTCGGACCCGGCGTGCAGACCGTCACCGGCGGCGTCCTCACCGTCCCCAGCGGCAAGACCGTCTACCTGGCCGGCGGCGCCGTCCTCAAGGCGACCGTCTACTTCAAGGACGTGGAGAAGGCCGCCCTCCGGGGCCACGGCATGATCTGGGCCAGCTCCGGCCAGGGCGTCCTCTGCGAGGGCAGCAGCGACATCCGGGTCGAGGACGTCATCATCATGAACCCGGGCAACTACATCGCCACCCTCGGCGAGGCCCAGAACGTCCGCATCAGGAAGGTCCGCGGCTTCAGCTCCAAGGGCAACGGCGACGGCATCGACGTCTTCTCCTCCAGCGACGTCCTCATCGACGGCTGCTTCCTGCGCAACTCCGACGACTGCATCGCCATCTACGCCCACCGCTGGGACTACTACGGCGACACCCGCAACATCACCGTCCAGAACTGCTCCCTGTGGGCCGACGTCGCCCACCCGGTCAACATCGGCACCCACGGCAACACGGACGCCCCGGAGACCATCGAGAACCTGGTCATCCGCAACATCGACGTTCTCGACCACCGCGAACCCCAGATGAACTACCAGGGCTGCATCGCCCTCAACCCCGGCGACTCCAACCTCATCAGGAACGTCCGGATCGAGGACGTCCGGATCGAGGACTTCCGCTGGGGCCAGGTCATCTACATGAAGGTCATGTACAACACCAAATACAACACCTCGGTCGGCCGCGGCATCGAGAACGTCTACGTCAAGAACCTCAGCTACACCGGCACCCACGCCAACCCGTCGCTCTTCCTCGGCTACGACGCCGACCACGCCATCAAGGACGTCACCTTCGAGAACCTCGTCATCAACGGCGTCGTCATCGCCGACTCGATGAAGAAGCCGACCTGGTACTACACCACCGACGCCATCCAGTGGTTCTCCAACGAGCACGTGACGAACCTGAGGTTCATCACCACCGCCGAGGCCGAGGCGGCCGCCGCGTCATGACGATCCCCGAGCCGAGCCGCCGGGGCTTCCTCGGCGGCACCACGGCCCTGCTGCTGGCGACGCGCGCGAGCGGACTGCTCGTGCCCGGCCGGGCGGCGGCCCAGGAGCCGGACCGGGACGCGGTGGCGTTCACGCACCCGGGCCTGCTCCACTCCGCCGCGGACCTCGCCCGCATGAAGGCCGCGGTCGCCGCCAAGCAGTCACCTGTCTACGACGGCTACCTGGCGCTCGCGGCCCACGCCCGCTCCTCCGCCTCGTACGCCGTGCAGAACACGGGCCAGATCACCACCTGGGGCCGCGGTCCCGCCAACTACCAGAACCAGGCCGTCGCCGACTCGGCCGCCGCCTACCAGAACGCCCTGCTCTGGTCGGTCACCGGCGCCACCGCACACGCCGACAAGGCCCGCGACATCCTCGACGCCTGGTCCGCCTCGCTCACCGCCGTCACCGGAGCCGACGGCCCGCTCGGCGCCGGGCTCCAGGCCTTCAAGTTCGTCAACGCCGCCGAACTCCTGCGCCACACCGGCTACGACGGCTGGAGCGACGCCGGCATCGCCCGCTGCGCGGAGTCCTTCCTGCGCGTCTGGTATCCGGCGCTGTCCTGCTACACCCTCTACGCCAACGGCAACTGGGACCTGACGTCCCTTCAGTCCCTGCTCGCCATCGGCGTGTTCTGCGACGAACCCACCCTCTTCCAGGACGCACTGCGCCTCGCCGCGGCCGGCGCGGGCAACGGCAGCGTCCCGCACCGCATCGTCACCGACGCGGGCCAGGGCCAGGAGAGCGGCCGGGACCAGGGCCACGAACAGCTCGCGGTCGGCCTGCTCGCCGACGCCGCGCAGGTCGCCTGGAACCAGGGTGTCGACCTCTGGGGCTTCGACGGCAACCGCATCCTCGCCAACGTCGAGTACGCCGCCCGCTACAACCTCGGCGGTGACGTCCCCTTCGTCCCCGACCTCGACCGCACCGGCAAGTACATCAAGCTTGCCGTCTCGGCCACCTCGCGCGGCACCCTGCCGCCGATCTACGAGATGGCGTACGCCCACTACGCGGGTGTGCGCGGCCTCGACACCCCGTACACGAGGAACGCCGTCTTCCGCGGCCCCGGCGGCGCCCGCGTCGTCGAGGGCAGCAACGACGACCTGCCGAGCTGGGGCACCTTCGCCTACGCCGGCGCGACGGCGACCGCGCCGCGCGTGCCGACGCCGCCGGCCGGCGTCACGGCGGTGGGGGAGGACCGGTCCGTCACCGTGACCTGGCTGCCCTCGGCGGGCGCCGACTCCTACACGGTGCTGCGGGCGGGCGCGGTGGACGGCCGTTACGAGGAGATCGCCTCCGGGGTCGAGGGTCCGGCGTACACCGACCGGCGGGTGCAGGCCGGACGGACCTACTCCTACACGGTCACTGCTGCCAACTCGTTCGGGAGCAGCGGGAGTTCCGCGTGGGCGGCGGCGTCCGCCGGACTCCCCGGGCCCTGGGCGACCCAGGACGTCGGAGAGGTGCGGACCCCCGGCTCCGCGGTCTTCGACGGCGAGCGCTTCGTCCTGGAGGCGAGCGGCACCGACGACACGCACCGCCTCGTCCACCTGCCACTGCGCGGCGACGGCACGGTCACCGCGCGGATCGTGTGGCCGCTCAGCTCGCAGTACTCCAAGATCGGCGTCACCGTCCGCGCCTCCCTCGACGCGGACGCGGCGCACGCCGCCATGCTGATCCAGGGGCTGCCGCTGCACACCTGGAGCGGGGTGTGGACGGTACGCCCGGCGGCCGGTGCGGAGGTCTCCGCGACCGGCAGCACCCCGGTGCCGCCCTCCCAGCAGCAGGCGATCACCGTGAACGCGGCCTTCCCGCTCTCCGACCTGGGTGCGCTGCCCGCATCGGCGACCCCCCTGGAGGCGCCCTACGTCGAGGGCGCGGGCGACGGCTACCGGCTGCGGGCGCCCTACTGGGTGCGGGTGAGCCGGAGGGGCCCGCGGTGCACGGGCGCCGTCTCCCCGGACGGCGTCCACTGGACCGAGGTCGGCGCCACCGACGTCGAACTGGGGCGGACCGCGTACGCGGGCCTCCTGCTCACCTCCTGCCTCGGGGTCGACCAGGAGTACGCCGAGACCGGCACCGGCGCCTTCGACAACGTCGGCGTGACCTCGCCGTCCGGCCCGGTGTGGTGCGTGCCGCGCCCCGCCCGCACCCCCACCGACCTGCGGGCCGGCACCGGCGCCGACGCCGTCGAACTGGCCTGGAGCGACCCGGACCCGTCCGCCCGCTACACGGTGCTGCGCGCCTGCCGCGCCGACGGACCGTACCGGCCCCTCGCCACCGGCGTCGGCCCGGTCGGCTTCGGCACCCGCGTCCGGTACACCGACGCGACCGGCACACCGGGCACGGCCTACCACTACACCGTGGCGAAGACCAACACCGCGGGACGCGGCCCGCGTTCGACGCCCGTCCGGGCGGTCATGCCGACCCCGGCGCCACCCCGACTCACCTCCGCCACCGCGGTGTTCGCCAACCAGGGCGTCGGCTTCCGGCATCTGCTGCGGGCCGCGCACGAGCCCGTGCTGTTCACGGCGGACGGGCTGCCCGACGGGCTGCGGATCGACCGGCGCACCGGTCTGCTCTCCGGAACCCCCACCGGAACTGGCGAGTTCACGGTCACCACCACCGCGGCCAACGCCGCCGGCACCACCACCGGAACCCTCGCGCTCACCGTCGGTACCGCGCCGCCCGAGCCGTGGACGTACGGGGACCTCGGCGACACCGTGCTCGACGACCGCGCCTTCGGCACGCTGGGCGTGGTCGCGATCACCACGCCGGGCAGTACCTCGTACCACGACGGCACCTTCACCGTGCGGGGCGCGGGCGTCGACCTGAACGCCAACGGCCAGGGCATGACCGGCCAGTTCGTACGACGGCCCGTCGGCGGCGACTGCGAGATCGTCGCCCGGCTGCTCTCCCGCACCGGCGCGAGCGCCGACCGGGTGGGCCTGCTGATGGCGAAGTCGCTGTCGCCGTTCGACCAGGCTGCCGGAGTCGTCGTCACCGGCGGCACCACCGCACAGCTCATGCTCCGCAGGACCGTCGCCGGAGCCTCCGCCTTCACGGGCGGCGCCGCCGTCGCCCTCCCCGCCCTGCTGCGGCTGAAGCGCACCGGGACCGCCTTCGCCGCAGCCCTGTCCACCGACGACGGCGTCACCTGGACCCCCGTGGCCGACGGGGAGATCCCCGCCTTCGGTGACGCCCCCTACCACGTGGGCCTGGTGGTGTGCTCCCGCACCCCGCTCGCCCTCGGCACCGCGCAGTTCGAAGAGGTGAGTGTCGCACTCACCTGAACTCCCCCCACCGAAGGAGAACCGTCGCGATGAGCCGCCGCGAACAACAACCGAAGGAAACAGGCGGGTTGAGCCGCCGTGGTGTCCTGAAGTCCGCCGCCGCGCTCGCCGTCGCCGCCTCGGTCACCGCCCCACGGGTGGCCGACGCGGCACCGGCGACCTTCACCCACCCCGGCATGCTGCACAACGCGGGTGACATCAACCGTGCCAAGGTGCGGGTCGCCGCCGGCACCGACCCCTGGCTGTCCGGCTGGAACAGGCTGACCGCCAACTCCCACTCCGCGTCCACCTGGACGCCCAGCCCGCGGGCCACCGTCATCCGCGGCGGGACCGGCGAGAACTACGGCATCCTCTACAACGACATCGCCGCCGCCTACCAGAACGCCCTGCGCTGGAAGGTCGCCGGGACGGCCGCCAACGGCGACACCGCGGTGAAGATCCTCAACGCCTGGTCGTCCACGCTGACCACCCTCACCGGGAACGCCGACCGGTTCCTCGCCGCCGGCATCTACGGCTGGGAGTTCTGCCAGGCCGCCGAACTCATGCGGGGCTACGCCGGGTTCGACCTCGCCGCGTTCCAGGCGATGATGGTCGACGTCTTCTACCCGCTGAACAACAGCTTCCTGACCAACCACAACGACGCCTGCATCACCAACTACTGGGCCAACTGGGACCTGTGCAACATGGCCTCGGTCATGGCCATCGGGATCCTCACCGACAACGCCGCCAAGTACGACCAGGCCGTCACCTACTTCAAGTCGGGCGCGGGCAACGGCTCCATCGCGCACGCGGTGCCGTACCTCTACACCGACTCCGACGGCTACGGCCTCGGCCAGTGGCAGGAGTCCGGCCGCGACCAGGGCCACACCGTCCTGGGCATGGGCCAGTTGGGCGCGGTCTGCGAGATGGCCTGGAACCAGGGCGACGACCTCTACTCCTACGACGACCGGCGGTTCATGAAGGCCGCCCAGTACGTCGCCAAGTACAACCTCGGCCAGGACGTGCCGTACACCACCTACACCTGGGGCACCGGCCAGAGCTGCGCCCAGTCCTCCCAGACGGTGATCTCCGACTCCTCCCGCGGCCAGCTCCGCCCCGTGTGGGCGATGCTCCACTTCCACTACAACCGCCGCCTCGGCCTCGACGACAAGTACATCTCCGCCATGTACTACGACCTCGTCGCCCCCGAGGGCGGCGGCGGGGACTACGGCTCCACCAGCGGCGGCTACGACCAGCTCGGCTTCGGCACCCTGATGTACGCCAAGTAGCCGCGCCCGTCCGCCCGACCGCCGCGTGTGCCGGAATACTGGAAGCGACCGTGGTGCTCCTTCCTTACCGGCGTTTCTGGTGCACGCGGCGGGAGGAGCTGGTGGGGCGGATGACGGCAGACCGGACGGATCCGAAGGATCCCGTGGCCGACACCCCGTACGGGGCGGTCCGCGGCAGGTGGGAAGACGGGATCGCGGTGTTCCGCGGCATCCCCTACGCCGCCCCGCCCTTCGGGGAACACCGGTTCCGCCCGCCCGTGCCGCCCGAGCCCTGGACCGGGGTCCGGGACGCGGGCTCCTTCGGGCCGACGGCGCCCAAACCGCCGTACTCGCAGGCGTTCGCGGAGTACCTGTCCGACCCGGTGGTCCCCGGCGACGACTGCCTCAACCTCAACGTGTGGACCCCGGAGCCGGGCCCCGGCGCCCGGCTCCCGGTCCTGGTCTGGCTGCACGGCGGCGCCCTGACCAGGGGATCCTCGGCCGTACCAGTGTACGACGGGCACGCGTTCGCCCGGGACGGGGTCGTCCTCGTCTCGGTGAACTACCGGCTGGGCGTGGAGGGCTACGGCCTGTTCCCCGACACCCCGCCCAACCCCGGGCTCCGCGACCAGCTCGCCGCCCTGCGCTGGGTCCACGACACCGTCGCGGCCTTCGGCGGCGACCCGGCCCGCGTCACCCTGTGCGGCCAGTCCGCCGGCGCCATCAGCGCCGGCGCCCTGCTCGCCGCACCCCAGGCCCAGGGTCTGGTCCGCCGGGCCGTCCTGCAGAGCGGCCCGCCCGAGGCCGCGGACCGGGACAAGGTACGGCGCATGGTCCGCCGGATGGCCAGCCGGCTCAGGATCCCGGCGACCGCCCAGGCCTTCGCCGGGGTCGACCGCGAGCTGCTGCTGCGCACCCAGGCCGAGGTGGGCCGGCTCAGCAGTCCCGTCCTCGGCGGCCCCGCCTTCGGCATCGTCGTCGACGGCGACCTCGTCCCGCGCGACCCGCTCCAGGCCCTCCTCGACGGCGAGGCCGCGAACGGCGTCGACCTCCTGATGGGCTGGACCCGCGACGAGTACCGGCTCTGGCTGGTCCCCGGCGGTCTCGTCGACCAGGTCGAACGGCTCGGCCCGGTCGCCTTCGCGGGCGCCATGGCCCGCTGCCACGTGGGCCACGAGGTGCCGCGCGGCTACCGCACCCTGCATCCCGAGGCCGGCCCCGCCGAGATCGTCGGCCAGATGGTCACCGACCACCTGCTCCGCCGCCCGCTGCACCGGCTGGCCGAGGCCCGCCCCGGCTCCGCCCACCTCTACGAGTTCGCCTGGCCCTCCAACCGCCCCGGCCTCGGCGCCTGCCACGCCCTGGAACTGGGCTTCGTCTTCGACACCGGGCAGGACCCCGACTCCGCCCGGCTGGCCGGACCGGACGCCCCGCAGGCCCTCGCCGACGCGATGCACGGCGCCTGGGTCGGCTTCGCCACCACCGGCGACCCCGGCTGGCAGCCCTGGGACGACACCCACCCGGTCCGCGTCCTCGGCGACGGCGAGCCCCGCACGGAGTCCGGGCCCCGGGACGCGGAGTTCGCACTCTGGAACCCCGGCGCACCCCCGCCGCACCCCGAACGCACGGCCGAACTGGCCCTGGCGGTACGCAGGCTGCGCCGCTCAGTCGCCGCCGTACGCCGCCACTGAGTCCCGTACCACCACATGCGTGCCGAGCAGCAGGTGCTCGTCGGCCGACTCCCCGTCGTGCCCGAGCGCGGTCCGCACGGCGAGCCGCCCCAGCTCCTCGTAGGGCACGTGCACGGTGGTCAGCGCCGGGTGCAGATCACGGGCGAACGGTATGTCGTCGTACCCGGCCAGCGACACGTCCCCGGGCACGTTCAGCCCCGCCTCGTGCAAGGCGGTCAGCGCCCCCGCGGCCACCATGTCGGTGGCGGCGACCACCGCGCTGAACTCCAGCCCCCGTGCCAGGGCCTGGCGCAGCAGCCGGTGCCCGGAGTCCCGGGTGAAGTCGCCGTGCAGCAGAAGAGCGGGATCGGGTTCCAGTCCGCGGGCCCGGTGCGCGGCCAGGTATCCCCGCTCGCGCCCCAGCGCCGTCGTGTGGTCCGGCTTCCCACCGAGGAACAGCACCCGCCGGTGGCCCTGCGCGAGGACGTGGGCGACCAGGGCGAAGGCGCCGCCCTCGTTGTCGTACTCGATGACCGTGACCGGCGCGCCGGGCCCGAGCGGCGGGCGTCCGCACAGCACCAGCCGCGACCCGGCCGAGGCGAGCGAGTCGGCGACCCGGCGGGTCCGCTCCCGGTACTCCGGCGTGTCCGCCGCCCCGCCCACCAGGATCACGGCCGCCGCCCGCTGGGCCCGCATCATCCCGATGAACTCCAGCTCCCGCCGCACGTCACCGTCGGTGCTGCACACCAGCGACAGATGCCCGAGCCGCGCCGCCTCCCGCTCCACGCCGTACGCCATGTGCGCGAACGACGGCCCCGTGATGTCCTCCAGCACGAAGGCGAGCGTGGGCGTCCCGACCCCGGCGACCGCCTTGGCACGCGCGTCGGCGACGTAGTCCAGCTCCCGCACGGCCCGCAGCACCCGCGTACGCGTAGCGGCACTGACCGGATAGTCCCCACCGAGCACCCGGGAGACGGTGGACGCGGACACCCCGGCGCGAGCGGCGACATCCCTGACGGTGCTTCGCCCTGCAGCATCGCTTTTCCTGGTCAACCCCACCCCCGCCAACCGCTTCCCGACGGGACCATAGCGCCCCGTCAGGGATGTAGGGAACGGGACTGAGCGCCCCGTCAGGGGCGCGGGACAGTGCTAATTTGCGGCTCCGCCGCGTGGGCGCGACCAGCCCAATACGACCGTCAGTCGCCCACGCACCGCACCAGCTACGGCGTCCCCGCGCCCCTCAGACCACCCGAGCGATCCCAGCGATAGCGTCCGGCCCCACCCGACAACACCCCCCGATCAACCGAGCCCCCGCATCCCGCCACCCCACCACCTGCCCGGTGTCGAACAACGACCGCCCCGTCCACGCCCGGGCCTCCGCATCCCACACCTCACCACTGTTGGGATAGACGACCACCGGCTTCCCGGTCACCCGCACCGCCGTCTCCACCGCGAACTCCACGTCCTCCGGCGCACAGCAGTTCACGCCCACGGCGATCACCTCGTCCACGTCCGCGGCCGGCGCGAACGCCTCTTCCAGCGGCTGCCCCGCCCGTGTCCGCCCGCCCGCCACGCTGTACGACAGCCAGGCCGGCACCCCCAGCCCCCGCACCGCCCGCAGCAACGCCGCCGCCTCGTCCGCGTCCGGCACGGTCTCCAGCGCCAGCACGTCAGGCCCCGCCCCGGCCAGCACCTCAAGGCGCGGCCGGTGGAACCGCTCCAACTCCCCGACGCTCAGCCCGTACCGCCCCCGGTACTCGGAGCCGTCGGCCAGCATCGCCCCGTACGGCCCGACCGAGGCGGCCACCCACAACGGCCGTACGATCCCCTCCGCCCGTGCCCGCCGTACCGCGTCCTGTCCCAGCCGCACGCTCAGCGCGAGCAGCCGGGCGGCCTCCTCGTGCGGGATGCCGCGCTTGCCGAAGCCCTCGAAGGTGGCCTGGTAGCTGGCGGTGATCGCGACGTCGGCGCCGGCCCTGAAGTACGCGAGGTGCGCGTCGCCGACCGCGTCGGGCCGGTCGGCCAGCAGCCGTGCCGACCACAGCTCGTCGCTCAGGTCGTGCCCGGCGGACGCCAGCTGGTTGGACATGCCACCGTCGAGCACGATCGTCCCGGCGGCTAGGGCGTCGGCGAGGCTGGGGGAGGTGTCGCTGGTCATGCCCCGACGCTAGCCGACCCGGCACCGGACGGCCGGTCCTGTCCACGGTGTGACCGGACGGACCGTCACAGGGACACCGGTACCGGAATCGCCGGCTCCCGGGGTCCGGCGCGCGCGGTGTCCCGGGCCAGCTCCTGTTCGGCCCAGACGACCTTGCCGCCGGAGACCGGCCGGGAGTCCCATCTGCGCGACAACCGGTCGACCAGGAACAGGCCGCGGCCGTTCTCGTCGGTGGTGTGCGCGTGCCGCTGGTGCGGGAGGCAGGCGTTGGTGTCGAACACCTCGCAGGTCAGGACCTGGTGCTGGATCAGGCGCAGACCGATCGGGCCGGTGCTGTGGCGGACGGCGTTGGTGACCAGTTCACTGACGATCAGCTCCGTGGAGTCCTCGAGGCCGTCCAGGCCCCACTCGGCCAGCTGACCGGCGGCCAGGTGGCGGGCGCTGCGGACGGCGGTCCGGTCGCCCGGCAGCGTCCAGGTGGCGACCTGGGCGGGGCTGAGCGCGAGGGTCCGCACGAGGAGCAGGGTGACGTCGTCGGAGGGCGCCCGGCCCTGCACGGTGTCCATCGCCCGGGTGCAGAGGTCCTCCAGGGAGCGCCCCGGCTCCGTCAGGGCCTCGCTCAGGCGGTGCATGCCCGCCTCGATGTCGTGGTCGCGGGTCTCGATCAGGCCGTCCGTGTACAGGGCGAGGAGACTCCCCTCGGGCAGTTCCACCTCCACGGCCTCGAACGGGGAGCCGAGACCGACGCCGAGCGGGGTGCCGGTGGGCAGGTCGGGGTAGGTGACCCGGCCCTGCGGGTCGACGATGGCCGGCGGGGGGTGCCCGGCCCCGGCCATGGTGCACTTCCGGGTGACCGGGTCGTAGACGGCGTACAGGCAGGTGGCGCCCGTCACGGCGGTCAACTGGTCCCGGGTGTCGGGGGATCCCTCGCTCAACCGCTCCAGCGTGGCGTCGAGGCGGGCCAGCAGTTCGTCGGGGGGCAGCTCCAGCTCGGCGAGCATGTGGACGGCGGTGCGGAGCCGCCCCATGGCCGCGGTGGCGTTGATGCCGTGGCCGACCACGTCGCCGACGACGAGGGCGACCCGGGCGCCGGACAGCGGGATCACGTCGAACCAGTCCCCGCCGACGCCGATGTCCGGGTCGGCGGGCAGATAGCGCGAGGCCGCCTCGACCGCGGTGCCGCCCCGCAGCCGCTGCGGGAGCAGGTTGCACTGGAGGGCGAGGGCGGCGGCGTGTTCTCGGGCGTACATGCGGGCGTTGTCCAGGGACAGGGCGGCACGGCTGACGAGTTCCTCGGCGAGCAGCAGGTCGTCCTCCTGGAACGGCACCGGGTCCTCGGTGCGGACGAACATCGCCACTCCCAGCAGGATGCGCCGCGCGCGGATGGGCACGACCATCAGCGAGTGCATACCGTTCTCGTGGATCACCCGGGCCCGTACCGGGTCCTGGTCGACCCAGGTGCCCGGAGCGGTGTCCAGGACCGGCTCCAGATGGGACCTGCCGGTGCGCAGCATGTCGGTGAAGGGCGTGGCCGGCGGCACGGGGACCGGCTCACCGCGGTCCCACGGGGACTCCGGGATTCCCTGGCGGATCGAGGCCAGACCGGCCCGCCGCAGGACGGGGAGACGCTCGCCGACCTGGCCGATGTGGACCGGGGGGCCCTCGCCGGCCGGGACCGAGTGCTCCAGGTCGACGACGGCGAAGTCGGCGAAGAGGGGCACCGCGAGGTCGGCCAGTTCCTGGCTGGTCCGCATCACGTCCAGGGTGCCGCCCAGACGCGTACCGGCCTCGCTGAGGATCGCGAGGCGCTCCTGCGCCCGCCGGCTCTCCGTGACGTCGACGCTGATGGCGCACACCCCGACCGCCCGGCCCTCGGCGTCCTGGAGGCAGAAGAACGAGGCCGCGAGGGTGTGCTCCCGGCGCGGGTTCGACGGCAGCCGCCTGCGGAACTCGTGGACGCTGGTGGCGCCGGTGCGCAGGGTCCTGCGCATCACCGCCTCACAGGCCTCGGCCCCGGCGGCGGGCAGCGCCTCGGTGGACCGGCGGCCGAGCCGCCGGTCACGGGGGATGCCGTCGTGGCTCTCCATCGTGTCGTTCACCCAGGTGCAGCGCAGCTGCGGGTCACGGACGACGATGCCGATCGGCGCGCGGGTGAGGAGCGATTCCCGCACCGATCCGTTCGTCACCTCCTGGGACAGCGTGCGGACGTCGGTCACGGACACGAGCCACCGGACCGATCCGTCCTGCCCCCACAGCATCGACAGCCGCATGCTGACGGTGAGCGAGTGGCCGTCCCGGTGGCGTATCGCCGTGGTACCCGCCCAGCCCTGGCGGGCGCGGCATTGTTCGACGAACGCCGACGCCGTCGACGTCGCCTCGAAGGACGGCAGCACGAGTGCGGCGGACCGCCCCACCGCCGCCCCGGCGGGGTAGCCGACGAGCCGCTCGGCGGCCTGGGTCCAGCCGAGCACCGTCCCCTGCTCGTCGAGCATCGCGATCGCCGAGTCGGATATCTCGTGCGGGTCCGTCTGCCTGCCCCGGGTCACCTGGTCAGTGCTGCGCATCGAGCTCGCGTCCTTAGGTCGTCGGAGGAAGCCTGCGAGTGTTAGCGGTATTGACCGGGCGGGGCCGTGATGTGTGACAGGACGCGCTCCGGCGGCTCCTCGTGGATGCGGTGGACCCGGAGGATGTGACAGGACGCCGCCAGCGCATAAAGCTATGTAATGAACATATCCATCGAAAGATGGGTGATCTCCAGGAAACGTGCCGTATGCCGTGGTCCACGGCGACGTCCTTCCGCCGCGGGCGCCGCCGGAACCCGTCGACCAGCCGAGGAATCCGCATCATGCCGTCGAACGACCGACCGCCGGGCGACACCGAGGACCTCCGGGAGGCGGAGGCGGTGTTCCGGGACGCCCACGGCTACCTGTTCGGGATCGCCTACCGGATGCTCGGCAGCGTCGGCGAGGCGGAGGACGTCCTCCAGGAGGCCTGGATCCGCTGGCAGACCTACGACCGGTCCCGGGTGGAGAACCCCTGGGCGTTTCTCGCGACGACGGTGACCAGGCTCGCGATCAACGTGCTGCAGTCGGCGCGGATCCGCCGGCAGGCGTATGTCGGGCCGTGGATCCCGGAGCCGGTCGACACCAGCGCCGACCCGGCGCTGGGCGCCGAGAACGCGGAGGCGCTGGAGGTCGCGGTGCTCATGCTGATGGAGAAGCTCACCCCCACGGAACGGGCGGCGTACGTGCTCCGGGAGGCGTTCGAGTACCCGTACGAGCAGATCGCGGAGATCATCGGCCAGACCAACGCCAACGCCCGCCAGCTGGTGAGCCGGGCCCGGAAGCACCTGGCGGCGGAGAAGCGGGCCGGTGTCCCGGCCGAGGACCACCGGAGGTTCCTGACGGCGTTCGTGGCGGCCGCCCAGGAAGGGGAGGTGGCCGTGCTGGAGAAGCTGTTCACGGAGGACGTCGTCTCGTTCTCGGACGGCGGAGGCGTCGTGCGGGCGTCCAAGTTCCCCGTCGTGGGCCGGCATCGCGTGGCGAAGTACTACCACGGGTTCGCCGACCGCTTCTGGGTCGGCGTCACGGTGGCGCCGGCCGAGGCCAACGGCAGGCCGGCGGTGAGCCTGTCCCGCGACGGCGCCGTGTTCGCCGTCCTCACCGTGAGCGTCACGCCGGACGGCATCGACCGGGTGCTGGTCATGATGAACCCGTCGAAGATCGCCGCCATGGCCGGCTGAGCCGGGGCGCCGGACCGGAAGGGCCCCGCCCTGCGGTGTCCGCTACAGCCGCTCGCAGGGGCGGGGCCGCCCGCCCCCGGCACCCGGTCGGGCGGGCCGCAGGCGGCCGTCCCTTGACGCCTGCTCCCCGAAAATAAAACGAATGGTTATTTTTTACAAGCTCGCGCTCAAGAAAATGAACGTTCATCTTGACCATGTCTTACCTGAACCCGCAGGATGGAGGCTTAAAGAGAACGCTCATTCCGGATGTGGGTGGTGGTGGCATGGGCGCGATGACGCGGGCCGAGGGTCCCGCCGTGCCCCCGCGTCAGGGGCGGGGGAGTGCCCGGGCCGCGCTGATCACGGGCGCCGTCGTGCTGCTGCTCGGTGTCGAGCTGGCGCTCGTCGCGCCCTACGCGCGGCGTGCGGCGGGGCGGCTGTCCCACGCCGGGCCCGACTGGTTTCTGCTGGCCGTCGCCGCGGAGGCGGTGTCGATGGCGGCCTTCGCCCGGTTGCAGCGCCTCGCGCTGGGTACGGGCGGGTTGCGGGTGGGGCTGCGCGCCGCGGCCTCCGCCGTGTTCGCCGGGAACGCCCTCAGCGCGACCCTGCCCGGCGGCAGCCTGGTGTCGGTCGCCTACCGGACCCGGCGGATGCGCGGCTGGGGAGCCGGCGTGCCGCTGATCGGCTTCACCCACGCCGTCACCGGTCTGCTGGGCGCGGTCACCCTCGTCCTGCTCGCGGGGGTCGGCGCGCTGCTGGCCGGGGACGGTGCCGGGCTTGCCGGGGCGGCCGTCCAGGTCGCGGTGGCCGGGGCCGGCACCCTCGCCGTGCTCGCGCTCGTCCGGCATGCCGGTGTGCTGCGCCGGCCGGTCGGCGCCCTGCTGCGGGGGTGGCGGAGGCTGCGGCGCGGCAAGGGCGGGCAGATGACGGCCGACGGCCTGCTGGGGGAGCTGGCCGCCATGCGGCCCCCGGCCCGCTTCTGGGCCCTGGCGGCCGGCGCCGCCCTGGCCAACTGGGCCGCCGATCTCGGCTGCGTGCTCGCCGTGTGCCATGCGGTGGGCGCGGCCCCGGCCCCGGAGAAGGTGCTGCTCGCCTACGTCGCCGCGATGTCGGCGGTGTCGGCGCTGCCGCTGCTGCCCGCGGGGCTCGGCCCGCTCGACGCGGCTCTGGTCCTGGCCCTGCATCGCGGCGGAATGCCGATGGCGGCGGCCACCGCCGCCGATCTTCTCTACCGGACCCTCAACCCGGGGCTGATCGGTGTCGCCGGGTGGTCGGTCCTGCTGGTCCGGCGGCGGAGCCGGTCAGGGGTTGGCGGGGCCCGGCCACAGCGCCCGCACCCCTTCGGTCACCCCCGCCACCAGCGTGGGGTCGAGCATGGCCAACTGGAGGATGTAGCCGGGTAGGAGGCAGACCAGCGCGCCGGCGATCGACTCGGCGGGCACGTCGGCGGGCAGGGCACCGCTTTCCTGGTGCCCGCGCACGACCTCGGCGAGGTCGGACCGCATCCGGCCCAGCAGGCTGCTGACCTGCTGGGCCAGCGCGGGGTTCCGCAGCGCCTCCGACCAGGCCAGCACGGCCAGCCTGGCGGTGTCGTCCTCCGCGGATCTCCTCGACGCGAGGTCGAGGACCTCGGCGACGACCGCGCCGACCGAGTCGCCGGGGCGGGTCGTGGCGACGGTGTGGACCAGTGTCAGAACCTCGCGCATGTTCTCCTCGGCGATGGCGAGGATCATCTCGTCCTTGCTCGCGAAGTGCCGGTAGACCGAGCCCGCCGAGAGGCCGGACTCCGCGAACAGGTCCTGCATGGACGTCGAGTGGAACCCGTCGCGCAGGAAGCACCGCCGGGCGGCGTCCAGAATCTGGGCACGGCGAGCGTCCATGTACTCCTGGGACACCTTCGGCATGGGGCATTCTCCAAAGGAAAACGAATGTTCATCTTGATGTCGTGCGGACGAGCCTAGCAGACCGACCTGCTGAAGAATGATCATTCGTCTCTGGAGGCCGGGCGCCTTCGCCGTCCCCCCGGCAGCCTCACCGTGCTGGAGTCCACCGCCGCGAGCCCGACCGCGGCGATGGCGGTTCAGGCCGCGTGCCGCCTGCCCCCGCGGCGGTTCCTGCGCTGGGTGCGCCGGGTCGCCGGGACCATCAGGCCGCCGAGGAGGCCGAGGGAGAGGGCGCAGGGCCACCAGCCGAAGGAACGTGCCGAGTCGGCGGCGGTGCGGGTGGTCACCGTCGGGGCGGCGGTGGGGGTGCTGCCGGTGGTGTCCGCCTTGGTCGAGGCCCGCGCCGACTCCGCGTTCAGGACCACGTCGTTGCCGTCGCCGCCCCGGTAGGTGAGCCGGTAGACGGTGTCGGCCAGCTTGACCGCGGCGCCCTCGGCGAGGCCGTCGAAGGTGCCGGTGGTCGGGGCCCTGCCGGTGTGGTCGAGCACGGTGACGCGCCGGGCCGGGTCGGTGCCCGCGGCGGACAGGTCGAGGGCGCCGGCCAGGGCGACCCGGCCCGTCACCTTCAACGGCCGCTTCCGCAGCACCAGTTCGCCCCGCCGGTGCTGGGTGTAGTCGCCCCGCACGGTCAGACCGCCCGCGACCAGGCTGTCGTTGGTGACCGAGCCCAGCACGGTGCCCGTCCCGGAGAGCGCGGTCAGCACCCGCAGGCCCGCCGTGCCCGGGTCCAGGCGGGCCCCGGCCGAGGTGAGCCGGATCGCCTCGCTGTGCGCGAGGGTCGCCCCGGAGCGCAGGGCGAGGGTGCCCTCGCTGACGGTGGTCGTGCCCGTGTACGTCACCGCGCCGCCGGTGAGCGTGGTGGTGGCCGACCCCGACTGCACGAGGGCCCCGGAGCCGCCGACGTACGCCAGCCGGATCGGCGTCGAGGTGTTGCGGACGATCAGGGTGCCGTCGTTGTCGACGCGCCGGCGTGCGGTGCCCGTCAGCAGCGAGCCGTCGCCGCCCTCGGTGCCCGAACCCAGCCGCAGCACCGCGCCGTTCTCGATCGTCGTCGAACCGTCGTAGTCCTGGGCCGCCGCGAAGGTCACGTCGTTCCCGCGGGTGCCCGCGATCACGATGTCCCCGGCGCCGGGCGCGGCCAGCGTGTCGTGGTAGCGGCCGCCGCCGATCGGGGCGCCCAGGGTCACCGGGCCGTCGTAGTCGAAGGTGAGCCGGGAGCGGCGGCCGCTCGCCTCGTGCAGGTTGATGTAGACGGTGTCCTTGGTGCCCGGCATGAAGATGCGGTGGGTCGTGCCGTCGCCCCAGTGCACGTCGGCGCCCTCGATGTTGGTGCCGCGCTTGTTCACCTGGTGCGGGAGCGCCTTCCAGTCGAGGGACGGGTCGCTCAGCGACGGGTTCGTGTCGCCGCCCCGGTCGCTGTAGCCGTACTGGCCGGTGAGGACCACCTTGCTGCCGGGCCGCGAATGGACGTTGACGTCGCTGCCGTACTCCCGCTGGTAGAAGTCCTGGCGCAGGGTGACCGTCTGGTACAGCGGGGTGTCGATGATCCAGGAGCCCTGGTTGAGGATCGCGCGGGCGTCGGGGAGGGCCACGGGGTACTCGGGGCGGCCGACGGCCATCCCCGTGCCGTTGTCGATGACGCCGGAGAAGGGGTGCGTGCCCGCCAGGTCCAGCGTGCCCCACATGTTCCGGGGCTGGGTGACCAGGCCCGAGCCGCTGATGGTGCCGATGCTGAAGGTGCGGGTCAGGGACAGCCGCAGGGTGCCGTCGACGCGGACGTTGAGCTGGTTCAGCTGGTAGCCGGGGGTGTTGTACGGGAAGTGGCCGATCAGGCCGGTGCCGCCGCCCGTGCCGTACTGCAGGGTCGCTCCGCGCTCGACGGTGATCGCGGGCGGGTCGGGTCGGGTGACCGTCGTGTACGGGTGGTTGCCGCCCTGGGTGCGCACCACCTGTCGTTGCCGTGCCTTCGGCAGGGTGAAGTCGCTGTCCCTGGTGAGGATCAGCGTCCCGCCGCCGCGCACGGTGAGGGTGCCCTCGCCGTGCAGGACGCCGTCGTACGTCGTCGTCCCGGCGGGCACGGTGACGACCGTGTCGCCGGTGAGGGTCACGTCCCGGCCGGCCAGTACGTCGGCGGTGACGTCCCGGGCGTCGGCGGCGAAGGCCGGGGGAGCGGAGGCCAGGAGGGCGGCGAGGGCGCCGACGGCCGCTGCGGTGGTGTGGAGATGGGTGCGCACGTGATCGGAGACGGGACCGGACGGCCGTGGATAACGGAAAATCACGTTCCGCGAACAGATCGCTCGGAAATCGCTTTCCCCCTTGTCTTGTCAGACCCGTTGACCTTCTCGTAACACGCCCTTACCTTTTCGGCGATCTCAGAATCCCCCACAACCCACCAGGAACACTCAAGGAGCGTGTGTGAGATGAGACGTGCGTACGCGATCCTGCTGTCCCTCTGTCTCGCGGTGATCGGCGCCCTGGCCGCCGCGGGGCCCGCCGCGGCTGCCTCCCAGACCGTCACCAACGGCACCCAGTTCACCGACACCTCGGGGAACGTCGTGCACGCGCACGGCGGCGGGGTCATCAAGGTCGGCTCCTACTACTACTGGTTCGGCGAGGACCGCAACTCCGACAACACCTTCAAGTACGTGGACGCCTACCGTTCCACCGACCTGAAGACCTGGGAGTTCCGCAACCACGTCCTCACCCAGTCCTCCGCCTCCGAGCTCTCCACCGCCTACATCGAGCGCCCCAAGGTCATCTACAACGCCTCCACCGGCAAGTTCGTGATGTGGATGCACAAGGAGAACGGCGTCGACTACAGCGAGGCCAAGGCCGCCGTCGCCGTCTCCGACACCGTCGACGGGAACTACACCTACCAGGGCAGCTTCCAGCCGCTCGGCCAGTACATGTCCCGGGACATCACCACGTTCGTGGACACGGACGGCACCGCGTACATGGTCTCGGCGGCCAACGAGAACTACGACCTGCAGATCTACAAGCTCACCTCCGACTACACCGCGATCGACAGCCTGGTCGCCAACCCGTGGGCGGGCGGCCACCGCGAGGCCCCGGCCCTCTTCAAGCGCAACGGCGTCTACTTCATGCTGACTTCGGGCGCCACCGGCTGGAGCGCCAACCAGCAGGAGTACGCCACCGCGACCTCCCTCGCCGGCCCCTGGACCTCCTGGAGCAACGTCGGCGACTCCACGGCGTACAACTCCCAGACCGCCTACGTCCTGCCGGTCAGCGGCACTTCGGGCACCTCGTACCTCTACATGGGCGACCGCTGGGGCAACTCCTTCGGCGGCACGGTCAACGACTCCCGTTACGTCTGGCTGCCGTTGACCTTCCCGACCGACACCTCGATGTCGATGTCCTGGTACCCGGAGGTCTCCGTCGACACCGCCGCCGGCACGGTCTCCGGCACCAGCGCCACGTACAACACGCTGATCGCGCGGCACAGCGGCAAGTGCGCCGACGTCCCCAACCAGTCCCTCTGGGAGGCCATCGCGATCAGCCAGTACACCTGCAACAGCGGCACCAACCAGAAGTGGTGGTTCAAGGACCTCGGCACCGGCTACTACGAGCTGATGGGCCGCGGCAGCTCGCTCTGCCTCCAGGAGGACTCCACCGACGTCACCCAGGAGGACTGCACCGGCGCCACCACCCAGCAGTGGTCGGTGGTCACCTCCGGCTCCTACGTCAACATCAAGGCCCGGACGACCGGTGAATGCCTGGACGTGAACGGAGCGTCCACCGCCAACTCGGCCGCCATCATCACGTACACGTGCAACGGCGGCACCAACCAGCAGTGGACACGCGGCAGCTGAGCGAAGGTCAGCCGACGGGATTCCAGCCGTCCGTGCCCGCCAGGTACTTCTGGGCCGTGTAGTTCGCGGCCTGGGAGTCGGTGAGCTGCGGGCGGTTGGAGTTCACCCCGGCACCGGCCCCGGTGTTCTTGTACTCGAAGAACCGGGCGCTCTTCCACGAGTAGCCGCTCATGTCGGTCCACGGTCCGGCGGTCTTCACGGCCGCGGGCAGGGAGGTCTGCCGGATCACCAGCTGCCCGACCGCGTCCGACGTCGGGTGCCAGGGGCGGCCCAGGTAGTAGGTCTTCGCCGCCGCGGAACTGCTGATCGTGCTGCCGGTGACCAGGATCCCGTACGTCTTCGCGGAGCTGGTGTTGGGCGCGGCGAGGAAGCCGTTGAGGCCGCCCGCGGCCGCACCCGAGTCGCGCAGCTGGATGTTCACGCGGTCGTAGACGGCGGTCGCGCTCCCGAAGACGAAGTCCACGTCCCCGGTGACGAAGGACGAGGAGAAGTACTGGCGGTACTGGCCGGTGGCGGACGGCGCCCAGTTCAGCACGGTGTCCTGGCGGCCGAGGAACCGGTCGTTGCGGAAGGTCTGCCGGTCGCCCTGCGCGGTCACGGCGACGGCCTGGGTGTCGGTGATGTCCGGGTGGGCGCCCTTGTCGAAGGTGTTCTGGACCGTGATGCCGGTGACGGTCAGGTTGTTCGCCGAGAAGGTCGCCACCGAACTGCCCAGCGTGCCGTACTTGGTGCCGCTCGCGTCGGTGTAACCGGAGGCCCGGTCATAGGTGATGACGACGTCCTCGGCGTTGCCGGTGGCCCCCTTGAGAGTCAGCCCGGTCTTGTTCGTCGGGACGTTGACGATCTCCTGGTACGTGCCCTTCGCGACGGAGATCGTGTCACCGGCGGCGGCCGCGTTCACCGCCGCCTGGACGGTCGTGTACATCCCGGAGCCGTCCTTGGCGACGGTGAGGGTGGACGCGGCGCTGGCGGGCCCGGCCAGGGACACCGCGGCGAGCCCGAGGGCCGCCGCGGTGCCGGCGGCGAGCGCCGCAATGCGGCGCCGGGCGGGGGTGGGGGGTTGCTGCTCGTGGGAAGCGGTCATGCTCCCAAGTCGCCGCCCGGGCCGGGAGGGTTGCCGGGTCTCAGGCCAGCAGGTCGATCGCATCGATCGAGGTGCCGGCGCTGAGGAAGGACGTCGTCCCCGAGCCGCTCGCCACGTAGATCTTCAGCGTGTTGTAGGCGCTGGTGTCCGTCAGCCAGGCGGACGCCGGGACGCTGTAGGTGAACGTGTAGTTGTTGCCCCGGTACGAGCCCACGGTCAGCGAGCGGGTGCTCGGCTGGGTGGGCGGGGAGGGCACGGCGGAGGTCCAGGTGTCGTTGACGACGACCTGCGGCCGGCCGTTCGCGTAGGCCGTCGTCACGCCGATCCTCAGGGTGTGCGCGGCGGCGGCCTGGGCGGCCGTCAGCTTGAAGTACACGATGATCCCGCTGTTGACGTCCTTCCACAGGTAGCAGGGGAAGGCCGAGGTCTCGGTGCCGCTGCCGACCACCACGTTCCCGGTCCAGGACGCGGCGCGCACGTCGGACGGATGCGCGTACGTCATCAGGTCGGCGTTCTTGAACCCGCTCGGCGTGCCGTCCCAGTTGTTGATCCGCCAGATCGCGGAGGCGTTGCCGGGGTCGTTGGAGGACGCGATCGCGATGGTGTTGAGGGTGGTCGTGCCGCCCGCCGTCACGGTCACCGAGCCGGTGTAGACGGCCAGTTCGCCCTTGAAGACGGTGAGGGTGTACGTCCCGGGCAGCACCCCCGCGACCGAGAAGTAGCCGTCCGACGAGCGCGCCGAACCCCAGTACTGGGCAGCCGAGTTGGCGAGCCCGACCGTGTACGCGTACGCCGTGTCCCGCCCCGTGATGCCGACCCCGGCGACCCGGCCGCGCCCGCTCGCGGAGACGTACCCGGAGATGCCGAGCGAGTCCGCCCACGAGGTGGTCAGGGTGCCCGGGTAGAGGGCAGAGGAGGGTGCGCCGCCGTCCGTGAGGGCGATGACGTACGGGCCCTGGAGGCCGTAGCGCTCCGACTCGGTCTGGTTCTCGCCGTAGTACAGGATCTCGTACAGCCCGCCGCCGTCGGTGCTCTGGTGGCGCAGCAGCGAGCGGTAGAACGGGCCGCCGGAGGCCTTCTCGTGGTTGCTGCGCACGATCCACAGGCCGACGCTGCCGGTCGTCCAGCCGATGTAGCTGTAGTCCATCACCCGCAGCTTCGAGTAGTGCTTGGCGCGGGTCTGGCCGTCGGACTTCTCGAAGACGTCCGCGGACTCGATGACGGTCGGCGCGTAGGTGTAGGAGTCCGGCTCGTCGTTGAGGAACAAGCCGGCCTTGACGCGCACGATGTAGCGGGTGGCGGTGACGGACGAGTCGGCCTTGTTGGTCCAGAGGTAGACGTTGTTCTCGCCGCTGCGGGCCGCGTAGTAGTGCTTCAGGGTGCCGTACGCGACGGAGACCAGGATCGTCGAACCCGACTGGGCGATGGTCACCGTGGAGGTGCCGAGGCCCGACTCGACGTGCGAGTTCTTGCCGCCGTAGCCCTGGTACTCGGTGCCCTTGTAGACCAGCGAGGTCAGGTCGCCGTTGGTCTTGCTGACCTTGAAGACGAGACTGGCGCCGGTGTCGACGACGTAGTTGGAGCCGTCGTCCGACCAGCCGAAGCTCGCCGCCGCGGCGGTGCCGGCGAGCGGTCCGGCGAGGGCCGCGGTACCGGCGGCGGCCGCGCTGCCGAGGACGAAGGCGCGGCGTCCGAGCGGGCTCCCGGTGGATCCGGACATGGGGGTGCCTCCTTCGGTGGGGCGGGGGTGCGGGTGAGTGTGAGAGTGACAGTTGAATCGATTTCGCGAAAGGGCTTTCACCGTCATGGAGTTGGCAGTCAGTGGAAATGAGTCCAAGGTCTAGAAAGCGCTTGTCGATTGGCGGTACGGTCCGCGCCAGGCCAGTCGCCACGACAGAGGAGTCCCCGGGTGAGACGTTTCAACGGTGTTCGTGCCACCGCGCTCGCGGCGGCCGTCCTCGCCGCCTGCCTGACGGCCGCCCCCACCGCCCAGGCCCACGACCGGCGGCCACCGCCCCTCGGCATCGGCGACTGCACCGCGACCGCCTGCCACTTCGACGTCCCGCCGGGCGACTACGACGTGACGGTCCGGCTCGGCGGCGACACCGCGTCCGGCACGAGCATCGGCGGGGAGACCCGGCGCTCGCTCCTCCCGGAGACTCAGGTCGCGGCGGGACGGCACCTCACCCGCGCCTTCACGGTGAACGTCCGCACCCCCGAGGGCGAGCCGACCGGCCCCGACGGAACCCCCGGCCTCGACCTGACGATCGGCGGCCCGGCCCCCGCCCTCGCCGACATCAGGGTCACCCCTTCCGCCCGGCACACCCGGCAGCTCTTCCTGGTCGGCGACTCCACCGTCTGCGACCAGCCCGCCGACCCCTACTCCGGCTGGGGCCAGCAGCTTCCGCAGTACCTGCGCAAGGGCGTCGCCGTCGCCAACTACGCGGACTCCGGGGAAAGTACGGTGACCTATCTCCAGAATCCCCAACTCTGGGGTACCGTCCAGCCGTTGATCCGCCCGGGCGACCTGGTCCTGATCCAGCTGGCGCACAACGACAAGACGACCGACGAGGTGACCTACCGCACGAATCTGGAGACGCTGGTGGCGGGCGTACGGGCGAAGGGCGGGCGGCCGGTGCTCGTCACACCCATCGTGCGCCGCTGGTTCAACGCCGACGGCACGCTGAACAATGACATCGCCCTTCTGGTCAACGGGCTCGGCGTCAATCATCCTGAGGTGATCCGCTCGGTCGCCGCCGCCGAGGACGTTCCGCTGATCGACCTCACGGCGAAGACCAAGGCGCTGGTGGAGTCCCTCGGCGTGGAGGGCTCCAAGGCGCTGTACCTGTACAACGAGAAGAAGGACAACACGCACACCTCCGCGTACGGAGCCACCGTCTACGCGGGCCTGGTGCGCGACGAACTGCTCGCCCAGCACCTGGTGCCCCCGGGCACCGTGCGGGCGCAATGAGCCCCTGGGGCGTCCCGACCGGAACCGGGGCGCCCCAGGTTCACCTGGCACGGGCTCCGGTGCCGGATTCGGCACGAGGCCCGGTACGGGGTCCGGTACGAGTCCTGGTACGAGCGAGAAAGAGCACCGATGCAGCTGCCTCCCGAGGACCGCGGCCCCAGCCCGCGCACCGGCTACACCCGCGCCCACTGGGAGGCCGCGGCCGACGCCCTGCTCACCGCCGTCGAGCCGTACGCCACCGCGGACCGCGCCCTCTACCACCTCCCCGGCGACCACCAGAGCTGGTCCGGCCGGCTCTCCGACGGCCTGGAAGGCTACGCCCGCACCCTGCTCCTCGCCGCCTTCCGCCGCGACGAGACCGCCCTCCAGCGGTACGCGGACGGCCTCGCCGCCGGTGTGTCGGGCGCCTGGCCGCGCATCGGGGACCGCAGCCAGCCGCTCGTGGAGGCCGCCTCGGTCGCCCTCGCCCTGCGGCTGACCCGCCCGCTGCTCTGGGACCGGCTCGACGACTCCGTACGCCAGCGCGCCGCGGCCTGGCTCGCCGACGCGCTCACCGCCGAACCCTGGCCCTGCAACTGGGAGTTGTTCCCGGTGACCGTCGGCGGCTTCCTGGCCGAGGTCGGCCACGAGCCGGAGGCCGCGCGCAAGGCGGTCGACCACGGCCTGGCCCGCATCGAGGAGTGGTACGTCGGCGACGGCTGGTACACCGACGGCGACGGCCGCAAGTACGACTACTACAACGGCTGGGCGATGCACCTGTACCCGGTGCTGCACGCCTGGCTCGCCCGGGACACCGAACTCCTCGACCTGTACGGCGGCCGCCTGGAACGCCATCTGGCGGACTACGCCCGGCTGTTCGGCGCCGACGGCGCCCCCCTGCACCAGGGCCGCTCCCTGACCTACCGCTTCGCGACCACGGCCCCCCTGTGGCTGGGCGCCCTCACCGGCCGTACGCCCCTCGCCCCCGGGGAGACCCGGCGGCTGGCCTCCGGCGCCCTGAAGTACTTCCTGGACCGGGGCGCGGTGGACGCCCGGGGGCTCCTGACCCTCGGCTGGCACGGCCCCGACCCGGCCGTCCTGCAAGGCTATTCGGGCCCCGCCTCGCCGTACTGGGCGAGCAAGGGCTTCCTCGGCCTGCTGCTCCCGGCGGACCACGCCGTGTGGACGGCGCCGGAGGAACCGGGCCCGGCGGAGCGCGCGGACGCGGTCACGCCGGTCGCCCCGGCCAACTGGCTGCTCCAGTCGACGCGTTCGGACGGCGTCGTCCGCCTCCACAACCACGGCAGCGAGGACGTCCGCTACGACCCCTACTACACCCGGCTCGGCTACTCGACCGTGACCGCGCCCTCGGCGTCGTACGACAACAGCGTGATCGTCGGCGACGACCCGAGCCGTACGGGGATCGAGCCGCTGGGCGTGGGGGAGGGCTGGGCGGCCTCGCGGCACTCGGCCGGTCCGGGCGCCCGGGTGACGAGCGTGGTGCTCGTGCAGGGGGCCGTGGAGGTGCGGGCCTTCCTGGTGGCGGGGGCGCCGCCCGGGACGCCGGTCCGGGTGACCGGGTGGGCGGCACCCGAGGGGCTCCGGGCCGAACTGCTGCCCGCCGTGGGCCTCGACGACGCGCTGAGCGGGGTGACGGGGGAGGGGCCGACCCTGTTCGTGGCGCTGAGCCGCCTCACGGGTGCGGTGGAGGCGGCGCCGCTGGGGGAGACGGTGACGGTGCGCGCCGAAGGGGAGCGGGAGCTGACCGTTCGGTGGTGCGAGGGGCCCGGCGTGCGGGTCCGGTGGCAGGAGGCCGCGGTGGTCGTGGAGGAACCGGCGCGGGACTGAGCCGCTTCGGGCACGATGGCGATCACGGGGTGGAGAGAAGAGCTGGACGAACTGCTGGTGCGGGCCGGTCTTGAACTGGTGGCCGACCCGTGCGTCGAGGAGGTGGTGCCGCCGGCGGTGGCGTGGCGCCATGTCATCGGGTGGGAGGCGGAGCCGACCGCGGAGGTCGCGCTGGACCGTCCCGAACGTGTCGCCGAACTCAACGCGCACTGGCACCGGTCGGCGTCCGAGGCGGGCCTGCTCGACGGGGACGGGGTGTTCCTCCTCGCCTTCCACGGCAACGCCAGGAGCCGCTGGACACGGGTCCGGCTCGCTCAACCCGGCCACCCCGAACGACCTGCGGCCCCTGCTGCTGAAGGCGTCCTCCTACGCGATGTACGCCGCCGCGCCGGCACGCTGCCACGGTCCACCCGCGACTGCCGCCCGCAATCCGGCGCTGCCCGAACGGGTCGTGCGCCGGATGGCGGAGGCAATGGCCACGGCCGCACGCGTCACGGCGTGAGTCGCGCGATCCGCAGCGTCGTCGTGGTCGGGGACGCGCCGCTGAGCGGGGTGCCGTAGCTCGGGGTGACGGGCGCGTAGGCCCAGGTGAGGGAGCCGTCCTTGAGGACCGCGATGTCACCGGTGAACCGCGCGCTCACCACCTTGTCGGCGCCGACGGGCGTGCCGTTCCAGTCGACCAGCCGCAGGTGCGTGCCCGTGAAGGTGCCGGTGCAGGTGCCGGCCGAGCACTTGGCGTTCTTCAGGGACTCCCAGGTGACCAGCAGCTTGTCCTTGCCGTAGGGGGCGAGGTGCACGTCGACGTTCTCGACGGTCCTGGCGCTGGTGAGGTAAACGGCCTTGCCGGGGCCGGAGTTGCGGTTCTTCAGGAACGCGACGGCGACCTGGTGGGTGGCGGTCTTCGGGGTGACCGTCCAGCCGCGGCCACTGCTGTCGTCCGGGTTCTTCTTCGCGGAGGCCGCGCCCCGGGAGGCGAACGCCGTCGCGTACCTGCCCGTTGACGACTTGACGAGGTCACCGGTGCGGCCGGGGAAGGTGCCGCCGCAGTACCCCGCCCAGCACTGCTCCCGCTGGACGACCGGAGCCACGTCCGGGGCGCCGATGCCGGTGGAGACGAACAGGCCCGAGCGCCAGTCGTCGAAGCAGAGGGAGGTGAAGGCGCCGGAGGTCTCGGCGTGCAGGGCGATGCCCTCGTTGTGGCTGCAACCCCAACTCCAGCCGCCGCTCAGCTTCTTGCCGCCCGCGCTGAGGTACGACAGCTTGTCGCCGAAGTGTCCGTCGGCGAAGCCGCCAGCGCCGTGCACCACGAAGTAGGCGCCGTACTTGGAGCCGTTCCAGGTGAGCTGGCCGTCGAGGGTGGGGGAGGTGTCGTGCGAGGCGGTACCGGTGAGCTTGGTGGTCCAGGTCCGCTTGCCGCCGGTGTAGCGGACGATCGCGGCTGCCGTCTCCTTCCACTTGTTGGTGTCGGCGACCCGGGTGAGCAGCGCGAACCCGTTGGTATGGGCGACCAGACCGCCCACCTCCTTGGCGCCCCTGACGACCGTGTCGGCGCCGGACCGCTTCCCGGCCGCGGTGAGCGGGGTGACGTGCACGCCGTCGGCGGCGGGCCAGGCGACCCGGATCGTGCCGTCAGGGGCGACCGCGGTGGCGGTGCGGTTCCACTCCCGGGTGTTGTTGTAACCGGCGGCGAGGTAGGGGAACTTGGCGCTCAGAGTCACCGCCGTGGACGTGACCCCGAGCTGCGGGGCCGGAGCCGCGCCGGCGGTGGCGAACCAGGCGCCGGCCAGCAGTCCGCCGGCCGCGAGGAGCCCGATCGCGGGCTTGCGGTAGGCGTGGACCCGGCGGTGGGCCGAGGTGCGTGGTGCAGAAGTCATGCCCTGTGGTCGCCGCCGGGTCCCGGAAGGTTGCCGTGCCGCCGGAGGTCCCCGTCAGGCCCGGTCGGTTCCGAGGGCGCTGCGCAGGAACGCCGTGGCCTGGTCGATCGCGCCACGGGCGGCCTCGGACCCGCTGAGCGAGTTGAGCATCATGAAGTCGTGGACCGTGCCGTCGTAGCGCACCGCGGTCACCGGCACGTCGGCCGCCCTGAGCTTGGCGGCGTACGCCTCGCCCTCGTCGCGCAGCACGTCGGCCTCGTCGACGATCAGCAGCGCGGGCGGCAGGCCGGAGAGCTGCTCGGCGGTGGCCTGGTTGGGCGAGGCGGTGATCTCCGCGCGCTGGTCGGGGTCGGTCGTGTAGGCGTCCCAGAACCACTCCATCAGCTTGCGGCTCAGGTAGTAGCCGTCGGCGAACTGGTCGTAGGAACCGGTGTTCATGGCCGCGTCCGTGACCGGGTAGTACATCGACTGCTGTATGAACGTGACGTCGCCGCGCTCCTTGGCCATGAGGGCGAGTGCGGCGGTCATGTTCCCGCCGACCGATTCCCCGGCCACCGCCATGCGCTGCGCGTCCAGCCCCCTGGACGCTCCCTCGCGGACGATCCACTGGGCGGCGGCGTAGCCCTGCTCGATGGCCACCGGGTAGTGGGCCTCGGGCGACGGCGTGTACTCCACGAAGACCACGGCCGCACCCGCGCCGACCGCCAGTTCGCGCACCAGCCGGTCGTGGGTGCCGGCGTTGCCCAGGACCCAGCCGCCGCCGTGCATGTACAGCACGACCGGCAGCATTCCGGTGGCGCCCCGCGGTCTGACGATGCGCACCCGTACGTCGCCCACGGCGGCCGGTACGGTGACCCACTCCTCGTCGACCGGCAGCTTGTCGACGGGCGCGGCCTGGAGGTCGTCGAGGACCTTGCGTGCCGCGGCGGGGTCCAGTTCGTACAGGAACGGATGGTGCGAGGTCGCTTCGGCGAGTTCCCGTGCTTCGGGTTCGAGGACGATCGATGAGGTCTGAGCAGCCATGGGAACGCTCCCTGGGGAAGTCCGGGAAGGGCATGGCGCCGAGCGCACACGGCTGACGAGCGTCGCGATCCACCGGCGCCGCGCGGCGACCGGCAGAGCCTGCGCCCTGGGTCAGGCCCTAGGTGAAGACCTACTTTCCCACCATAGTCACGCCCCCTCGGTCGCTGCATTCCAGGTGAGCGGCCGGTCGCTCCGCGTCGTCCCCGCGGTGTGCGGGTCGGGCAGGGCGGTCGGGCTCCTCACGGGGCCGGTGCCGCAGTGCGGTGTCCAGGGCGTCGACCGCCCGGTCCCAGGAGGCGTGGCGGTCGCTGGAAGTCCTGGAGGCTCCAGGTCCCGGGATGCGGGCGATTACGGCGCCCGCCCCGCGGCATAGGGTGGCGGACGGCCGGAAGGGGGAGCCGTGGCGTACGGGGCGCGGCGGGTGGCGCGGGCGGGGCAGCGGCGTGCGGCGAAGGGGCAACCGCTATGGAAGCAGCGGGACTTCGGGTTCTTCTGGCTCGCCCAGACCCTCTCCGTCCTCGGCGACTCGTTCAGCCTGGTCGCCCTGCCCCTGCTGGTGCTGCAGGCGACCGGCTCGGTGGCCCGGATGGGGCTGCTCACCGCCGTCGGCGGGGCCGCGATGGTGCTGGCTGCGGTCTTCGCCGGCGTGGTCGTGGACCGGGTCGACCGGCGCAGGCTCCTCGTCGCCTGCGACCTGGTCCGCATGGTCCTCTACGGCCTGGTCCCGCTGGTCTGGCTCGCCGGGCCGCAGCTCTGGCTCCTGTATGTGGTCCTGCCCCTGTGCGAGGCCGTCGGGATGCTCTTCGCCGTCGGGTACGTCACCGTCGTCCGCGGCCTGGTCGGCACGGGCCGGCTCACCGAGGCCAACGGGCGGTTGAACGCCACGGCCGCCGCGGCCGGCGTGCTGGGCCCGCTGGGCGCCGGCCTGGTCGCCGCCTGGGCGGGACCGGCCGACGCCGTGGCCGTGGACGCGGCCAGCTACGCGGTGTCGGCGGGCTGCCTGCTCCTCGTACGGCTCCGGGAGCGCGCCGGAGACGACCGGGTGCCCGGGAACACGGGCCTCGGGCGCGACCTGCGCACCGGGATCTCGTACCTCGTGCGCCATCCCGTGCTGCGCTCGCTCACCGGGCTCCTGTCCCTCTTCAGCTTCCTCACCCTCGGCATCAACGACCTGGTGATCTACCACCTGAAGCACGATCTCGGCCACGACGACGGGACGGTCGGCACCGTGCTGGCGGTCGGCGCGGTCGGTACGATCACCGGGGCGCTGCTGGTCGCCAGGCTCCGCCGGCGGCTCGGCTTCGGGCCGACCTGGATCGGCACGACCGCGGTGTGCGGACTGGCCTTCGCCGGGCTCGGCCTGCTCCGCACGGTGCCCGCCGTGGCCGTTGTGACCGCGGTCTACCTGGCCTGCGTGGGTATCGCGGGCACCTGCTCCATGTCGCTGCGCCAGGAGATCACCCCCGAACCGCTCCTCGGCCGCGTCACCTCCGCGCACTGGACGCTCCAGTACGCGACGGCCCCGATCGGCGCGGCCGTGCTCACCTGGGCGGCCGGGCGTTACGGCACCGCTCCGGTGGCCGCCGCGGCCGGGGTCTGCTGCACCCTGATCGCCCTCGCGGGCCTGGTCACCCCGGTCCGCGGCGCCGGACGCGGCTGACCCGCGCCGGGAACGTCAGCCGTTCACCCCCGTGTAGTGCCCCAGCGCCCACCGCCACAGCCACCTGGACGCCAGATAGGCCAGCAGCCCGACCAGGGGCGAGCCCGCCGCCAGCCAGTAGGGGACGACGGCGGAGTGGCCGTGGCCGGTGAGGACCGCGGCCGGGAGGTAGGCGACGAAGGCGAGCGGAAGGCCGTAGGTGAGCAGGCCGCCGACCGCCCTCGGCAGGACGTTGAGCGGGTAGCTGCCGAAGGTGCCGAGGAGCTCCTCCAGCCAGCGGCTCCAGTAGTCGGCGGCCGGGTAGCGCAGCGAGGCGCAGGCCACCACCGTGAACAGGGCCGCCTCCAGCAGCATCCCGCCCAGCACCGCCGCGACCAGGTACGAGACGCGGCCCGCCGACCAGTCGAGGTGGCTGCGGCCGAGCGCGCCCGCCATCAGGCCGGCGGCCACCGTCAGGTCGCCGATCGCGTTGGTGGGGAAGTACTCCAGCTGCACCTGCCGGTACACGGGCAGCGGGCGCAGCAGGTAGGCGTCGATCCTGCCCTCCTGGATGTACCGGCCCACCCCGTGCACCCGGCCGAGGAGCAGCACGAACAGACCGTGCGCCAGCATCCGCGTCGCCGGGATGAGCAGGACGTCCGAGCTGTCCCAGCCGCCCATCCCGGCGAACCGGGTGAGCAGCACCGTGGCGAACACGATCACCGACACCTGCCAGACCGCGCCGATCGCGATCATCATCAGGAACTCGGTGCGGTACTCCAGCTGCGCGCGGAAGTTGAGGCGCGTGATGCGCCAGGCGATCCGGACGGCGTTCAACGGCCTCAGCCTCCCTGGGAGATGACACGGCGGGCGGCTCGCCGCCACACGAAACGGGTGAAGAGGTGCAGCGCCACGACCCAGCCGGCCTGGATGCCGAGCTGGAGACCGGCGTCCGACAGCGGGATCCGGCCCACGTACAGCGACAGTGGCACACTCAGCGTCGCCTGGAACGGCAGGAAGGAGCTGAGCGTGATGAACCAGTGCGGGAAGAACCACAGCGGGGCGTACACCCCGGACAGCAGGTTCTGCGCGAAGACCAGGATCAGCATCGCGGCGCTGTTGCGCAGCGTCCAGAAGCAGAACTGGTCGATGAGGAGCATGACGTAGTAGAGGACCAGCTGGCCGAGCAGGAGGCTGAGCGCGAACACCGCCGCCACCGCCGCCGACCCCGGCGGCTCCACCACCCCGACCGCGAGACAGACCGCGTACCCGGCCAACGCCCAGGTCAGCCCGTACAGTTGCTCGCCGACCGCGCGCAGCGCGTGGTAGCGCTGGGGCGGCAGCGGGCGCAGGTACCAGTAGACGATCGTGCCGAAGTGCATGTGCTGCATGACCGAGTCCCGGCCCGCGTACTGGTCCAGCTCCCGCAGCCGGGAGGCGAGCACGGCCAGCACCGCGTAGGTGACCGCCTGCCCGCGGTCCATGCCCGCGGTCGTGCCGGACTGCGCGTACAGGCCGCGCCAGAGCGAGGCGACCAGCACCACCTGCACGGTCAGCCGCAGCAGGACCCCGGTCATCCGGGGCGGGGTGTACAGCTCGCCGAGCGGGGTGACCCGGGCGGCGCGCCAGGCGTACAGGAGGGCCATCTCAGACCGCCTCGGCCTTCGCCTGCGCGTAGGCCGCCCGCATCACGTCCTCCAGGTCCGCCTCGTCCACCGCCACACCGGTCACCTCGTGCCGCTCGATGACCAGCTTCAGCGCCTCGTGGACCGTGGGCGCGGCGGCGCCGTCCGGGCCGAACACCACCTGCGGGCCCTCCCGGCGCACCAGGGTGATACCGGGCAGCGGGACGACCGGCGCGTGCGCGTCGGCGAGCGTGGCCCGCACCTGCCAGGTCGAGCCGAACCGGCGCCGCATCTCGTCCAGCGAGCCGTCGAGCACCAGCCGCCCGTGGTTGACCAGCACCACCCGCTCGGCGAGCCGCTCGACCTCGGTCATGTCGTGCGTGGTCAGCAGGACGGTACGGCCGCGCTCGGCCACCTGGTACCGCAGGAACTCGCGGACCTGCTCCTTGACCACCACGTCCATGCCGATGGTCGGCTCGTCCAGGAAGACGACCGGCGGATCGTGCAGCAGCGCGGCGGCCAGGTCGCAGCGCACCCGCTGGCCGAGCGAGAGGTGCCGGACCCGGGTGTCCCAGAAGCTGGAGAGTTCGAGCAGGTCGTCGAACTCCCGCAGGCGGGCGGCGTGTTCGTCCTTGGGCACCTCGTAGATGTCCCGCAGGATCGAGAACGACTCGCGTACCGGCAGGTCCCACCAGAGCTGGGTGCGCTGCCCGAAGACCGCGCCGATGTTGCGGGCGTTGCGCTCCCGTTCCCGGTACGGCACGACGCCCGCGACGCGCGCCTCGCCGGAGGTCGGGGTGAGGATGCCGGTGAGCATCTTGATGGTGGTCGACTTGCCGGCGCCGTTCGGGCCGAGCAGGGCGAGGAGTTCGCCCTGGGCGACGTCGAAGGTGATGTCGGCGACCGCGTGTTTCTCGACGCGCTCGGGGTTGACCAGGGACCGCAGGGCGCCCGCGAACCCAGGGCGCCTGACGGTGGTGTGGAAGGTGCGGGACAGACCGCGGACCTCGATGTTTCCGGCCACGCCGGGTACTCCCTCGTTCCGTGCACGACGTGCGGCCGGTCGGCTTGTGAGGCCGACCGGCCGCGGATACGCCACGACGGTCGCAGAGCGCCGAGTAGCCCGGCAATGGATTTATCGACCCGCGATTTGGACTATTCGATCACCGGGACGGCGGGGGCTGTCAGCGGACGGCCGGCACGGTGCGGCCCGGGCGCCCTCCCGTGCGCAGGCCCACCGAGCGCAGCGCGCCCTCCAGCGCGAACGTGGCCGCGCCCAGGCAGACCGGGTCGGTGGGGATGGGGGAGAGGACGATCTCGGTGGCGGCGAACGGCCGCCCGAGCGCGTGCCGCCGGACGGCCTCCCGCACCTCCGCCAGCAGCGGCTCGCCCAGCCTGCGGGCCACCCAGCTGCTGAGCACGACCAGCTCGGGGTTGAGCAGGTTGACCAGGTTGGCGATCCCGGCACCGATGTAACGGGCCGTCTCGCGTACGACCTCCACCGCGACCGGATCACCGTCCGCCAGGCCCCGGGCCAGCGCGCCCACGGTGGCCGTCTGGTCATCCGGGTGCAGCAGCGGGCTCCCCGGGCTCAGCTCCCGCAGGTTCAGCATGATCCCGGGCGCGCCCACGTACGTCTCCACGCAGCCGTGGTTGCCGCAGTGGCACGGCCGCCCGTCCAAGACTAGCGTCGTGTGCCCCCACTCCCCGGCGCTGTTGCTGACCCCCCGGTGCAGCCCGCCGCCGAGCGCGAGCCCGGCGCCGACCCCGGTCCCGAGGTTCACCACCACGGTGTCCCCGCGTCCCCGCGCCGCTCCGAACCACTGCTCGGCCACCGCGCACGCGCGCAGCGGGTTGTCCAGGTGGATGGGGTAGGCGATGTGTTCGGCGAGCAGGTCGAGCAACGGCACGTCGTGCCAGTCCCAGTTGGGCGCGTACTCGGCGACGCCGGTGGCCCGGTCCACCTGACCCGGCACGCTCACCCCGACGCCCAGCACCCGGGCCCCCTCGATCCCGGCCTGCGCCACCACCGCGCCGACCGCCGCGGCCACCTGGCCCACCACCTGCTCGGGCCGGTTCTCGCCGGGGCGCATGTCCTCCTCGGCACGGGCCAGCACGTTCAGGGCGAGGTCGAACAGCTCGACATGGACGTACGTCTCCGCGATGTCGACGCCGATCAGCGCGCCCCCCGAGGCGTTGACCGCGACGAGTCCCCGGGGACGGCCGCCCGCCGAGTCCTCGAAGCCGACCTCCGTGATCATCCGCAGCTCCAGGAGCTCCCCGACGAGGGTGGCGACCGTGGCCAGGCTCAGCCCGGTGACGGCCGCCAGCTCCTGCCGGGAGGTGGGAGACTCGGCGATGATGTGCCGCAGTACCTCGTAGCGGTTGGCGGTGCGGATGTCACGTGATGTGTGCTTCACGCGGCGCAAGGCTATGGCCTGGGAAGCGCTTTCGACAAGGCATTACACTAAGGGTTTAATTAAGTCCGCCGGCCGTCGTCAGCCGTGCAGCAGATCCGCCACGAACGGGTTCGTGAACTTCCCGTCGGGGTCCAGGTCCCGGGCGAGGGCGCGGAAGTCGCCGAGGTGCGGGTACCGCCGCCCCGCCTCCGCCGCCGAGGCGGCGAAGACCTTGCCCCAGTGCGGTCGCGGGTCGAACGGCTCCAGCGCCTCCTCCAGCCGGCGCAGCACGGGCAGTACGGCCGCCAGGTCGTCCACCCAGGTGAAGTGCAGGGCGACCGAGTCACGGCCGTGGGCGGGGCTGAGCCACTGCGGATCGGCTGCGATCGTCCGCACCTCGCAGGTCTGCAGCACGGGGGAGACCGTCCGCCGGACGGCGTCGACGGCGTGCAGCGCGTCCATCGCCGCCGTCCTCGGCAGCAGGTACTCGGACTGGAGCTCGTCGCCGCTGCTCGGCGTGAACTCCGCCCGGAAGTGCGGCAGCCGCTCGTGCCAGGGACCCGGCACCCCGAACTGCTCGGTGCAGTTGGTGCCCGGCATGCCCGGCACCGGGTGCATCGCCTCCGTCGCGGGCGTGGCCCACCCGAAGTCCACGGCCGGCTGATCGGTGCGCCGCTTCACCCACACCTGCCGGAAGCCCGGCTCCCGCCAGTCGGTGAACAGGCTGACGCTGTAGGCGGCGCCGGAGACCGCCGGGAAGTCGAGGCCGTCCAGGGGGAGTTCGGTGTATACAGTCTGCGCCATGTCATATGCCGCCGCCAGGTCGAGGGTGAGTGCGGTGACGACCCCGAGCGCCCCCAGCGAGGTGACCGCCCCCTCGAACCCCGCCTCCCCGCGTGCGATCGTCACCGTCGAGCCGTCGGCGAGGACCAGCTCCACCTCCCGGACCGGCGCCGCGAGCGACCCGTTGGTCACGCCCGAACCGTGCGTGCCGGTGGCCACCGAGCCGGCCACCGAGATGTGCGGCAGCGAGGCCATGTTGGGCAGCGCCAGGCCGTGCGCGTGCACCGCGCGGGCCAGTTCGGCGTACCGCACCCCGCCCGCGACCCGGACCGTACGGGCCTCCGTGTCCACCTCCGTCACCGGCGGCAGCCCGGCGATCGACACCAGCACGCCCTCCGGGCCCGGGTCGGCGATGCGGTTGAAGGAGTGCCCGCTGCCCAGCACCCGTACCCGCGCACCGCCGGCCACCAGCGACCGGAGCGCGTCGAGCGAGCGCGGGCGGTGGAACTCCTTCGCCGTGTACGTGATGTTGCGCGACCAGTTGGTGACCGTCTGCGCCGGATCCGTCATCTCTGCCGTCCCATCCCTGTCGTCCTCCGTCGCCCTCCGTCGTCCTCCGGGGAGTGCGTGTCCATTGACCCTCTCATTCGCCGAGACCTACGGTAGAGACCGGTTGCTATCCGCGCGTCACCGAGCCGGAAGGTCACTTCCTTGCCCGAGCGTCCCCAGGCACTGTTCGCCATGACGGCCCAGAACGTGCCGCACATCTTCCCGCCGGAGGTGCTCGCGCGGCTGCGCGAGTGTGTAGAAATCGATCCCACTCTGGTGGCGCACGACTTCACCGACCCCCGGATACGGGAGACGCTCGCCCGCACCGAGGTCCTCGTCACCGGCTGGGGCTGCCCGGTCCTGGACCCGGCCGCCCTGGACGCGGCGCCGAAACTCCGGGCGGTGCTGCACGCGGCCGGCTCGGTCAAGGGCTTCACCACGCCCGAGGTGTGGCGGCGCGGCATCGTCGTCTCCTCGGCCGCCGCCGCCAACGCGCTGCCCGTCGCCGAGTACACGCTCGCCATGGTCCTGCTCGCCGGGAAGGACGTCTTCGCCTTCCGCGACCTGCTGCGCGCCCGCCGCGCCTTCCCGTACGGCGACATCGTCCCCGGCATCGGCAACTTCCACCGCCGGGTCGGCATCGTCGGCGCCTCCCGCATCGGCCGCCGGCTGATCGAACTCCTGCGCCCCCACGACCTGGTGGTGAGCCTCGCCGACCCGTACGTGGACGAGGCGGAGGCCGCGCGGCTCGGCGTCCCCCTGCTGCCCCTCGACGACCTGCTGCGCGGCTCGGACATCGTCACCGTGCACGCCCCCCAGACCCCCGAGACCCGGCACCTCCTCGGCGCCCGCGAACTCGCCCTGATGCCCGACGGATCGGTCCTCGTCAACACCTCGCGCGGCTCGCTCGTCGACCACGACGCCCTGATCGGGGAGCTGCGCACCGGCCGGCTGACCGCGATCCTCGACGTGACCGACCCCGAGCCCCTCCCGGCCGACTCCCCGCTCTTCGACCTCCCGGGCGCCTTCCTCACCCCGCACCTCGCGGGCTCGCAGGGCAACGAGGTGGCGCGGCTCGGCCTCACCGTCGTGGAGGAGGCCGAGCGCCTGCTGAGCGGTGCCGGCCTGGTCCATCTCATCGACCAGTCGGTCCTGGAGCGGGCCGCGTGACGGCCGTCTCGTAGGGTGACCTGAACACATGACGAAAGGGAGCCGAGCGGTGGCGAAGCGGACACAGCCGGCGCCGAACGGGGACGCCTCGACGGTACGGGACGTGGCCGCGCGGGCCGGGGTCTCCGCGTCGACCGTCTCCCGCGTCCTCGGCGGCACCTACCCGGTCGCCGCCACCACCCGTGCCAAGGTCCTGAAAGCCATGCGCGAGCTGGACTACGTGGTCAACGCGCACGCCCGCGCGCTCGGCGGCGCCACCAACAACACGGTCGCCTTCGTCGTCGACGACGTCACCGGCCCCTTCTACGCGCACATCGCCCGCGGAGTGGAGGAGCAGGCCTCGGCGGAGGGCCGGCTGTGCATGCTCTGCACCACGCACGGCGACCCGCGCCGCATCCTCGCCGTCGTGGAGACCATGCGGGAGCAGCGCGCCGACGCGGTGATCGTGGTGGGCGGCGCCCTGGAGGACAAGGCCTACCACGACCGCATGACCCACTTCGCACACGCCCTGGACCGCTCCGGCTCCCGGCTGGTCCTCGTCGGCCGCCCGCCGCTCGGCCCCGGCGTCCCGGCCACGGTCGTCGACTACGACAACGAGGGCGGCGCCTTCGCCCTCACCAGCCACCTCCTCTCCGGCGGCCACCGGCGCATCGCCTACCTCGGCCGCGTCCCCGGCCTGTCCACCAGCGCCCAGCGCATCGCCGGCTACACCCGCGCCCACGAACTCCTCGGCCTCGCCCCGGACCCCGGCCTCGTCCGCGACGGCGTCTTCTCCCGCTCCTACGGCTACCAGGCGACCCGTGAACTCCTCGCCTCCGGAGCGGAGTTCACGGCGGTCTTCGCGGCCACCGACATGATCGCCACGGGCGTGATCCAGGCGCTGCGCGAGTCCGGCCGCCGTATCCCCGACGACATCGCCGTGGCCGGCTACGACGACATCCCGGTCGCCCGGGACGTCTACCCGACGCTCACCACGGTCCACGTACCCCAGGAGGAACTCGGCCGCGCCGCCGTCCGCCTCGCCCTGCACCGCGACGAGCTGCCGGACGGACAGCATCTGGTGCTGGGCACGCACGTGGTGCTGCGGGAGTCGACGCGGCGGGTGGCCGGGGGCTGAGCGCACGGAGCCCGGTCAACGGATTTCGTTGTTCTGTGCGTCTCTCGCAGCCGTAATCATTGACGGTGTGGTCATCGAGCCGCGATATCGGTAGCGTGCGGATATGAGTGCCGAACCGCTGCCCCCGCGCCTGCCGGCGACCGACCTCACCCGTCATCGCAGGCTGCGCGAGCAGGGCAGCCTCGACCGGGCCGACCTGGAGGCGATTCTCGACGCCGGGTTCGTCTGCCATCTGGGGGTGGTGGTCGAGGGCCGGCCGCTGGTCGTGCCGACGGTGTACGGGCGGGACGAGCGGCAGCTGTACCTGCACGGCTCGGTCGCCAGCCGCAGCCTGGCCGGCGGGACCCCGGTGTGCGTCACCGTGACGCACGTCGACGGCCTGGTGCTGGCGCGGTCCGTCTTCGAGCACGGCGTCAACTACCGCAGCGCGGTGATCCACGGCACCGCCCGCAAGGTGACCGACCCCGAGGAGAGGCTGACGGGCCTGCGCGTCCTCACCGAACACACGGCCCCGGGTCAGTGGTCGTACGCCCGGCAGCCCAGCCGCAGGGAGCTGGCCGCCACCACGCTCCTCGCCCTCTCCCTTGCGGAGGCCTCCGTCAAGATCCGTACCGGCGCCCCGGAGGACGGCGACGGACCGGACGCGGAGCTCGGGCTGTGGGCCGGCGTCCTGCCGCTGACCTCGGCCTGGGGCGCACCGGTGACGGATCCCGCACTGCCCCCGGACACCCCCGTACCGGGACACATCGCGCGTCGAGGGGGGACCCGGCACGGCTGACGCGCGGGCGGGGGCATACCGTGAGGAGCCGAACGCCTGAGCCGGGAGGAGACACGGGATGGGCAGCCGTACCGCGCTGGTCGAGGATCTGATGGAGAGGTTCCCGCACGTACCGAGGGAAGCCGTCTTCAAGGAGGACCTGCTTCGGGGCGGTGTGGCCTTCGACCCCTCCGCGCTGAGCGACAACGAGAACGGCGAGGTCAAGCCGAAGTCGTACTTCATCTTCTCCTTCGACCACGGCACCCTGCCCGAGCTGGGCGAGGCCGCGCTGCGTCGGCCGCCGGAGGAGATCATCCTCACCGGCGGCCCGTACGACCTGCGGCGGACCGTGGTGTCGGTGCGCGTGAACCCCACCTCGCCGTACCGCGTCGCCGCGGACGAGGAGGGCATGCTCGGGCTCTACCTCGACGGGAAGCGGATCGCCGACGTCGGGGTGCCGCCGATGCCGGAGTACTACCGGCACAAGCTCTCCAACGGGAAGTCCGTGATGGAGGTCGCCCCCACCATCCAGTGGGGCTACCTCGTCTACCTCACCGTCTTCCGGGTCTGCCAGTACTTCGGCGCCAAGGAGGAGTGCCAGTACTGCGACATCAACCACAACTGGCGCCAGCACAAGGCGGCCGGGCGGCCGTACACGGGCGTGAAGGACGTCGAGGAGGTCCTCGAAGCCCTGGAGATCATCGACCGGTACGACACCGCGAAGACGTCCACCGCCTACACGCTGACCGGCGGCGCGATCACCAAGACGGTCTCCGGGCGCGACGAGGCCGACTTCTACGGCCACTACGCCAAGGCCATCGAGGAGCGTTTCCCGGGCCGCTGGATCGGCAAGGTCGTCGCGCAGGCGCTGCCGCGGGACGACGTGCAGCGGTTCAAGGACTACGGCGTGCAGATCTACCACCCCAACTACGAGGTGTGGGACGAGTACCTGTTCAAGATGTACTGCCCGGGCAAGGAGCGGTACGTCGGCCGGGACGAGTGGCACAAGCGGATCCTGGACTCCGCCGAGATCTTCGGTGCCCGCAACGTGATCCCCAACTTCGTGGCCGGCGTGGAGATGGCCGAGCCCTTCGGCTTCAAGACCGTCGACGAGGCGATCGCCTCCACCACCGAGGGCCTGCGCTTCTTCATGTCCCAGGGCATCACGCCCCGCTTCACCACCTGGTGCCCGGAGCCGACCACCCCGCTCGGCAAGGCCAACCCGCAGGGCGCCCCGCTGGAGTACCACATCCGGCTGCTCCAGGCCTACCGCCAGACCATGGAGGACTTCGGGCTCTCCTCGCCCCCCGGCTACGGCCCGCCCGGACCCGGCCGTGCCGTCTTCTCCGTCAGCTCCTTCATGGACAGCCTGCCGGCCCAGGAGCCGACCAAGGCGTAACGTCCGGCCGTCGCAAGTGACTTTCGGGAACGGTGAGTCGAAACGCGGTCGCTGTCCGTACTAGGGGCCGGAGTTGTGGGTCACGGCGGGCACGAAAGCGTTCTCTCGCCGGTCCGAGAGGCCGGACGACCGCACGCGGCGATTGACGTGACACCGGTGGCCGGTGGTATGGGTGACGGGGAGAATCCGTGGCACGACCACCGGTAACCGGTTTCGAATATGCCGCTTGTCAGTTGTGCAGGAGACGTGAAAAGCTCGGGCCCTGCCGCGAGGTTCCCCCCAACTCCGTTGCCGATACGGTGAGTTGACCTCGCTTTGGATGCAGGAGACCCATGCCCGACCTGCCGACCCCTCAGGACGCCGCCGAGGCAGCGCTGTTCTCCGAATGCTGGGACGCGGTGCTCTCCTATGCCGACCTGTGCACGTCCGGCTCTCTGACGGCCAATCAGCTGGCCACCGAGGCCTTCATGCTCGGCATGCGTGAGGCCCGTGAGGCGGACTTCGCGCCGGTGCGCAGCTCCGGACGGCGCGCCGCCCGGCTCCCGATGATCCCGCTGCTGCTCACCGCCGTGCGCAACACGGCCGCCGCCTGGGAGGCCGGCGGGCTCGGGCACAAGCTCGATCCGGACCTCAGGCTGTGGCTCAACTCCGACAAGGCCGCACGCTACACGGGCCCGCCGCTGCAGCGGCCGGTCGCGCTGCGCGGTCTGCGGGACATGCAGGAGGCCGACGCCTCGCTGCTGTGGCTGGCCGAGGTGGAGGCGCTGCCGCTGTCCGCCGTGGCCCGTCGGCTCGGTCTCGACCAGACCGTCGTCGCCCAGGAGCTGGAGCAGGTGCGCGGACTCTTCCGCGACCGCTGCCACCGCGCGCACCTCGACACGCCGATGGAAGCCGAGTGCCGCAGCTACGCCCGGCTCCTCGACGCCGTCACCCGGTCCTCGGCGGCCGACACGCCCGACGACCTCTCCCGGCACCTCGCCACCTGTGTGCAGTGCGCCGAGGCCGCCGCCTGTCTGCGGCTGCACGGCGGCGGACTGCCCGCGGCGCTGGCCGGCGGGGTCATCGGCTGGGGCGGTCTCGCCTACCTGGAGCGCCGTCGGCGCGCCGCCGAGGTACGGCTCGGCGCCGGCCGCCCGGCCACCGCCGAGATCGATGGCGGCGACCCGAAGGAGAGCGGCGGCCGGGGCAAGGTGCTGCGGCACGGCCTGCTCGGCGCGGCGGTGCTGATCTCCCTGGTGGCGCTCGGCGTGTCGATGATGCCGATGGGCGGCTCCGGCGACGACACGACCTCCGCCTCCCACGACGACCGCCAGCCGGTCGCCGACCCCAGCGTCGACGTCCCGTCCACCGACCCGACCGCCACGCACACCGCGTCCGCCTCCGCGGCCCCCTCCGCCTCGGCCGGCACCGGGAAGCCGGGCCACAAGAACCCCGACCCGGAACCCCAGGGCACCTCCTCGGCCACGGCGAGCACCGGCCACCACGGCGACTCCTCCGCCTCCGCCAGCCCCTCCGCCCCCGCGGCCGCCTCCTGCCAGGTCTCCTACGACCTGGTCAACCAGTGGACCGACGGCTTCCAGTCCACCGTCACCGTCACCACCACCCAGGCCCTGACCGGCTGGCGGGTCCAGTGGTCCTTCCGGGACGGCCAGAAGGTCACCCAGATGTGGGACGCCACCGTCAGCCAGAGCGGCGGCCGGGTCACCGCCGACGCCGCCGACTACAACCAGTCGGTCACCGCGAACGGCACCCTGTCCTTCGGCTTCCTCGGCACCTGGAGCGGCAGCAACTCGACGCCGTACGCCTTCACGCTGAACGGCGCCTCCTGCTCGCTGAACTGAGCCGGATCCGCCCGCACGACCGGCGGCCGGGAGGGCCCAAGAGGGTGGGTCCGCCCGGCCGCTGACCGTACGTCACATCGGGTTGTCCGAATCCCCGCTCAGCACTGTGACTTGTAGAAGTACTTGCTGACCGACGGCTCGTCCATGTTGTCCTTGGTGATCGCCACCATGTTGGTGCCGATCGACTTGGTGACCGACTTGCCCTCGAAGGCGTCGGCGAGCTGGTCCACCGCCTGCCGGCCGATCGCCGCCGGGTCCTGGGCGACCAGCACCTGGAGGGTGCCCGCCTTCAGCGCGGCGACCTCGTCGGGCTCCGCGTCGAACGCGGCCACCTTCACCGTGCCCTGCTTGCCGGCCTGCTTCAGACCGGTGGCGATGCCCGTGCCGGTGTTGGTGTTGCCCGCGAACGCCCCGCCCAGGTCCGGGTGGGCGGCGAGGGTCGACTGGATCTGGGAGGCCGCGGTGGCCGGCAGGTCGTTGTCGTAGAGCGTCGGCAGCACCTTGATGTTGGGGTACTTGCCCATCTCCTCGGTGAAGCCCTTGATCCGGGCGTCCGTCGTCGACACGCCGGGCTTGACGCTGATGACGATGACCGAGCCCTTCTCGTTCATCAGCTTGGCCAGCGCGTCGGCCGCGACCCGGCCGCCCTTCTCGTTGTCCGACGAGATCCGGGTGATGCCGACCGACGTGTCGGTCACCGTCGTGTCCACCAGCGCCACCTTGGTGCCGGCCGACTGGATCTGCTTGAGCGACGGCGTCAGCGCGCTGGTGTCGACCGGCGAGATCAGCAGCCCGTCGGGCCGGGACGCGGCCGTCGAGTCGAGCAGCGGCCGCTGCACCGACACGTCCCACTGCGCGGAACCGTCGGCCGTGAAGTCCATCCCCTTCGCCTTGGCCTCCGCCTGCGCGGCACAGGTCATGGTGATGTAGAACGGGTCGCTCTTCACCCCGGTGATCAGCCGGACCTTCTTGCCCTTGGCGCCGCCCGAACTCCCCGAGCTGCCACCGGAGTCGGACGAACCGCACGCCGAGGCGCCCGCGCCGAGGGCCAGAACCGTGCCCACCGCGACCAGCAACCGGCGCCTGCTGCGAATGCTCCCCATCACAGAGTTCTCCTTAGTCATGCGCGTTCCCGGGTCTTCCTGCGCAACTGGTCGATGTAGACCGCCACGACCAGCACCACACCCACCGCCACGTCCTGCCAGTACTGCTGGACGCCGATCACGATCAGCCCGGTGGTCAGCACCGCCGGGATGAAGACACCGATCACCGTGCCCAGCACCGAACCCCGGCCGCCGAACAGGCTGGTCCCGCCGAGGACCACCGCGGTGATCACCTTGAGGTTGTCGGTGGAGTGCCCGGCGATCGACGTCGTGCCGTACGAGGCCAGCCACATCACCGCGCCGAGCCCGGCCAGCAGCCCCATCAGGCCGTAGACCTTGACCAGTTGCCGGCCCACCGGAATGCCCGCCCGCCGGACGGCGGTCGGGTTCGAACCGATCGCGAGCGTGTGCTCGCCGAACCGCGTACTGCCGAGCACCGCACCGAAGACCGCGGTCACCACGGCCGCCAGGACCACCATCCAGGGGATGCCCAGCACCTTGCCGAAACCGAGGCTGTTCTGCAGGTGCGTGGAGGCCGCCCCGGCCGGGTCCTGCCCGCCGGTGGCGAGTTCGGCGATCCCCAGCGCCGCGCCGAGCCCGCCCAGCGTCACGATCAGCGGCGGCACCTTGCCGGTCGCCACCACCGCGCCCTGCAACGCGCCCCACGCCGTGCCCACCGCCAGCGCGATGACGACACAGAACGCGACCGTGCCCCAGCCCGAAGTCGCCCCGCCGTGATGGATGTTGTACTCGCCGGCCGCCACCGCGGCCAGCACCAGCACCGAGCCGATCGACAGGTCGATGCCCGCCGTGATGATCACGAACGTCATGCCGACGCCGAGCACCAGGTAGATGGCGGCGTTCACGGCGATCTGGGTGATGTCGTACGTGGTGAAGAACTTGCCCGGCGCCGCGATCGTGAAGAACAGGACCAGCGCCACCAGGATGACAAAGGTCCACAGTTCGTTGAGGGTTGCCGCACGCCGCAACCAGTCGGGCGGCGCGGCCCGGCCGCCCGTGGCCGCCGCGGCCTTCTCGCTCTGCGCGGTCATCGTGCGCCCTCCGCTTCCCCGGTGCCGTTCGGCCCGTCCAGCGAGCCGGTCATGGCCCCGACCAGCTCCTCGATCGTCGTGTCCGCGGCCGTGTACGACGCGACGCGCCGGCCCAGCCGCAGCACCTCCACCCGGTCCGCGACCGACAGCACCTCGGGCATGTTGTGGCTGATCAGCACGACACAGATGCCCCGGTCGGCGACCCTGCGGACGGTCTCCAGGACCCGGGCGCGCTGGACCACGCCGAGCGCGGCGGTCGGCTCGTCCATGAAGATGACCTTGTGGGCGAAGGCGACGGCACGGGCTACCGCGACGGACTGCCGCTGCCCGCCGGACAACGTTGTCACAGGAGCCGTCACATCCTTCAGCTCCACACCCAGTCCGGCGAAGGCCTTGACCGCCTCGCGGCGCATCGCGGGCCGGTCGAGGACGCCGATGCGCCCGAGCAGGCCCCCGCGCACGATCTCGCGGCCGAGGTAGAGATTGGCCGCCGCGTCCAGGTCGGGCGCGAGCGACAGGTCCTGGTAGACGGTTTCCACGCCCTGTCGCTGGGCGTCCATCGGACCGGAGAACCGCACCGGCGCGCCGTCCAGGCGGACCTCGCCGGCGTCGGGGGCGAGCACGCCCGACAGGACGTTCACCAGAGTGGACTTGCCGGCGCCGTTGTCACCGATGAGGGCGACGACCTCGCCGGGGTATGCCGTGAAATCGGCGCCCGAGAGCGCCTGGACGTGGCCGAAACGCTTGACCACCCCATGTGCGGTGAGCAGTGGTTCCCTTGCAGAGGCCATGTTGTGCCTTCTGGTTGGTATCGTTAACAGCTTGGCTGATTCTTGGGGCGCCCACAGCGGGGTGTCAAGGGTGGTGCAGCGGGTCGCCGAGCACGCTGCTCGCTCCTCATCTCCCGCTGTTCGCAAGGCCGTTGATACGCGTGCGAGTTGGTAACGTTAACGAGTCGACGCTCAAACGTGACGCAGCTGGAGGACGTGGCGTGGCAGCCACCCGGCCGACCATGAAGGACGTTGCCGCGGAAGCGGGCGTCAGCACGATGACGGTGTCCCGCGTCGTCAACGGCGATTCGGCCGTCGCCCCGCGGACCGCCGCGCGCGTGGAGGCCGCCGTCCGCAAACTCGGCTACCAACGCGACGACGTGGCACGGCAGTTGCGCCGCACGCACGAACTGAGCCAGATCATCGGCCTGTTGGTGGACGACGTGACCGATCCCTTCATGGCCGCGGTCGCCTCCGCCGCCGAGGACGTCGCCCGGCAGCGGGGCAGCATCATGCTCATCGGCTCCAGCCGCGCCGACCTGCGCCGTGAGCGCGAGGTGATCGCCGCGTTCACCGCCCGCCGCGTCGACGGCCTGATCCTCACCCCGGCCGCCGGCAGCCACCGCTTCCTGCGGCCCGCGCAGGCGCAGGGCACGAAGATCGTCTGCGTGGACCGGGCGGCACCCGGCCTCGACGTGGACGCCGTGGTGGTCGACAACTTCGGCGCGGTGCGCGGGGCCGTGGACCAGCTGGTGGCCCACGGCCACCGCAGGATCGGCTACATAGGCGACACGCCGAAGATCTGGACGTTCGGCGAACGCCGACGGGGATTTCTGGCGGCGCTCGCGGCCGCGGGCATCGCCGCCGACCCGGCGCTGGTCAGGGACGCCGTGCGCACCGGCGCGGAGGCGGCGGCGGCCGTCACCGGCATGCTTTCACTTCCCGACCCCCCGACGGCCCTCCTCGCCGGCAACGAACTCCTCGCCTTCGGCGCCCTCACCGCGGCCCCCGGCGACCTCGCCTTCGTCGCCTTCGACGACTTCGCGCTCGCCTCCCGCCTCACCCCGCCCGTCACGGTCATCGCCCAGGACCCGGTAGCCCTCGCGACCAGCGCGGCCCACCTCCTCTTCGCCCGCATCCACGGCGACGTCTCCCCACCCCGCACAGTGGTCATGCCGACCCGGCTGATCCGACGGGGTTCGGGAGAGCTACCGGGACCGTTCGCCGCGTAGGGCAACGCCGCGTGCCGGGCGCGCCGCCGTCGCGGCTGGTCACGCAGTTCCCCGCGCCCCTGACGGGGCGCTGTGCGTGGGCCTGCGTGGGCTTGTTCGGGTGTGGGGTGAGGCCGAGTGTCGGGTGCGGCGCCGTGGTGGTTGCTCGCGCAGTTCCCCGCGCCCCTGACGGGGCGCTTTTGCGCCGCGTGTTCAGGGGGCTGGGGCTGTCGCGCCCTGAAGGGGCGCGGGGAACTGCGCGGCCGGCCACGATGGTGCCGCAGGTGGCAGACGGCGTTGCGGCTCGGTCAGGTGGTCGGGGTACGGCGACCGCCCCGGCGGCCGGAGCCGCGACCGCTCGTACCGGCGGCGGCACCGCCGGACGGCGGCGTGCGTCGCCGGGACCCGCGGTCGTCCTTCCCGGCCGCGGTGCTGGCCGCGGCCCGGCGGTCGGAGCCCCGGGCGGCCGCGCCGCCCGCAGCCCCACCGGGCGCGGCCCGGCGGTCGGTGCCGCGGCCGCCCGCGCCGGTGGCATCCCCCGTGGCGCCGGCGGCTCCCGTGCCGCGGCTGGGCCGGCCGGCCGTCGTGGACGTTGCGGCTCGGCCGTCGGGTGTGGTGGACCGGCGGCCCGAGCCGCGGGCGGCGGTCGCGGCGGCCGTACCCGGCTCCGTGCCGGCACCGCCGCGGCGCCGGCGGCCGGAACGCCTGCCGGGTCTGCCGTCGGTCTTCTGGTCAGGGCGGGACGCCGCGGTCGGCGCTGGCTGCGGGACCTCGATGACGACCGGCACGCCGGAGGGCTCGCGGGCGCCCGTGAGGGTGGTCAGCTCGGCGTCGCCCGACGCGATGCGGGCCGTGCGGGGGCGGATGCCCGCGTCCGACATGAGCCGGGTGACGTCGCGCTTCTGCTCGGGCAGGACCAGCGTGACCACGCTGCCGGAACCGCCGGCGCGGGCCGTACGGCCGCCCCGGTGGACGTAGTCCTTGTGGTCGGTCGGAGGATCGACGTTCACGACGAGGTCGAGGTCGTCGATGTGTATGCCGCGGGCCGCGACGTTCGTCGCCACCAGCGCGGTGACCTGGCCGTTCCTGAACTGCTCCAGGGTGCGGTTGCGCTGCGGCTGGGAGCGGCCGCCGTGCAGCGCCGCCGCGCGGACGCCGACGGCGAGGAGCCGCTTGGCGAGCCGGTCGGCGGATCTCTTGGTGTCGAGGAAGAGGATGACCCGGCCGTCGCGGGCCGCGATGCGCGTGGTGACGGCCTTCTTGTCGGTCTCGTCCTGGATGTGGAGCACGTGGTGCTCCATGGTGGTGACCGCCCCCGCGGACGGGTCCACGGAGTGCACCACCGGGTCGGTCAGGAACCGCTGCACCAGGCGGTCGATGTTCTGGTCGAGCGTGGCCGAGAAGAGCAGCCGCTGCCCGTCGGGCCGTACCTGCTGGATCAGCTTGGTGATCTGCGGCAGGAAGCCCATGTCGGTCATCTGGTCGGCCTCGTCCAGCACCGTGATGCGGACGTCGCCGAGTACGCAGTCCCCGCGTTCCACGAGGTCGTTGAGGCGGCCGGGACTCGCCACGACCACCTCGGCGCCGCGCCGGAGGGTGGCGGCCTGCTTGGTGATCGACAGTCCGCCGACGACCGTGGCCACCCGGAGGTTCACCGCCGTCGCGTAGGGCGTCAGCGCGTCCGTCACCTGCTGGGCGAGCTCACGGGTGGGCACCAGCACGAGGGCGAGGGGCGCCTTGGGCTGCGCGCGCAGTCCTGCCGTACGGGCGAGGAGCGCCAGCCCGAACGCGAGGGTCTTGCCGGAGCCGGTCCGGCCCCGTCCCAGCAGGTCACGGCCGGCCAGCGAGTTGGGCAGCGTGGCGGCCTGGATGGGGAACGGGGTGGTCACCCCCTGCGCGGTGAGGGTCTTCAGCAGCGCCGCGGGCATGTCCAGAGCGGCGAAGTCCTCGACGGCGGGAAGCCCGGGCGTCGTGTTCTCCGGCAGCCGGAACTCACGTGACGACGGACCGGACGGCGGGGACGCCGGGGCCGTCCTGGACGACGAGGTGCGCCTGTTCGGCTTCTGGGGCCTGCGGGACATGCTGCTGTCTGCCTTCCTGGAACAGCACAAACCGGGGTCCGCACCATGACGATACGGACCCCGGCGAGTGGATACGCGTAAGGCGATCAGGCGGGGACGATGTTCTCCGCCTGCGGGCCCTTCTGGCCCTGCGTGACGTCGAAGGAGACCCGCTGGCCTTCCTGGAGCTCACGGAAGCCCTGGGACTGGATGTTCGAGTAGTGGGCGAACACGTCCGGGCCGCCGCCGTCCTGCTGGATGAAGCCGAAACCCTTTTCGGCGTTGAACCACTTCACGGTTCCCTGTGCCATGACCTTCTCCGATCTTCAGGCAGAGGCCCCATCCGGAGATGCCGGTAAAACAAATAATGCGCCTGCAGGAGAAACATTCCCGTCAGGCGCACATAGGTTCATGGGTACCACAACTGCAACTCTGCAACCGTAGCACAGCTTCACACCCGGTCGGGGGTGCGCGTGGTGCCGGGCTGCCCGAGGCGCTCCGCGGCCGTCCACCGGGGGACCATCACCAGCACCGTGCCCAGCGCCAGGCCCAGGGCGGGCAGCACGGGGAACCGGCCGTCCGGCGCGAACCCGCGCACGGCGAAGCGGGTCAGGGCGGCGACGACCGTGGCCAGCCCGGCCCACAGCGGCCACGCACCGCGCAGCCCGGCGTCCGGGACGGTCCGCCCGTACAGCACGCCCAGCCCGCGTTCCAACGGCCGCAGCGCCAGGACGACGCAGGCCAGGACGGCGCCGAGGACCAGCAGCCACGGCACGCGCAGCCCCCACCACGCCGCGGACCCGAGCACCGGCTCGGGCGCGAGACCGGTCAGATAGAACGCGGCGGCGACGATCAGCACCGGCAGCATGTGCCACAGATACAGCGTCATGCTCGCCGCACCCACGGGGCGGACCACCCGCCACACCCGCTCGCGGGCCAGCAGCCGCCGCAGCGCCGGTGCGGCGAGGAGGCTCACGCCGACCTGGGCGACCAGCCACGCCACCATCGCGGCCGACGGCGGATCGGTGTTGCTGGGACTCTGCCCGGTCACCAGGATCAGGCTGACCGGGAACGGCCCGAGGGCGACGAGCGCGGCGAAGGCCGACCCGCCGCCCACCGCCATCGCGAGCGGCACGCGGGGCACACGGGTCACGGGCCGGCGGCCGGTCAGCAGACCGTCCCGCCAGCAGAAGCCCAGCTGGTAGGCGACGCCCCACACGAGCACGTAGTTCAGCAGCCCGACATAGGGCGCGTGCACGGCCACCACGAGCGCGTCGGCCACCAGGGCGACCGCCCCCAGCACCGGCGGGACGCGGAGACCCCACCGCCGGTGTGCCGCGTACAGCAGCGGCGTCAGGGCGCTGAGCAGCAGATACACCGGCAGGAACCAGAACTGCATCCCCATCGCCCAGCCCACCAGCGCCAGCGTGTCCGCGTCCACGCCGACCGCCGTACAGACGCCGACCGCGAGCAGCACCGCGCCGCTGTAGACCGCCACCGGAAGGAGCAGCCGCAGCGCCCGCCGTCCCAGCCACCCCGCCGGCGTACCCCCGGCCGCCCGGGCCCGCGCCCAGGAACCGCCCGCGGCATGGCCTCCGGCCAGGAAGAACAGCGGCATGATCTGGAACCCGAGGGTCAGCCACTGGGTCCAGTCCACCGTCGCCAGCAGCTCCGGGGCGGTGATCCGCCCGTCGGGCTCCCGGACCAGGGCGGTGATCAGCCAGTGGCCGAGCACCACCAGCACGATCGCCCACGCGCGCAGGAAGTCGACGTACCGGTCTCTGCTCATGGCCGTCATGATCCCGGCGTCCCGGCGCCCGTCGTCCCGGAGAGCCCCGGCCGCAACCAATCCGTGCCCGGTACGACACCGTCCGCGAGGCCCCGCACCCGGTCGCGACGGAGTCTGCCGGCCTCGCGCCGTAATTCGGTGGCGGTCCGGTGCGGGCGGCTTCTAAGGTCGGTGGCGTCGGAGCGGCCACCCCAGGGTGCCGCGGGTGACTCGACTCGATCACGGAGGTGTTGACCGATGGCTGTCGTTGCGATGGGCGCTGCCCGCGACCAGAAGTTCATCCATTCCACCTCCGCGGCCACCGGCTGACCACTTTCTTTCCCGGGGCCGCCCTTGTGAAGGGTCACCCTTGACTTCCAGCTCCGCTGTTTTCTCCGCGCTCGCTCCCTACGGCTGGGACGAGACCTGGGCGAAGGAGTTCGCCCCCTACGACGCCGAAGGACTGCTCGCCGGGCGGGTCGTCCGCGTCGACCGCGGGCAGTGCGACGTCGTCACCGCCGGCGGCCTGCTGCGCGCCGACACCGCGTTCGTCACCCCGCACGATCCGATGCGCGTCGTGTGCACCGGCGACTGGGTCGCCGTCGAACCCGGCGGCAACCCCCGTTACGTACGCGCGTATCTGCCGCGCCGTACCGCCTTCGTGCGCTCCACCTCGTCCAAGCGGTCCGAGGGGCAGATCCTCGCCGCCAACGTCGACCACGCGATCGTCGCGGTGTCCCTCGCCGTCGAACTCGACCTCGGCCGCGTCGAACGGTTCCTGGCGCTGGCCTGGGAGTCCGGTGCGCAGCCGGTCGTGGTCCTCACCAAGGCCGACCTGGTCCCGGACCCGGCGACCCTCGCCCACCTCGTCGAGGACGTCGAGACGACGGCCCCGGGCGTGCCGGTCCTCACGGTCAGCGCGCACGCGGGCGACGGCCTGGACGTCCTGGTCGCCCTCGTCGGCTCCGGTACGTCCGTGCTGCTCGGCCAGTCCGGCGCCGGCAAGTCCACCCTCGCCAACGCGCTGACCGGCGACGACGTGATGGAGGTCCAGGCGGCCCGCGACGTCGACGGCAAGGGCCGCCACACCACCACCACCCGCAACCTCCTCGCGCTCCCGGGCGGCGGCGTACTGATCGACACGCCCGGACTGCGGGGCGTGGGCCTGTTCGACGCCGAGACCGGCGTCGGGCAGGTGTTCGCCGAGATCGAGGAGCTGGGGGAGGGCTGCCGGTTCTCCGACTGCGGACACGAGAGCGAGCCGGGCTGCGCGGTGCGCTCCGCGGTGGAGGCCGGGGAACTGTCCGTGCGCCGGCTGGAGAGCTACCGCAAGCTCATGCGGGAGAACCAGTGGATCGTCGCGAAGACCGACGCACGGCTCCGGGCCGAGATCAAGAAGGACTGGAAGAAGAGGGGCGCGGAGGGGAAGGCGGCGATGGAGGCGAAGCGGGGGCGGTGGCGCTAGGGGGCCGACCACGGGGGCGCGGGGGCTGAGCGCGCACAGGCGGCGGCAGCCGCACATGTCGACACAGCCCCGCGCCCCTCGGGGGTTCCCCGCACGGGGCTCCAGCGTCCTGTCCGATTCCCGCCAGCCCGTCTTCCTCCCATCGCCCACACTTGACGACGTGATGGACGAAGACACCAGGTACGAGGCGGTCCGCAGCCGGGACGGCCGGTTCGACGGCGCGTTCTTCTTCGCCGTCGAGACCACCGGCATCTACTGCCGTCCCAGCTGCCCCGCCGTCACCCCGAAGCGGCGCAACGTCCGCTTCTTCCCCACCTCGGCAGCCGCGCAGGGCTCCGGGTTCCGGGCCTGCCGGCGGTGCCGTCCGGACGCGGTCCCCGGCTCCGCCGAGTGGAACGTCCGCGCCGACGTCGTCGGCCGGGCCGTACGGCTGATCGGCGACGGCGTGGTGGACCGGGAGGGCGTCGGCGGGCTCGCCGACCGGCTCGGCTACAGCGCCCGCCAGGTCCAGCGGCAGCTCACCGCCGAGCTCGGCGCCGGCCCCGTCGCCCTCGCCCGGGCCCAGCGGGCGCACACCGCGCGGACCCTGCTCCAGACCACCGAGCTGCCGATCACGGAGATCGCGTTCGCGAGTGGCTTCGCGAGCGTCCGGCAGTTCAACGACACCGTCCGCGCCGTGTACGCCACCACCCCGAGCGGGCTGCGCGAGGCCGCGCCCGGGGGCCGCGGCGCACGGCGCGGCTCGCCGGCCGCCGGCATCCCGCTGCGGCTCGCCCATCGCGGCCCCTACCAGGCCGGTCCCGTCTTCGACCTGCTGGAACGCGAGGCCGTGCCCGGCGTCGAGGAGGTCACCGGCACCCCCGGCAGACGCACCTACCGTCGGACCCTGCGGCTGCCGTACGGCCATGCCGTCGTCGCCGTCGAGGAACGGACCGGCACGACCCGGGCCGCCGGTACGGGCCTCGGAGCCCACCCCGGCGGCTGGCTCGACGCGCGGCTGCGCCTCACCGACCCGCGCGACCTGACCACCGCCGTACAGCGGCTGCGCCGGCTGTTCGACCTCGACGCGGATCCGTACGCCGTCGACGAGCGGCTCGCCGAGGACCCGCGGCTCGCTCCGCTGGTCGCCGCCCGGCCGGGCCTGCGGTCACCCGGCGCGGCGGACCCGGCCGAGGCCGCCGTACGGGCCCTCGTCGGCAGCGCGGGCGCCGAGCGGCTGGTGCGGCGGTACGGCAAGGCGCTGGACGCTCCGTCCGGCGGCCCCACCCACCTCTTCCCCGAGCCCGCCGTGCTCGCGGGAGCGGAGCCCGACGGCAGCCTCGGCGCGCTGGCCGCGGCGCTCGCCGACGGGACGCTGCGGCTGGATCCGGGCGCCGACCGGGACGAGGCGGAGGCGGCGCTGCGGGCCCTGCCAGGAATGGACCCGGCGACCGTCGCCACCATCCGCGTCCGCGCCCTCGCCGACCCCGACGTCGCGCTGCCCGGCCCGGACGGCCTGCCCGGCCTGAACGGTTTTGACGCACCGGACGAGTGGCGGCCCTGGCGGTCGTACGCCGCCCGCCATCTGCTGCTGGAAAGAGAGTCGAGGAACTGATGGACGTCACGTACTGGACGCGGATCGCTTCACCGGTCGGGGAGTTGCTCCTCACCGCCGACGCCACCGGAGCGCTGACCTCCCTGTCCGTCCCCGGGCAGAAGGGCGGCCGGAGCGTCGAGGCGGGGTGGCAGTCCGATCCCGGCCCGTTCCGGGCCGCCGAGGACCAGCTCGCCGCCTACTTCGCCGGTGAACTCAAGGAGTTCGCACTGGAGTCGAGGACGCCCGGCACCGAGTTCCGGGAGCGGGTGTGGAACGCGCTCGACGGCGTTCCGTACGGGGCGACGACGACGTACGGCGAGATCGCGGCGCGGATCGGCGCGTCCCGGATGGCGGTCCGCGCGGTCGGCGGGGCGATCGGGGCCAACCCGTTGCTGATCGTCCGTCCCTGCCACCGGGTGATCGGAGCGGACGGGACGATGACCGGGTACGCGGGGGGAGTCGAGCGCAAGGTGCGGTTGCTGACGCTGGAAGGCGCGGTGAGCTGAGGCCGGGGGGGGGCGGGCACGCTCACCGGCGCTCGCCGGGTGCCGCCGCGCCCACCCGTGCCGCCCCAGCGGCACGACTGCCCGCGGCTGAGCAGCCCCGCAAGGGGCGCGGGGGACTGCGCGAGCAACCCCCACCGGCCCGCGGCGGAGCGGCGGCCCGAGGCCGAGTCTTCCAGGGGCGCGGGGAACTGCGCGAGCAACCCCCACCCACCCGCAGCCGCACCACGACCGTCACCACCCCTCCGCTTCTCCTCACCCACAGCCGACAGACAACGAACGGCCACCGCCCCCACCCCCTGCGGCTCCCCCTCCCCGCACTCCGCCACCCGGGTGGTCCCCCCGTCGAGTCGCTGTTCAGGCCACTCCCCGTATGTCACCTTCCCCTCCTGTAGGCCTCGGAAGGGCAGGTGTGGATGGGCAGGGTCGGGCGGGTGCTCGCGGTGGCGTTGCTGTCGGTGATGGGGGTGAGCGGGCGGGCCGGTGCCGATCAGGAGCCCTCGCTCTGGGCGGGGAGCTGGGAGGCCGCGCCCTCCGGTACCGAACCGGCGGTGCCCGGCGCCGCGTACCGCAACGTCGTTCACCTGAGCGTCGGCGGCAGCGAGGTGCGGGTGCGGGTCAGCAACCGGCTCGGCAGCGCCCCGCTCCGGCTCGGCGCCGTCACCGTCTCCCTGCGCCAGGGCAGCGGCCCGGCCGCCGTACCCGGCTCGATGCGCGCCGCCACCTTCGCGGGCGCCGCCACCGCCGTCGTACCCGCCGGACAGGACCTGGTCAGCGACCCGGTGCCGCTCGCCGTGAAGGGCGGCGCCGACCTGCTGGTCAGCGTCGAGACCCCCGGCGACTCCGGGCCCGCCACCTACCACCGGGTCGCGCTCCAGACCAGCTACCTCGCCGAGGACGGCGCCGGGCGGGCCGGCGACGAGGACGGCGCCGCCTACACCCGCACCACCGGCCACTGGTACTACGTCACCGGCGTCGACGTGCACGCCGTGACCCGCGGCACCGTGGTCGCCTTCGGCGACTCCCTCACCGACGGCAACGGCACCAGCATGGACGCCAACCACCGCTGGCCCGACCGCCTCGCGGACCGGCTGCGGCGCTTCCGGACCGGCGTCCTCAACGCCGGTATCTCCGGCAACCGGCTGCTGCTCGACAGCACCGGAGGCCCGGGGGCCCTCAGCCGCCTGGACGCCGACGGGCTCGACCGGAGCGGGGTGCGGACCCTGGTCGTCCTCGAAGGCATCAACGACATCAAGGGCACCCCGGAGACCACGGACCCCGACGACCTCGTGCGGGCCTACCGGACCATCGTGGCCCGCGCCCACGAGCGGGGGATCCGGGTGGTCGGCGCGACCCTCACCCCGTACGAGGGGTACAGCGGGTACACCGACGCCCGGGAGACCGTACGGCAGCGGGTGAACGCGCTGATCCGCACCGGACACGTCTTCGACGCGTACGTCGACTTCGACGCCGTCGTACGGGATCCGCAGCGGCCCGGCCGCATCCTGCCCGCCTACGACCCCGGCGACCACCTGCACTTCAACGACACCGGTACGCGCGCCCTCGCCGACGCCGTCCCGCTCGGCGAGCTGCTCTGAGCACGCGGCCGGCGGACCGCTCAGCCGGCCCAGACCACCGCCGTCAGCCAGCCGGCCGCGACGAGCAGGCACGCGAAGAACTCGGCCAGGACGCTGGAGCCGCCCGCGTCCATCGCGGTGCGCAGGGCGGCCCGCGCCTCCGCGGCCCGGCCGAGACGGAGGCGTTCGTGCAGGTAGATCCCGGCCATGAAACCGGGGATCGCGCCGAGCACGGGCAGCAGGACGAAGCCGAGGACGGCGCCGGTTCCCGCGTACACGCCCATCCGCGGGGTGGCACCGCTGGCCCGGAGCCGGCGCGGGGGCAGCGCCCAGCGGACCACCAGCGCCACCAGCAGCACCACGGTCGCCCCCACCAGCACCGACCAGGCCACCGGGCGCGGGTCGTACAGCGCCCACCACAGCACCGCGGCCCACACCAGACCCGTCCCCGGCACCCCGGGCACCAGCACCCCGCACAGGCCCAGCACCAGCACCAGGCCGACCAGCAGGAGTTCCCCTGCTCCCATCTGCCCAGAGTGCCGGACGGCGGGAGGATGCGCAGGTCAGTTCCGGGTCACCCAGCCCCGCTCGTACGCGTGCCGGCCCAGCTGCATGCGGGTCGACACCCCGGCCGGCTCCATCAGCCGCCGCACCCGGTGCTGCACGGTCCGCAGGCCCACGTCGAGCTGCTTGGCCACGCTCGCGTCGGTCAGGCCCGCCAGTAGCAGCGACAGCACCTCCAGGTCGGTGGCGTCGGGGCCGTCCGGTCCCTCCTCGCGCACCCCGGCCGGGCCGAGGCGCAGCGGCAGCGCCTCCCGCCACACCGACTCGAACAGGCCGCAGAGGAGTTCCAGCAGGCCGCTGGCGTGCACCACCAGGGCCGTCGGTTCCGCGCCGTGCGCGTCCAGCTGGAGCTGGAGGAGCCGCCGGGCGACCGCCGGGGCGCCGGTCACCACCTCCACCAGGTCGTGCACCGCGGGCTCGGCCGCCGCCGCCCGGTACTCCTCGGCGAGCAGCGCCGCCGCCGGCTCCGCCTTCTCCAGCTCGTGCCGCTGCTGGGTGAGCAGCGCGCTCACTCTGCCAAGATCACGTCACCGCAGCGCCTTCGTACGGGAAACCGATGCGTCATTCACAGCCGACCGCCAGGAAGACCCGTCACAATCTGGCCTTCCGGCCGGCGCCGTGGCGTTCGGCCGTGCGAACGGTGACCGACCCCATGACGCGCGTACGCGTAGGGGATCTGGGGCCGGTCACTCCGGTGTCGCCGGGTGGTTCTCCCGTGGGGGGTGGGACCACCCGGCGACTCGCACGTGTCAACACCGGCCCCCGCCTTTCCTTGTACGGGTGTTCGGGATGTCCCTCGCCACGCCGTTCGATACGGGGTCGGGTGCGGGATTTTCCCGATGCCCCGTTTTCATCCGGCCCGAGCGGTGGACAATTAGGGGCATGAGCCAGCCAGGGGGTAGGCCCACCCGTCACGACGACGACTGGTGGGGGCAGTTGTACGACGACTCCACCGAGGACACCGGACCCACGGCCGCACCCGATTCCCTGGACGACCGTTTCGCCTCGGCGAAGAAGACGGTGGGGGGACGGCGGGGCGTCACCGCGGATCCGGCCGACGAGCCGCCACCGCCGACCGTGCCGGCCCAGCGGGCGCCCGCGGCCCCGGCCGCCCCGGCCGAGGACGTCAGGCCCGCTGCGAGGAGCTGGCCGTGGGACGAGGAGGACCAGGAGCTGCTGGAGGCGGACGACGACGCCCCGGCGGACCTCTACCCCGCGACCCGCCCCGACCTGCCCGCGCCGCCGTATCCGGCCGCTGCCGTCGCGGAAACCACGGACACCTCGGCCGCCCTGCCCGTCCCGGCCGCCGCCTCGGCCTCCTCCGTGGACTACGTCGGCTCCGGACCGCCCACCTACGACGCCGAGCCCACCGCCCTGCCCGCCGCCGACCCCGACGCACTCGACGACCTGGTCTCCGACACCGTCCTGGACGGCGCCCGGTACGGCGCCTGCACCCTGCGGGCCGTCTCGCAGCGCGGCGACTCCGCCCGGTACCGGGGCGAACCGCGCCGCGACGCCCTGCTCACCGCCCGCTTCGGGGCCGGTGAACAGGCCCTGGTCCTGGTCGCGATGGCCACCGGCGCCCGCGCCACCCCCGGCGCGCACCGGGCCGCCGCCGAGCTGTGCGAGTGGATCGCCCGGGCCGTCGGCCGCAGCCACCAGCGGCTCACCGAGGACATCCAGGCCGCCCGGCGCGGCGACCTCAAGTCCGGGCTGCACCGGCTCACCGACCGCAGCCTCGGCAAGCTCCGCGCCAGCGCCGCCGAACAGGGCATCGCCGCCGAGGAGTACGCGGCCAGCCTGCGCTGCCTCCTGCTCCCCGCCCACCCCCAGTGCCGTACCCGGGTCTTCTTCGGGGTCGGCGAGGGCGGCCTGTTCCGGCTGCGGGGCGGCGAGTGGCAGGACATCGAACCGCGCGTCGACCCCGACGGCGCCGGTGAACCCGTCCTCGGCTTCGGCTCGCTGCCCTCCGAGACCCCGCAGGGCGACCGGCTCACCATGGACCTCGGCATCCCGACCCCGCCGAGCCCCTACGAACCGGCCCCCGAGCCGCCCCGCGACCCGTTCCTGTTCCGGGCCTCGGTAGCCCGCCCGGGTGACGCCCTCGTGATGTGCACGGGCGGCCTCGCCGAACCGCTGCGCGGCGAGCCCGCGCTCTGCGCCTACCTGGCCCGACGCTGGTCCGGCCGCACCCCGCCGGGCCTCGCCGCCTTCCTCGCGGACGCCCAGGTCCGGGTCAAGGGGTACGCCGACGACCGTACGGCGGCGGCCGTCTGGGAGGCGTGAGCGCGGCCTCTGTGGATACATGGAAGGGCATCGCGGGGGAAGCCGGAGATCCGCGCAGCCGAAGGGTGCCCGACCGCCATGGCCAAGCAGAACGTCGCCGAACAGTTCGTCGACATCCTCGTCCGCGCCGGGGTGCGCCGCCTCTACGGCGTCGTCGGCGACAGCCTCAACCCGGTCGTGGACGCCGTCCGCCGCAACTCCGCCATCGACTGGATCCACGTCCGCCACGAGGAGACCGCCGCCTTCGCGGCCGGCGCCGAGGCCCAGATCACCGGCACGCTGGCCGCCTGCGCCGGCTCCTGCGGCCCGGGCAACCTGCACCTCATCAACGGCCTGTACGACGCCCACCGCTCGATGGCCCCGGTGCTCGCCCTCGCCTCGCACATCCCGTCCAGCGAGATCGGCCTCGGCTACTTCCAGGAGACCCACCCGGACCGGCTCTTCCAGGAGTGCAGCCACTACAGCGAGTTGATCTCCAGCCCGCAGCAGATGCCCCGCCTCCTGCAGACCGCCATCCAGCACGCGGTCGGCCGCAGCGGGGTGAGCGTCGTCTCGCTGCCCGGTGACATCGCCGACCAGCCCGCCCCCGAGCAGTCCGCCTCCGCCGCCATCGTCACCTCCCGGCCCACCGTCCGCCCCGGCGACGCCGAACTCGACAAGCTCGTCGCGATGATCGACGCGGCGGACAAGGTCACCCTGTTCTGCGGCAGCGGCACGGCCGGCGCCCACGCGGAGGTCATGGAGCTGGCGGAGAAGGTCAAGTCCCCGGTCGGGCACGCCCTGCGCGGCAAGGAGTGGATCCAGTACGACAACCCGTACGACGTCGGCATGAGCGGCCTGCTCGGCTACGGCGCCGCCTACGAGGCCACCCACGAGTGCGACCTGCTGATCCTGCTCGGCACCGACTTCCCGTACAACGCGTTCCTCCCCGACGACGTGCAGATCGTCCAGGTCGACATCCGTCCCGAGGTGCTGGGCCGCCGCTCCCGCCTGGACCTCGCGGTCTGGGGCGACGTGCGCGAGACGCTGCGCTGCCTGGTGCCGCGGGTGCGGGCCAAGGAGAACCGGCGCTTCCTCGACCGGATGCTGAAGAAACACGCGGACGCGCTGGAGGGGGTGGTGAAGGCGTACACGCGGAAGGTCGAGAAGCACGTCCCGATCCACCCGGAGTACGTGGCCTCGGTCCTCGACGAACTCGCCGACGACGACGCGGTGTTCACGGTCGACACCGGCATGTGCAACGTATGGGCGGCCCGCTACCTCTCGCCCAACGGCCGCCGCCGGGTGATCGGTTCCTTCTCGCACGGTTCGATGGCCAACGCGCTGCCGATGGCGATCGGCGCCCAGTTCACCGACCGGCGCCGGCAGGTCGTGTCGATGTCCGGGGACGGCGGATTCGCCATGCTGATGGGCGACTTCCTGACCCTGGTCCAGTACGACCTGCCGGTGAAGGTGGTCCTGTTCAACAACTCGGCGCTCAGCATGGTCGAGTTGGAGATGCTGGTCGCGGGACTGCCCGCCTACGGCACCGGCAACACCAACCCGGACTTCGCCGCCGTGGCCCGGGCCTGCGGCGCCTACGGGGTGCGGGTCGAGAAGCCGAAGCAGCTCGCCGGCGCGCTCAAGGACGCCTTCAGCCACAAGGGCCCGGCCCTGGTCGACGTCGTCACCGATCCCAACGCGCTCTCCATCCCGCCGAAGATCAAGGCCGAGATGGTCACCGGGTTCGCGCTCTCCGCGTCCAAGATGGTCCTCGACGGCGGCGTCGGCCGGATGGTCCAGATGGCCCGCTCCAACCTGCGCAACGTGCCGCGGCCGTGACCGGGGGGACCGCTCAGTCGGTGGGCACCCACTTTCGGACGCCGTCGACCGAGCCGTACCAGTAGTGCGGCAGGCCCTTGATGGAGCTGGTGCGGAACGGCTGCCCGTGGTCGTCGATCCGGACGGTGCCGCTGCGGCCCTGTGACGACCAGTCGAGTTCGAGGTACCAGCGGCAGTCGCAGCCCACGGTGCTCGCCTCGACGCGCAGCACCTCGGGGTCGGTGGCGGAGACCCGGTAGGGCAGGTGCATGGTCGAGACGGTCTGCCCGTCCGGGCCCGCACCGGCCACCGGGCGCGCGACGGGGCGGTCCTTGTCCAGGTTCACGTCGAAGTAGCGGGGGGTGAGCCCGCCGCCGCAGCCGTCGGCCATGGAGTAGGCGATGCCGGGCGCGGGAGCCGTACGGCCGACGACGCGCACCCGCAGCGCCTCCAGGACGACGGCGGTGGACGAACGGCCCTGCACGGCGACCTCCACGATCGTGTTGCCGCCGTGCACCGCGCCCTGGGTGGCCGCCCAGGCGCCGGCGTCCTGCGGGGCGGGCGGCGGCGGTACCCGGGCCGGCTGCTTGTCGATGACGTAGTCGTGGTCGCAGCCCAGTTCCCAGAGCTGCGAGTTCGCGGTCCAGGCGAGGGGGACGGCGGCCGGGGCCGGGGAGCCGCCTGTGCCGCTGCCGGAGGAGGTCCCGTCACCGCCCGACGCGGTCGCGGACGAAGAGGAGGACGAGGAGGACGAGGAGGAGTACGACGACGAGGGTGACGGGGTGGCGGAGTTCGGCGCCGGGCCGGTGGTGCCGCTGCCGTGGCGCTCGGCGCCACCGGCGGCGGTGGTGGCGGAGGAGCCGCGATCCCGGGCCGCGTCGCCCGCGGCCTTCCGGTCGTCCGGGAGGGCGGCCAGAGTGCCCAGGGTCGCCAGGAGCACGATGGCCACGGCCGAGGCGACCAGCGTGCGCCGCCGCCGGTACCAGGGGCGGGCGACGGGGGCGGCTTCCGCCACGGGGGCCGTTTCCCCTAAGGGTTCCGCGGCTTGCTCGGCCTGCCCGGCTTGCTCGGCGGCTTCCGGGGCCGGGTTCTCCGCGCTTTCCGCCGTGCGCGGTCGCTGGCGTGCCGCGACCGCCCGCAGCCAGCGCTCGTGGAGTTCGAGCCGTTCCTGCGGTGTCGCCCCGCAGAACGCGGCCAGGCGTTCCACCGGAGCGAAGTCCAGCGGCACCGCCTCGCCCGCGCAGTAGCGGTGCAGGGTGGAGGTGTTCATGTTCAGCCGACGGGCCAGCGAGCCGTAACTCCGGTCCGTACGGTCCTTCAGCTGCCGCAGCAGCGCCGCGAACTCCTCGACGTCGTCGCGCACGGGCACCCTCCCCCGGTCCTCGCCATCCCAGGCACTCATATACCTGCACGTCAACGGGGCTGGGATGGTTCCAGGGCGGTGAAACGGGCGGCTGCCGTTGCGGTCCACGCCGGTGACGGCCGATGCTCTTGGTGTCGCACCGAGCAGGGCCGGACCGACCAGCCGGCCGCGTCGGCGGCAGCCCACACCCATGCACCGACCCACGGGGGAACACCCATGCCCAAGCGCACCCGAGCAGGCGCGCTCACCGCACTCGCCGGCGCCGCACTCGTCGTCGGCACCGCGCTCGCCGCTCCCGCGGCGGCCGCGCCCAAGGCGCCCGGCTTCCTCAGGGCGGCCGACCTGCCGCCGCGGGCCGGCACGTCCTGGACGGCCGGCAAGGTCACCGCCGGCATTCCGGCAGAGGTCAGACAGGACATCTGCATCGGCGTCGGGCTCGGCGGCGGCCAGGACTCCTGGTACCGGAAGTTCCGGACCGACCTCGACACGAGTGCCCGTCAGGTCAGCGCCGAGCTGCCCAGCGTCCGCCTGGCGAAGGGCCGGTTCGCGAAGCTCGACGAGGACATCGTGTCCTGCGCGGACCGGATCGAGATGGCGGACCCGCAGATCCGGGCCACGTTCCAGGACCACGGCACCCTCCCGGTCGGGGACGGCGCCCATGTCTACGCCCTGCGCACCGTGACCGCCTGGGGCGCCAGTGACATCCGGATGATCTCCATCGGCCGGGAGGGGCGCACCGTCACCGTCGTGGACTGGGGACAGCTCGGCGGCTTCGTGGACGCGCCCGTGAAGGCCTTCAAGAAGACCACCACCACGGCCGTGAACAAGCTCCACTGACGCACGGCCACCGGGACCGGGGCCGCCCTCTCCCTCGGGGGAGGGGAGGGCGGCCCCAGACACAGGACCCAAGACGCACGACGCAAGTCGCAAAGAACACGAAGAACACGAAGAACACGAAGACACAGAAAAACGGGGACAGACATGAGCAGCAAGACCCGCGCCGTCCTCACCGCCGGCGTCCTCGCCGTGGCCCTCGGGCTCGGTGCCACCGCCGAGGCCTCGGCCGGCGCGCCGCGCAGCGTCGGCGGCGACCCGGCCGACAACATCAGCCGAATCGCCGACTTCTACGGCGCCTACATCGACGCGGAGAGCGACCCGGACGGCAGCGGCAACCTGCCCACCGCGCTGCGTGCCTACTACATCGCCCCGACCTACCTGAAGAAGCTCAAGGCCTGGGAGAACCGCGAGCACGCGGACGGGGTGCTGCGGGCCCAGAACACCCCGCTCAAGTGGAAGGTCACGGACAACGGCACCGGAAAGTACACGGAGGCCGTCATCACGCTCACCTGGAGCCGCAACACCACCTCGAAGCTGGTCGTCGACATGACCCGTGACACCCACAAGATCGTCAACATCGGCACCAAGGGCCTCGGGAGCAAGTAGCCGGAAGGACAGGTTTCGGCCAGGTTCGCCGGTGCCGCGGACCGTGTGAAACAGCTCGGGGGGCTGCGTGCGGGGCTGAATCACGCCGGGTCCGCAGCACCCTTGGCGCGTACGGGGCGGTCCGGGCGACGACGTACGGGCCGGAGCGGGCCCGGGACATGGCCGAACACCCGGTCGTCATCGGCGTGACATGACTGGCCCGTGCCCGAGCGGGCATGGATCCCCGTGAACGTGTTCGATCAGGAGGGGAACCGGCAAACAGCGTGCGGGCGGGGGTCATGAACAGTCAGGCACGAGGGGGCGGTCCCGTGGCCATCGGGGCCTCCTCGGCGCAGACGGCGGGGGAAGAGACCGACACGACGGAACGGGGAAACCCGTCGCAGCTCAGGCGCCGGCTGGGACGGTCGGACCTGCGGGCGGTGCCCGAGGCGCGCAGGGAACTGCGCGAACTGCTGCGGCACTGGGGGCGGCCCGGCCGCTCCGAGATCGCGGAACTGCTCACCAGCGAGCTCGTCACCAACGCGCTCGTCCACACCGACCGGGAGGCGGTCCTGACGGCCGTCGTGGAACCGGGTCAACTGCGGGTGGAGGTACGTGACTTCGTGGCCCGCAGGCCGCGGATGTGCGCCCCCGGCAGCGACACGGGCGACGGCACGCACGGCCGGGGCCTGGTGCTGGTCGACGCCTTCGCCGACGCGTGGGGCGTCCAGCCGCACGAGGTCGGCAAGTCGGTGTGGTTCGAACTGGACGCGGAGGCCGCCTAGCCGGTGCCTCGAACCCAACGGGACGGGGGCGTGACCCTGAAGGTCACGCCCCCGTCCCGAGGTGCTGTGCGGCAGCGGGCGATCAGCCGAACTGCTGCTCCAGGTCCTTGAGCTTGCGCTCCAGGGAGTCGAGGCGCGGAAGCGCCATTGTGTCGTCCTCCGCGGTCAGGTCGACCGTGATCGGGTCAGACCCTTTGCGGACGGGCTGGAGGGAGGGCCGCTGGCGTACGGGCAGCTGCTCCGGCGCCGATATGGCAGGCTCCGCAGTGGGCTGGGAGGCACGCTCCACCTGGTGCTGCACCTCGTCCTGCCGGCCACGTCCGACGAAGCCGCGGTGGCCGCGGCTTATCGCCTTCAGCTGGGCCCGCTCCAGACGGTCCTGCTCGCGGCGGCGCAGCCGGTTCGTCTCCTTCTGCCGCTTGTCCTCGCGCACCTCGTCGACCGCCTCGTCCAGGCTGCGCACGCCTTCGAGGAGCATCAGCGACCAGGCCTTGTAGGTCTCGCGGGGGGCGCGCAGCCAGCGGACGATACGGATCTGCGGCAGCGGGCGCGGAACCAGGCCCTGCTCGCGCAGGGCGGCCTTGCGGGTCTGCTTCAGCGCGCGGTCGAAGAGGACGGCCGCGGACAGCGACATGCCGGCGAAGAACTGCGGAGCGCCCGCGTGGTCGACGCCCCTGGGCGCGTGCACCCAGTTGAACCAGGCCGCGGCACCCGCGAAGGTCCACACGAGTATCCGGGAGCCGAGGGCCGCGTCACCGTGGCTCGCCTCGCGCACCGCGAGGACGGAGGAGAACATCGCCGCGCCGTCCAGACCGAACGGCACGAGGTACTCCCAGCCGTCGGAGAGGCCGAGGTTCTGCTGGCCGAAGCCGACCAGCCCGCGGAACGAGAGGGCCGCCGCGACCGACGCGGAGGCGAACAGGAGCGCGTAGGAGACGGTGCCGTACACGGCTTCCTTGCGCCGCCGGCGCTCCTCGCTGCGCTCCCACGAGTCGTCCTTCGCGTGCTCCCCGCCGGACCGCTTGGATCGCGCGAGCACCGCCACCGCGACCAGCATGCCCAGGAGCAGTACGGCGCCGGGAAGCAGCCAGTTCAGCGATATGTCGGTCAGTCTCATCTAGGGGTCCCTTGCATTGGGATAGGGCGTATCGCCCGCCATAGTGGCCCAATCCCACTGGCCCTCAGGGGGTTTCGGGGCAAGAGGCCGCCAAGGAAGTGCAAGGGGATGCCCCAGGGCGGCATTCTGCTCGAACTGCCGCGTGAGGGGCGGGAGTTGAGTTCGAGTAAGACTACCCATACGGGTGGTTCCTCGGAAAGTTCCTGCGGCAAGTGAGGAAGTTGTGAATTCCCTGTCCGCGCAGGAGCGATCTTGCCACCGGTGATCCTAGTGGATGCGGGGGAGTGCCGTGTCCCGGGGGTCGGTGCCGCGGGCGGGCTGAGGGCGACTCAGGCCGCCGCTGCCGCCGCGAGTTTGGCGATCCTGACGTCGTCGCAGGTCCGCGGGCAGGTGGCGCAGGTGTCCTCGGGGCGCAGCGTGTAGTACATGCAGCAGCTCGCCCGGTCCCGGGTGGGCAGCGGCTCCCCGGCCGGTCCCGACAGCACCCGGAACGCGGCCGAACCGACGTACGGCTTGGTCGCGCCCGGCAGCAGCTGTTCGAGTTCGCGTACGGCCCGAGCCTCGTCCCCGAGCAGTCCGGCGATGTACCAGAGCCCCTCGACGACCTCGTCCGTCGCCATGCCCCACAGTGCCCGCCCGCGCCGCCGCATCCGCGGCCCGAAGCCCCCGAGGACCGGCTCCAGGTGCTCGGCGACGGCCGCCCGCACCTCCGCCCGCAGCGCCTCCTCGCCGGAAACGACGACCGCGCCGGGCAGCGCCGCCGCCGGGTCCCCGGGGAGACAGGCGAAGGAGGCGACGCGTACGGCCATCCGGCCCGCCGTGCGGTCGTACGACACCTCGGTCGCGGGGAGGCGGGGGACCCGGCGGTCCAGGAACCAGGGGAGGGTGATCAGGAGGCAGGCGGCCCAGCCGTAGCGGTGCAGGCCGAAGGTGGCGACCACGTCGGGGCGGGCCGGCTTCCCCTCGTCCCGCAGGATCTGGTCCTCGTCCCAGGCGAGGAAGGCGTCCAGCGCGCCGCCGCCCGCCGCCAGCTCGGCGGCGCCGACCCAGCCGCCGCCCCGGGGGGCGGGGTCGCCCGGCCCCAGCTCCGTGACCACCAGGTCCGGGCAGACCTCGGTGAGGCGCGCGTAGGCCGCGGAGACGACGGACGCGACGGGGGCGGCGGGGGCGGCGGGGGCGACAGGGACGGGGGAGGGCATGGGCTACCGCCGATCGGGTCCGGGCCGACTGTCAGATAAGTAAGCCTTACCTTACCCAGTCGTTCGGAAATTTGAACCAGCGCCTTGTGCGCCTAAGGTGCTTGACGGACAAGTAACAACCCGCCGTTAATGACCCAAGTGCCGACGAGCCGGAGGAGGACCCGTGAACCAGCGCGCGCACGCGGCTCCCGCCGAGACGGCGAGGGTGCCGGCGCAGTCGCGGTCCGAGGAGTCGGCCCGGCAGACACCCGGTTTCCCCGCCGGCCCGTCGGCTGCCCGGGGCGAGCACACCCACGGCGAACGGCCGATCCCGCAGCCCAGGCCCGCCGTGCAGCGGGCGTCCGTACGCGGACAGATCCTCGACGCGCTGCGTACCGCCCTGGTCGGCGGGGAACTGGCGCCCGGCGAGGTCTACTCGGCACCGGCGCTGGGGGAGCGGTTCGGGGTCTCGGCGACGCCGGTGCGCGAGGCGATGCAGCAGCTGGCGCTGGAGGGCGCGGTCGAGGTCGTGCCCAACCGCGGCTTCCGGGTCGTCGAGCGGGGCGCCCGCGAGCTCGCGGAACTCGCCGAGGTACGGGCGCTGATCGAGGTACCGGTGATGCTGCGGCTGGCGCGCAGCGTCCCGGCCGAACGGTGGGCCGCCTTGCGGCCGCTCGCCGAGGAGTCGGTCCGGGTGGCGGCGACGGGATGCCGGGCGACGTACGCGGAGGCCGACCGGGCCTTCCACCGGGCGGTGCTGGGCCTGGCGGGCAACGAGCAGCTGGTGCAGATCGCGGAGGACCTGCACCGGCGGGCGCTGCCGCTGCGCGGGGCCCGGGCCGAGCTGATGGCGGACGCGGCCGAGCACGCGGGGTTGCTGGAGGCGTTGATCGCGGGGGAGCTGGATGCGGTGCGGAGGCTGGTGGCCGGGCATTTCGCCGCCGCCGGCTGACAGGGGGAGGGCGTTGGCGCGGCTTCGCGCCGAGAGGGCGGCGGTCGTCGTCCGCCCGCGCCCCGGCGGGGGTCGCTCGCGCAGTTCCCCGCGCCCCTGAAAGACAGAAACCCAGCCGCGGGCAGTCGTGCCGCAGGGCGGCACGGGTGGGCGCGGCGGCACCCGGTAAGCGCCGGTAAGCGTCCCCACCCCCGCCCCGGCCCAGCTCAGCTGCCGCCCTGCGCGGTCTTCTGGTACGCGTCGTGCCACGCGGCCTTCGCGCCCGAGTCGCCTATCCGGTAGACGTCGACGACCGCGCCTGCCGCCACGGCCACCGACAGCACGCCCACGACGATCCGCACCGGCAGGGCCGACCGGCGACCGCCCTCGCCGGGAGCCTGCTCAGGACCGCCCCGGCGCGTCGCCCACCACACCACCGTGGCCAGCACGAACAGCCCCAGGGCCCACGGCAGCAGCCCGTCGCCCAGCTCGGTGTGCCGGCGGACCAGGGTGTCCTCGGTCACATGCCGCTCCAGCCACTCGCCGGCCTGCGTCGTCAACGGCACGCTGACCAGGGCCACGAAGGCCAGCACGGGCAGCAGCACGCCCAGCCGCCGGGCGGCCCGCGGCCACAGCGCGGCGGCCACCAGGGCGAGTGCGGTCAGCGGAACCAGCACGACGACGATGTGGACCAGCAGGACATGGGCCGGCAGCCCGTTGACGGTGCTCATGGCGAAGCGCTCCTGAGAGGGTCGGGGCGCGTCACGCTGCCACAGCAGACTCTCAGTTTCCTCTGAGCCCGGTCTCAGGCGGTCGCCGCTCCCGGTGCCGGCGGTGTCAGCTGCCGCGCCAGCCAGGTGGGGACGCCGCCCAGCAGCCGGAACAGACGGCCCGCCTCCTCGCGCAGCCGCGACGCCTCCGGCTCGGACTCCGTGTCGGCGAGGGAGGCCAGCGCCGGAGCCGTGCCCACCAGGTAGCCCAGTTCCTCCCGGATCCGCAGCGACTCCGCGAACCCGTGCCGTGCCTCCGCCAACTCCCCGTCCCGCAGCGCCAGTCCGGCCAGATGCCGCCAGGTGAAGGAGAGCAGGAGCGGATCGGCGTGGGCGGTGGCGGCGGCGTGCGCGCGGCGGTAGGCGGCGCGGGCCGCCTGCGGGGAGCGGGTCAGGTTCTCCGCCAGCAGGCCCCGGCGGAAGTCGAGCAGCGCCCGGCCCGGCGCCCCCGGCGGGATCAGTGCCGCCGCCCTCCCGAGCGCCGCCCGTGCCTCGTCCGCCCGGTCGCGGACGCCGTGCAGGGTGGCCGCGTAGGCGAGTTGGCCGCGTTCGCAGGCCGCCGCGCCCCGCTCCTCGTCGGTCCGGGCCACCGCCTCCGCCGTCCGCAGCGCGTCCTCGGCCTCCTCCCAGCTCCCCTCGGTGTACAGACACCGCTCGACCATCAGCCCCGCCCGCTGCAGGGTGTACGCCGGCGTGTCCGACGGCAGCAGAGCCGCCGCGTCGGCCCAGCAGGCCCGCGAGCGCAGCCGCCACACCGCGGTCTGGAGCGGATCGTCACCGTCGGTCGTTCCGTTCCCAGACATGGCGGAATACGCCACGTTGCCCTCCCCTAGCGCGCCGTCGAGCAGTGAAGTGGTGGCCGCATTCCAGCACCGATCGCCGCGCGGGGCCAAGAGGGTGGGTGAATAATTTCACAAAGTCGTGGGACGGCGACGGCACTTGGCGCGACCCGGTCGCACGCCCGCGTGACCTCAACTCATCCGCAACGCCAAGAAGAAATCGAGCTTGTCCTCCAGCCGGGACAGGTCCCGGCCCGTCAACTGCTCGATCCTCCCCACGCGATAGCGCAGCGTGTTGACGTGCAGGTGGAGGCGGGTGGCGCAGCGGGTCCAGGAGCCGTCGCAGTCGAGGAACGCCTCCAGGGTGGGGATCAGTTCGGCCCGGTGGCGGCGGTCGTAGTCGTGCAGCGGATCCAGGAGGCGGGCGGTGAACGCGCGGCGGACGTCGTCGGGGACGAACGGGAGCAGCAGGACGTGCGAGGCCAGCTCCTGGTGACCGGCCGCGCAGACCCGGCCCGGGCGGGCCGCCGCCACCCGGCGGGCGTGCCGGGCCTCCTCCAGCGCGCCGCGCAGCCCCTCCGCCGAATGCACGGCCGCGCTGACGCCGAGGGTGACCCGGCCGTCGTCGTCGAGACCCGCCGCCAGCGGGCCCCGTACGGCCTCCAGGAGGACGTCGGCGTGGATGCCGGATTCGGAGCCGTCGTGCTCGGCGGTGACGGCGGGCAGCGGCACGAGGGCGATCGCCTCGTCGCCGGTGTGCGCCACCGCTATCCGGTCGGAGGGCTCCGGGCCGGTCGCCACCGGGTCGACCAGGATCTCCTCCAGGAGGGACTGCGCGACCGGGCCCCCCTCGACCTCCCCGCCGTCCCACTCGGCCCGGGCCACGACCACCTGCCAGTGCGGGGCCGCCCCGAGCCCGGGCAGCAGGACCGGCGCGGCCACCCGCAGCCGGGCCGCGATCTCGGCCGGGGCCGCGCCCGTCTGCACCAGCTCCAGCACCTCCTGCGCGAGCCTGCGCCGCACCGTGCGGGCCGCGTCACGGCGGTCGCGCTCCACGGCGATCAGCTGGGTGACGCCCTGGAGCAGGTCCAGCCGCTCCTCGGGCCAGTCGCCGGCGTCCGCCTCCACCGCGAGCAGCCAGTCCGACAGCACGGTCTCCCGCACGTCCCGCGCGCCCTGCGCGGAACGGCCGCTGGCGCGGATCGGGAACAGGGAGTAGGTCGTGCCGCCGAGCAGCACGCGGTGCGGGCCGCGACGGCCGGTGCGGGTGGCGGCCAGGTGCTCGGCGGCCAGACCGGCGCAGGTCTCGGCGGGCAGCGCGGGCCCCGACACCTTGGAGCCCGCGATCAGACGGCCCGCCGGGGACAGCACCCAGGCACGCAGGTCCAGATCGGAACCGAGCAGGTCCAGGACCACGTCGGGCCCGCCGCCCGCCGGACCCGAGGTCATCATCCGCCGGTGCCGGTCCACCACTGCCGCCAGATCCCCGGCGCGCTCGCCGCTGACCTGCCGTACGACATGCTCGGTGATCGTTGCGAACGCCACCGACTCGTGCACCGCGAAGAGCGGGAGGCGGTGGCGCGCGCAGGCCGCGGCCAGGTCGTCCGGGACGGCCCCCAGCTCCGCCTCACCGGCCGCCAGCGCCACCACCCCGGCCTGCACCAGCAGCCGTACGAACGGCTCGGAGTCCGCCGCGTCCCGGCGCCACGCCAGGCCCGTCAGCACCAGCTCGCCGCCGGACAGGTAGCGGCTCGGGTCGCGCAGGTCGGTGGTCATCACCCCGCGCACGGTACGGTCCAGCTCGTCCTCGCCGCCGAGCAGCCGCAGGCCCAGCGCATCGGTGTCCAGCAGTGCGCGCAGCCGCATCTCGTCGCCGCCGTTCTGTGTCTCGAAATCTACGATGAATCTTGAAGGGTCACGGGGAAGGCACCCGGCGGGCGCCCCCGCGGGCCGTCACCAAGGGCTGCCGGGCCGCGACCGGTGGTCGCCAGGGCGTTTCCTGCGTTTCCACAGGAAAACCAAGAGGTTACTGATGACCTCCGTTCATACGAATCTACAAGATGCCCGTGCTGGCCAGCCAACTCCTTCATGGTTTCAGTGACTGACCCCGCTGGAGTAAGGGGCGGTGTACTGGCGTCATTCCGCGTTAACAGGACATGAACGAGCCGGGCCCGCCGCACACGGATTGGCTCAATCCGCACGACTCACGAGACTCACGAGACGGAGAAGAGAGCCGGTCATGGACTTCCTTCGCCCCGCCAGCTGGGAGGAGGCGCTCGCCACGAAGGCCGAGCACCCCACCGCAGTGCCGATCGCGGGTGGCACCGATGTGATGGTCGAGATCAACTTCGACCACCGCCGGCCCGAGTACCTCCTCGATCTCAACCGCATCGGCGATCTCTACGAATGGGAGGTCGGCGAGGAGAGCGTACGGCTCGGCGCCTCCGTCCCGTACACCCGCATCATGGAGAACCTCCGCGCCGAACTCCCCGGTCTCGCCCTCGCCTCGCATACCGTCGCCTCCCCGCAGATCCGCAACCGCGGCGGCGTCGGCGGCAACCTCGGCACCGCCTCCCCGGCCGGCGACGCCCACCCCGCGCTGCTCGCGGCCGGCGCCCAGGTCGAGGCCGAGTCGGTGCGCGGCACCCGGCTCATCCCCATCGACGACTTCTACACCGGCGTCAAGCGCAACGCCCTCGCCCCCGACGAACTGATCCGCGCGGTCCACGTGCAGAAGGCCGACGGACCGCAGCAGTACTCCAAGGTCGGCACGCGCAACGCCATGGTGATCGCCGTGTGCGCCTTCGGGCTCGCCCTGCACCCCGGGACGCGGACCGTGCGGACCGGGATCGGCTCGGCCGCCCCGACGCCCGTGCGCGCGAAGACCGCCGAGGACTTCCTCAACGCCGCGCTCGACGAGGGCGGCTTCTGGGACAACGGGAAGATCATCACCCCGTCCGTCGCCAAGCAGTTCGCGGACCTGTGCGCCGCCGCCTGCAACCCGATCGACGACGTCCGGGGCACCGCGAGCTACCGCCGGCACGCGGTCGGCGTGATGGCCCGCCGGACGCTCACCTGGACCTGGGAGTCGTACCGCGGCACTACTTTTCAGAAGGGGAGTGTCGCCTGATGCGCGTCAACTTCACCGTCAACGGACGACCGCAGGAAGCCGACGACGTCTGGGAGGGCGAGTCCCTGCTGTACGTGCTGCGGGAACGGCTCGGCCTGCCCGGCTCCAAGAACGCCTGCGAACAGGGCGAGTGCGGCTCCTGCACCGTCCGCCTGGACGGCGTGCCCGTGTGCTCCTGCCTGGTCGCGGCGGGGCAGGTGGAGGGGCGGGAGGTCGTCACCGTGGAGGGGCTGGCGGAGTTCGCGGAGCGGCGGGCCTGCGGGGGCGGGACGGACGACTCTGCCGGTGCTATGTCACATGTCACGCGTGACAGCTCACAGAGCTGGCAGCCCAAGCCCCCCGCCGACTCCCAGACCGGCGAACGCACCCGACTCTCCCCCGTCCAGCAGGCCTTCATCGACGCCGGCGCCGTCCAGTGCGGCTTCTGCACCCCCGGCCTCCTGGTCGCCGCCGACGAGATGCTGGAGCGCAACCCCAACCCGAGCGACGCGGACATCCGCGAGGCGCTCTCGGGCAACCTGTGCCGCTGCACCGGCTACGAGAAGATCATGGACGCGGTCCGCCTCGCGGCCGCCCGGCAGGGAGAGGCGGTCTGAACCGGATGCCCAGCAACAGCGCGCCCCTCGGCACGCCCACCAAGGTCACCCAGGGTTCCCAGACCAGGGGCGGCATCGGCGAGTCCACCCTCCGCCCCGACGGCACTCTCAAGGTCACCGGCGAGTTCGCGTACTCGTCCGACATGTGGCACGAGGACATGCTCTGGGGCCAGATCCTCCGCTCCACGGTCGCGCACGCCGAGATCGTCTCGATCGACACCGGCGAGGCACTCGCCCAGCCCGGCGTCTACGCCGTCATGACCTACGACGACCTGCCCACCGAGGTGAAGAACTACGGCCTGGAGATCCAGGACACCCCGGTCCTCGCGCACGGCAAGGTACGCCACCACGGCGAACCGGTCGCCATCGTCGCCGCCGACCACCCGGAGACCGCCCGCCGGGCAGCCGCCAAGATCAAGGTCGAGTACCGCGAGCTGCCCGTCATCACCGACGAGGCCTCCGCCACCGCCCCGGACGCGATCCACGTCCACGAGAACCGCGACGACCACCACATCGGCCACGTCCCGCACCCCAACATCGTGCACCGTCAGCCGATCGTCCGCGGCGACGCCGACGAGGCCGCGAAGCGCGCCGACGTCATCGTCAAGGGCGAGTACTACTTCGGCATGCAGGACCAGGCCTTCCTCGGCCCCGAGTCCGGCCTCGCGGTCCCCGAGGAGGACGGCGGCGTCCACCTCTACATCGCCACCCAGTGGCTGCACAGCGACCTGCGCCAGATCGCGCCCGTCCTCGGCCTGCCCGAGGACAAGGTGCGGATGACGCTCTCCGGCGTCGGCGGCGCGTTCGGTGGCCGCGAGGACCTGTCGATGCAGATCCACGCCTGCCTGCTGGCGCTGCGCACCGGCAAGCCGGTCAAGATCGTCTACAACCGCTTCGAGTCCTTCTTCGGGCACGTCCACCGCCACCCGGCCCGCCTCTACTACGAGCACGGGGCCACCCGCGAGGGCAAGTTGACGCACGTCAAGTGCCGGATCGTGCTCGACGGCGGCGCGTACGCCTCCGCCTCCCCGGCCGTGGTCGGCAACGCCTCCTCGCTCGGCATCGGGCCCTACGTCGTCGACGACGTCGAGATCGAGGCCATCGCCCTCTACACCAACAACCCGCCGTGCGGCGCGATGCGCGGCTTCGGCGCGGTCCAGGCGTGCTTCGCCTACGAGGCCCAGATGGACAAGGTCGCGAAGCAACTCGGCATGGACCCGGTGGAGTTCAGGAAGCTGAACGCCATGGAGCAGGGCACGCTCATGCCGACCGGGCAGCCGGTCGACTCGCCCGCCCCGGTCGCCGAACTCCTGCGCCGGGTCACCGCGATGCCCCTGCCGCCCGAGCGCCAGTGGGAGAGCAGCGAGGGCGCCGACGTACGGCAGCTGCCCGGAGGGCTGTCCAACACCACGCACGGCGAAGGTGTCGTACGCGGCATCGGATACGCGGTCGGCATCAAGAACGTCGGCTTCTCCGAGGGGTTCGACGACTACTCGACCGCGCGGGTGCGCATGGAGGTGGCCGGCGGCGAGCCGGTGGCCGTCGTGCACACCGCGATGGCGGAGGTCGGGCAGGGCGGCGTCACCGTCCACGCGCAGATCGCCCGGACCGAGCTGGGCGTCGCCCAGGTGACCATCCACCCCGCCAACACCGAGGTGGGCTCTGCCGGTTCGACCTCGGCCTCCCGGCAGACGTACGTCACCGGCGGCGCCGTGAAGAACTCCTGCGAGCTGGTCCGGGAGAAGGTCCTGGAGCTGGGCCGCCGCAGGTTCGGCACGTACCACCCGGCCTGGGCCACCGCCGAACTGCTCCTGGAGGGCGGCAAGGTCGTCACCGACGGCGGCGAGGTCCTCGCCGACCTGGTGGACGTCCTCGGCGAGGAGGCCGTGGAGATCGAGGCGGAGTGGCGGCACCGGGCGACCGTCCCCTTCGACCTGCACACCGGGCAGGGCAACGGCCATGTCCAGTACAGCTTCGCCGCGCACCGCGCGGTCGTCGAGGTCGACACCGAACTGGGCCTGGTGAAGGTGATCGAGCTGGCCTGCGCCCAGGACGTCGGCAAGGCGCTCAACCCGCTCTCCGTCGTCGGCCAGATCCAGGGCGGTACGACCCAGGGCCTGGGCATCGCGGTGATGGAGGAGATCATCGTCGACCCGAAGACCGCGAAGGTCAGGAACCCGTCCTTCACGGACTACCTGATCCCGACCATCCTCGACACGCCGACCATCCCGGTCGACGTCCTCGAACTCGCCGACGACCACGCCCCGTACGGGCTCCGCGGCATCGGCGAGGCCCCGACCCTGTCCTCGACCCCGGCGGTCCTCGCGGCGATCCGCAACGCGACCGGTCTGGAGCTCAACAGGACACCGGTCCGCCCGGAACACCTGACGGGCAACGCGTAACCAGGGCGTGGCCGCGGCCTGCGGCCACGCCGCACCGCGGCACCCCGGCGCCGGGCACCTGCTCAACTCCCCGGCGCCAACCCCCGAAGCGTGCACCTCCGGGCCGTCCCCCGGGTCATGCACTTCCCAAATCCCGCGTACCGCCGAAGGCATCGGCGGGCACGGGGGCCCCTGTGAACCTTGGGAGACGGCACCATGACCCAGCAGTCACTCGAACCCAGGGCGACGGCCGAAGACGCGGGAGAAGGCACCCGCGTCCCGGCCGGACGGTCCTGGCTCGACCGGTACTTCCACATATCCCGGCGGGGATCGAGCGTCGCGCGTGAAGTGCGCGGCGGCGTCACCACCTTCATGGCGATGGCGTACATCCTCCTGCTCAACCCCCTGATCCTGTCCGGCAAGGACGCGGCCGGGGACATCCTCGGCCAGAAGGCGCTGATCACCGCGACGGCGTTCGCGGCGGCCTTCACCACGCTGCTGATGGGCCTCGTCGGCAAGGTGCCCCTCGCGCTCGCCGCCGGCCTCTCCGTCTCCGGCGTGCTCTCCTCGCAGGTCGCCCCGCAGATGACCTGGCCGCAGGCGATGGGCATGTGCGTGATGTACGGCGTCGTCATCATGCTCCTGGTCGTCACCGGCCTGCGCGAGATGATCATGAACGCGATCCCGCTCGCGCTCAAACACGGCATCACCATGGGCATCGGCCTGTTCATCGCCCTCATCGGCTTCTACAAGTCCGGCTTCGTGCACCAGGGCAAGGCCACCCCGGTCACCCTCGGCCCCGCCGGCGAACTGGCCGGCTGGCCGGTGCTGCTCTTCGCCGGCACCCTGCTGCTGATCTTCATGCTCCAGGCCCGGAACGTCCCCGGGGCCATCCTGATCGGCATCATCGGCGGCACGGTCGTGGCGGCCGTGCTCAACGGCCTGGGGGTCATCGACCCCAAGCAGTGGGCCGGCGGCGCCGCCCCCGAACTGCACGGTTCCGCCGTCTCCATGCCGGACTTCTCGCTCTTCGGGCACGTCGAGTTCGGCGGCTGGGGCAAGGTCGGCGCGATGACCGTGGCGATGATCGTCTTCACCCTGGTGCTCGCCGGGTTCTTCGACGCGATGGCCACCATCATCGGCGTCGGCACCGAGGCGCAGCTGGCCGACGACAAGGGCCGGATGCCGGGCCTGTCCAAGGCGCTGTTCATCGACGGCGCGGGCGGCGCGATCGGCGGGGTCGCGGGCGGCTCCGGGCAGACCGTGTTCATCGAGTCGGCGACCGGTGTCGGAGAGGGCGCCCGTACGGGTCTGGCCTCCGTCGTCACCGGCCTGTTCTTCGCGGCCTGTCTGTTCTTCACGCCGCTCACCGCGATCGTGCCGCAGGAGGTCGCGTCGGCCGCCCTGGTGGTCATCGGCGCGATGATGCTGATGAACGCCCGGCACGTGGACTGGGCCGACCGGGCCACCGCCATTCCGGTGTTCCTGACGGTCGTTCTGATGCCGTTCACGTACACGATCACCACGGGTGTGGCCGCGGGGGTGATCTCGTACACCGCCATCAAGGCAGCTCAGGGCCGGGCGCGGGAGATCGGGGCATTCATGTGGGGGCTGACGGGGATCTTCCTGGTCTATTTCGCCCTCCATCCCATTGAGAGCTGGTTGGGCGTCCACTAGGTCGCTCCGCTGGGAGAGCCGTGACGGGGCTGCGGTCGGTCGTTGTCCGCGGGTCCGTCGGGGCTGGTCGCGCAGTTCCCCGCGCCCCTTCGGGGCGCGCTGTCCCTGACCATGTGAGAAGGAGACCGAGACATGCTGGACATCGCCGAGGAGCTGAACCGGTGGGTCGCGGACGGACGTGACTTCGCCGTGGCCACGGTGGTGGCGGTCGGGGGGAGTGCGCCGCGGCAGCCCGGTGCCGCCCTTGCCGTGGACGGCGAGGGGACCGCCGTCGGCTCGGTGTCCGGCGGGTGTGTGGAGGGCGCCGTGTACGAGCTGTGCCGGCAGGCGCTGGAGGACGGGGAGACCGTTCTGGAGCGCTTCGGGTACAGCGACGAGGACGCGTTCGCCGTCGGCCTGACCTGCGGCGGCGTCATCGACATCCTCGTCACCCCGGTCCGGGCGGACGACCCCGCCCGGCCGGTGGTCGCCGCCGCGCTGGCCGCGGCCGCGCGCGGGTCGGCGGCGGCCCTCGCACGGGTCGTCACCGGGCCGGCGGAGCTGCTGGGCCGGGCCGTCCTGGTGGACGCCCACGGAGCCCACCAGGGCGGTTTCGGCGCCCATCCCGAGCTGGACCGTACGGTCGCCGCCGAGGCCGCCGCCTTCCTGGACGCGGGCCGCACCGGCACCCTGGAGATCGGAGAGCAGGGCTCTCGGTGCGGAGCACCGCTCACGGTGCTGGTCGAGTCGTCGGTCCCGCCGCCCCGGATGATCGTCTTCGGTGCGATCGACTTCGCGTCCGCGCTGGTCCGGGTCGGCAAGTTCCTCGGCTACCGGGTGACGGTGTGCGACGCGCGGCCCGTCTTCGCGACGCGGAACCGTTTCCCGGAGGCCGACGAGATCGTCGTCGAGTGGCCGCACCGGTACCTGGAGCGCGCGGAGGTCGACGGCCGTACCGTGCTGTGCGTCCTCACCCACGACGCCAAGTTCGACGTCCCGCTGCTCCGGCTCGCCCTCCGCCTGCCGGTGGCCTACGTCGGCGCGATGGGCTCCCGCCGCACCCACCTCGACCGCAACGAACGCCTGCGCGAGGTCGGCGTCACGGAACTGGAGCTGGCCCGCCTCCGCTCACCCATCGGCCTCGACCTCGGCGCTCGTACGCCCGAGGAGACCGCGCTGTCGATCGGGGCCGAGATCGTCGCGAACCGCCGGGGCGGCACCGGGGTCTCCCTGACCGGGGCGCACACCCCGATCCACCACGACGCGACGGCCTCGCCGCTCCCGGCACGGCGGATCGGGTCGGTGGCCTAGCCTGCCCCCGGCAGCCACTCGTCACGGCCGCCGGAGGAGTGAGTTGACCGCCCGTCCGAACACGGCCCGGGACGTCCGGCGCACCAGCGGGTCGAAGAGCGAGGGCAGGCCCCGGATCCGCAGCTCCTCGTGCCAGATCACCCGGGTACGGCCGCCGGGCCCGGGGTGCACCTCCAGCTCGGCCCAGCCGAGCACCACCTTGCCGTGCTTGACCAGACGGCACCGGCCGGAGCCGCCGTCCAGCGGGGGCTGCCAGACGGTCACCTCCATGGGATCGTCGAACGACAGGGGCCCGAACCCGGAACGGGCGACGAAGACCGTGCCCTCGTGGGTCGGGGGATCGGTGAGCACGGTGACCCGGGTCAGCGGGACCACGTCGGCATGCCGGGACCACTCCGTGAGCCGGCGCCACGCCTCGTCGATCGGCAGCGGAGCCGTCCGCTGAAGGAGGAAATTGACCACGGCACGATCGTAGGGAACCGGCCACCGGGCGCGGGTCGCACACGGGATGTTCACATGAACGCCAGATTCGTCCAACCCCGGCCGGAGCCGGTCCCTGCCCCGTACGATTCGCGCCATGGCGGGCAAACCGCCTGCCTTCACGGGGAGTTGGTCAACATGCCGTTGAAGACCTATGGCGTCCTGATCGCCCGGGCGGTCGACACCCGGCGCGAGGGCGGCGCCGACAGCCCGCACTACCAGATCCACCTCACGGACGACGCCGGCGTCCACTACCGGGCCGCGGTCAACGTCCTCTCGCAGGAGAAGCCCGCCGAACTGCTCTACCTCGTCGACGACGACTTCGAGCATCCCCTCACCGCCCGCCTGACCGGCCTGGCGAGCGGCTGGAACACGCTGCCGTCCGGTCCCGGCGGCCCCAACCTCGACTTCGTCCGCGGCAACCTCTTCGACCCGGCGAAGATGCGGGTCCTGCCCGCGGACCGCTCCGGGCCGGACAACGACCTGGCCGACCTGCTCGACCACTACGTCCGGCGGGCCGTCGACGACCCGGACGCCCTGCTGTACCTGTTCGGCGAGCGCTGGGGGCCCGAGACCGGCGTCAAGGACAAGGTGTTCGGCTTCCTGCCCGGCAACGGCGTCCACGACATCCACATGAACCAGGGCAACAGCGGCCGGTTCAGCGCCGACGACGGGGTCTGGCAGGACGGCGGGCTGCTCATCCGCTTCCCCGCCGACGGGCAGACCGCGGAACGCTGGGTGGGGATCTTCCTCGCCTTCCAGAGCCAGGCCTGGCACACCGACGACGCCACCGGCCACACCCTCCCCGACGTCGACACCTCCCGCCCCGCCCCCGGCGACCAGCCGGTCCGGATCGTCGCCGCCCTGGTCAACCCGGTCGGCCCGGCCCCCGAGGCGGAGACCGTCACACTCCTCAACGCCTCGCCCGCCCCGGTCGACCTCACCGGCTGGCGCCTCCTCGACCGCGTCGGCCAGGCCTCCGCGGTACCGGCCGGCCCCCTCGCCGCCGGCGCAGCCCTCGCCGTGCCGCTCTCCGGCGGCGCCCAACTCGGCAACCACGGCGGTGAGATCACCCTCCTCGACGCCACCGGACTCAAGGCACACGGCGTGTCGTACACGGCCGAGCAGGCGGCCCGCGAAGGGTGGTGGGTCGTCTTCTGACCGGGGCGCGCCCGGCCCTGTCGCGGCGGCACGGCGGTACGGCACCATGAACGCGGCCCGTACCGCTGTCGTCGTCCCGGGGGGCGTCTCGTGGAACACGAACTGCACGACAGGCATGACGCACACGACGAGCACGACGAGCACGACGCACACCACAGCCTCGACGACCTGATGCGCGAGCCCTACCCCCTCTACGCGCGGGCGCGGGCCGCGGAGGGGCTCGTGCGGGTGCCCGAACTGGACGCCTGGCTGGTCGCCCGGGACACCGACGTCCGCGAAGTGCTGCGACGCAGCGAGGAGTTCTCGTCGGCGAACGCGTTACGGCCCGACGTCATGCCCTCGCCCGCCGCGCTCGCCGTGCTCGGCGGCGGCTTCGGCGGCCGGCCGGTCGTGGTCACCTCGGACGGCGAACGGCACCAGCGACTGCGGGCGCCGCTGCTGCGCGCGCTCTCACCCTCCCGGATCGCGGCGGCCGTGCCCTACGCCCGGGAGTGTGCCGCCGCCCTCGTCGACGGGTTCGCGGCGGACGGCCGGGTGGAGCTGATGGCGGAATACGCAGCGCGGCTGCCGGGCGAGGTCATCGGCCGGATCGTCGGACTCGACCCCGCCGACGTGCCCCTGGTCGTGCACGGCGGGCGGCGCGCCGAGGAACTGCTGTTCCGGCCGCTGCCGGAGGCCGGGCAGATCGCCGCAGCCGAGGACGTCGTGGCCATGCAGCACGCTCTCGACCGCTGTGCCCGCGACCGTTACGCCCACCCCCGCGAGGACCTGGCCACGGAGATCGTCGCCTCCGTGACCGAACCCGGCCACGGCGAACTCCCCCTGGAACAGCGCCACGAGGCCGTCGCCCACCTCCAGAACCTGCTGATCGCCGGGCACCTGACCACCACCGCGCTGATCGGCACCACCGTCCTGCACCTGCTGAGCCACCGGGACCAGTGGGAACTGCTGTGCAGGCAGCCGGAGCTGATCCCGGCGGCCGTGGAGGAGGCGGCCCGCTACGACGGCGCGTTGCAGGGCTTCCGCCGGGTCGCCACCCGCCCGGTCACCCTCGCCGGCACCGAACTCCCGGCCGGGGCGGAGCTGTTCGTCGCCTTCGGTGCCGCCAACCGTGATGCCTCCCGTCACCCCCGCCCCGACGCGTTCGACATCACCCGGGCCGCCCCCGCCCGCCACCTCGCCTTCGGCTTCGGCGCCCACGCCTGCGTCGGCGCCCAGCTGGCCCGCGAGCAACTCCGCATCACGGTGGCGGAGCTGACACGCCGGCTGCCGGGCCTCCGGCTCGCCGACGGCCGTCCGGTCACCATGCGTCCGACGATGATCCACCGCTCACCGGAGGAGCTGCACCTCGCCTGGGCCGTGTCCTGATACTCCATACTCCGGCACCGGCTCGGGGCGCGATCCGCCGCGACCCGCTGCCGGAGTACCGAGCCCGGTCCGGCGGTCACTTCCCGGTGACGGACTCCACCCAGTCGATGAAGTTCGTCGTCGAGTCCCCGGTGCGCTCGGCCTGGGTGTGGCCCTGGGCCCACACGGTGGCGAAGTCGACGTCGCGGATGCCGTAGTTCCGCAGGGCCAGCGCGATGTTGATCTCGGTCGTGTTGGCCGTGTCGCCCTGCATGATGCCGGTGCGGATGCGCCAGTGGCGCGCCGGCCGCGACCGGCGGTAGCCGCCGAAGGCGGGTGAGAGGAAGTACAGCGGGTTGTACGCGTCGGCCCGCCAGGCCATGTCCTTGCCGACGCTGTCCTTCTTGGCGAAGTCGCCGTCGTACGCGGCGGAGCCGTAGTCGGAGCTCCAGTCGGCGTATGTGGCGTACGTCGCCTCGTTCGCCGCGACGACGTCACGGGTGAGCGGCGCGAAGTGCGCCGGGGCGTCCAGCCCCATCGCGAAGACGCCGTTCTCGGTCTGCCCGCGGGAGTACCCGTCGAACGCGCCGACGGGCTTGCTCGCCGTCTTCTGGCTGGTGACGAAGCCCTCCAGGCCGGCGACCGTGGCGGTGTTGGCCGTGGCGTCGTAACTGACCCACGTGCTGTGCGTGTTGAGGTAGGCGATGTAGTCGTCGACCGTCTCGTACGTGGTCGAGGTCCCGGTCTGGCCCGATCCGGGCGGGCCGCCCATCGTCGTGATCGTGTACGGGAAGGTGGTGTCGGACAGGAAGTTGTTCAGCGAGGTGGTGATCACCTCGATCAGGTGGTCGTAGTAGCTGCCGGCCAGGTGGGTGCCGCTGCCGGACTCGGTCAGCTTCAGGAGCCTGCCCCGCTCGTCGCGCAGACCGAGGCGGTTGACGTACCCGGGCCAGGCCTTCGCGAGGTCCGCCGAGTAGGCGCTGGTCCAGGTGCCGGAGGCGCGGGTGCCCGTCGAGGCGAACTGGCCCATGTTCCACTCGTAGGACAGGTTGGCCTCGTGCAGGCTGGTGATCGGGCACCAGGCCATGACGCCGGCGACCGCGTCGCTGAGCGGGCGGCCCTCGGCGTCCTCCATCGCCGCGCCGATCGTGCGCAGGTACGGGTGGTACAGGGGGCTGTCGCCGGACGCGCCCGCCACGGTGTCCTGGGCGCCGCCGCCGCTCATGCCGAACAGGACGATGTCGTCCGTGCTGCCGGGCAGGAGGCGCCGGTTGTACCGCAGGAAGCGGACCGCGGCCTTCAGGTCGGTCACGCCCCAGGGAGCCGCGTCGGAGCGGGTGCCGGTCGAGGTGTCCCGTCCGCGCAGGCCCGGCCACACGTAGACGTGCCCGGCCGCGAGGTACTGCGCGACGCTGCTGTAGCTGTAGGACGTGGCCGGCTTCTGCGCGGCGTAGCCCGGGGTGTTGACCGGGATCACGATCGGCGCCGTGCGGCCCGAGTACGCGCCGACGGTGCCCTTCGGGTCGACCGTCGCGGTGTACGTGGTCCCGTCGCTGTTCGCGGTGGCCTTGAGATAGGCGCCGGGCACGTAGATCGACAGGCTCTCGATGTCCGTCGCGGCCGGGTCGGTGACGTACACCTTGCCGAGCTGGTAGTACACGTCGTTGGCCGAGTCGTACGACCAGGCGGTGGAGTCGAACTCCAGCGAGTACGCCGGGTTCGCCGAGGACGTGCTCGACGGGCTGCCCGACGACGGGCTGCCCGACGACGAGGTGCCCGACGACGAGGTGCCGGCGAAGGCCGTGCCCGCCGCGCCCTCGGCGATTCCGAACGCGGCCATGGCTGCCGCGCCCCGGACAACGGTTCTGCGGTTGATCTCCACCCGTGGACCTCCTTGTGCAGCGGGTTGCTGTGCGGCTCTTCCGAGTCCCTGACTGTAGGCAAGGCGGCCCAGGATTGTTGACAATTTTGATGATAATTTTGTTAGAAGGGAGGGCTCGGCCTCCGGTGCCTCCGGGTGTGAGCATGGAGGTAGGAGACCGTGACCCCGCCCGGGGAGGACGAACCGTGCGCTACCGGGACCGTGCCCACGCGGGCCGTGAACTCGCCGCAGTGCTGGCCGAGTTGCGGGACGAGGGCGCGCTGCCCGACCCGATCGTGCTGGCGCTGCCCCGGGGCGGGGCGGCCGTCGCCGCGGAGGTGGCGCGCGAGCTCCCGGCCCCGCTCGACGTGCTCGTCGTACGCAAGATCGGCGCCCCGCACCACGAGGAGTTCGGCGTCGGCGCGATCGCCGGGGACGACCCGCCGCTCCTCGACCGGGCCACCCTGGCTTACCTGGACCTGAGCGAGGACTCCCTCGCCCCCGTCGTCGAGCGGGAGCGGCAGGAACTGCGCCGCCGTGAGCGCCGCTACCGGCAGGGCCGCCCGCCGCCGGGACTGCGCGGCCGTACCGTGCTTGTCGTCGACGACGGCCTCGCCACCGGCTGCACCGCCCGCGCCGCGCTGCGCCACGTACGCAGCCGGAACCCCGCCCGGACCGTGCTGGCCGTCCCGGTCGGCGCGCCCGACTCCCTGGACGCGCTCGCCGCCGAGGCCGACCTCGTCGTCTGCCCGTACCGCCCGGCCGTCTTCAGCGCGGTCGGGCAGTGGTACGACGACTTCGGGCAGCTGACGGACGCCGACGTGCTCGACGCGCTGCGCCGGGCCTGACGGGGACGACCGGGGACGACCGGAGACGACGAGGACGGGGGCGCGCGATGCCGGAACTGACCGGGGACGAGGCACGACGCCGGTTCGCCGCGGCCCGGGTGGCCCGGCTCGCGACCGCGGACGCCAGGGGCCGTCCCCATCTGGTGCCGGTCGTCTTCGCCCGGTACGGCACCGACGGGATCGTCACCGCCGTGGACCACAAGCCCAAGACCACCCCCGACCTCAAACGGCTGCGCAACATCGCCGTTCAGCCGTCCGTGTGCCTGCTCGCCGACGCGTACGACGAGAACTGGGACCGTCTGTGGTGGGTCCGGGCGGACGGCGAGGCGCGGGTGGTCCCGGCCGGCCCGGCCGTCGTCGGGCCGCTGTGCGAGAAGTACCCGCAGTACCGGGAACGGCCGCCGTCCGGCGCGGTCGTCCTCGTGACCGTGTCGCGCTGGACCGGCTGGCAGGCGGCGCCCCCGTGAGCCGCCGATCCGCCGATCTGCTGATCAGCGGGTCTGATCTCCCGGGGATACGATGAGCGTGATGGCGACGCGCATCGCGGGCTACGAGGTCCAGGGCGAGATCGGGCGCGGCGGCATGGCCGTCGTCTACCGGGCCACGGACCTGCGTCTGGACCGGACCGTCGCCCTGAAACTGCTGGCGCCGGAGATGGCCCGCAACGACACCTTCCGCCGCCGCTTCACGCACGAGTCGCGGGTCGCCGCCGCCATCGACCACCCCCACATCGTGCCGATCTTCGAGGCCGGCGAGACGGACGGCGTGCTGTACATCGCGATGCGGTACGTGTCGGGGCCCGACCTGCGCGCGCTGCTGGACCGGGAGGGCGTGCTGCCGGTGGACACGGGGCTGCGGATCGCCGCCCAGGTCGCCTCCGCGCTCGACGCGGCCCACGAGCACGATCTGGTGCACCGGGACGTGAAGCCGGGCAACGTGCTGGTGGCGCGGGGCACGGACAGCGACCACCCCGAGCACGTCTACCTCACGGACTTCGGGCTCACCAAGAAGTCGCTGTCGCTGACGGGGTTCACGACGGTCGGCGAGTTCGTCGGCACCCTGGACTACGTGGCGCCCGAGCAGATCTCGGGGCGCCCGGTGGACGGCCGCTGCGATCTCTACAGTCTCGCCTGCGTGGTCTTCGAGATGCTCGCCGGCGGTCCGCCGTTCGTCCGGGACGAGGACATCGCGCTGCTGTGGGCGCACCAGTACGACGCCCCGCCCGCGCTGAGCGAGGTGCGGGGCGGGCTGCCGCCGGGGTTCGACGAGGTGTTCGCCAGGGCGCTGGCCAAGGTCCCCGAGGACCGGTACGGCTCCTGCCTGGAGTTCGTGGCGGCGCTGCGGTGCGCCGCGTACGGTTCCGGTCCGGCCGGGGAGCCGGCCGACGCCGTGCACCGGGACGCCGACGTCGCACCGACGACCGGCCACGGGACCGTCGGCGGGACCGTCCGCACCCCGACCGTCGGCCGGGGCGCCCCGGACGGCCCACGCCCGCCCGCGTGGGCCCGCCCGGTGTTCCGCCGGTAGCCGCCGCACTCCGGCGGCCTCAGGCCCCGGTTCTCCGTGCTCGGTTCTTCGTGCTCGGTTCTCAGCCCTCGCTTCCCAGCCCTCGGTTCTCAGTCCCCGGTGAGGTACTGCTCGGCCCAGACGGTCTTGCCGGTGCCGGCGTGCCGGGTGCCCCAGCGCTGGGTCAGCTGGCCGACCAGGAGGAGTCCGCGTCCGCCCTCGTCGTAGGTGTGGGCCCGGCGCATGTGCGGGGCGGTGTCGCTGGAGTCGAAGACCTCGCAGGTGAGGGTGTGGTCGTCGTGGATCAGACGGAGCCGGACGGGCGGGCGGCCGTACCGGAACGCGTTGGTGACCATCTCGCTCACGATGAGCTCGGTGATGAACGCGGCCTCCTCCAGCCGCCACTCGGCCAGCTGCCCGGTGGCCAGCTTGCGGGCCTCGGCGACCGCGGCGAGGTCGAAGGGCAGCTCCCAGGTGGCGACCCGGTCGGCGTGCAGGGCCCGGGTGCGGGCGACGAGCAGGGCGATGTCGTCGTCGGGGCGGTGGGTGAGCATGGACGTCAGGACCCGGTCGCAGACGGTGTCCAGGGTCTCGGCGGGGCGGCCGAGCGCGGCGAACATCGTGTCGAGGGCGTCGTCGATGTCGTGTTCCCGGGGTTCGAGCAGGCCGTCGGTGTAGAGCGCGATCAGGCTGCCCTCGGGGAGTTCCGTCTCGTACGACTCGAAGGGCAGGCCGCCGAGGCCGAGCGGGGGACCGGCCGGGACGTCGAGGAAGCGGACGGTTCCCGCGGTGACCACTGCGGGCGGCGGGTGGCCGGCCCGGGCGACGCAGAGCCGCCGGGTGACGGGGTCGTACACGCTGTACAGGCAGGTCGTGCCGACGCCGCCGGCGGCCTCGGCGGCGGAGTCGGCACCGGCCTCCTCGGCGGAGAGGTGGACGACCAGGTCGTCGAGGTGGCTGAGGAGTTCGTCGGGCGGCAGGTCGACGTCGGCCAGCGTGCGGACGGCGGTGCGGACCCGGCCCATGGTGGCGGCGGCCCGCATGCCGTGGCCGACGACATCGCCCACGACGAGCGCGACCCGGGTCCCGGACAGCGGGATGACGTCGAACCAGTCGCCGCCCACCCCGGCCCGGCCGACCGAGGGCAGATAGCGGGTGGCGATGTCCAGGGCCGCCTGCGCCGGCAGGGTCTGCGGCAGCAGGCTGCGCTGCAGCGTCATGGTGGTGGTGTGCTGGCGCTGGGCGCGTGCCGCGCTCTGGATGCTGGTGGCGGTGCGCGCCGCGAGCTGTTCGGCCAGCCACAGGTCGTCCGCGTCGAAGGGCTCGGTCCGCCGGTTCCGGGCGAACAGGGCCACCCCGAAGGTGCTGTCGCCCGCCCTGATCGGCACCGCCATCAGCGAGTGCGCCCGGCTCTCCCGGATCCACCCGGCGGCCCGCGGATCCTCCTGCGCCCAGCGGCTCACGACCTCGTCGCCGCCCGGGTACACCGTGCCCCGCCCGTCGGCCAGGCACCGGCCCGACGGCGACCACGGCGGGCAGTGCAGCACGTCGCCGGTGGGCTGGGGGAGCGGCGGCCCGTCGGGCAGCGACCGCACGGCGGCCCGGCGCAGCGCGACCCCGTCGGGCGGCGGTGCGCCGGGCCCCCGGAAGTCGTCCCGGGCGGCCTCGTCCGCGGGCGGGGGAGCGTCCAGCAGGTCCACGGCGCACACGTCGGCGAAGTCGGGGACGGCGACCTCGGTCAGCTCCCGGGCGGTGCGCTGCACGTCGGAGCTGGTGCCGATGCGTACCCCGGCGTCGCCCAGGAGCAGCATCCGGTGCCGTGCCAGCTGCTGGGACACGTCGGCGTGGGCCGTCAGGGCCACCGCCCGCACCCGGCCGCCCGAGTCGGCCAGCGGCGTGAGCCGCGCGTGCCAGGTGCGCTCAGGGGCGGCCGGATCCAGATGGAGGCGGATCTCCTGCGGTCCGGCGCCGTCCAGGACCCGCCGCATGCTCGCCTCGGCCTCGGCGCTGCCCTCGTACGGCACGACGTCCGTCAGCCGCAGCCCCCGCATCGTCCCCTCCGCCAGCGACAGCGTGCGCTGCGTCGCGACGCTCGCCCGGGCGAGCCGCAGCTCCTCGTCGAAGACGGCGGCGACACAGGGCGACTGCTGGAAGGCCCATTCGCCGAGCGTCTGCCCGGCGGCGACCGTCGCAGGGCCGGTCACCGCGGACACCACCAGCCACTCCGGCCCGCCCGGCGCGCCGCCAGGCGGTCCGCCCGCGGGTCTGCGGTGGACCAGGACGTCCTGGTCCACCCGGTGCCCGTCGCGGTGGCGCAGGGCCGCGGTCCCGCTCCAGCGTGCGCCGGCCGCCGCCTCCCGCCAGGCGGCGCGGCCCGGTTCGGCGAGCAGCCGGGCGGCCGGCTGCCCCAGGATCTCGGCGGGCGGGTAACCCAGCAGCAGCCGGGCCCCGTCGCTCCAGCCGGTCACGACACCCTGCCCGTCGACCGTGACCGAGGCGGTGCGGGCCCGCTGCGGAACGGCGTGCGTCTGCGCCGGGTTGCTGGGAGGGGTGGGAGGTCGTTCCATCGCCGCTCATCCTTCGGAACCTGCACGGCCGGCTCTCTCCCAGGATGATCCCGGCCGCCACTGAGCACCAATCCGCCCGTGCCGCACCCGCCCGGAGGTTCCTGTGACGCGCCTGTGACACTCGGAGGACGGTGTCATGACGTCGCCTTGTGAGGGTTTCGTAAACGGACAAATCGCCCCTATCGGATCGATCGGTCAAGGAACCCCTCATGAGCGCCACCGCAGCCATCCGGCACACCGAGACCTCCGCCGTCGCGCTGGCCCCGCGTGAACGCGAGACGCTGAAGCACATCGCCGCGGGCTGCACCTACCTCCAGGCGGCCCGGCAGATGGGGCTCTCCAAGCACACGGTCGACGCCTACCTCCGCCGGATCCGCGCCAAGCTCGACATCAACACCACCGCCGAACTCACCCGGCTGGCCATCTCCCTCGGCCTGTGATCCCGCTCCGCCCGACAGATCCGCCCGTGCCGTGACAGCGTGGGAGCAGCGGCTGAGCACGGTGGTGTCCTGGAGGCGGAGATGACGGTGAACGGGCTCGGACTGGTGGTGCACGGCGGACGCCGGGAGGCGGTGGAGGCGGCCTGTGCGGTGCGGGCGTGGGCCGCGGAGCACGACGTGCGGTGCACGGACATCGACGTGTGGCACGACGGCGGACGGCACCACTCCGGGGAGGAGGTCGCGGCGGCCGGCGATCCCGACCTGATCGTCACCCTCGGCGGGGACGGCACCTTCCTGCGCGGCGCCCGGCTCGCCGCCCGCAACGACGCGCTGGTCCTCGGCGTCGACCTGGGCCGGGTCGGCTTCCTGACCGAGGTGCCGGTCTGCTCGGTGCGGGAGGCGCTGGACGCGATCCGCGAGGACCGCTACACCGTCGACAGCCGTCTGCTCCTCACCATGCGAGCCTCCCGGCGCCTGGAGGTGCCGGCCGACATGGAGCGGCTGATGCAGTACGGCCGCGGGCCGCTGCTGCCGCCGCCCCAGGTCCGCACCGACTGCGAGCAGGACACCGACTGGGGCGTCCCGCTGCACGTCGCCGCGGTCAACGACATCGTCCTGGAGAAGCTGTCCCGGGACCGCCAGGTCTCCGTCGGCGTCTACGTCTCCGGCCGGCTGCTCGCCTCCTACTCCGCCGACGCGCTGCTGGTGGCGACGCCGACCGGCTCGACCGCGTACAGCTTCGCCGCCGGCGGCCCCGTCGTCTCGCCGTGCGCGGAGGCCCTCGTCTTCACCCCGGTCGCCCCGCACATGACGTTCAACCGCTCGGTCGTCACCGCGCCGAACGAGGCGGTCGGCCTGCGCGTCCTGGAACGCTCGGGACAGGCCGCGGTCAGCGTCGACGGCCAGGTGCGGGGCGTCCTGGAGCCGGGGGACTGGGTCGGCGTGTACGCCGCCCCGACCCGGCTGCGGGTGGTCCGGCTCGCGGCGATGGACTTCTACGGCCGCCTGCGCGAGCGCATGAACCTGACCGACGCCCCGGCCGCGGTCGCCGACGGCACCCCTCCGCCCCTGTGGTCGCTGCGCACGCCCCCGCCCGGCGACATGGCCCATCTCTCGCTGCCGCTGATGGCGGCGGAGTACGCCGACGCGAAAGATCCGTGCGCCGACTGGAAAGACGGTGTCGCACCGGCGCTGGAAAAGTCGGCCTTCCCACGTCGTGCGCAGGAAGGCGACGACAACCCATGACCACCGACTCCCCGGCCCGGACGGCCCAGAAGGCCCGCACGGTCCAGAAGGCCCCGACGGTCCAGACCGTCCGGAGGTTCTCTCGGGAGGGCGGGCAGCCGCTAGCGGGCGGCCGTCACGAAGCGGGTCACCGCGTCCGCGAAGGCGACCGGCTCCTCGAGATGGCCGAAGTGCCCGCTGTTCTCCAGGACCACCAGCTTTGAACCGGGAATCAGGGAGTGCAGTTCCCCGGCCCACCGCACTCCGCAGATGAAGTCGTGGCGGCCGACGAGCACGAGGGCGGGAACGGCGAGTTCGCCGAGATCGGCGCGGTCGTCGAAGACGATCGGGGACAGGTCCTCGTCGGCACCGGAGACGTACGTGCTCCGCACGGCCGCCCGGACGGGCGCGAACTCCCGCTCCCGGCCCCAGTAGTCGGCGAAGCAGGCGGGGAACAGCCCCCGGGCGACGGCGGTGTGCGCCTGGTCGCCGGTGGCCGTGGGGATGGCCCGGAAGGCGGCAAGGACCTCGGGGAGCCCGGGGTTCCCGGCGTTCCGCTCGGCGAACGCCTCGACCTGGCGCACGGTCTCGGCGGTGTGCTCGGGGCCGGTCACCGGCAGGCTCTCGTACAGGATCACCCCGGCGATCCGTCCGGGGTGGCGCAGGGCGTGGTACTGGGCGACGAAGCCGCCGTGCGAGTGGCCCAGCAGGTGCACCTCGGGGACACCGAGGTGGTCGAGGAGCGCGCCGAGGAACCGGCTGTAGCGGGCCCGCGTGTAGCCGTCGGGGTGGGAGGGCAGCCGGCCCGAGCCGCCGCTGCCGACCGGCTCCGGGTAGACGACCGTCAGGTGCCGCTCCAGCTCGGGCATGCGCAGGTACTCCCAGTCGATGCCCGGCCCGCCGGAGTGCGCGACGCACACCGGCCCCGTGCCGTGCACGTGGTACCGCAGCACGAGGCCGTCGATCTCGACGGTGTGCGTTCCGCCGGCCAGCGGGTCGGTCTGAAGACCTGTCCGGGGGTCGGTCTGGGGTGTGGTCATGTGCTTCTCCGGGTCCGGCGGGGTCTTGGGACATCGGCAGGACGCCGCGGAGACGGGGAAGTTCGAAGCGGGCCGTGTGAGGGCAGTCACACGCGGAGTCGGTCACGCGCGGGGTCGGTTCAGTAGCGGCCGCCCACCGTCCGCGCGGCCAGCCCGTCCAGCGCGGCGGCCTCGTCGGCGGTCAGTTCGACGTCGGCCGCGGCGACGGCCGACGTGGTCCGGGCCATGGGCGGTCTGTTGCGGCTGGACGCGGCCGGCGACTGGAAGGGCCAGGCCGACCGCCAGATCAGGCTCCTGATGGACGGCCTGCAGACGGGAACTCCGGCCCGCGCGACAGGGCGCGGGCCGGAGCGGTGAGCGGAGGAAGCGGTCAGTCGGCGGACCGTACCGTCGGCATGGCGAGCGCGACCGGCCCGCTCTTGCAGGAGTCGTGGCAGTCCTTCTCCAGGCTGCAGCACAGCGAGCAGATCGCGCCGGAGTGGAACGGGCAGTTCGCCACGTCCGGCCGCTCGAAGTCGGTCGCACACACCGTGCAGGTCAGCGTGGCCGCCGACGGCAGCCCGTCCGCGCCGAGCAGCGGCTCTTCGAGGTCGTCGACGCGCGCGATGTAGTACTTGCCCTTGGTCAGCACCGCGAACAGCGGCGAGAGCACCATCGCCAGGAACAGCGCGATGAACGGCGAGTACGCCTTGCCGTACGCCCCGAAGGCGTTGAAGTAGGCGGCGATCGAGACCGCCGACGCGATCAGCATCGAGCCGAAGCCGACCGGGTTGAAGTTGTGCAGGTGGGCCCGCTTGAACTCGATGTACGACGGGCTCAGCTTCAGCGGCTTGTTGATGACCAGGTCGGCGACGACCGCGCCGATCCAGGCGATCGCCACGTTGGAGTAGAAGCCCAGCACGGTGTTGAGGAAGCCGAAGACACCGCCCTCCATCAGGGCCAGCGCGATGCCGACGTTGAGGAAGATGTAGACGACCCGGCCCGGGTGACGGTGGGTCAGCCGGGAGAAGAAGTTCGACCAGGACAGCGAACCGGAGTACGCGTTCGTCGAGTTGATCTTTATCTGGGAGAGGATCACGAAGAACGTGGCGAGGCCCAGCGCGACGGGCGCCGCGAACGTCTTGAAGCCCGACACGTACTGCTGGATCGGCTCGTTGGCCTTGGCGAGGCCCACGCTGCCCGCGATGTAGAAGGCGAGGAAGGCGCCGCCGATCTGCTTGGCCGCGCCGAGCACCACCCAGCCCGGACCGGCGGAGAGCACCGCCGCCCACCACTTCTTCCCGTTCTCCGGCGTCTTGTCCGGCATGAACCGCAGGTAGTCCACCTGCTCGCCGATCTGTGCGATCAGCGACAGCGCGACGCCGGCGCCCGCGCCCACCCCGAGCATGCTGATGCTCGACCCGGTGGGGGAGTTGCCCGCGAAGTGGGTGAACTCCGAGAACTTGCCCGGCTCCTGGATCGCGATCGACACGAACGGCGCGACCATCAGCACCAGCCACACCGGCTGCGTCCACACCTGCATCTTCGACAGCGCGGTCATGCCGTAGACGACCAGCGGCAGGATGATGAGGGAGCAGATCAGGTACCCGACCGCGAGCGGGATGTGCAGGCCCAGTTCCAGGGCCTGCGCCATGATCGAGCCTTCGAGGGCGAAGAAGATGAAGGTGAAGCTGGCGTAGATGACCGAGGTCAGCGTCGAGCCGAGGTATCCGAAGCCCGCGCCCCGGGTCAACAGGTCCATGTCGATGGAGTACTTGGCCGAGTAGTACGAGATCGGGATGCCGGTGAGGAAGATGACCACGGCCGCGGTCAGGATCGCCACCATCGCGCTGGAGAAGCCGTTGGAGATGGCGATCGAGCCGCCGATGGCGAAGTCCGCGAGATAGGCGATGCCGCCCAGCGCGGTGGTGGCCACCACGTAGGGGGTCCAGCGGCGGAAGGACTTCGGTGCGTACCGCAGCGAGTAGTCCTCCAGCGTGTCGTTCTGCGCCCAGTCGTTGTACGTCCGTTTGCCGTCCGTGCCGGCGTCCGTGCCACGGCCGGTCCCGCCGTCCGCCACGGCCGGTGGCGCCTCTTTCCCGACGATCTCCGTCACGACTCTGCCCTCTCTCGTCCCCGGTCGTTTGCACGGAAGAGTCGCGGCGCGCTGTTTCCCGAACGTTTCACCTGCTTTAAAAGACAAAGCTTGATACTTCCCGTGGGAAATATCCTGCTGGGAGAGGGAGTTGGGCTCAGAGCTGGGCGACGACGTGGAAGTCGAAGGCGTCCGCCCGCGCCAGGTACAGCCGTTGGGCGACATGGTTGCCGCACAGTCGTACGACGCCCCGCGGACCCTCGTACGACACCGCGTCCCCGACCGCGCACATCGCCCGCACCTCCAGCGACCGGGCCCGCTCGGCCAGGGCGGCCAGCAGCCGCACCCCCTCGAAGCAGGACTCGCCGAGGCTCCCCACCACGGGGGCGTGCACCCCGAACCGGGCCGCGTGCCGGGCGCCGAAGTCGAGGCTCTCGGCGGTCGCGAGGGTCTCGAAGAAACCGGCCGCCGCCCAGAGCCCGTCGGTGCCGTCCGCGCCGGTGGCCAGCAGGATGTTCTCGTCCATGTGGGTGCTCAGCCTGAGGCACTGCTGGTGCAGCCCGTACCCGGCGAACGCCCGGTTGAAGCGGGCCGCGTCCGCCCCCACCAGCAGCATCAGCACCGCGTCCGCCTCGCACCGCTCGATCCGGCGCAGCACCGGGCCGAACCCCTCCGTCCCCAGCGGCACGAACACCTCGTCCCGCACCCGCCCGCCGCACTCCCGCGCGTACGCCCGTGCCGTGCGGGCGGTCACCCGGGGCCACACGTAGTCGTTGCCCACCGTGCACCAGCGCCGCACCCCGGCCGCCTCCGCCAGCAGCCGCATGGCGGGCAGCAGTTGGGCGACGTCGGTCTCACCGGTCAGGAAGACGCCGGGAGTCCGCTCGCCGCCCTCGTACTGCGCGGTGTACACGTACGGCACCCGGCCCGCGATCCGGGGCAGCAGCGCCTGCCGCACCGCCGAGGTGTGCCAGCCCACCACCCCGTCCACCGCGCCCAGCGAGACCAGCGCCCCGACCTCGGCCGCCACCCGGGCCGGCGGCGCCCCGCCGTCCACCGTGACCAGCCCGACCTCGCGCCCCAACACCCCGCCCGCGGCGTTCAGTTCCTCCACGGCCAGCCGCGCGGCCGACTCGCACGAGGGCCCGAGGACCCCCGCCGGGCCCTGCAGGGGGACGACCAGGGCGAGGAGCAGCGTGCCGCTCCCGTCGCTCGGCGGCGGCGGACGCATCGGCCACCTCCGTGCGGGCTTGGGGAACGCGGATTCCGGTCCCGGGCCCCGGCGCCGTCGCCAAGACTCGTATTCTGCGCGCACAGTAGACCTACCGGAAGGACACCGGCAATGCCCTCCGTACCCTCCTCGACCTCCTCGCCGGACCTCGCACACCTCCTCAGCCACGCCGAGCGGCGGGTCGTGCGGCGGCTGGCCGCGGTGCTGGCCGAGGAGGACTGCACGGTCGAGGAGTGGCGGGTCCTGTCCCTCGTCGGGGACGGCCGCGGGCACCCGATGTCCGAGATAGCCGACCACGCGCTGATGCCGGCGCCCAGCCTGACCAAGCTCGTCGACCGCATGGTCGCGGACAACCTCGTGCACCGGCGCCCCGACCCGCACGACCGCAGACGTGTCCTGCTCCACCTCACCGCGCGCGGCGAGGACCTGCACGGACGTGCCGCCCACCGGGTCCACGGCGACCAGGCCCGGCTGCTCGAAGAGGTCGGCGACGGGGCGGCACTGGCGAGCCTCCTCGCGCAGCTTTCGGCGGCGGCCGAGGCCAGGGCGGCCGACGTCAGGGCGGCCGAGGTCAGGGCGTCGGACCTGGGGCCGTCAGTTCTCCCGTAGCCGGATCGCCGCGGCGGGGCAGATCGCCGCGGCCTCGCGGACTCCGTCGTACTGCTCCGGCGCGGGGCTCTCGCTCAGCAGCTCCACGATGCCGTCGTCGTCCTGGTCGAACACGTCGGGTGCCGTCAGGACGCACTGTCCGGACGCGACACACCTGGGCTGGTCGACTTCCACCTGCATGGGGGCTCGTCTCCGTTCTGCGGGCCGGTACGGGGGTATCGGGGCGCGGGTCACCAGGTGACGGGAAGTTCGTAGACGCCGTAGACCGCCCCGTCGTGCTTGAAGCGCAGCTGCTCGATGTCGGTGGCCAGGGACAGCGTGGGGATGCGCCGGTACAGGGTGCTGTAGACGACCTGGAGTTCGAGGCGGGCCAGCGGCTGGCCGAGGCACTGGTGCACGCCGAAGCCGAAGGCGACATGGCGGCGGGCGTCGCGGCCGATGTCCAGGCGGTCGGGGTCCGGAAAGGCGGCCGGATCCCGGTTGGCGGCGTCACCGGTGAGGACGACCCCGTCGCCGGCCCGGATCGTCCCGCCGTCGATCTCGATGTCCGCCAGCGCCACCCGGCGGCGCCCGGAATGGGTGATGGTGAGGTAGCGCAGCAGCTCCTCCACGGCCCCGGCGACCGCCTTCGGGTCCTCGGCGGCGCGCAGGGCGGCGAGCTGGTCCGGATGCTCCAGCAGGGCGAGGGTGCCGAGGGCGATCATGTTGGCGGTGGTCTCGTGACCGGCGCCGAGCAGCAGCACACCCATCCGGGCGGCGTCGCGCTGCGTCATCTCGCCCGTGTCCACCCGCTCGACGAGCAGCCGGGAGAGCAGGTCGTCCGCGCCGGGGTGCGCGCGCTTGGCGTCCAGGAGCTCGTCGAGGTAGTCCGTCAGGTCTTCGAGGGCCCGGACGACCGCCTCGGGGGCGGAGGCGTGGTGCACGATGACCTTCGTGTTCCGCTGGAAGAAGCCGTGCTCCTCGTAGGGCACGCCCAGCAGCGCGCAGATCACCAGGGACGGCACCGGCAGCGCGAACGCCTGCACCAGGTCGGCCGGCCGCGGCCCGGCCAGCAGCGCGTCGATCAGGTCGTCGACGATCGTCTGGACCGCGGGCCGCAGGGCCTCCGTCCGCCTGATCGCGAAGGGGGCCGTCACCATCCGGCGGATCCGGGCGTGCTCCGGATCGTCCATGGTGAGGAAGGTGCGGCGGTGCGCCTCGCCCGCCTTGCTGCCCGCCGAACGGTGCGGGTAGCCGGGCAGGGTGGCGTCGGAGCTGAGTCGCGGGTCGCCGAGCAGGGTGCGCAGCTGGTCGTGGCGGGTGACGAGCCAGGGCGTGGAGCCGTCCCAGAGCCGCACCCTGGACAGCGGTTTCTCCTTCTGCAGGGTGCGCAGCTGTGAAGGCGGGTCGAAGGGGCAGCCGCCGGTACGGGTCATCGGGAAGTCGGGCGGCTCGGGTTGGCGTGCCGGGAGCGTCTCGGTCATGGGTGCCTCCGTTTTGCGGGAGCAATGTGGATGCCTTGGGCAACCTAACCGGGGCGGCGGGGTGGCAAACGGCGATATCCGGTCGTCGCCGCTCGCCGCTCGCCGCTCGCCGCTCGGCGCTCGGCGGCAGCGCGGGACGGGCGCCCGGCGGTTCACCACCCCGTGAACAGCAGATGGTTCACCAGCAGCGCGAGCAGTGCCTGTGCCGTGAGCCAGGCGCGCGGCCGGGGCAGGAAAGCGCAGGCCGGCAGCAGCCACATCGCGAACGGCAGCCAGATGCGCTCCGTCTCCGCCTTGCTCATTCCGGACAGGTCGGCGAGCAGCAGCGCCAGCAGGGCGGCGCCCACGAGGAACGCGAGCCGTGTCTCCGCGACGGGCGCGGAACGGTGGCGGCGGTGGCCTACCAGCACGGCACCCGCCCGTCGCAGCCCCGCCACGGTGGCCAGGCCGGTGATGACCACCGTGCAGGCCAGGTTGGCCCACACCCAGTAGCCGTACGGCCGGGTCCCGCCGACCCCCTGGTAGTAGCGGGTGACCAGCAGCCGGTACCCCTGCCACCAGTCGAACCCGGCAAGGGTGAACACGAGCGGGACGACCGCCGCCCCGGCCACCAGCAGCGCGAGGACGACCGGGCGGGCCCGGACCCGGCGCCGGCCGAGCACCAGCACCGCCGCCCCGATCAGCGCGAACAGCGTCAGGCCGTACGACAGGTAGCAGGTCAGCCCGTACAGCAGCCCCGCACCCGCCGCCCAGGCCACGGACCGTCCGGTCACCGCGAGCGCCAGCAGGGCCACCGTCCAGGCGGCGACCGCCGCGAAGTACCCGTCGGCCGAGGCGCCCACCCACACCGCGGCCGGGGCCATGACCAGGAACGGCGCGGCCCGCCGGGCGAGCCGCTCGTCGGCCAGGGCCCGCACCGCCACCAGCACGGCGACACAGGCCGTCGACCCGACGGTGATGCACCAGGCGCCCGCCCAGCCGCCGCCGTGCAGCCCGATCCGGTCCAGGAGGACGAAGGTGAGCGTGGCCGCCGGCGGGTGCCCGGCGATGTGGGCCGGCCACGGCGCCGGGGTGCCGCTGACGATGTGGTGGGTGAAGTCGCGCAGCGTCGCCGGGATGTCGTGCCAGCGGCCGATGACCGTCAGGTACTCGTTCGGGCTGGTGAGCCGGCCCGCCACGCCCCGCTGCCAGCCGTCGACCAGCGCCAGCGACCACGTCCAGGCCAGACAGGCGCCCCAGGCCGCGCCGAGCAGTCCGCGCCAGGGCAGCCGTACGGCCAGGTTCGGCCCGTACGCCACCACGGCAACCGCGACCAGCAGGGCGGCCGGGGTGCCCGGGCCCACGTGCGGGTCCCAGTCGGCGAAGATCGGCGGCCAGTGCACGAACAGGTTGCGGTAGGTGTCCTGGAGGTGCCGGCCGACCAGCACGGCGGCGAGCACCAGCAGGGCGGCGGCGAGGACGGCGAGCAGATCGGCGGCGGGACCGGCGGACGGAGCCGCCTGCCGGTCACGGTGCGGGGAGCGGGTCACACCGGAACGCTAGGTCGGCGACCGCGCCGGAGTGTGGATCAGGCGGCTGACGTCAGACTTTCGTCATGCGTCGCGCGCCCGTTCCGGGGGTTTCCCCGGCCTACGGTCGGACCATGCGACCCGACGACCCACGGCTTCCCACCTCCCCCGGCTTCTGGCGCAGCCCGCTCCGCGGCACCTGGTTCACCTCGGTGCTCGGCCTGGTGCTGCTCGTCGGCATCACCGTGCTGTTCGTGACCGGACTGGTGTCGTACGCCGCGTACAACCCGGACCTGGCCCCGGTGAACGACCAGACCCCGGACAAGGGCATCCTCGGCTTCTACCTCTTCTCCTGGCCGACGAACCCCTACTGGCTCTACCGGGTCACCCAGGGCATGCACGTCACCCTCGGCATCACCCTGATCCCGGTGCTGCTCGCCAAGCTGTGGTCCGTGGTGCCCAAGCTGTTCACGCTGCCCCCGGCCCGCTCGGTGGCCCACGCCCTGGAGCGGGTCTCGCTGCTGCTGCTGGTCGGCGGCGGCCTCTTCGAGTTCACCACCGGCGTCCTCAACGTCCAGCTCGACTACGTCTTCCCCGGCTCCTTCTACCCGCTGCACTTCTACGGCGCCTGGGTGTTCTTCGCCGCCTTCGTGGCACACGCGGTGCTGAAGACGCCCGCGGCCCTCCGGACGGTCCGCCAACGGCGGCAGAGCGGGGGCGAGTTGGAGGCACCGCGGCCGGACGCGCCCACCGTCTCCCGGCGCGGGGCGCTGTGGTTCGTGGGCGGCGCGTCCCTGCTGCTGCTCGTCACGACGGCCGGGCAGAGCATCGGCGGCGTATGGCGCCGCACCGCGCTGCTCGCACCGCACGGCGGAGCCGACCCCGGCAGCGGGCCGGACGGCTTCCAGATCAACAAGACGGCCGCGTACGCCGGGATCGACGCGCAGGAGACCGGCGAGGAGGCGTGGCGGCTCGTCGTCACCGGCCGGGGCGGCCGGACGGTCCGTCTCAGCCGCGCCCAGCTCCTCGAACTGCCCCTGCACAGCGCCGCGCTGCCGATCGCCTGCGTCGAGGGCTGGTCGACCGCCGACCAGTGGTGGCGCGGGGTGCGGCTGCGCGACCTCGCCGCGCTCGTCGGCTACGACACCGACCCGCCGGACGTGCTCGTCGAGTCGATCCAGCGGCACGGCGCCTTCCGCCGCGCGGCCCTGCGCGCCAACCAGGTCGCCGACCCGCGCTCGCTGCTCGCCCTCCAGGTGAACGGCGAGGACCTGTCCCCCGACCACGGCTACCCGGCGCGCGTGATCGTGCCCGCCGCACCCGGTGTCCTCAACACCAAGTGGGTGGCCCGGATGACCTTCGGAGACCTGTGATGATCCCGCGCCCCCGTCTTGTCGTCGGCAGCCCCCTGCAGATCCTCCTCCTGGCCTGCTCGTTCGCGCTCGCCGCCTACGCCGGCGTACGGCTGCTGGCCGGCGACTGGCTCGGCGTGGCGCTGTGGGTGGTGGGGGCGGCGCTGCTGCACGACCTCGTCCTGCTGCCGCTGTACGCGCTGGCCGACCGGGCGGCGCGGCGGGGGCTGACCGCCGCCGGGCGCAGGGAGTGGACGATGTACGTCCGGGTCCCGGCCGCGCTCTCCGCGCTGCTCCTGCTGGTGTGGTTCCCGCTGATCAGCGGGATGGTGGCCGCGCACTACCGGTCGGCCACCGGCCGATCCCCGGACGGCTACCTGACCCGCTGGCTGCTGATCACCGCCGTGCTCTTCGGCGGCTCGGCGCTGCTGCTGGCGCGGCGGTTGCGCAGGGCCACGAAGCGCCGCCCGCCGGTCGCCCACTGAGTCTCCGGCTCCCACCCTCGCGCGTACCGCAGCAGGGCCGGGGTGCCGAGCCGCGCCCAGCGGAAGGGGGCGCCGACGGCTTCCCTGGCGTCGGTGAGGTGGACGTCGGCGCGTTCGTCGACGTCCACCGGCGCGGTCTCGGCGATCAGCAGCCCGCCGGGGGCGAGGAGCCGGGCCGACCGGCCGAGCAGGGCGTGCGGGTCGCCGCCGATGCCGACGTTGCCGTCCATGAGCAGGACGGTGCCCCAGCGGCCCTCGCCGGGAAGCGGCTCGAAGACCGAGCGGCGCAGGGCCTGGCCGCCGAACCGCACGGTGTGGTCGACGGCGGCCGAGCTGACGTCGATGCCGAGGACGGTACGGCCCCGGGCGGCGAGTTCGGCGACCAGCCGCCCGGGGCCGCAGCCGATGTCCAGGACGGCGCCCTCGCAGCGGTCGAGGACCGCCCGGTCGACCGGGTCGGCCCGCGCGCACCAGCGCTCCACGTCCAGGGGCAGCAGCCAGCCGTCCGCGCGGCGCAGGAACAGCGGGCCGTGCCCGGCGCGCAGCGCGGTGGCGTACGGGTCGGCGCCGGTCCAGGGGACGGCCGGCGAGGCGGTGGTCATCGGCGGTCCGTTCCGCCGGGCGCCGTGCACCGGGCCAGCAGGGCGGCGAACCGGCCGTGCGGGACGAGGGCGGCGACGGCCGCCGCGTCGGCCGCGGTGTCCACGTCCCGCAGCCGCGGCAGGTCGCACACCCGCAGCCCGGCGCCGACGAGACGCCGTCGCTGGACGGCGCCGGTCTCCGGCACGGACATCGGCACCCCGCGCAGCAGCGCCGGGTCCGGGTCGGCCAGCCCCAGCGCCCAGAACCCGCCGTCCTCGGCGGCGCCGAAGTACGCGTCGCACTCCGCGAAGTCCACGGTGAGGAGGGCCGGGGTGACCTGCGGGGTGTCCATGCCGATGAGCAGGGCGGGGCCCGGGCACCGGGCGAACGCGTCGGCGAGCCGCTCGTCCAGTCCGCCGGCACACTGCGGTACGACGTCGAAGCCGGGCGGCAGCCAGGGGCCGGGGGCGCCGTCCAGGACCAGGATCCGGCGGGCGGCGGGGGCCGCGGCCACGGCGTCCAGGGTGTCGGCGAGCGAGGCCTCCGCGAGCGCGGCGGCCTGCGCGGGCGAAAAGGGCGGCGTGAGCCGCGTCTTGACCCTGCCGGGGCGGGGTTCCTTGGCGATGACGAGGAGGGTGGTCATGGGGTTCCTTGAGTGGTGCGGGTGGGTGAGGCCGGGGGCGGGCACGCTCACCGGCACTTGCCGGGTACCGCCGCGCCCACCCGTGCCGCCCTGCGGCACGCCTGCCCGCAGCTGGGTCTTCGTCTTTTGTCTTTCAGAGGCGCGGGGAACTGCGCGCCCAGCCCCCACCGTCCCGCGGCGGTACGACTGCCCGCGGCCGGTGCGTGCCCGGCAAGGGGCGCGGGGAACTGCGCGAATGACCCCCGCCGTCCCGCGGTGGCACGACTGCCCGCGGCCGGTGCGTGCCCCGCAGGGGGCGCGGGGAACTGCGCGATCAGCCCCCACCGGCCCGCACCCGGGGTGGCTCGTGCAGCACTCGGCTCATGTCCCGCACGGCGTGCCACGTGCCGCGCCAGGTCCCCGTCACCTTCGAGGAACCGACCCGCGGCCGGTACGGCACCTCGTGCTCGGCGATCCGCCACCCGGCGTCGGCGGCCCGCACCACCATCTGCAGCGGATACCCACTGCGCCGGTCGTCGAGCGACAGCGCGAGCAGCCCCTCGCGGCGAGCCGCCCGCAGCGGACCGAGGTCGTGCAGCCGCAGCCCCGTGCGCCGCCGCAGCATCCGCGCCAGCGCCAGATTCCCCGCGCGGGCATGCGCGGGCCACGCGCCCCGCCCCTCGGGGCGCCGCCGGCCGAGCACCAGGTCCGCCTCGCCGTCCAGGACTTCGCGTACGAACGGCACGAGGAGCCCGGGGTCCAGCGAGGCGTCGCAGTCGCAGAAGCAGACGATGCCGGCGGTCGCCGCGGTCAGCCCCGCATGGCACGCCGCGCCGAAGCCGCGCCGCGCCTCGTGGACGACGGTCGCCCCGTACGCCCGGGCGACGTCCGCCGAGCCGTCGGTGGAGCCGTTGTCCACCACGAGGGCCCGCCAGCCCGCCGGGATCCGGCCGAGCACCCAGGGCAGCGCCGCCGCCTCGTTCAGGCAGGGCAGGACGACGTCCACGTCCGCCGCCGGGGACGGGGCCGGGGAGGGAGAAGAAGGTGAGGTGGTCACGGCCTTCACCCTACGAACGTGAACCGGACATTCCGGGCCTCGACTGCTTACGAAACGCGGACGTCGGCGCCCGGCGCCACCGGCGCCCCCGCCTCCCCGGTTTCTTACGAAACGCGAACGTCCCACCCCGCGCCCACGCCCGGCCGCGACACCCGCGACGGCCCGGTGCGAGGGTGGAGGCATGCAGCAGCCGTACGACTTCACCGAGGCCCCGGCCGAGGCCACCGCCACTGCCGGCGCCGGTGCCGCCCGGGTCCTGGTCGTGGACGACGACCCCACCGTCGCCGAGATCGTCGCCGGGTACCTGGACCGCGCCGGGTACCTGGTCGACCACGCCGGCGACGGCCCCGCCGCCCTGACCCGCGCCGCCGCCCACTGGCCCGACCTGGTCGTGCTCGACCTGATGCTGCCCGGCATGGACGGCCTGGAGGTCTGCCGGCGGCTGCGCGGACACGCCCCCGTCCCGGTCATCATGCTCACCGCACGCGGTGACGAGGACGACCGCATCCTCGGCCTGGAGGTCGGCGCCGACGACTACGTCACCAAGCCCTTCAGCCCCCGCGAACTGGTCCTGCGGGTGGAGTCGGTGCTGCGCCGCAGCCGCCCCGCCCCCGCCGACCGCTCCTTCTCGTCCGCCGGGCTCACCCTCGACCCCGGCGCCCGCCGTGCCACCAAGGACGGCATCGAACTCGCCCTCACCCTGCGCGAGTTCGACCTCCTCGCCTTCTTCCTGCGGCACCCGGGCCGGGCGTACAGCAGGGAGGACCTGATGCGCGCGGTGTGGGGCTGGGACTTCGGCGACCTGTCCACCGTCACGGTCCATGTCCGCCGGCTGCGCGCCAAGGTCGAGGACGACCCGGCCCGGCCGCGGCTGATCCAGACGGTGTGGGGCGTCGGCTACCGCTTCGAGCCGGCCGGACCGGGACCGGACGTGCGGGAAGGGGCGGCCTGACCATGCGCGACACCTTCCTCATCGCCCTGTACGCCTTCGCAGGCGCCGCCGGCACCGGACTGCTCGGGGCCGCCGCGCTGCGCCTGCTGCGCCGCCGCTCGCTGACCGCGTCCCTCACCGTGGTCGCCGCCGTCGGTGTGGTCGCGATGCTCGCCGGCACCCTGGCCGTCGCCTGGGCGATGTTCCTCTCCTCGCACGACCTGTCGGTGGTGACGACGGTCGTCGCGATGGCGGCCGTGGTGTCCCTTGCGACCGCGCTGATACTGGGCCGCTGGGTCGTCGCCCGCAGCCGCGAACTCGTCCTCGCGGCCCGCTCGTTCGGCGAGGACGGCGACTTCGCCGCGCCGTCGGTCCCGGCCACCGCCGAACTGGCCGAGGTGAGCCGCGAGCTGGCGGCGACGAGCGCGAAGCTCGCCGAGTCCCGGGAGCGGGAGCGGGCGCTGGAGACCTCGCGCCGGGAACTCGTCGCCTGGATCTCGCACGACCTGCGCACCCCGCTGGCCGGTCTGCGGGCCATGTCGGAGGCCCTGGAGGACGGCGTCGCCACCGACCCCGACCGCTATCACAAGCAGATCCGCACCGAGGTCGAGCGCCTCAACGACATGGTCGGCGACCTCTTCGAACTCTCCCGCATCCACGCCGGCACGCTCGCGCTGAGCCCGAGCCGGATGTCGGTGTACGACCTCGTCGGCGACGCGCTGGCGGGCGTCGACCCGCTGGCCCGCGAGTACGGCGTACGGCTGGTCGGCGACCGGGTGGAGCAGGTGCCGGTCGAGGTGGACGGCAAGGAGATGAGCCGGGTGCTGGGCAACCTGCTGGTGAACGCCATCCGCCGGACGCCGCCCGACGGCACGGTCGCGGTCGCCGCCGAGCGGTCGGCCGAGGGTGCCGTCGTCCTGTCCGTCACGGACGGCTGCGGCGGCATCCCCGAGGAGGATCTGCCCCGCGTCTTCGACACCGGCTGGCGCGGCACCCACGCCCGGACCCCGCCGGCCGGAGCCGGCCTCGGCCTCGCCATCGTGCGCGGGATCGTGGAGGCCCACCACGGGCAGGCCACCGTGCACAACATCCCCGGCGGCTGCCGGTTCGAGGTGGTGCTGCCCGCCGCCGCTTCCTGATCGCGGGCAGCACCACCGGTCCGTGTCACGGGTGGCGGCACCGGTCCCTCCGGGCCTCCGGCCCGTGGCGGGGGCCCGCCGACCCGTGTCCCGGCCCTCACCGGGCGCGCGCGAACTCCCGCATCCCCTCGGCGAACCCGACCTCGGCCTTCCAGCCCAGTTCGGCCCGCAGCCGTGACGAGTCGGCCGTGATGTGCCGTACGTCGCCCAGCCGGTACTCCCCGGTGACCACCGGCAGCGGCCCGCCGTGCGCCTCGGCCAGCGCGCGGGCCATCTCGCCGACGGTGTGCGGCTCGCCGCTCCCGGTGTTGTACGCGGTCAGCGCACCCGGCGCGGAGTCCGTCTCCAGCGCCGTCGCGTTGGCGGCGGCCACGTCCCGGACGTGCACGAAGTCCCGGCGCTGCCGCCCGTCCTCGTACACCCGGGGCGCCTCGCCCCGGGCGAGCGCGGAGCGGAAGAAGGAGGCGACGCCCGCGTAGGGGGTGTCGCGGGGCATCCGGGGCCCGTACACGTTGTGGTAGCGCAGCGACACCGCCGACCCGCCCGTCGACCGGGCCCACGCGGCGGCCAGGTGTTCCTGGGCCAGCTTGGTCGTGGCGTACACGTTGCGCGGATCGACGGGCGCGTCCTCACCTACCAGCCCGGGCGTCAACTCCTCCCCGCACACCGGGCAGTTCGGCTCGAACCGCCCCGCGTCCAGATCGGCGACCGCGCGCGGCCCGGGCCGTACGACACCGTGCCGCGGACACTCGTACCGGCCCTCCCCGTACACGACCATCGACCCGGCCAGCACGAGGCGGCGTACCCCCGCCTCGGCCATCGCGGAGAGCAGTACGGCCGTGCCCAGGTCGTTGCGCGAGACGTACTCGGCCGCGTCCCCGAACCCGACTCCCAGACCCACCATCGCGGCCTGGTGGCAGACCGCGTCCACGCCCGCGAGGGCCCGCCCCACCGCCACCGGACTGCGCACGTCGGCGCCCGGATCGTCACGGACGTCGAACACGACCGCCTCGTGCCCGCGCGCCGTCAGCGCCTCGACGACATGGGACCCGATGAACCCGGCACCGCCGGTGACCAGTACACGCATGGGGCCACGCTAGGCGCGCGCGGCCCCCGGACCACGTGCCCACGCCCGCACGTCACGACTCCGTAAGACGGCGCGCCGCCCCCCTCGCGCAGCCGCCACCGCGAGGCCCTGTTGAACGGCCCGGCCGGGGGTCACGTACCTGTTGCCGTGGGGCGGCGCGGTGCTGCCCGACGGCACCGAAGCGCGCGGCGGCCGGTGCCCGGAGGAAGGGTTGCGCCATTTCAGTGGAGACGAGTCGCCCGGCCGGAAGCACCCTCGACCCGGCCGCCCCCGTGCGCCGGGAGGAGGGCGGGACCGGCGACGGCGGCGCGGCGCGGGTCCGCCGGCAGGTGCGGGGCCTGGACGGCCTTCGCGGCCTGGCGGCGCTGTACGTCGTCCTGTTCCACTGCTGGCTGTACACCTTCCCCGGCTATCCGCACAGTTCGGCGCCGCCGTGGCTGGGCGGGCTGATGTTCGGGCGCCTTGCCGTCGTCTTCTTCCTGGTGCTGTCCGGGTTCTCCCTGGCGATCTCCCCGGCGCGGCACGGCTGGCGGACGGCCGGTGCCGGCGAGTTCCTGCGCCGGCGCGCCTGGCGCATCCTGCCCCCGTACTGGGCGGCGCTGGCCCTGAGCCTGCTGGTCTCGTGGTTCGTGGTGCCGGCCTCGCACTTCGGGCCGCCCACCGGTGCGACGGTCCTGGTGTACGGCCTGGTCGCCCAGGACGTGGTCACCGCCCCGACGCCGAACGGCGCGTTCTGGTCGATCGGGGTGGAGGCCGAGCTCTATCTCCTCTTCCCGCTGCTGCTGTTCGTCCGCCGGCGCTGGGGCGCCGTGCTGCTGGCCGTGTGCGTGACGGTCCCGGTCGTCGCCGTCGGGCTGACGGCGCCCGGCGGGACCCCCGTGGAGGGCGACAACTGGCTCGCTCCCCATCTCGCCCCGGTGTTCGCCGCGGGCGTGCTGGGCGCGGGGGTCGTGGCCGCCGGGGACAGGGTGCGACGCCTGCCGTGGGGCTGGTTCGCCGTCCTGGCGGCCCTGCCGGTCCTGGCGGTCGGTGCCGTCCGGGGTTCCGTCTGGACGGTGAACCACTACTTCTGGATCGATCTCGCCATCGCCCCCGCCATGACGATGCTGGTCGCCGCCGTCGCCACCGAAAAGCCCGCCGTCCTCGTACGGCTCCTGACCGCGCGCCCCGTCCACGCCCTCGGCGGATTCTCCTACAGCCTCTACCTGATCCATCTTCCGATCGTCCTGGCCGTGCTGCGCCGAGCGGCTCCGCATTTCGTGTCGCCAGGACTGCCCACCTTCTGGTTCACGCTGGCGGTGGGCCTGCCGCTTTCCGTATGCGCGGCGTGGTTCTTCTCCAGGTTCTTCGAAATCCCGTTCAAGAAGAACAGGTCCTGGAAATCGATCGTCGCGGCCCGTTCCGGAGCCGCGGTCCGATCTCCGGCCGTCAGCCCGTGACGGTGGACTTCTGGCCGGCGGGAGTGACGGCGTACCACTCCCCGCCCTTGCCCTCGCCGTTCGTCTGCCCGGCCGCCGTGTCGCCGACGTACCGGTAGAGCGGCCAGCCGGCGAGGGTGAGCTGTGTCTCGCCGTTGCGGTGGACCGTGCCGAGGAGGCTCTTCTCCACCCCCGAGGTCTGCACGGACTCCGGCACGATCACCGGCAGCCAGGTCTTGGTGCAGGCGCCGGAGCACGTCCACTTGGACGGGTTCGGCTCGTCCTTGTCGTAGCGGTAGAGGGTCAGTCCCTTGTCGTCGGTGACGATGCTGCCCAGGCCCTGGGCCGCCCTGGTCAGCACGGCCGCGGTGGTGGCCGGCTGCCCGGTCGCGGGGCTGGTGCCGGCGGCCGGCGTGGAGACCGCCGGGTCCGAGGCGGCGGACGTGACCGGGGCGGCCGGCGCCGCGGTGCCGGTGCCGCTGTCGTTCGAGGAGCCGCACGCCCCCAGCAGGAAGGCGGAGGCGAGCCCCAGAGCGAGGCTCGGACCGATGCGTCGCGGGATCAAGGAGGTGCCCTTCGTCGATGTCGCGTCTACCTGCTCCTTCAGTACGTCGGCCGGCTCCCGTCCGCTCAGCCCCCGCGCTCATGTGACGCACTCTTGACCATCGCGCGCGGCCCGCGGCCCGCGGCGTGCGTTTCAGGAATCTCAGGTCGATGAGCTGCCGCTATGGGTTGACCGTGGAGTCGCTGGAATTGTCGACGATATTGTCGGCAGTCGATTACGTTCGCTGCCGAGATCGAGACAAGCGCCCCGGGAAGCCGTTTCAGAGCTCTCCGGGCACCCGCACCAGCGCTCTCGAAGGAGACACGACATGACGCACAGGATGAACCGCAGGGCCCTCATCAAGGGAATGGCCGCCGCAGCGGTCGCCGTTCCGGCGGCGGGGCTCGCCGGCGGCGCGAACGCGTCGGCGGCGACCGCCGCGTCCGCCGCGACCACGGCCGACACCCTGGCCTTCGACCCCGACGCGTACACCGAGATCACCACGACCATCTCCACCGACGACGGCGACAAGGAGGTCACGTACCACTTCTGGTCGGCCATCACCTACGTCACCGACCCGGTGGACGAGACCTACCAGAGCCTGACCGTCAGCGTCCCCGTGTCCATCGACGGCACCGCCGTGGACGCCACCGACGCCCCGATCCTCGTCTCCAACTCGATCGGCGGCTACCTCCCCTCCTCGGTGTCGACCAACACGGGCGTCAGCAGCAGCCGGGCCCAACTGGCCATCGCGGCCGGGTACGTCGCGGTGGAGCCGGGCGCGCGGGGCCGGACCCTGGTGGACTCCGCGGGTGACTACTACGGCACCGCCCCGGCGGCGATCGTGGACCTCAAGGCGGCGATCCGGTACGTGCGGTACAACGCGGGCACCATCCCGGGCGACACCGACAGGATCGTCACGGCCGGGACCAGCGCGGGCGGCGCCCTGTCGGCCCTGCTGGGCGCCTCCGGCGGCAGTTCGCTGTACGACGACCACCTCAGCGAACTCGGCGCGGCCGACGCCGACGACATCGTCTACGCCACCGGCGCCTGGTGCCCCATCACCGACCTGGAGAACGCCGACGGCGCCTACGAGTGGAACTGGGGCGGCAACACGCTGAGCAGCGGGGAGGAGGTCGACCAGGACGTCTCCGCGGACCTGATGGCTCTCTTCGAGACGTACCAGTCCGGGCTCGGCCTGACCGCGGACGACTACGGCACCGTCACGGCCGACAACCTCGACGACTACCTCCTGGCGACCTACCTGGAACCGGCCGCCACCAGCTACCTGGCGGACCTGTCGGACGACGACCGGACCACCTACCTGGCCGCCAACACCTTCATCACCTGGGACGGTTCGGCGGCCACGTTCTCCTGGTCCGACTACCTCGACCACGTCGGGTCCCGCGGCAAGGACGCTCCGGCCTTCGACGCCTTCGACCTGTCGGCCGGCGAGAACAACGAGTTCGGCGTCGACACCACCGAGGCCCGGCACTTCACCGACTACAGCCTGGCCAACGACACCAGCGGCTCCGGCGGTTCGTCCCTGGACAGCGACATCCCCGGCAAGCTGGAGATGATGAACCCGATGTACTTCATCGGGGAAGGCAACGACGACCGGGCCAGGTACTGGTGGATCCGCACCGGCACCAAGGACACCGACACCGCGCTGACGATCGTCGGCAACCTCGCCCTGAGCCTGGAGAACCTCGGCGACGACGTCAACGCCCTCATGTACTGGGACGCGGCCCACGGCGCCGACGAGGACCCGGCCGACTTCATCACCTGGATCGCCGACGTGACCGGCTACACCGGCTGAATCGCGCCTTGTAAGGGGCGCGGGGAACTGCGCGCTCAGCCCCCACCGGGGCCGCGGGGAAGCGAGAGCAGATGCCACTGCCAGGCGTCGAGCGCCACGAAGAGCCCCGGATCGACCAGTTCGTCTCCCGCCCGGTCGTAGGTGCTCCCGTCGAGCAGCCCGGTCAGCCGGCAGGCGCGGCCCCGGAGTCCGTCCCAGGGCAGGGGAACCCGCCCCTGGGCCGGCTCCCCGGAGTAGTTGACCACGACGAGGCAGCGGTCCCGGTCGGTGGTCCAGGACCAGGCGAGCAGATTGCGGTGGCTGTCGTTGTCCGGCCAGCCCGTGCAGTCCAGCAGCCGCCACTCGCCCTCGCGCACGGGGGCCACGGCGGCCACGAGCCGTTCGTGGAAGTCGCGCAGGGACGTGTCGGCCCGCTCCTCGGGCCGGCGGGACAGGAACACCGGCAGGCGGACCCGGCGGCCCTCGAACTGGCCCTCGTGCCAGAGCGTCGCGCCGGGCAGGGTGGCCACGGCCACGGCCGCCGCCCGCTCCCGGTCGCCCGGCAGCGCGGCGGCGGCCCGGGGCTCGTCGTGGTTCTCCAGGAACCGGACGAGCCCCCGCTGGTAGTCGAGGCCGGCCTGCACGTGGGCGCGGACGGAACCGGCGTCCTCGTGGACCAGCCGGTCGTAGAGCCGCTTGTCGTAACAGTGGTCGAAACCCTGCTGCTGGAGGGCCCGTTCGAGGTCCCAGTACGCCTCCGCGACGAAGAGCAGGCCGGGGTGGCGCTCCCGGACCCGGCCGATGACGTACGGCCAGAAGTCCTCGGCGGGGACCTGCCCCGCCCGCTCGCCCCAGGTCTTCGCGAACACGTCGTTCATCGGGAGCATCGCCATGTCGCAGCGCACGCCGTCGGCCTGGTCGCCGATCGACACCAGCGTCTGGACCGTCGCCGCCCGGAGCCGCTCGCTGAAGGCGTTCAGCTGGACCACGTCCGGCCAGGGCGGGAAGTACGGGTCACGGCCCCGGGCGAACACGGTTCCCCCGGCCTCCAGGAACGACTCCGGCGAACGGGCCAGGTCCTCGGGCGTGCCGAGGACCAGGCAGTCCGGGCGCTCGGTGAGCCAGGGATGGTCGGGGGCCACGTGGTTGGGGACGTAGTCCAGGACCAGACGCACGCCGCGCGCGGCGAGTTCGGCCCGGGCCGCGGCCAGCCCCTCGGGACCGCCGAGGGACCGGTCGACGACGTAGTCCCGTACGCAGTAGGGGGATCCGGCGATGTCCGCCTCGGTGAGGCCGGGCAGTGCCGCGCGGAAGGAGGCGAGCAACTCCGCGTTGTCCAGGGCGATCCGCAGCCCGGCGGGACTGCGCTCCCACACGCCCATCAGCCACACGGTGTCCACGCCCGGCCGCGCGACCTCGTCCCAGACCTCGCCGGGAACATCGCCGAGGGTGACGGTGCGCCCGTACCGGCCGCTCAACTCGCCGAGCCAGACAAGGGTGTTGATCTCGTAGATCACCGTCATGACAGCGGCTCCTCCCGCAGCGCGCCCCAGTCTCCGGCGCCGACGACATGGAACAGGGTGGCGGTCACCGCGGCAAGCCCCGTCCAGCCGGTCTGGTGGGAGGCGCCGAGGCCGGCGCCGTTGTCGCCGTGGAAGTACTCGTAGAACAGGATCAGGTCCTTCCAGTGCGGGTCCTCGGCGAACCTGGACCGGGTGCCGTGCACCGGGCGGCGGCCGTCCTTGTCGCTCAGGAAGGTCGAGGTGAGCCGGCTAGAGATCTCGCGGGCGACCTCGTACAGGTTCAGCTGCCGGCCGGAGCCGGTCGGGTACTCCACGGTGAACCCGTCGCCGTGGTAGGCGTGCAGGTTCAGCAGGGCCCGGACGAGCAGGACGTTGACCGGGAACCACACCGGGCCGCGCCAGTTGGAGTTGCCGCCGAACATGCCCGAGTCGGACTCGGCGGGCAGATAGCCGACGCCGTAGGTCTCACCGTGCACCTCGAACGTGTAGGGGTGCGCCGCGTGGTGGCGGGACAGGGAACGGATGCCGTGCGGGCCGAGGAACTCCTCCTCGTCGAGCATGCGGGCCAGGATCCGGCGCAGCCGGTCCTCGCCGAACAGCGCGAACAGGTGCCGTCCCGCCGCGCCGGACCCGAGGACGTCGTGGGAGGCGACCAGGCCCTCGACGGCCGGATGCCGACGCACGAACTCCCGTGCGCCCTCCACGAGTTCGGGGAACCGTTGGTCCGTCCAGGCGCCGACCACGCTGGTCGCGACGAGCGGGACGAGACCGACCATGGAACGCACCCTGAGCGGGGTCGCGCCGCCGTCCGGCAGCCGCAGCACGTCGTAGAAGAAGCCGTCCTCCTCGTCCCACAGGCTCGCGTTGTCCTTGCCGATGCGGTTCATGGCGACGGCGATCCACGCGAAGTGCTCGAACAGTGTCTGCGCGTGTTCCAGGTAGACGGGGTTCTCGGCGGCCAGTTCGATGGCGATCTCCAGGAGGTTCTGGCAGTACAACGCCATCCAGGCGGTGCCGTCCGCCTGGTCGAGATGGCCGCCGGTCGGCAGGGGCGCGCTGCGGTCGAAGACACCGATGTTGTCCAGGCCGAGGAACCCGCCCTGGAAGACGCTGTTGCCGTCGACGTCCTTGCGGTTGAGCCACCAGGTGAGGTTCTTCGTCAGCTTCTGGAAGGCGTTCTCCAGGAAGGCGCGGTCACCGCGGCCGGTGCGCTG
>NZ_JBICZC010000006.1:0-489528 GCF_043201715.1 Streptomyces sp. NPDC048291
CTGGCGTTGATTTTTGGCACGCTGTTGAGTTCTCAAGGAACGGTCGCTTCCTTTGTACTCACCCTCTCGGGCTTTCCTCCGGGCTTCCCTTCGGTCTTGCGTTTCCGACTCTATCAGATCTTTTCTCGACCCGATTTCCTCGGTGCTTTCCAGGTTTCCGCTCTCGCGTTTCCCTTTCCGGCGGTTCCGACTCTATCAGATCCTTTCGGCGTCTGATTCCCAGTCAGCGGGTGTTGTCTTCGCGGCCGTTGAGCCGTTCCGACGTCCCAAACACTAGCGGATCCGCTCCGCGATTCCCAATCGGGCCTCGCGGTCCGACCGGGCACCACTGAGCCCCGAAATCGAATTGAATTCGGGCACGCCGAAATCAACCCGGTCGGGAGATCGTGCTGGTGGTTTGGGTGCCGCTCATGCGGCGGAGTTGCTGTCGCAGAACCGTTACGGCTCCGCGGCAACCCGAAGAACATTACGTGGCGGCCAGAGGGGTGTCAACCCTCCCTGTCAAGATTTTTTCCGAGGGCCGCTCGCCCCGGCATCAGTCCAGGTCGGTGAGCCGGCCACCGGCGTCGGGCTGGGCATGCTCGACACGGCGGAGCAGCCGGGTGAGGACCTCGCCGAGCACCGCACGCTCCGCCGGGGAGAGGTCCTGGAGCAGATCCTCCTCGAAGACGGAGGCGAGGCGCATGGCCTCCAGCCACTTCTCGCGCCCTTCGGGGGTCAGCTCGACGATCACCCGGACGCGGTTGCACTCGTCCCTCTCCCGGGTGACGAGCCCCTCGGTGACCATCCGGTCGATGCGGTGGGTCATCGCGGCCGGGGTGAGGCCGAGGCGCTTGGCCAGCTCGCTGGGGCCCATGCGGTAGGGGACCCCGGAGAGGACGAGGGCCTTGAGGACCTCCCACTCCGCGTTGCTGATCCCGAGGGCGCCGGTCTGGCGGCCGTAGGCGACGTTCATACGGCGGTTGAGCCGGGACAGCGCCGAGACGATCTTCTCGACCTGCGGGTCGAGGTCCCGGAACTCGCGCTGGTAGGCGGCGATCTGCTCGTCGAGCGTCGGCTCGCCGCCGCCGGTGGTGTCGGCCATGGTCCGAAGTATCGCACGGACACGCTTGGCGTTGAAGTCCTTCGCGATGTAGTCTTTAGCTTCGAACTTTAGCTTCAAAGTCTTCAGACTTCAGCAGTCCGTCGACTTGACGACCTGAGAGAGGTGAACGTGACCAGGGCGATGGGCGCAGCGATGCGCCGGATCCACGTGGGCAACGCACTCAGCGCGTTCGGGCTCGGTTTCACCGTCCCCTACCTGTACGTCTATGTGGCGCAGGTGCGGGGGCTGGGTGCCATGACGGCGGGGACGGTGCTCGCCGTCTTCGCCGTGGCCGCGTTGATAGTGCTGCCGTTCGCCGGCCGGGCGATCGTGCGGCGCGGCCCACTGCCGGTCCTTCTCACCGCCCTGGTGACGGCCGCCGTCGGTGCGCTGAGCCTGGGGCTGGCGGGGAGCGGTCCTGCGGTGCTGGCCGCGGCGGCGCTGCTGGGGGCCGGACAGGCCGTGATGCAGCCCGCGCTGGCGACGATGATCGTGGACTGCTCCACGGCGGAGACCCGGTCCCGGGCCTTCGCGACCCAGTTCTTCCTGCAGAACCTGGGGCTGGGTGTCGGTGGCCTCATAGGCGGCCACCTCGTCGACACGACCCGGGTCTCCTCCTTCACCCTGCTCTTCGCGATCGAGGCGGCGATGTTCCTGCTGCTGGTCGCCGTGATGGCGACGGTGCGGCTGCCGCACTCGCCGCGGATCGGGGAGGCGCCGGCGGCGGCGTCGGCGAAGGGCAGCTGGAAGCAGCTGCTCGGGAACCGGGCGATGGTGCAGCTGTCCGTGCTCGGCTTCGTGCTGTTCTTCGCCTGCTACGGGCAGTTCGAGTCCGGGCTGAGCGCGTACGGCGTGGAGGCGGCGGGGATATCCACGTCCGCGCTGGGCACCGCGCTGGCCGCGAACACGCTGATGATCGTCGTCGCACAGTTCGCCGTGCTCAGGTTCGTCGAGCGCAGGCGGCGGTCGCGGGTGATCGCCGGGGTCGGGCTGATCTGGGCCGTCGCGTGGGTCACGGCCGGGTACGCCGGGCTGGGGCACGGCAGCCAGGAGATGGCGACGGCCGCGTTCGTCTCGACGTACGCGCTGTTCGGGCTGGGTGAGGCGATGCTGTCGCCGACGGTGGCTCCGCTGGTGGCCGACCTGGCGCCGGAGGGGATGGCCGGGCAGTACAACTCGGCGTTCGCGCTGGTCAAGCAGCTTGCGCTGGCGGTGGGGCCGGCGGTGGGCGGGCCGATGGGGGCGTCGTTGCATGCGCCGTACGTCGTGACGTTCCTGCTGTTCTCGCTGGGGATCAGCGTGCTGGCGGTGCGGCTCGGCAAGCGGCTGACCGACGTCCAGGACCGGCCTTGGCTCGCCGCGAGGAGCAGGGTCGTGGCGCGGGGCGGAGCAGCTTCGGAGCCCGTGTCCGCGTAGCGGGCTGAGGCCGGGGGTGGGGACGCTCACCGGCGCTCGCCGGGTGCCGCCGCGCCCACCCGTGCCGCCCCTAGCGGCACGCCTGCCCGCAGCTAGGGAGCTGTGAAGCGCCCCGTAAGGGGCGCGGGGAACTGCGCGACCAGCCCCCACCGGCCCGCGGCGGAGCGGCGGCCCGAGACTGAGTCTTTTAGGGGCGCGGGGAACTGCGCGAGCAACCCCCACCGCGCCGCACCCGCCCGGCTGCCGCGCCCTCTACCCCTTCGGCAGTACGAACTCGCACCACACCGCTTTCCCGCCCCCTGGCGTCCTCCTGGACCCCCAGCCGGAAGCGATCGTCGCCACGATGGCGATCCCCCTGCCCGACTCGTCCCCCGGCTCCGCGCGCCTGCGGCGCGGTAGGTGGTCGTCGCCGTCCGTGACCTCGATGATCAGTCGGCGGTCGGTGCGGCGGAGCCGCAGCCGCATGGGCGGGGTGCCGTGCTGGAGGGAGTTGGCGACCAGCTCGCTGGTGGCGAGGACGCCCAGGTCGTGGAGGTCGGCCGGGAAACGCCAACTGGTCAGCACGCCGGAGGCGAACGCACGGGCGCGTGGCGCCGCCTCGATGCCGCCGAGGAGCTCCAGCGCGGCGTTGCGGAACAGGTCGCTGTCGGGTCCCGTACGGGCCGGATGCTGGAGGACGAGAACGGCGACGTCGTCGTAGTGGTCGGCCGTGACGCCGGCCGAGCGGACCAGGCGGTCGCAGATGACCTGGGGGGTGCCGGTGGCGCCGGCCAGCGCGTGTTCCAGCGCCGCGATGCCCTGGTCCAGGTCCTCGTCCCGGCGTTCGACCAGGCCGTCCGTGTAGAGGACGGCCGTCGAGCCGGGGCTCAGCGGCACCGAGGCGGAGGCGTGGACCCAGCCGCCGGTGCCGAGCGGAGGTCCGGTCGGTTCCTCGGTGCGCAGCACGCTGCCGTTCTCGTCGCGGACCAGGATCGGAAGGTGCCCGGCGGAGGCGTACACCAGGCGGCCCTCGTTGGGGTCGTGGACGGCGTAGACGCAGGTGGCGATCTGGTTGGGGTCGATCTCGGTGGCGAGGCCGTCGAGGAGCTGGAGGACCTCGTGCGGGGGGAGGTCCAGGCGGGCGTAGGCGCGGACCGCCGTACGGAGCTGGCCCATGACGGCCGCGGCGCGCACGCCCCGGCCCATCACGTCGCCGATGACGAGGGCGGTGCGGCCACCGCCGAGGGTGATGACGTCGTACCAGTCGCCGCCGACCGCGGCCTCGGTGCCGCCGGGCTGGTAGGTGGCGGCGATGCGCAGGTCGTCCGGTTGTTCGAGTTCCTGGGGGAGGAGGCTGCGCTGGAGGGTCACGGCGGTCTCGCGTTGCCGGCGTTCGCTGGCGCGCAGCCGCTCCGCCGCCTCGGCGTGGTCGGTGACGTCGGTGGCGAAGAGGAGGACGCCGCCGTCGCGCTCGCCGTTCTCGGCGACCGGGGTGCAGGTGAACGTGTAGGTGCGGCCGTCGAGCGCCTTGCGGGACTTGAGCGTGCGGGGCTTGCCGCTGCGCAGGACCTGGTCGAGGAGGGGGAGCAGGCCGAGTTCGGCGAGTTCGGGCAGGGCCTCGCGGGCGGGGGCGCCCGGGGGGCGTGCGCCGAAGGCCGTCGTATAGGCGTCGTTGACGTACGCGATGTGGTGGTCGGGGCCGTGGACGAGGGCGACCAGGGCCGGGACGTGGTCGAGGACGCCGCGGGCGGGCAGTTCGTCGACCGCGGGCACGCAGGGCGAGTCGTCGGTCAGTTGTTCGGCGCGGGCCGCGGGTACGGAGTCCCCCCGCCGGTCCGGGGAGACCGCGTGCTCGGTCCGCGCTGCGGCGCGGCGCTGCGTTCCGGGGAGCCGGGCGCTCCAGCGCGTGAAGTTCACGAAACCTTGCCTCGTGTCGTCGTCTCCGGCCGGCTCGGGGAGCGGCCGGGGGCCGGGGGAAGTCCCCCGGTGCAGTTCTGGGGAGAAGCTGGGGAGAAGCCTTGTGCTCGGTCTGAGGGCAGTCTGGCAGGGTGGCCGTCGGCGACGACATCCGTCAGACGCCGGGGCGGTCCGTGGAGTTCCTGAGTTCCGTCAGGACGACCCGTTCGAGTCGTCGGAGGGACTGTGAGGAGGCTTTCCACCGGCCGCGAGTTCGAACTCCGCTCGGGGATGTTCGAGTGATCCGAGCGAGACGATCTCCCGTTTGAAGAGCCCGGAGAGGGTCCATTCGGCGAGGACGCGGGCCTTGCGGTTGACGGTGGGCACTCTGCTCAGGTGGTAGACGCGGTGCATGAACCAGGCAGGGTAGCCCTTCAGCCTGCGCCCGTAGACCTGGGCGACGCCCTTGTGGAAACCGAGGGAGGCGACCGAGCCGACGTACTTGTGGGCGTACGTGTCGAGGGGTTCGCCGCGCAGTGCGTGGACGATGTTGTCGCCGAGGACCCTGGCCTGGCGGACCGCGTGCTGGGCGTTGGGGGCGGTCTCGGTGCCGGGTTCGGTGGCGGTGACGTCGGGGACGGCGGCGGCGTCGCCCGCGGCCCATGCGTGGTCGACGCCGTCGACGGTCAGCTGGGGGGTGCATTTCAGCCGCCCGCGCGGGGTGAGGGGAAGGTCGGTGGCGGCGAGCACGGGGTGCGGTTTGACGCCGGCCGTCCAGACGAGGGTGCGGGTCGGGAAGCGCAGGCCGTCGCTGAGGACGGCGACGCGGTCGGCACAGGACTCCAGGCGGGTTTCCAGCAGCACCTGGATGTTGCGGCGGCGCAGTTCGGTGACGGTGTAGCGGCCCAGCTCGGGGCCGACCTCGGGGAGGATCCGGTCGGTGGCCTCGACGAGGATCCATTTCATGTCCTCGGGCTGGACGTTGTGGTAGTACCGCGCGGTGTAGCGGGCCATGTCCTCCAGTTCGCCGAGGGCTTCCACGCCCGCGTAGCCGCCGCCGACGAAGACGAAGGTGAGGGCCGCGTCGCGGATCGCGGGGTCGCGGGTGGAGGAGGCGATGTCCATCTGCTCGATGACGTGGTTGCGCAGGCCGATGGCCTCCTCGACGGTCTTGAAGCCGATGCCGTGCTCGACGAGACCGGGGATGGGCAGCGTGCGCGCGATCGAGCCGGGGGCGAGGACCAGTTCGTCGTACTCCAGGAAAGTGGCGCCTTTTCGCTCTTCGGCGGTGGCGAGGGTGGCCACTTCGGCGGTGCGCTTGGCGTGGTCGACGGCCGTCACCTCGCCGATGACGACATGACACCGGTCCAGAACGCGCCGCAGGGGTACGACGACATGACGAGGGGAAATCGAACCCGCGGCCGCTTCGGGAAGGAACGGCTGGTACGTCATGTAGGGATCGGGAGTGACGACAGTGATGTCGACCTCACCCTGCCTGAGCTCCCGCTTCAGCCTCCGCTGCAGCCGCAGGGCCGTGTACATCCCGACGTAGCCGCCGCCGACAACGAGAATGCGCGCACGTTCCTTCACCATCCCATGACGCACCCGTGACTGTTGTTTGTCCACAGCCCCGGCAACTTGTGTGACCGGCGGACGGCTTTGCGGGGCATCGGGCGCACGGCCGGGGCCGGACGAAAGGGACCAGGTCAGCGGGGGCGGGCAGGGGGGCGCGAAGGCGCCGAATCGGGAGGTATACGACCCGTACTCCGATCGGGGGGCGCACCGTGCGGAACGTCCCCCTTCTGAATTGACAGCCTCTCAACTATGTTCGTGTGTCGACGGGGTGCAGAGGATGTGGTCGAACGGGTCGCGACGGGCGGTCCGCCCGGCCCGCGGTCCATGGATCGGTCATGGGTCGGCCGCAGTTCCGCTCGCTCCGGCTTTCAGTGACGGGGAGAGTCTCCGGGGGGAGACGTCGTTAACCGGGGGAACACAGATGCATATTCAGGACACGCATTGGTCATCGGCTTCCGCTCTTGCGGCCGGTGGCGGAACGGTGAGCGCGGCGGCGGGCAACGGACGCGGTGACGGGCCGCGTACGACGCCGTTGCGGGTGGACGCACAGCGCAATCTGGAGCACGTGCTGCGTGCGGCACGCGAGGTCTTCGGCGAGCTGGGGTACGGCGCGCCGATGGAGGACGTGGCGCGGCGGGCGCGGGTCGGGGTCGGCACGGTCTACCGGCGCTTCCCGAGCAAGGACGTGCTGGTACGGCGGATAGCCGAGGAGGAGACCTCCCGGCTGACCGACCAGGCCCGGGCCGCGCTCGGGCAGGAGGACGAGCCGTGGTCGGCGCTGGCGCGCTTCCTGCGGACGTCGGTGGCATCGGGGGCGGGCCGGTTGCTGCCGCCGCAGGTGCTGCGGGTCGGGGTGCCGGAGGAGGTCGGCGGCGAGGCCGTGGCCGGTTCCGGGGCCGAGGCGGCCCGGGTGCCGCAGCAGCGGACGCAGCCGGCGGCCGGGGAGTTGCGGCTGGTCTCGGAGGAGCGGGAGCCGGTGGCCGGCGCCGACGACGACGCGGGGGCGGCCGCGCTGCTCGACGTCGTGGGGCGGCTGGTGGAACGGGCCCGGGCGGCCGGTGAGTTGCGGCCGGACGTCTCCGTCTCCGACGTGCTGCTGGTGATCGCGACGGCGGCGCCGTCCCTGCCGGATGCCGCGCAGCAGGCGGCGGCTTCGGCGCGGTTGCTGGAGATCTTGCTGGAGGGGCTGCGGTCTCGGCAGTGAGGGTGGCTCGCGAAGGCCGTGGGCGGGTGCGGGTTGGCTGTGGCTGGTCGCGCAGTTCCCCGCGCCCCTTGCGGGGCGCTGCAGTTCGGGACGTTTCCTCTTCCGGGTGACCGTTTCGCCGCTCGGGGGCCTTGGTGAAAAGCGGTGTGGCAGTCTGAGCCGGTGAATCGGTCGGTTCGGGCAGGCATCGGGGGCCTCCGCGATGAGCGTTGACGGGTGGGACGAGTCCCTCGGTGAGGGGACGACCTCGCCGCAGGTGCCGAGCCAGGGCGGGCGGGCCGCCGTACCGCCGGACGCGGAACCGCCGGAAGGGAACGTTCCGGCACAGCGTCACGGGAGCGTCCTCCCGCCGCCCCGGGAACTGCCGCACCCTGACAGCCAGTTGATCGAGCGCATGCGGGCCGGCGACGACTCGGCGTACGAGGAGCTGTACCGGCGGCACGCGGACGCGGTGCGGCGCTATGCGCGCACCTGCTGCCGGGACGGGCACACCGCCGACGACCTGACCGCCGAGGTGTTCGCCCGCATGCTGCAGGCGGTGCGCGGCGGATCCGGGCCCGAGTACGCCGTGCGCGCCTACCTGCTCACCTCCGTACGCCGGGTCGCCGCGCAGTGGATCAAGTCGGCCCGGCGTGAGCAACTCGTCGACGACTTCGCACTGTTCGCGGCGCACGCCGGGCGCGGCTCCGAGGTGCCTGACGACACTGCGTCCCTCGGCTCCTTCGGAGCGGGTCTTGATCCCGGCGCCGACGTGCGCGCGATGCACGAGGCCGAACAGTCGATGGCGATGCGGGCCTTCCGTTCGCTGCCCGAGCGCTGGCAGGCCGTGCTGTGGCACACCGAGGTCGAGGACGAGTCGCCGAGCGAGGTGGCCGTCCTCTTCGGGCTGGACGCCAACGGCACCCGGGTCCTTGCCAGCCGGGCCCGTGAGGGCCTCAAGCAGGCCTACCTCCAGGCCCATGTGAGCGCCGCCCTCGTCGACGACGAGGAGTGCGCCCGCTACGCCGACCAGCTCGGCGGCTACGCCCGCCGCAAACTGCGGGTCCGCGCCGAGCGGGGGCTGCGCAAGCACCTGGAGGAGTGCGCCAGGTGCCGGCTGGCCGCCGCCCAGATCGAAGAGGTCGCGAGCGGTATCCCGGCCGTCGTACCGGTCGCGGTCATCGGCTGGTTCGGGGCCGCCGGGTACGCCAAGGCGCTCGGGATCGTCGCCGGGGGCGCCGGGGTGGGGGCCGCGGGTGCGGCCGCCGCGGCGAGCGGTTCGTCCGGCGGGGCGGGCGGCGGTGCCGGGGGCGCCGCGGCCTCGGAGGGGCTCGCGGGGCCGGTGAAGGCCGGTATCGCCGCCGGAGTGGTGGCGACCGCGATCGCCGTGGTGGCCCTCGCCCTGACGAACGACAGCCACCCGGTCAAGGAGGCCCTGAAACCCAGCCCGTCCGCGCCGGCCGTGCAGCCCGCGGCACCGACGCCCACCCCGACGAAGCGGAAACCGGAACCCGAGCCGGTCGCCCTCGCCCCCGAACCGGCCCCGACCCCTACTCCGACGCCGACCCCGACCCCGAGCCCGCGGCCCACTTCCAGCCCGAAGGCGTCCCCCACCCCGACGCCCACGCCCACCCCGCCGAGCCCGACCCCCACCCCCACACCGACGCCCACCCCGCCGCCCGCCGCGGTCGTCTACCAGTGGAGCGAGCTGCGCTTCGACGTCACCGGCGACGGCACCCAGCCCGAGATGCGGCTCCACGACAGCAGCTGGGTGTGGCAGCGGTACGGCGTGACGGTCGCCGGCAAGGAGTACGCGCACGGCGTCACCGTGCACGGCCGGTCCTCCGTCACCATCGACCTCAACCGGCAGTGCACCGCCTACGACGCACTGGCCGGCGTCGACGACATGACCCTCGGCCTCGGCGAGGTCACCTTCGCCGTCTATGCGGACGGGGTGCCGCTGTGGCGGTCCGGGGTCGTCGGGGGCGGACAGGACGCCGTGCCCGTCCATGTGGACCTCACCGGGCGCAGGACCGTCCGTCTGGTCGTCGAACCGCAGAGCGCCTTCGACTCGGTGGCGCTCGCCGACTGGGCCGAGTCGAAGTTCACGTGCCGGTAGCGGCCGTCGGAGCTGTCGGAGCCGTCGGGGTTCCGCACAGCTCGCGCAGGGCGTCCTCCTCGGTGAGGGAGGCGCCGCGCGAGCGCTCGGCCGCGTAGCGCCGCGGGGTCAGCGTCGCGCGGGCGGCGGCGTCGACCTCCTCGGCGCGGCTGCGCTCCGGCTCGGGGCGGCCGCTCCCGGCGCGCCAGTGGTCGGCGGCGGCGTACAGCCGTACCGCACCCGCCAGATCACCGAGCCGGGCCAGCAGGTCGGCGCCGACGTCGGCCAGCGCCGCCGTGATCACCTCGGCGCACCGGTGCTCGACCGCCTCGCGCAGCCCTTCGGCCACCACCGGCAGGGCCTGTGCGGGGCCCTGTTCCAGCGCCGTGAGCATGGCGTCGACGGCATGGATCGCGGCCATGAACTGCGGGGGCGCGGAACCGGCCGACGTCATGGCACTGGCGGTCTCGTAATGCTCGCGCGCCCGGGACAGGTCCCCGTCGTAGTGGGCCAGGATCGCCCGCAGCACCGCCACGTACGCCTTCGACTCCGCCACCCCGTACCGGTCCGCGGCCTCGCCTGCCCGGTCGAGGGTGGCCCGGGCACCCGCCCGGTCGCCTGAGCGGAAGGCGATCTCGGCGAGCCGCGCGAGCAGGAACGGCGTCTCCGCGTGCGCGCCGACCTCGTGGGCGAGCCGCAGCCCCTCCCTGTACTCGCCCTCCGCCGCCGCGAACCGCCCGCGCGCCATGTCCGCCTCGCCGGCCGCGCTGCACACCTGGGCCCCCATCCAGCGGTCCCCGACCCGTCGGCTGAGGGCGCGCAGCTCGGCCAGGTCCTCGTCGACGCCCCGCAGGTTGCCGGGCGAGTCGACCATGATGTGGGTGCGGTACATCAGAGTGACGCCGATCTCCCAGTCACCGCCGTACTCCCGGCAGTTGGCGACCACGGCGGACATGTCCGGGGCGATGTCCACGGCGGGGCCGCCCAGGGTCCACGCGGTGAGCGGCCAGATGATGCCCGGCAGCCGGGCGGCCCGGGGACCGCCGGGCTCGAAGGCGGCCCGGACGAGCGCGACGTACCGCGGAGTCCGCCGGTCCGCCGCCAGGTCCGGCTGACCGGACTCGGACACCAGGAACAGGTCGAGCATCCTGAGGTCCATGCGCAGTTCGTGCAGCGGGTGCGTGGCCTGCGCGTCGGGGTCGGCGAGCAGCGCACCCACGGGGTCCGCCGCGTCGGCGAGCGCGCGCAGCTCGTCCGGGTCGGCGTCCTCGGGCAGGGCGTCCCGGGCGACGCCCAGCCGCAGGACCGCGCGCACCGAGGCCGTCGCCTCCTGGCGGTAGTTGCGCAGCCACCAGAACCAGCCGACGGCGAGGACGATCCGGCCCGCCCGCACCTCGTCGCCCGCGCGGACCGCCCGGTCGAGGGCGGCGCGGATGTTGTCGAGGTCGGTCTCCAGGCGGCGGATCCAGGGCAGCTGCTCCCCGGAGCGCAGTCTCGGTTCCGCCTCCTCGACGAGCGCGCACACCCATGCGCCGTGCCGCCGCTCGGCCGCCGCGCGCAGCCCGGGGACCTCGGCGGCGCGCTCGACGGCGTACTCGTGGATGGTCTCCAGCATGCGGTAGCGCATACCGCCGGTGCCGTCCGCGCCGTCCAAGCTGTCCGGGGTGGCGATGATCAGGGACTTGTCGACGAGCGCGCCGACGACGTCGGCGGCAGGTCCGGTGCAGACGGCCTCCGCCGCCGTGAGGTCCCAGCCGCCGGCGAAGACGGACACCTCGCGCAGCATCGTCCGCTCCCGCTCGTCGAGCAGGTCCCAGGACCAGTCGACGACCGCGCGCAGGGTCTGCTGACGGGGCAGGACCGTGCGGCTGCCGGCGGTGAGCAGGCGGAAGCGGTCGTCGAGCCGGTCGGCGATCTGGCGGGGCGTCAGCAGCCGCAGCCGGGCCGCCGCGAGCTCGATCGCGAGGGGCAGACCGTCCAGGCGCCGGCAGATCTCGTCGACGGCCGCCGGGTCGCCCGGCGCGACACCGGTCCCCGCCCCCGTCCCGGGGCGGACGGCGGCGGCGCGCTCCTCGAAGAGGCGGTGTGCCTGCTCGGGGGCGAGGGGTTCGACCGGGCGCACCGACTCGCCCGGGACGCCCAGGGGTTCACGGCTGGTGGCGAGGACCGTGAGCCCCGGGCAGTGGGTGAGCAGGGTCTCGGCGAGGGCGGCTGCCGCTTCGATGACATGTTCGCAGTTGTCAAGGATCAGGAGTTGGCTGCGCGTGGCGCAGTACTCGACGAGCAGGGCCGTGGGGTCGGTCCGCACCGTCGCCAGTTCGTTGGTCATGAGCACGGTCTCGCGCAGACCGAGCGCGCTGACCACCGCGCCTGGCACCGCCTCGGGCCGGTCGAGCGGGGCGAGCTCGACGAGCCATGCCTGCGGAAGTCCGGCGGCGGCCTCCTCGGCGAGACGGGTCTTTCCGGAGCCGCCCGGTCCGGTGAGGGTGACGAGACGGGCCCTGTGCAATTCGGAACGAACGGCTTCGAGCTCGGGTTCCCGGCCCACGAAAGAGGTAAGCCGCGGACGGAGGTTGCCGGTGCGGGGCGGGGGCCCCTGCAACGGGGTTGTCTCCTGCGTGAGCAACGACGCGTGCAGGGCCTGGAGTTCCGGGCCGGGGTCGGTGCCGAGGCCTTCGGCGAGGGTGCGGCGGGCGGTCCCGTACGCGGCGAGGGCGTCCGCCGGACGGCCGGTGTCGCGCAGGGCGCGGATGAGCAGGGCGTGCAGCGGCTCGTCGTACGAGTGGGCCGTGGTGAGTTCGGTCAGCTCCGGTACGGCGTCGGCGGCCCGGCCCAGGCGGAGGGCGGCGGCGGCGCGGGCGCGGGTGGCTTCCAGCCGGAGCGCCTCCGGGCGGGCGGCGGCCGAGGCGCGGTCGGGGAGGTCGGCGAGGACGGGGCCGCGCCAGAGGGCGAGGGCCGCGGTGAGGAGGCGGTGGGCGGTCGCCGGGTCGCCGCCGGCCAGGGCCTGGGTGCCTTCGCGTACCTGCCGCTCGAAGACGTGCAGGTCGATGTCGTCCTCGGCCGCCGCCAGGCGGTAGCCGCCGGGGGTGGAGGTGACGCTGCCCCTGCCGAGGGCGCGGCGGAGCCGGCCGACGAGGGCCTGGAGGGCGGCCGGGGCGTCCTGGGGCGGGGCGTCGTCCGCCGCCCAGATCTCCTCGATGAGGGTCTCGGGGGTGAGGGTGCGGGTGGGGTGGAGGGCGAGGACGGTGAGCAGGGCGCGGAGGCGGGGGCCGCCGACGGGTATGGGGGTGCCCTGGTCGTCGCTGGCTTGGGCCACGCCCAGGATTCGGTACCGCACCGGGTCATTGTCGCCGGGCCACGGAGTTTCGGCGCCGGGGTTTGCGGGTTGCCCGGGGTGGGGGCCGGGGGGTGGGGACGCTCACCGGCGCCGGCCCGGTGCCGCCGCGCCCACCCGTGCCGCCCCAGGGGCACGACTGCCCGCGGCTAGGACGTGCCCCGCAAGGGGCGCGGGGAACTGCGCGAGCAACCCCCACCCGCCCGCGGCGGAGAGACTGCCCGCAGCCAAGAAGCTCCGTAAGGGGCGCGGGGAACTGCGCGACCAGCCCCCACCGGCCCGCGGACGAAACACAGGAGCCGCACCCCCGATGCGGGGGCCTGGGGGCGGCAGCCCCCGGATACGGCGGCCCCACCCCGGAGGGTCACGCCCCCGACGCCAGTGCCCCCCGCATCGGCCGTATCCCCGCGGGTACCGCCCGTGCCCGGGCCGGTGTTCCCGTCCAGCAGGTGCCCCGGCGGGAGAGGAGGCGGCGCAGCCACAGTTCCAGGGAGACCAGGTCGGCCAGGCCGTCCAGCGGCAGCGGCTCGCCCGCGGCAGCCGCGCGGAGCGCCTTGCGGACCACCCTCGCCTCCACCAGGCCCGCCTGCGCCAGCAGCGGCGTCGAGAAGAGGGAGATCAGGTCGTCGGCCGCCACGCGCAGCCCCGTGCGGGTGGCGGCGGCCGAGGACGCGTGGGAGGGAGCGCCCCAGCCCGGCGGGAGGTCGGTGACGCCGGCGCCCTCCAGGACCGTGCGGAGGATCGCCGCGCGGGCACCCGGCTGGACGCGCAGCGCCTCGGGGAGTTCGCGGCAGGCGCGGACCACCTGGTTGTCGAGGAAGGGCGTGTGGAGGCGCTGGGAGCGGATCTCGGCCGCCTGTTCCAGGACGCGGATGTCGGCCGCGTACCGGGCCAGCACGGCACGCGCGCGGTAGTCTCCGGGGCGTTGCCCGGGGCCGACGCCGGAGCGGTTCGCCGACCCCTGGAGCAGAACCGATACTTCAGCGAGGGCCTCCCCGGTCAGCCAGCGCGCCGCCGGGCCCGGTCTCGCCCAGGTGAGTGCCGCGAGTGACGCGCCCACCGCGCCTCCGGGGTCGTCGAACCGGCGCCGCAGCAGGCGCTCGGCGAGCGACTCGACGCCCGCGCGGTACGGCGTACGCGCCAGGCGGCGGGCCGCGCTGTACACGCGCGCGGGGACCATCACGGAGCCGTCGGCCTTGGCGAGCGCGGCGACCGGGCGGACGAGGTGGCGGCGCTTGCGGTCCATCAGCAGGTCGGCGAGGCGCGCGGGGTGGGCGTCGAGGACCTGGCGGGCGCCGTAGCCGGTGAAGTGGTCGGCGCTGCCGGCGGCGAGCCGGGCGCGGTGCCGGGCCGCGGAGATCAGGGACGGGCCCGGTTCGTCGGTGAGGGGGCCGTCCAGGTCGGCGTAGGGCAGCATCTCCTCGCCGCCGGTGACCACCACGTGGTGCAGGCGCGGGTTGGCGGCGAGGGTGCCCGCGCGCTGGAGTTCGGCCTCGCGGCCACCGACGGCCAGGTCGTTGAAGGTGACGGCGAGGAGCCGCTCGCCGGCGCCGGTGCCGTGGCCGAGGACCGTGCCGGGCATGCCGGGCAGGCCCGCGGCCAGCAGGGCCAGCGTCCCCGACGCCGGGCCGCCGGAGAGGTCGGCGCCGATGCCCGGGACCGGCATCCCGCGGGCCGCACGCCGTTCGGCGGGACCCATTCCGGGCACCGGACCAGGGTCGATGTCCGGGACGTGCCGGGGTGCCGACAGCCGCGCGCGTACCGCTTCTACGAGCGCGTCCCGTACGGCGTCCACCGCGCGGTCCGGGTCGGCGGAGGGTGCCGCGACCGCGAGCGAGGCGACCTGCTCGTAGCCGGCGACCTCGCGCGCCCCGGTGCGCAGGATCAGCGCATGCCCCGGCGGAATGCGCCGCACGCCCTCGTACGGGGTCGAGTCGTGCAGCGCGGCCGGCACGTCGGGGGCGGCCAAGAGGGCCGCCAGATGGCCGTAGTCGAGGTTGGCCTCGATGAGGTCGGCGAGCGGGAGCGCGGCGGTGGCGTAGGCCGTACCGCCTGCCCAGGGGCTGTGGAAGACCGGGCGGGCGCCCGCGAGGTCGCCGCAGACGGTGACCCGGCGGCCGACCTGGACGACGGCGGTGTAGCTGCCGGACCAGGCGGTCAGATGCCGGAGTGCGCCCCCGCGCGCCGTGAAGAGGCCGAGGCGCAGTTCCTCGTCGGTGGCGCCGCAGGTGCCGAGGACGGCGATGCGGTTCTGCGCGTCGGCCTTGATGACGCGGACCTCGTCGGGGCGCCAGTCGCCGACCGCCCAGAGCGGGTCCGGGTCACCCCACAGCAGCTGGGAGCCGACGGGGTGGACGGTCTCGCCGTCGTAGCCCATGGCGCCGGCGGAGCCGATCGTGGCGGCACCGGAGATGGTGCTGCTCCATCCCACCAACCACCGCATCGACGCCTCCACAGGCTGTGGACAACCATGCACGGTACGAACCGGGTCCCCATGCTGCCATGAAGGACGCGGTCAGGAGGGGCGGTGGGGCCGCCTTTGATCCCTGGAAGATTTCCCGTGGTTGCCGTGGAGTCGCCGCAGGACGGGCCGCACGCGCGTGCCGTGGAAGGGTCGCGGCGGGAGCCGGCCGCCGTACGGCACCGGGCGACCGCGACGTGAATGCGCCCCCTGTACGCTCCCCAAAAACGCCCTTCGCGCCCTCAATTGCCGTGGTAGGAGCGTTGGGTCGCCGAAAAAGGTGGGGTCGATTTTCGGCCAAATCGGCGACGGCGGCGCGGACTTGCGCACGCTCCGTACATGCTTTGCGCAGCACACGCGCGCGTGCCCGGACACGCACAGTCCGGGAGGCGGGCATCGCCTCCCGGACCGGTCCGCCACCCGCGGGGATGAAGGTGGCGGTGTCCCCCAGCCCACTGGATCCAGTACAGCGGGCCGACCCACGCACTAGCCATGGAACCGCTCCCCCGATGGCCGGAGAAGAGCGCACGGCCGGGCGCACGGCCACACGGCGGGGGCACGCCGCGACAGGCCGTGCACGGTGCGTATATGGGCCGCACTCGCGTACGGACCACAATCCCGCCAACCGGAACAATGCCTCTTAACGCTTGGGATGCGGCGAACTACGCTGGGTTTACGAATGCCGCGTGGTTATGCCAGCGCGGCAGCCGTCTGTGTCGAGGGGTGGCGCATGTCCAGGGAGCAACGCGGGCCGAACGAAAAACTCGGCGCCGTTCTCGCCCTCGCGGGAATCAGCAACGCAGGACTCGCGCGACGCGTCAACGATCTTGGCGCTCAACGCGGGTTGACTCTTCGCTACGACAAGACGTCGGTGGCGCGCTGGGTGTCGAAGGGCATGGTGCCGCAGGGCGCCGCGCCACACCTCATCGCCGCCGCGATAGGCCAGAAGCTCGGCCGCCCGGTGCCGCTCCACGAGATCGGCCTGGCGGACGCGGATCCCGCCCCCGAAGTGGGCCTCGCCTTCCCCAGGGACGTCGGCCAGGCGGTGCGCTCGGCGACCGAGCTGTACCGTCTCGACCTCGCCGGCCGCCGGGCCGGTTCCGGGGGCATCTGGCAGTCGCTCGCCGGCTCGTTCGCAGTGAGCGCATACGCAACGCCCGCCTCGCGTTGGCTGATAACCCCCGCCGACAGCTCGGTCGCGCGCGAGGCGAACGCCATGGACGGTTCGGGCGCACCGCTCAAAGTCGGCCACAGTGACGTGCAGAAGCTGCGGGAGGCCGCCGAGGACGCCCGGCGCTGGGACTCCAAGTACGGCGGCGGCGACTGGCGTTCGTCGATGGTGCCGGAGTGTTTACGAGTCGAGGCGGCACCGCTGCTGCTCGGCGCGTACTCCGACGAAGTCGGGCGGGCGCTGTTCGGGGCGAGTGCCGAACTGACGCGCCTTGCCGGGTGGATGGCCTTCGACACCGGACAGCAGGAGGCCGCGCAGCGGTACTACATCCAGGCGCTGCGGCTCGCCCGCGCGGCGGCCGACGTGCCGCTCGGCGGGTACGTCCTGGCGTCGATGTCCCTGCAGGCGACCTACCGGGGCTTCGGCGACGAGGGCGTCGACCTCGCGCAGGCCGCCGTGGAGCGAAACCGGGGGCTGGCGACCGCGCGCACCATGAGTTTCTTCCGGCTGGTCGAGGCGCGGGCACACGCGCGTGCGGGTGACGCGCAGGCGGCGGGGGCCGCGCTGAAGGCGGCGGAGGGCTGGCTGGAGCGGGCGCGCGAGGGGGACAACGATCCCTCCTGGCTCGGCTTCTACGGCTACGACCGGTTCGCCGCGGACGCGGCCGAGTGCTACCGGGACCTGAAGGCCCCGCGGCAGGTGCGGCGCTTCACGGAACAGGCGCTCTCCAAGCCGACCGAGGAGTTCGTGCGGTCGCACGGGCTGCGGCTGGTGGTGTCGGCCGTCGCCGAACTGGAGTCGGGCAACCTCGACGCGGCCTGCGAGCAGGGCGTGCGGGCCGTGGAGGTGGCCGGGCGGATATCGTCCGCGCGGACGACGGAGTACGTGAAGGATCTGCTGCACCGGCTGGAGCCGTACGGGGACGAGCCGAGGGTGGTGGAGTTGCGGGAGCGGGCACGGCCGCTGCTGATGGCGCCGGCGTGACGGGCGCCCGCTCGTCTGCCGGGTCCTGTCCGGTCGGCGGGTGCGGGTGCGTCGTGGTTGCTCGCGCCCACGCGGCGGTAGCCGCATATCGGATACGGCCCCGCGCCCCTTACGGGGCGCTTCACCAACCGTGCGTTTGAAGTGGATGTCAGTGGCGCAGTGCACTATCGAGCGTGGGAGGTGGTGCAGGTGCGGGCCGGGATTGCTTACGACTGTGACGTGCTCGTCGTCGGGGGTGGCATCGTCGGGCTGTCCACCGCGTACGCGGTCACCCGTGCCGCGCCCGGGACCCGGGTCACCGTGCTGGAGAAGGAGGCCGGGCCGGCGAGGCACCAGACGGGGCGGAACAGCGGGGTCATCCACAGCGGGGTCTACTACCGGCCCGGATCGCTGAAGGCGCGGTACGCCGTCAAGGGCGGCGCGGAGATGGTCAAGTTCTGCGCGGAGTACGGCATCGCGCACGCCGTCACCGGCAAGCTGATCGTCGCCACCGAGCGGGCGGAGCTGCCCCGGCTGCACGCGCTCGTGCAGCGCGGCCGGGAGAACGGCATACCGGTGCGGGAGCTCGGGGCCGCCCAGATCAGGGAGTACGAGCCGGAGGTGCGGGGGCTCGCCGCCATACACGTCGGGACGACCGGGGTGGCCGACTTCGTGGGCGTCGCCCGGCAGCTCGGGGAGGCCTCGGGGGCGGAGATCCGGTACGGCGCCCGGGTGGTCCGCGTGGACCGGCGGCCGGAGCGGGGCGTGGCCGTGCTCACCTCGCGCGGCGACGTCGTACGCGCGCGTGTGCTGGTCAACTGCGCCGGACTGTACTGCGACGAGGTCGCCCGGCTGACCGGGGACGAGCCGGGGATGCGGATCGTGCCGTTCCGCGGGGAGTACTACGAGCTGGCGCGGCCGGAACTGGTGCGGGGGCTGGTGTACCCGGTGCCGGACCCGGCCTTCCCGTTCCTCGGGGTGCATCTCACCCGCGGCATCGACGGCGGCGTCCACATCGGGCCCAACGCGGTCCCGGCGCTGGCCCGGGAGGGCTACGCCTGGGACGTCGTACGGCCGCGGGAGATCGCCGGGACGCTGGCCTGGCCGGGGTCCTGGGCGCTGGCCAGGCGGCACTGGCGGTACGGGGGCGGGGAGCTGCTCCGGTCGGTGTCGAAGAAGGCGTTCACGAAGGCCGTACGGCGGCTGCTGCCCGCCGCGGAGGAGGGCGACCTGGTGCGGACGGCCGCGGGGGTGCGGGCGCAGGCCGTGCTGCGGGACGGGACGCTCGTCGACGACTTCCTGATCAAGGAGGGGCCGCGCGCGGTCCACGTGCTGAACGCGCCCTCGCCCGCGGCGACCGCCTCGCTGCCGATCGGGCGCGAGGTGGCCCGCAGGGCGCTGGAGACGCTGGGCTCGGTGTGACCCCGTCGGCCGTCCGCGGGGGCCGTAAAATCGACGCACTGTGTCTGACTCCCGCAACGCCCCCGAAGCCCCCCGGCCCGCCGAGAACGGCCCCGCCGAGACCGGTTCCGCCGAGCACGTCCCCGGTGTGCACGTCCCCGGTGAGCACCCCGACCACGCCCCCGGGGTGTCCGTCCGGCACAGCCGGGCGAAGGGGGAGCCGCGGTTCCCTGACGGGCCCAGGGCCGATCCGGCCGGGTCGCACTTCGAGCGGCGGATCCGCAGTTTCCAGCCGCGCCGGAGCCGGGTCACCGCCGGGCAGGCCGACGCGCTGCAGCGGCTGTGGCCCAAGTGGGGCCTGGACATCGACGGGCAGCGGGTCATCGACCTCGGCGAGCTGTTCGGGAACGCCAACCCGGTGGTGCTGGAGATCGGGTTCGGGATGGGCGAGGCCACCGCGCAGATGGCCGCCGAGGACCCGGGCACCGACATCCTCGCCGTGGACGTGCACACGCCCGGGCAGGGGAACCTGCTCAACCTCGCCGACCAGCAGGGGCTGTCCAACGTCCGGGTCGGGAACGGCGACGCGATCATCCTGCTCCGCGAGATGCTCACGCCGGACTCGCTGGACGGGCTGCGCGTGTACTTCCCGGACCCCTGGCCGAAGAAGCGGCACCACAAGCGGCGGCTGATCCAGCCCGAGTTCCTCGACCTCGCCGCGACCCGGCTGCGGCCCGGGGCGATCGTGCACTGCGCGACCGACTGGGAGCCGTACGCCGAGCAGATGCTCGAAGTGCTCGACGCCCATCCGGAGTTCGAGAACACGCAGGCCGACGGCGGTTTCGCGACACGTCCGGCGCACCGGCCGCTGACCCGTTTCGAGGGCCAGGGACTGGACAAGGGACATGTGGTGAACGATCTGCTCTTCCGTCGCGTACAGCACCGGGTGCCGCAGAGCGAGCAGCACCGTCAGGAGTCACCTCGTTAGGGTCGATGCCGTGGCCACCTCCCCGCCGCCGTACTCGCCGTACCCGCAGTACCCGACGCATCCACCGCGACCGGTGTATCCACCGCGCCCGCCGGGCCCCGCCGGGCCGCCGGGCCCCGCAGGACCCGGTCTGCGGCATCCTCGCTGGTGGCAGCGGCGCTGGGTGCGGTACGGGGCGCTGGGCACGCTGCTCGCCCTCTCCGGCCTGGTGATCCTCGCGCTGGTGCGGGAGCAGACCGGGACGGAGGGCTTCCTCGTCGGGCTCGGGCTCGCCGTGCTGCCCGTGCCGCTGCTCGTGGGCGCGTTCCGGTGGCTGGACCGGGTGCAGCCGGGACCCTGGCGGAACGTGCTGTTCGCCTTCGCCTGGGGCGCCTGCGCGGCCGCGCTGATAGCCATCGTCGCCAACAGTTTCGCGACCCGATGGATAGCGACGGCGACCGCCGACCCGAGCGGCGCGGACACGCTCGGGGCGACCTTGATAGCGCCGGTCGTCGAGGAGTCGGCGAAGGCGGCGGCCGTCCTCCTCGTCTTCCTCTTCCGCAGACGGGACTTCACCGGGATCGTCGACGGGGTGGTGATAGCCGGGGTCACCGCAACCGGGTTCGCGTTCACCGAGAACATCCTCTACCTCGGCACGGCCTTCGGGACCGACCAGCTGACCGGGGACAGCGGGATCGCCTCCGTCACCGCCGCGACGTTCTTCGTGCGCATCGTGCTCTCCCCGTTCGCGCACCCGCTCTTCACCGTCCTCACCGGCATCGGCTTCGGCATCGCCGCGCTCTCCGGGGAACGGCAGCGGGCCCGGCGCCTGCTGGTGCCGGTCGCCGGGCTGCTGCTCGCGATGAGCATGCACGCGTTCTGGAACGGGTCGTCCACGTTCGGGCAGTACGGGTTCTTCGCCGTGTACGGCATGTTCATGGTGCCGGCGTTCGGACTGCTGACCTGGCTGGCCGTCTGGACGCGGCAGCGGGAGCTGCGGACCGTGCGGGAGGAGCTGCCGGCGTACGTCTACGCGGGGTGGCTCGGGACGGCCGAGCCGTTCGTGCTCGGGTCGATGCGGGCGCGGCAGATGGCCCGGGAGTACGCCGCGTACCACTTCGGGAAGGCGGCGGGGCGGGCGGTCGCCGAGTACGAGGGGCACGCGACGGAGCTGGCGCTGCTGCGGCGCCGGGGGCAGCGGGGGCGGGCCGGGGCCGACTTCGTGGTGCGGGAGCGGGAGCTCCTGGCGGAGCTGTGGAGCCGGCGGGAGCTGGTGCGGCCGGCCCTGGAGTACGCGGCGCGGACGGCTGCGCCGGGCGGGTGGCCGGGGCACGCCCCTTACGGGGCGGCGGTGCCGTATCCGGCCTATCCGGCCTATCCCGCCTACAACCCGTATCGGAGTTAGCGCTTCGGGCTGCGGAGGGTTCGGCACCGCCGGGCCGCGCCGTGGGGGCTGAGCGCCGTTGCGGCGGAAAAGAAGGAAGAACGAGGGCGCGGCAGCCGTCAGGCAGAGGCCGTCGTGAGTTGTGCCAGTTCCTTGTCCGTCAGCGTCAGGTCCGCCACGCCCAGCAGGGGCGGGAGCTGTTCGAGGGTACGGGCCGAGGCGATCGGGGCCGTGATGGTGGGCTGGGCCGCCAGCCAGGCCAGGGCGACCGTGGGGATCGGGGCCTCGTGGGCCGCGGCGATCTCGTCCAGGGCCGCAAGGACCCTCTGGCCGCGCTCCGACTCCGCGTACTGGGCGGCACGGCCCGCTCGCGCGCTGTCCACCGTCGTACCGGGGCGGTACTTGCCGGTGAGGAAACCGGAGGCCAGCGAGAAGTAGGGGACGGCCGCGAGGCCGGTGCGGGAGGCCAGGTCCTGCAACGGGCCCTCGTAGGTGTCGCGGGAGACCAGGTTGTAGTGGGGCTGGACGGCGACGTACCGGGCGAGGCCCTCGCGGTCGGAGAGGTCCAGGGACTCCTGGAGCCGCTCGGGCGTGATGTTGGACGCGGCGATGTGCCGGACCTTGCCCGCCCGCACCAGCTCGTCCAGCGCGCCGATGATCTCCTCGACCGGGATCTCGGGCTTGTCGAAATGCGTGTAGTACAGGTCGATGTGGTCGGTGCCGAGACGGCGCAGGGACGCGTCGGCGGCAGCCCTGATGTTGGCGGCGGACAGGCCGAGGTACTCGGGGTGCTGGCTGACCTTCGTCGCGATGACGACGTCGTCGCGGTTGCCGCGCGCCTTGACCCACTTGCCGATGATCGTCTCGGACTCGCCGCCCTTGTTGCCCTCGATCCACGCCGTGTACGAGTCGGCGGTGTCGACGAAGTTGCCGCCCGCGGCGGCGTACGCGTCGAGGACGGCGAAGGAGGTGGCCTCGTCGGCCGTCCAGCCGAAGACGTTGCCGCCGAGGGCGAGCGGGAAGACCTCGAGGTCGGAAGAGCCGAGTTTGCGAAGAGCAGTCATGCTCAACTTCAACACGGGCCGCCTGGAGACCCATCCCGTGTTTTACGAAGGTCTCGTAAAAGCGGAATCCACGGCTCGGGACACCGACGGCCCTGACGCCGGGGGGTTGCCGTCAGGGCCGCCGGGGGCCGGTGGGCGCGGTCCGAATCCGCGTCCGGTCGGGTCTCAGGTCAGGTCAGATCAGATCAGATCAGGTCGGGTCTCAGGCCGGCTCGGGTCAGGGGTTGAGGCCCTTGCCGCGCAGCCAGGTCATCGGGTCGATGGCGGTGGCCTGGCCGTTCGGGTGGACCTCCAGGTGGAGGTGCGGGCCGGTCACGTTGCCGGTGGCGCCGACGCGGCCGATGACGTCGCCGGTGGCGACCTTCTGGCCGACCTTGACGCCGATCGAGGACTGGTGGCAGAACCACAGCTCGGTGCCGTCGTCGAGGGTGATGATCGTGCGGTAGCCGTAGGAGCCGGCCCAGCCCGCCTCGGTGACCGTGCCGCTGTGCACGGCCTTGATCAGCGTGCCGGTGGGCGCGGCGAAGTCGAGGCCGGTGTGGTAGCCGGAGGACCACATCGAGCCGGCCTGGCCGAAGGTGCCGGTGATCGTGTACGAGACGACGGGCAGCGTGTACTGCTTGGCCAGCTCGGCGAGGCGGGCCTGCTCGGCCTTCTCCTTCGCGGAGGCCTCGGCCTTCTCCTTGGCGTCGGCGGCCTTGGCCGCGGCGGCCTGCTCCGCCTTGGCCTCGGCGTCCGCGGCCGCCTTGTCGGCGGCGGCGACGGCCTTGGCGCTGGCCTTGGTGTCGAGCTGGCTCTGCTGCTGCGCGGCCTGCGCGATGATCCGGCTGCGCAGCGCCTCGCCGGCGTCGGACGAGGAGGAGTCCGCGTCGGTGGCGGTCGTCGTGGTGACGCTGCTGAGCGCGGTCTGGGTGGCCTGGTGGCCGCCGCCCTCGCCGAGCAGGGCGTCGACCGAGGAGGGCAGGTCGGGCAGCGAGATGGAGACCGGCGGCTTGCCGGTGTTGGCGCTGGCCATGCCGCCCGCACCGACGGCGGCGATCACGCCGACGCCGAGAACCGTGGAGCTGCGGGCGAGCCCGCCGCCCTTCTGCTTGGCGACCCGGTGCCGGCCGCGTACCGCGGAGAGGGACTCCTCGGTGGGGTTCCACTCCTCGAAGGGGCCCTCCTCGGCGCGGTAGCCACCGTAGCCGAAGGTCTCCGGCGGACGCTGGCTGGGCACGAACGGGGCTGTAGGAGCAGGCGGGTTGGACGCCACGCGGGCGCACTCCTTTCCTTCCGCTGCCTACCGGGTTAGCTGACGGGTTCGGAGCGGGAAGGTCTCCTACGCGCGTATACCGGCCGTTTCGTACCCGGCGGTAGCCGTGCGATTCACCCCAAGGTGGTGGTTCCCCGGTTCCCTTGCGGGATTCGGCGCGTGCGCACGGAGCCGTCGCGGGTGACGGCTGGGACGACCGCGCTGCGTTATCGAACGTTAATAGACACGGCTACCAGATTCCAAGCAGTTCGTCTTGATCATTAAGCTTTCAAAGCTTGGACTTACCTGCCACGACCGGTCAAAAACGGTCGAGTCGGCGGTGCACGCTGCTCAGCTCAGGAGTCACACAGGTTTTGATGGTGACTCAGTTGTTATGCGCAGGGCGGTCGCCCGGACACCCAACGTGACCGCGCGCCGCTCAGGGCCGCCGTACGGCGAGCAGCGCCATGTCGTCCGTCATGCCGCCGCCGGTGTGCCGGCGTACTTCGGCCGCGAGCCGGTCCACCAGAGGGCCGGGGGCGGTGACGGTACGGCCGGCCAGCCGCCGCTCCGGGTCGTAGAAGCGGCCGTGCGCGTCCCGCGCCTCGGAGAGGCCGTCGGTGTGCAGCAGCAGCGTGGCCCCGCTCGGGAACCCGTACTCGGCCGCCCGGTCGGGCCACGTCCCCAGCTCGCCCATCCCGAGCGGCAGCGCGGCCTCCGGCGCCCGCAGCGGGCGCACCTCGCCGTCGCCGAGCAGCAGCAGGGGCGGCGGATGACCGCGGTTGACGATCCGGAGCGTGCCGCCTCCGTGCGGGAGTTCGGCGAGTACGGCGGTGGTGAACCCCTCGTCGGCGGCGATGCCGCCGCGCCTGCCGCCCTCGCGCACCAACGCCCGCTCCAGCCGCCCGGCGACCGCCTCCAGCGTGACCTCCTGCTCGGCGGCCTCCCGGAACGCGCCGATGAGCACGGCGACGGCGGCGACCGCGCCCATCCCCTTGCCGCGCACGTCGCCGACGACCAGCCGCACGCCGTACGGGGTGTCCTGGACGGCGTACAGGTCGCCGCCGATGAGGGTGCCCTCCTGGGCCGCCTGGTAGCGGGCGGCGATCTCGAAGCCGCCGATCCGCTCGGTGGGCTCGGGCAGCACGGCCCGCTGGGCGGCCTCGGCGACCTCGCGGGCGGAGGCGAGGCGCTGGTCGCCGATCCGGACGATCCGGTTGATGCCGGCGGCGAGGACGGCGACGGTGGCCACCGTGACGATCTCGGTGACGGCGTCGGCGTCCGGGACAACCGCCGACCGCGCGTGCACGGCGTAGGTGGCGAGGAGCGCGGCCAGGCCCGTGAGGAGGGTGGTGCGCAGGGAGGCGAGCGGCGCGGCGATCAGCGGGGCGGCCGTGAAGAAGGGGGCCGCGGTGAAGACCGCGGGGGTGAGCACGTCGTAGCAGACGCCCGTGCAGATCAGCAGCGCGGGCAGGAAGCGGGCGAGGGTGCGGGCGGACACGGGGCCGCGCTGCTCCGCCTCTCCACGGCCCACCACACGACCCCCCTGATGCACCACGTGTTCGACGTGCTCGACGTGCCTGACGTATTCGATGGGTTCGATGCCTGTCCGTCCAGGTTTGCGGCTGTGAGCGGGCGAAGCGAATGGTGTGGGCCGGGCGGATGACTACGGACGGGTCCGGAGAGGAACCTGCGCCCGGACATGACTCAGGGCCGGAATCCTCGAATCGGATTCCGGCCCTGGGTTTCAGTAGCGGGGACAGGATTTGAACCTGCGACCTCTGGGTTATGAGCCCAGCGAGCTACCGAGCTGCTCCACCCCGCGTCGGTGAAACCAGCATACGCCATCGGAAGAGGTGAAGTCACACGGGTTACTTCCGGTGGACGCCTCAGGTCAGCTCAGGTCAGGTCTGCTCAGGTCAGCAGGTGCCCGTTGGGCGCCTTCGCCTCCCCCTCGTACTCTCCGAGCACCAGCACCGCCACCCCGGCCTCCCGCAGCGCCCCCGTCCCGTCGGCCGCCGTCACGAACGTGTCCGGCTCGCGCCATGCCGTCACCACCCGTCGTACCCCGGCCCGGAGGATCAGTTCGGCGCAGGGGTGCGGGCGGGAGGCGCGGTGGGTGCAGGGTTCGAGGCTGGTGTAGACCGTGGCCGCGGCCAGCCGGGGGTCGTCCGCGGGGATCTTGGCCAGGGCCGCCTCCTCCGCGTGGACCACGGGGTCGCCGGCCTCCCGGGAGTGGCCGCGGGCCAGCTCCGTGCCGTCGGCCGCGACGACCACCGCACCCACGCTGAACGCGGTCCGGGAGGGCGGGCACTCGGCCGCCAGCTCACAGGCGAGCCGCAGCCAGTGCCGGTCCGCGGCGGACGCCGACCCGCCGGTGCCGGGGATACCGGGGGTGCCGGGGGCCGTGGGCTCGTAGCGCATGAGGACGACGTCCTCGATCCGGCGGGTCTCCACGAGCCGCAGCCGCCCGGCCTGGTACCCGCCGGGACCGAACAGCCGCGGTGCCTTCGGGTCGCCGACGAAGAGGGGGGCCAGGACCAGCTGGAGCTCGTCGGCCAGGCCCTGCTGGAGGAGCTGGGTGTGGACGGTGCCGCCGCCCTCGACCATCAGCCGCCGTACGCCCCGTACGTCGTGCAGGTGCTCCAGGAGCAGCCGCCAGTCGAGGTCGGCGCCGAGGGAGACGACGTCCGCGGCGATCCCGAGGGCGCGGGCCCGCTGCGCGCCCTCGTCCGTCGTGTACACGATCTTCTCGCCGCCGGTGTGCCAGAACCTCGCGTCCGGGTCGAGGTCGCCGGTGGCGGTCACCGTGACCTTCAGGGGGTACTCGGGCCGGCCGGCGGCGGTCCGGGCCGCGCGCCGCTCAGGGGAGTTGACCAGGAGCCGGGGGTTGTCCGCGCGGATGGTGCCGGCACCGATCAGGATGGCGTCGGCGGAGGCCCGTACCCCGTCGACGCGGTCGAAGTCGGCGGGAGAGGAGAGCAGGAGCCGGTCGGGGCCGGTGTCGTCGAGGAAGCCGTCGAGGGACACGGCGGCGGACAGCAGGACGTAGGGGTACGGCATCGGACGCGCTCACTCTCGGCGGCGGGCCGGCGAGCAGGCTGACCGGGCCGGTCGGGTGGCCGGCGGGTCGGTCCGGCTGCTCTGACACGGACGCTTGGTTAAAGTTTGAAACAAACCTACACTGGTGCCATGACGACTCGCTGGCTCACTCCGAAGGAGCAGCGCGCCTGGCGCGCCTACATGGCGGCGACGCACCTCCTGGAGGACGCGATCGACCGGCAGCTCCAGCAGGACGCCGGCATGCCCCACCTGTACTACGGCATTCTGGCCAACCTCTCCGAGGCGCCGGAGCGCAAGCTGCGCATGACCGATCTCGCCGAGAAGTCGAAGATCACCCGGAGCCGGCTGACGTACGCGGTGACCCGGCTGGAGAAGGACGGGCTGATCCGGCGCGAGGACTGCCAGTGGGACAAGCGGAGCAGCTTCGCCATCCTGACGGACGAGGGCATGGCGGTGCTGGAGCGCACGGCGCCGGGCCATGTGGAGACGGTACGGGCGGCGGTCTTCGACCATCTCTCCGCCGAGCAGGTGGATCAGCTGGAGGAGATCAGTTCCGTGATCGCGCGGGCGCTGGAGGGCGACGAGTCCACCCCGCGGCCGACGCCGGACGAGCTGCCGTGGCGACGGCGGTCGTCCCCCTGTTCGGGCTCCTGACCCCGGCTCCCGCACCATCCCGGCTCCCACCCCCTGATCGTGAACCCGATTTCCCGAAACCGTTCGGAAATCTGTTGCTTCAAATTTAAAGCATGGGGTAGGGTTTCAGCCGTGGATCTGCTTCAAATCTGAAGCAGGCTCGCGCGACGTCCCGTACCGGGACTGCCGTCCTGCACCCGGACACTGGAGAACCCGATGACCGACTTCCCCGCCGCCACCCAGCGCGCCCGCGTCCGGGTCCCGCTGCGCTTCGACGACGGCTACAGCGTCGACGCCGAACTCGTCACGTTCCACGGCCTGACCGACGGCCAGGAGCACGTCGCCGTCGTCCTGGGCGAGCCCGCCCCCGGCGCCCTCCCGCTGGTGCGCCTGCACTCCGAGTGCCTGACCGGCGACGTCTTCGGCTCGGCCCGCTGCGACTGCGGCCCCCAGCTGCGCGAGGCCGTCGAGCGCATCGCCGAGCGCGGCGGCGTCCTGCTCTACCTGCGCCAGGAGGGCCGCGGCATCGGCCTCTACAACAAGCTGGACGCCTACGCCCTCCAGGACCAGGGCCTCGACACCTACGAGGCGAACGCCGCCCTGGGCCTGCCCGAGGACGGCCGCGACTACACCGCCGCCGCCCAGATGCTGGCCGCCCTCGGCATCACCGAGCTGGACCTGCTCTCCAACAACCCCGACAAGGCGGAGCAGTTGCGCGGCCTCGGCGTCACGGTCCGCGACCGCGTCCCGACCGGCGTCTTCAGCACCGCCCACAACGTCCGCTACCTGCGCGCTAAGGTCCTGCACACCCAGCACACGCTGCCGCTGGCCGAGCTGACGGAGCTCAACGCGGGCTGAGCACCGCCGCGACGACGGGTACACCGACGAAAGGGACCTGCGTGGACGCCCGACTGGCGCGTGTTCTCGACGACCTCCACCGGGAGGGGCGGGCCCACGACGACCCGCTGGCCGACCGGCTGCTGAGGCTGCGCAACATGACCCCGGACGCGGCCCGGCTGATCTCGACGCTGATCAGGGCCCGGCGCGCCACGTCCGTCCTGGAGATCGGCACCTCCAACGGCTACTCGGCGATCTGGTTCGCCGACGCCCTCCGCGACACCGGCGGCCGCCTGACGACCGTGGACATCGACGCCGACCGGGTCACCGCGGCGCTGGCCAACCTGGAGCGGGCGGGAGTCCTCGGATACGCGGACGTCCTGCACGGCGACGGCGCCGACACCCTGGCCGCCACCCCGGACGCATCCGTCGACCTGGTCGTCCTCGACGCCGAGCGACCGGCCTACGTCGACTACTGGCCGCACCTGCGACGCGTCCTCAGGCCGTACGGCATCCTCGCCGTCGACAACGCGGTGAGCCACCGCGCCCAGGTGGCCGCCTTCCGCGAGCTGCTCGCCTCGCAGCACGAGTTCGCCGTCGACCTGCACGAGGTGGGCGACGGGGTGCTGACCGGGATACGGATCCGCTGACCACCGCTGCCGGGTGGTGTCAGTGCCCCCCGACGAACGCGACCGCCTCTTCCAGTGGCACCCGAGCCGTCCGCGGCGCCCTCGCCGCGCTCGAAACTAGACGGCCCGGCCGTCGGGCGCCGGCACCGGACGGTCCTCGGCAGCGTGCTCGTAGGCAAAGGCGACGGGCATCCCCTGGCGCCAGTACCCGCACACCTCCCGGGCCTGGGCCTGCTCCTGGGACCGTCCGGCGGGCAGCGGCAGGTGCAACGCCCGGAGCAGGTCGAACCGGTGCAGGTCGAAGGCGGTCTCCACGGCCTCGCCGAACGCCACCGCGGCGCCCACCGCCTGGCGGTAGCAGATCCACGACAGTGCCAAGGGCCCGAGCGCCAGGAGCAGCCACCAGCCGGAACGGCTCAGCAGGGCCACCGTCGCGGCCCCCGCCATGAAGGCGGTCGCGGCGAGCCTGACCGTCACGTCCAGGGTGTTGCGCCGGTCGTCGACGACGGCGCGCAGCGGCGCGCCGAGCACCGGGTACAGCCGCGGCCACGCCACGACCGCGTCCCAGCCGTAGCCGGCGCCCGCCCGGTGTTCCGTCGCGGCCAGGGCATTGCCCAGCGCGGTGGGCAGCAGCCGGTCCGTCGGCGGGAAGAGCCGACGCAGCCGGGTCCCCGCCGTGCCGGCCGCCTGGATCTCGGCGTCGGTCATCGACTCGTCCAGTCGGTTCGCCTCGGCCTCCAGCCGGTCGCGCAGCCGCGTCTGCCGTCGGACACCGAGTGCGCGCACCGGCCGCAGGGCAGCCGGCCAGTACCCCTCCAGCAGCCGGACCAGGGGCAGTTGCAGCGGATGGGAGACCAGCGCGGCCAGCGTCACCGCCAGCACGAGCAGGGTGATCTCTCCCGCGTCCAGCCGGGCGGCCGCGCGCCACGCCGCGCCGAGGTCGATCTGCTCCCCCGGCGCGCCGGCCCTGACGAGGACCAGCACGAAGAGGCTCAGGGCGAGCGTCGGGAGGTAGCTGACCAGGAAGAAGCGGCCGGCGAACACGTCGGCGGCGCCCTTTCCCAGCGTCTCCGGAGTCATCGCGTCAGTTCCATGGGGCCGTGGTCCGGGCAGGACGGAGGCTGCCCGTCGGCGTGCACCCGCAGGACGGCCAGGTCGCAGTCCCGGCACGCGAACCGCAGCAGGGCGAACCGCCGTGACAGGCCCGGAAGCGCCGCGTGATCACCGCCGCCGAACTCCCGCGAGCCCATCTCGGAGAGCGCCCCGGCGAACCGTTCGCGGCGCGAGACGCCGAGCGGCTGCCCGCCCACGGTCACCTCGACGCGCTCCAGGCCCGGGTCGGCGTGGAACACCGCGGCGAGGGCAGCGGCGGCGACGGCCGCAGACGTGCCGGGCGGGAGCTCCAGCCGTAGCGGCCCCGGCGCAGCGTCCTCGGGATCGACCAGCAGCGCGAAGAACATCCCCGGATCGGACATGGCCCCTCCGCTCCTTCCCAGGGCCGGCTCGGCCCTTCCTCAAGGCCCGAAATGGACATAGCCCGCCCACACCGACGGCTCCAACGGGTGCTCGGTGCGCAGCAGTTCCGCGGCGGAGGCGATGGCGGCCGCGGGGGAGCCGCACGCCCGCAGGACATCGTAGAAGCGGTCCGCGGTGACCGCCGCCGACCGGTCGCCGACAGCCCAGAGGGTACCGACCACGTGCCCGAACCCGGCCAGTTGGAGCCCGGCCACCAGATGCTGGGCCTCGTCCGGCAGCACCATGCTGCCGGCCGCCGTCCGGCACGCCGACACATAGGCCAGCTCCGCCCCTGCCGGGCGGATCCGGGCCATCTCACGGACCGTCAGCGCACCGTCGTGGAGCAGGATCGCGCTGTCGGACGCCTCGTTCGGAACCTGCCTGCCGTGACAGGCGAAGTGCGCCCACGAGCAGTCCGCCAGCTCGCGCCGCACCCGGTCGCGGGTGGCCTCGGCATCGACCAGCGCGGTGTGCGCCAGCCCGGGAAACCGCCCGGCGATCCCCGCCGCCTCCGACACCACGTGCCGCAGCCGCGGCTGGCCCGGCGCGTCCGACACCGCCACCGTCAGCAGCTTTCCTCCGTCCCGCCCGAAGACCGCCGGGTCCGCGTCCGTCCCCTCCGGGTGGGCGCGGACCAGCGACTGGAGCGTGGGGGTGTACGAAGGAACGACGCGCCGCCAGGTGCCCTCCGCGCCGCCCACGATCCCGGCGGCGTGCAGCGGCAGCAGGGTGAGGGGTCCGGTCGGACACCACCAGATCCGCTTGTGGGGTACCCCGCTTCCGGCGTCGGCCAGGCCGAGCCGGTCGAGCACCGGCTCGGCAACGGTCTCCCACAGCCACTCCAGGGCGGCCGCCATGGTCATCTGCAGGGCCACATGGCCCTCGGGCCGCGCGGTGCCCTGGTCGTGTACCGCCTCCAGGAAGTCGGCCGCCCTGCGCGCCGCCTCCGCCAGGTCCAGGCCCGGCAACGAGACGACGAGCGGCTCCGCGGGCGGCGGGAACACGACGATCGCGTCGCTGCGCCGAGCCGTCACGTTGACCAGCACCACCGGCCCCCCGGCCCCGGCCGTCGCGAGCGTGTCGTAGGAGGGTGGCGCGAAGGGGCTGCCGCCACCCAGCTCGTCCCCGGCCCGTTCCACCAGAACGTCCCAGCGTCGGGCCAGCGTGACGAGCCGGTCCGACGGCGTCTCGGGGGACGCGGCGGCCTCCTCCAGCGCCGCGCCCACCTGACGGAGTTCGGCGCCGAGGCCGGCGGGCAGCAGGGCCAGGGCACCGGCCTCGGCGCGCGACTGGAGAAGCTGCGTCCACAGCACGGAGCGGCCCTGTTCCAGGAACTCCACCGCCAGCCGCGGCCGCCCCGCTTCCAGGGCGCAGGCCGCGGCGGCCGACGCCGTACCCGTCCCCTCGGACAGCTGGGTCTCCTGGTCCGAGCGGCCGAGGCCGCGCCAGGCGGCCACGGGCAGCAGCCCGACCGCGAGGGACCAGGCGGCCAGCGCACCGGCCGACCCGTCCAGGTCGCCCTGCGCCTCGCTGAGAGCGGCCCACCGGGAGGCCGCCTGGATCCGCTGGGCGGCGGGAACCAGCGGCGACCTGGCGCACTCGGCGTACAGCCGGGCGGCCTCCCGTGCCGCCGCCGGCTCCGGGGTCTCCTCGTCGAGGCTGCTGAGCGCTCCCGCCAGGAGGAACATGCCGTCCGCCCGGCGGCGCCGCGCGGCCGCGGCGTCGTCGACCGCCAGCCGGGCCCGCAGCAGGGCGACGGCCTCGTCCACGTCGGTCCGGTCGCGGGTGCGGTACCAGCGGGCCAGCAGCACGTTGGCGAGGTTGACGCTCCGGGAGTAGTGCTGGGGGTGTCCCGGCGGGGTCCCGGCCAGCGCGGCCCGGACCAGGGTGATGCCCTCGTCGCGGGTCTCACGCCCGGCCAGGTCGGCGATCAGCAGACACGACCCCAGGTTGCTCAGCCCGCGTACGTGTTCCGGGGTGCCCTCCACGCTCAGTGCGAGCACGCGCCGCAGGGCGTCCAGTGCCGCGTCCAGATCCGCCTCGTCGCCCCGCATCTGGTAGCGCCGGCGGTGCGCACCGGCGAGATTGCTCAGCAGGGTGAGCAGCCTCACCTGATCCGCCAAGGTCCCGAAGAGGCGGACGGCTTCCGTCCCCACGGTGACCGCCTCGTTGACATCGGTCAGGGAACCGAGCAGCTCGGCTCGGTACATGAGCTTGCCCGTCAGGTTTCCCAGCCGCTCGGCACGGATCGTCCCGGCACTGCCCACGGGGGTCAGGGCGACGGACTCGCGCATGGCGGCGATCGAGTCGTCGAGTTCCGTCTGGTCGCCGACGTACTCGAACCGGAAGACCAGGGCGCCGGACAGCTGCGAGAGAAGTCTGGCGCGGTCCGCACGTCCGTCGTCCGAGTCCGCGGGCCCGTCGGACAGCAGTTCCCGGAACAGGCCGACGGCCTCTTCGAGGTCGCTGCGCGAGCCGGTCGTCTCGTAGCCGCCGAGCAGCAGGTCGGCCAGGTACGTACGGGTCCACAGCGGCGGCTCTCCCGACGCCGTCCGGCCCGCCTCCCGGACGGCTGCCACGGCACGCCGGTGATCGGCGGCCGTACGGGTCGCCAGGTAACGGTCGACCAACCGCATCACCAGCGGGCCGGGACCGTCGTCGTCCCCGGGCGTGGCCGCTGCCCCGCCGTCGGCACCGGCGGCCGCGCCGATGAGCCGGTGGACCTGCGCCGTCCGCTGTTCGGCGTCCGGCGCGGAGGGGTCCACGCTCGCGACGAACGCCGCCTCCGCCCGGGCCCGCGCGCTCAGCGCGCTGGTGATGTGCCCTCGGATCTCGGCACCGCTGCCGGTGGCTGTCCGGAACGCGACGTCGGCCGAGTGCCAGTCGTCCTCCGACAGATCCCGCGCCGCCCGTTCGAACAGCGCCTTGGCCAGGGAGACCTGGAGGGCCGCCGTCGCCTCCGGCTTCTCGGCCGGATCGGCGGCCAGCCCCGACCGCAGCGCCTCGACCGCCCGGTCCAGGTCGGCGGGTTCCCCGAACAGGTCGTACCTGCGGTAGAGCATGTCGCCCAGCGTCACGGACAGCGAGGCGCTGGGTCGGGCCCGGGCCGCGAGCCGGGTGTACATGTCCACCGCCAGGTCACCGTGGTCCCGCAGGCCCGACCGGTGGAACCGCTTCACGTGCAGCGTGCCGAGCACTGACAGCAGGGCCTGGGTGAGGGTGGAGTCGTCGGTCGGCAGCTCCAGCTCCAGGAGGGGTTCGACGACCTCGTCCAGCTCCGCCGACGTCACCTCACCCGGCCGGCCGTGCCACGCGTGGATCACCAGAGCGATCTCCGTCAGCAGCCCCTCCCGCCCTTCGGGCAGCCGCAGCCGCTCGCACACCCCGACACCGTGTACCAGCAGGGGAACCAGTCCGGTCAGCTCCGCACGGCCCAGCCGGGGATCGCCGAGCAGCGTGCGCGAGTACCGGAGCCAGGCCAGGACGGCGGGGGAGACCCCGTCCCGCAGCATGCCGTCCGCCGAGGCGACGGTCTCCCGGCTCAGGTCCACGGCGGCGACAAGGTCCTCCGGGTGGCCGGTCTGCTCGAACACCCCGCTCATCACGGCGTCCAGAACCACCAGCAGCCTGCGCCGTCCGGCCGCGGACGGTCTCCTTTCAAGCGCACCACGCAGCGCCGCGGCGGTGGCGTGCAGCTGGCCGGGGGCGCCGGAGCGGGCCAGGAGGGCATCGGCGAACTCCCGGAGCACCGCTGGATCCGGCTCCCTGCCGTCCAAGGGCTCCAACCGGCCCGCGAGTTCGGTGATCGTTGCGTACAGACTGGCGCCGCTCCCCGTCATGCCGGGATTGTCCTACGCCACCCGACATCCCCTCAGGCTTTCGCGGACCACGCTCACTCTCGTTCACGCGACGCACACACCAGGAACAGAAAACGACACAGCGCCCGACCCGACCGAAGTCGGCTCAGGCGCTGCACAGCAGGGCAGGGGTGATGTCCCCTGCCCGTGTCCGGTAGGCCGTGTGGGACTCGAACCCACAACCAATGGATTAAAAGTCCACTGCTCTGCCAATTGAGCTAACGGCCCAGGCGAGGTTGCCTCCCCGAGCATAGCCGGACGGAGGCGTCTCGCCGATCGGGTATCGGGGTCGTGGCCGCGTCGTGTGGCAGAAGTGGGACGGGCGTGGTCCGGTGGGTCAGAGATCGACCAGTTTGGCGGGGTCCTCCGCACGTGCTCTGTCCGCGTTGAGGAACCAGTGGCGGGCCGAGGCCTGCCACCAGATCGCGGCGAAGCCGAGGACGACGAGGACGGCGACCGGGGCGTAGTTGAAGGACTTCCAGGTGACCGGGGAGACCTGCGGGAGCATGAAGAGGACGGTGATGATGACGACCCAGGTCACCGAGATCACGCCGACCACCTGCGACCAGCGGCCCAGGTGCCAGGGCCCGCGCTCGAACGCGTCGCCCTTCCGCACCCGCAGCAGCGTCGGGATCACGTACGCCACGTAGAGGCCGATCACGGCGATCGACGTCACGGCGGCGTAGGCCGTGGAGTTGATCAGGTAGGGCAGACCCAGCACGAGGGCGCCGAGAGCCGCCAGCCAGACCGCCGCCACGGGGGTGCGGGTGCGCGGGCTGACCGTGTGCCAGACACGGGAGAACGGCAGCGCCCCGTCGCGTGAAAAGGCGTAGATCATGCGGCTGTTGGCCGTGACCGAGGCCATCCCGCAGAAGAGCTGGGCGCCGATCACGACGAGCAGGAGGAGCTTGCCGGTGGTGGCGCCGAGCGCGTCGAGGAGGATCTGGGCGGGCGGCGCGCCGGTCGGGGACGCCAGCTCCTTGTCGTACGACTGGATCGCGAACGTGAAGCCGAGGAGGAGGACGAAGCCGGCTATCCAGGACGTCCAGATCGAGCGGACGATGCCCTTCGGGCCGGCCGTCGACGCGTCGTGGGTCTCCTCGGTCATGTGCGCCGAGGCGTCGTAGCCGGTGAAGGTGTACTGGGCCATCAGGAGGCCGAGGAGGACGACGTACGGGCCGCTGCTCCAGCCCGTCTTGTTCACGAACTCGGTGAAGACGAAGGACGCCGACTGGTGGTGGTCGGGGACGAAGGTCAGCGCGCCGACGATCACCAGGACGCCGAGCACGTGCCACCACACGCTGACGCTGTTGAGGATCGCGACGATGCGGACGCCGAAGGTGTTGAGGAGGCCGTGCAGCACGAGGATCCCCGCGAAGAGGAGGATCGTCCGGCCCGGGGTGACCTCGAAGTCGAACTGCAGGTTCAGGTAGGCGCCGAGGAAGTACGCGGCGCCGAAGTCGATGCCCGCCGTCACCGCCACCTGGCCGAGCACGTTGAACCAGCCCGTGAACCAGGCCCAGGCGGCCGCGCTGCGCGGCGGGGCCAGGCGGTGGGCCCAGAAGTACAGGCCCGCCGAGGTCGGGTAGGCGGAGCATATTTCGGCCATCGAGAGGCCGACGAAGAGGGTCATCAGGCCTACGGCCACCCAGCCCCAGGTGATCACGGCCGGGCCGCCGGTGACCATGCCGAAGAGGTAGAGGGTGAGACAGCCGGAGAGGACCGAGATGATCGTGAAGGAGACCGCGTAGTTCGAGAAGGCCGACATACGGCGGGCCAGGACCTGGGTGTAGCCGAGCTGGGCCAGCCGTTCCTCGTCGGAGAGTGCGTCGGGGAGTGCGTCGGGGAGCGGCGTGCCTGTCGCGTCATCTGTCATGCCCCCAGCGATTCCCTCGCCGGGGGCGTGACATGCATCACAACTTGGCTAGAAAAGCGCCTTGTAGCCCTGCCAGCCCGTCGCGATCTTCACGCGCGCCGCGAAGGATCCCTTGCCCGTGCCCGTCTGCCGGTACAGGTTGCCCGCGGTGTCCCGCATCACCAGGTCGTTCCTGCCGTCCCCGGTGATGTCGCCGACGCCCACGACCGCGTTGTACGAGGCGTTCCAGTGCGCGGCGACCTTCACCCGCTCCTTCACCTGGCCCGTCCCGGTGCCGTCGTAGCGCCACAGCGTCCCGGCCTTGTCCACCGCCAGCACGTCCCCGAAACCGTCGCCGTTCAGGTCACCGGCGCCGACGATCTTCGTGTACGCCGACCAGGTACGGATCTTGACCCCGGCCTTCAGCTTGCCGTTGCCGCCGTCGGCGAACAGGTAGACGTCCCCGGTGGACGCCTTGCGGGCCAGCAGGTCGGTCCGGCCGTCGCCGGTGAGGTCGCCGGGGGCGGTGAGCACGTTGTACGCGTTCCAGCCGGTGCCGAGGGAGACGTGCTTGTCGGACGGCTTGTAGGAGCCCCCGCACTTGCCGTCGTACCGGCGCAGCTCCCCGTTCGGCATCCGCACCAGCATCTCGGCGCACCGGTCGTCGGTCATGTCCCCGAACGGCACGGCGACCGTGCCCGCCGGCCAGCCGAAGGCGGCCCACTTCCCGCTGAACCTGCCGTTGCCGGTGGTGGAGTGCAGCGTGAGGCCGCCGGAGGAGCTGAGGGTGGCCAGGTCGCCGTAGCTGTACCCGCTCTGGTCGTGGAAGCCCTGCGTGCCGCCGGTGTAGCCGAACTTCCCGCTCGTCGTGTACGTGCCCGAGCCCTCGACGGCGGTGGCGGTCAGCGTCCAGGTCTTCGGCCCGTTGACCGGGTAGCCGCCCTTGTCGTTCGTCCCGTCCCAGTCGAGGTCGATCGAGGCTCCGCTGCCCTTGATGGTGCGGTCGGCGTGTCCGTGGCTGTCCCTCACGGTGAAGGTCCAGTTCGCGGGCTTGCTGAGCTGCCAGAGGCTGTCCCAGGTGGTGCTGCCCGAGACGCCTTCCCTGGCGTCCTCGTCCGAGTCGTCCACGTCCGACTCGATCCCGGTCAGGGACTGGGTCGGCACCCCGCTCGGCACGATCCGGATCACGTGGTCCGGACCGACGTACGCGATGTCGCCGCCGAACTTGTCCACGGACCAGGTCAGCCGCCGCTGGTCGGTGGTCTGTCCGGCGGGCAGGTCGGCGATCGCGCGCGCCGCGGCCGCCGTCCCGGTGTGGAAGTCCGTCAGCATCAGCTTGCCGGCGGTCCGGTCGTGCTGGACGAGGTAGCCGTCGCCGACGAGCGCCGGGCCGGAGGGCACCTTGATGTTCTTCTTCGCCGTACGGTCGTACACGCCCGCGGCCCCCGCCGGACCGCAGTTCCAGTAGATCCAGCGGCCGACGACCTGGAGCTCCTTGACCGTGCAGGGAGCGCCGGTGGAGACGGTCGCGACCGTCTTCTTCGCCTCCAGGTCGTATCCGGTGACGACGCCGTTGCCGGTGCCCGGCGCCCACAGCGTCGAACCCCACACGGAGGCGGCGGTGACGGACCGGGTCAGCCGGACGTCCTCGTAGCGGTACGGGTTCACCGCGTCGACGTACTGCTTGCCGGTGGAGGACGCCTGGTAGACGTAGTAGCGGCCGGTGGCGTCGACGAAACGGCCGCCGGTGACCGTCGGCTCGGGACCGCCGTCCATCGTGTTGTCGGTCAGGTGGATCTCGGCCGTCTGCTTGCCGGTGCCGTCGTCCATGAAGTCGCCGACCCAGGTGTTGCCGAAGGTACGCATCGGCACACAGCCCTGCGGACCCGCGTCGCACGACACCCGCTGGACATGGCCGCCGAAGGCGTACGTGTCGGCGAATCCGCGGTACGTCTTCTCCAGCACCGTGGAACCGTCCGCCGAGATGTTCCGGCCGACCACCCACTGGTAGCCGCTCGGCGTGTGCTCCACGGTCGTCAGGAAACCGCCCGCGTAGTCGATGCCGTAGACGCCGATCGTCTCGATCGGCGTCGGGGTGGTGTCCGCGGCGGCCGTGCCCGCGGTGGTCAGCGAACCGGCGCCGAGGGCGGCCAGGCTGACAAGAGTGAGTGCGATCCGGACATGCCGGCTCAAGGAACCCCCCAGGAAGTTTAAAAAGTCAAAGGATGTTAACAACCGGCCCACAGGCATCAACAGTGAATTGACCGTGAACAGAAGGCCGTTGGCGGGGGGACCACGGCCGGGAACGCGGAAGGGCCCGTACGACAGGTCGTCGTACGGGCCCTTCCTCAGCTCACTCGGTGTCAGCCGTTGCGCTTCCAGCGCGGCTTGTCGTCACGGCGGCCGAAGGAGCCGGTGGAGCCGGAGGACGAACCACGGTGGTCGTCACGACGGCCGAACGGGCGGTCGTGGCCGCTGTGGCCGCCGCTGCGGAAGCCCGGGCGGTCGTCGCGGCGGTCGCGGTTGAACGGACGGTCGCTGCCACGGTGGCCGGAGGGACGGTCGTCCCGGCGGAAGCCGCCGCGGTCGTCGCGACGCTCGAAGGAGCGGCCGCCACGGTCGTCACGGTCACGGTCGAAGGAACGGCCACCGCGGTCGTCACGGCGGAACCCGCCGCGGTCACCCTGGTTGCCGCGGTCGCCCCGGTCGTCACGACGCTCGTCGCGGCGGAAGCCACCACGGTCGTCCCGGCGGTCACGGTTGAACGGACGGTCGGTGCGGTCCCGGTCGCGGTCGAAGGAACGGCCACCACGGTCGCCGCCACGGTCGTCGCGGTCGAAGGGACGGCGGTCGTCACGGCGCTCGAAACCGCGCTCGCGGTTTTCCCGGCGCTCGAAGGGACGGCCACCGCGGTCGTCACGACGGTCGTCACGGCGCTCGAAGCCACGGTCCCGGTCACGGTTGAACGGGCGGTCGCCGCGGTCCCGGTCACGGTCGAAGGAACGCTTCTCGAAGCCACGCTCCCGGTTGTCCCGGCGCTCGGTCTCCCGCGCCGCCGGAACCGTCGGCTCGGCCGCCACGGCGGCCTCCTCGACCACCACGGCCTCGGCCTCGGCCTGCGCCTCGGCCACCGCGGTCTCCGGGTCCTCGCCGCGCTCGCGGGCGGCCCGGGCGACCAGCCGGTCGGCCTCGTCGCGCAGTTCGGCGGCCCGGCGCTGCGCCCGCTCCAGCTCCTTGGTGAGCTGGGCGACCTCGCGCTCGGCCTGCTGCGCCGCGTTGGCCGCGGACTCGGACTGGACCTCGGTCATCGAACGGGCGCCGGTGATCTCGGCGACCTCGGGCTCGAAGGCCGTACCGGAGTTGATGATGTGACGCCCGGCGTCGACGCCCGCGTCCTCCATCAGCCGGAAGATCTGGCGGCGCTGGTGCGGCAGGGAGAGGGAGACGACCGTGCCGGTGCGGCCCGCGCGGGCGGTACGGCCGGCCCGGTGCAGGTAGTCCTTGTGGTCGCCGGCCGGGTCGACGTTCAGCACCAGGTCGATGCCGTCGACGTGGATGCCGCGGGCGGCGACGTCGGTGGCGACGAGGACGTTGACGTAACCGTCCTTGAAGTCGGCGAGGGTCCGGGTCCGGGCCCCCTGCGTCATACCGCCGTGCAGCGCGTCGGCCTTCACACCCGAGTCGCGCAGCTGCTCGGCGACGCGGTCGGCGCCCAGCTGGGTGCGGACGAAGATGATCGTGCGGCCCTTGCGGGAGGCGATGGCCGCGGTGACCGGCGCCTTGTCCTTGGGCTTCACGATGAGGATGTGGTGCGACATGGTCGTGACCGCGCCCTGGGCGGCGTCGACCTCGTGCGAGACCGGGTCGACCAGGTAGCGCTTGACCAGCGTGGAGATCTCGTTCTCCATGGTCGCGGAGAAGAGCATGCGCTGGCCGCCGGCCGGGATTTGGTCGAGCAGCTCGGTGACCTCGGGCAGGAAGCCCAGGTCGGACATCTGGTCGGCCTCGTCGAGGACCGCGATCTGCACGTCCTCCAGGGAGCAGGCGCCGCGGTTGATGATGTCGCGCAGACGGCCCGGGGTGGCGACGAGGATGTCGACGCCGCGCTCCAGGGCGTAGATCTGGTTGCCCATGGATGTACCGCCGCAGACGACCTTCATCTTCAGGCCGACGACGTCGCCGTAGGGCTGGAGGGCGTCCGCGACCTGCATCGCCAGCTCACGGGTGGGGGTGAGGATGACGGCGCGCGGGCGCTTCTTCTCGGTACGGCCGCCGGCCAGGGTGGCCAGGGTGGGCAGACCGAAGGAGAGGGTCTTGCCGGAGCCGGTGCGGCCACGGCCGAGGATGTCCTTGCCGGCCAAAGCGTCCGGGATGGTCGCGGCCTGGATCGGGAAGGGGGTCGTCACGCCGTTCTGCGCGAGCTTGCGCACGACGCCCTCGGGGAGGCCGAGGTCGGCGAAGGTGGTCTGGGGGGTGGTGTCGGTGGTGTCAGCGGTCTCCTCGGAGACCTGGGTCACCAGCTCGTCGTCCTGGGTGTTCTCGGGCACGACGATCTGATCATTACTGGACACGGACATGCGAATGCGAAACCTTCCGGAGTCTCTTCGGCACGCGCCCGTCAACTCCGTGATTCGCTCACGACCGCCTCAATGCGGTCCGCCACGGCAAGGGAGAGTACGCGCCACACGGCGCGCTCTGCGGTGGCGCCGGGCAAATGGGATCAAACGATCTACCACCATACGCACCCAACACCCACGAAGGCAAACCGAGCCACATCCTCGCAGCTCACAGCAGCCCCACCACAACCCTGTCGACGCTCACGCCAGTCCACCGACACACGGATCACCTACACCGGATCACGTACACCGGATCAGACAGACCGGACGCGTAGCCCTACAGGTCCCCCAACACCCGACCCCACCGTCTTCTTCCCCGACCCGAGATCACCAGAGCTTCCACCGCCGCAACGGCACCCAGCCCCCGCTTACGCCGGTGTCCCCGCCGCCGGCGCCGGCTCCCGCTGGACCAGCTGCGTCCCCGTGTCCTCGTGCGCCGACGAGGACGGCTCGGCCGACGGCGGATCGCTCGCCGGGGGCGGCGGGGTGGGGGAGTCCGGCGGCGGGGTGGGCGAGGCGGCCGGCGGCGCGGGCGTCGTCGGGGCCCCGGTGGGCCCGGCCGGCACCCCCGGCGGCGCGCTCCCGCCCGGCTTCACCGGCACCGCCGGCACCGCGCTCGACCCCTTCGTCGGCTTCGCGGACGCCGACGCCGACTCCCCCGGCTTCGCCTTCTCCCCGTGCCCGCGCTTCCCGTCGGCCACGGCACCGCCGTACCCCGCGTCGCCCTCGCCGGACACCCCGGTCCCGCCGTCCGCCACCTGACCGTCCCGGTGCCCCGCGGAGTGCGACGGCTTCGCCCTGCCCGCGTCGTCCCCCACGTTCACGCAGCCGGCGGCGGCCGCGACCGCCATCACCGTGACGGCCAGACGGACGGGTACGTACAAGGGGCGCACGGCGGCCACCTCCGGGGCGGAGAAAGAAGTCAACCTGCCCAACTCCCGCCGCCCACAAGAGGACACGCAACGCGCGGGGCACCCGTCAGCCGTACCCCAGCGCGTGCAGGCGGGCGTCGTCGATGCCGAAGTGGTGGGCGATCTCGTGCACCACCGTCACCTCGGTCTCCGCGACGACCTCCTCGCGCGACGCGCACATCCGCAGCGTCGGCCCGCGGTAGACGGTGATCCGGTCCGGCAGCACACCCGCGTACCACTCCCCGCGGTCGGTGAGCGGAGTCCCCTCGTAGAGCCCGAGCAGCTCGGGGTCCGACGGATCGTCCGGCTCGTCCTCGACGAACACCGCCACGTTGTCCATCAGCCGGGTCAGCTCCGGCGGGATCCGGTCGAGCGCCTCGGCGACCAGTTCCTCGAACTCCTCGCGCGTCATCTCCAGCACAGGCCCATTGTCCGGTACGGAACGCCCGTACGAGAGCCGCGAACCCCCGGACATGCAAGCCACGGGCCCCGCATATCAGCCCCCAAGCCTGGGCATACGGCACCAATGGCCCGCGTCCGCACCCGAACCCGAGCCCGGTCCCCAGCCCGAGCCGAGGCCGGGCCCCGAACCGGAACCCGCGCCCCCCTGCCCGTCCTGGAACTGGCCCCCGAGGCGCACCGGCCGCCCGCCTGGAGCCGCGTCCTCGGCCTGGCCGCCGTCGTCCTCGTCGGCGCCTGGCTCGGCCTGCTGATCGTCGGGAACGTCCGTGCCCAGGTCGGTCCGATGGACACGACGATGACCCTGCGCCCGTCCTTCACCGGCGGCACGAAGATCAACGTCTCCCCGCTGGGCGCCCTCTACCTGGACACCCACGCCGGCCCCGTCCGCCTCGACGTCAACGTCGACCAGCTCGACCCGGTCCGCGCCCAGGCGCTGGTGGACCACCCCGAGCGCCTCTCCGGACTCCAGGACGAGGTCGCCCACGACGTCGAGCACGGCACCCTCGACCTGGCCGTACGCTCCTGCGTGGCCGTCGTCGCCGGCGCCACCGCCCTCGGCCTCGCCGTCTACCGCCGCCCGCGCCGCGCCCTGACCGCCGGCGGCCTCGCCCTCGCCCTGCTCGCCTCGTCCGGCGCGACCGCGTTCGCCACCTGGAACCCCGAGTCGGTCCTGGAACCGAGGTTCTCCGGCCTGCTCTCCTCCGCCCCGGCCCTGGTCGGCAACGCGCGCAGCATCGTCACCGAATTCGACGTCTACCAGAAGGAACTTGCCCGCCTGGTCACCAACGTGACGAAGCTGTACGACGTCACGTCCACGCTCCCCGCCTACTCCCCGGACCCGGCCACCCTCCGCGTCCTGCACGTCTCCGACATCCACCTGAACCCGGCGAGCTGGAAGATCATCGCCTCGCTGGTGGAGCAGTACAAGGTGAACGTGATCGTCGACTCCGGCGACACCATGGACCACGGCACCGCGGCCGAGAACGGCTTCCTGGACCCCGTCGCCGACCTGGGCGTGCCGTACGTCTGGGTCCGGGGCAACCACGACTCGCGCACCACCCAGCGCTACCTCTCCCGGATGAAGAACGTGCACGTCCTGGACGACGGCCGCGCCGAGACGATCGCCGGGCTGCGCTTCGCCGGGATCGGCGACCCCCAGTTCACCCCCGACCGCTCGTCCGTCCCCGGCGGCGACGCGGCCGAGGAGCTGGCCGGGGACCGCCTCGCCACGGCCCTGCGGGAGCAGCGGGCGGCGGACACCCCGGTGGACGTCGCGATCGTCCACGAGCCGTCGGCGGCCCGGATGACGGACGGCGAGGTGCCCCTGGTCCTGGCGGGCCACCTCCACCACGAGCAGACCGAGCTCCTCCCGCACGGCACCCGGCTCCGCGTGGAGGGCTCCACGGGCGGCAGCGGGCTGCGGGCCGTGGAGGGCAGGTACCCGGACCCGATCGAGGCCTCGATCCTCTACTTCGACCGGGACAGCCGCCGGCTCCAGGCCTGGGACGAGATCAAACTGGGCGGCCTGGGCGAGACGACGGCCGAGGTCAGCCGTCACCTCCCGGAAGGCAACCAGCCCTGAGCCTGCGCAGCTATCGGTTTGGCCCAGGTCCCGCCCTCGTAGTACAGTCACGTCGTGCCCAAGGGCGCCGGTCAGGGCTTGACCGTCCGGAACCTCGACAAGAGGCGAAAGAGAAGCGGAACCTTACAGGGGAAGCGGAGTCACATGCTTCTCACGTCCCTGGACGCACAGACGAAGCAGAGCAGCACCTGGTAGTACGCCCTCATCGTCTAGCGGCCCAGGACGCCGCCCTTTCAAGGCGGTAGCACGGGTTCGAATCCCGTTGGGGGCACGCAAGATCGTGTGCAACACTGTTGCACGCACAGCTTGGTCCTGTGGAGCAGCTTGGAGTGCTCGCCACCCTGTCAAGGTGGAGGCCGCGGGTTCAAATCCCGTCAGGACCGCTGGGGTTTCACGTGAAACCTCGTGGCTGGGTAGCTCAGTTGGTACGAGCGATCGCCTGAAAAGCGATAGGTCGCCGGTTCGACCCCGGCCCCAGCCACAACAGACAGCCCCTCCGGGATTCCGGAGGGGCTGTTTTCATGCGTCGCCGCTCATGCCCCGCCCGCCCCGGTGTGCTTCTTCCACTCCCGGCGGATCAGCAGGAGCTTGTCGTAGAAGTCGGGGTCTTCGAGGATGACTCCGGACGTATAGGGGATGGGCAGCAGGAAGGACTTTCCGTCGGACCTGGTGACGCCGATCTGCGTGATCGTGCCCCGGCGGCCCCGGCCCGCGAGCTCGTGGACGCTCTCGATCTCCGACCAGGCCACCCGCCGCCGCCCGGTCATCCCCCGGGTACGCAGACCCTGGGCGTCGATGCGGGTGACCCCCGTCGACATGCCGGCCAGCACAACGAACAGCACGGTCGGTATGAGTCCCAGCACCAGCCACAGGGGCACGGCCGCGCCGATCCGGTGCGCGGCGAGGTCCCGGCCGGCGTCCACCGTCACGGCCCCCGCCCACACCGCCATCAGCAGCGCCCATGCCCACATCACCACGCGTTGTCTGCCCGTGTACCGAAAGACCGTCTCACTCATGCGTGCAGCCTGACAGCACTCCACCGGCCGACTCCGTTGTGCGTGCGACCTCTTACCCGCCACGTCCTGAATCTCCTTGGCGTCGTGACCCGCCGCCGCTAGGTTCTGGCGGGTCAACACGTCGCCAGGGTGGGGAAGATGAGCCGGGACCAGGACATACAGCTGGAGAAGGACCGTGCGCGCTACGGCCTCCTCGCCGTCGTCGTCAGCAACCTCGCAATCGCCGGAGTCGCGGTCTTCGGCGTCTGGCGGCTCAACGGCAACGAGTCCGTGATCATCGGCGTCCTCACCGCCGCCTTCACGGCGGTGAGCAGCATGACCACGGCGTACCTGGGCATCAAGGCCGTCTCGAACACGGCCAAGTCCATGGCAGCGGCCTCCGCCGCAACCGCCGCCGCGCCCCCCGCCGACACCCCCACCGCCCCCACCCAGCGAACCCCGTAGGGACACGGCTGCGCAGGCTCCGTAAGGGGCGCGGGGAACTGCGCGAGCACCCCCCGCCCACCCGCACCCGAAACACCGCACCCGCCCCGGCACCCTCGGCCAAACCGCCGGAGGCAAAAGCGTTCGCCAGGAATTTCTCCGAGGTGAGATCCTGGACCGCGTATGTCTACGCATCCCGCCCCCGCCCTGGGCCCCCTCGCCCCTCGCCTGACCGAGCTCTCACTGCGCGACGCGCACCGGCTCGGGCGCAGGCTGGAAGGCGCGCGCAAGATCCGTAAACCGGAGGCCCGGGCCGCCGTCCTCGCCGAGATCGAGGCGGAGGTCGCCAGGGCCGAGGAGCGGATGGCCGGCCGGCGCGCCGTCGTACCCGCCGTCTCGTACCCCGAGCAGCTGCCCGTCAGCCAGAAGAAGGACGAGATCGCGGAGGCGATACGCGACCACCAGGTCGTGATCGTCGCCGGTGAGACCGGCTCCGGGAAGACCACCCAGATCCCCAAGATCTGTCTGGAGCTCGGACGCGGCGTACGCGGCATGATCGGGCACACCCAGCCCCGCCGGATCGCCGCCCGTACCGTCGCCGAGCGGGTCGCCGAGGAGCTGCGGACGCCCCTCGGGGAGGCCGTCGGCTGGAAGGTCCGCTTCACCGACCAGGTGAACCCCGACGCCACCTTCGTCAAGCTGATGACGGACGGCATCCTGCTCGCCGAGATCCAGACCGACCGCGAGCTGCGCGCCTACGACACGATCATCATCGACGAGGCCCACGAGCGGTCCCTCAACATCGACTTCCTGCTGGGCTACCTGGCCCAGCTGCTGCCGCGCCGGCCCGACCTCAAGGTCGTCATCACCTCCGCCACCATCGACCCCGAGCGGTTCTCCCGGCACTTCGGGGACGCCCCGATCGTCGAGGTCAGCGGCCGGACGTACCCCGTGGAGGTCCGCTACCGGCCCCTCCTCGAAGAGGACTCCGAGGACACCGACCGCGACCAGATCACCGCCATCTGCGACGCCGTCGAGGAGCTCCAGGCCGAGGGCAAGGGCGACATCCTCGTCTTTCTCTCGGGAGAGCGCGAGATCCGGGACACCGCCGACGCGCTGCAGAAGAAGAACTACCGGTTCACCGAGGTACTGCCGCTGTACGCCCGGCTCTCGCACGCCGAGCAGCACCGGGTCTTCCAGCCGCACACCGGACGCAGGATCGTTCTGGCGACCAACGTCGCCGAGACCTCCCTCACCGTGCCCGGCATCAAGTACGTCATCGACCCCGGCTTCGCCCGGATCAGCCGCTACAGCCACCGCACCAAGGTGCAGCGGCTGCCCATCGAGGCGATCTCGCAGGCCAGCGCGAACCAGCGCAAGGGCCGCTGCGGCCGTACGTCGGACGGCGTCTGCATCCGGCTCTACGACGAGGAGGACTTCCTCGCCCGCCCGGAGTTCACCGACGCCGAGATCCTGCGGACCAACCTCGCCTCCGTCATCCTGCAGATGACCGCGGCCGGCCTCGGCGACATCGAGAAGTTCCCCTTCATCGACCCGCCGGACCACCGCAACATCCGGGACGGTGTGCAGCTGCTCCAGGAGCTGGGCGCCCTGAACCCGGACGAGAAGGACACCCGCAAGCGGCTCACCGACAGCGGCCGCAAGCTCGCCCAGCTGCCCGTCGACCCGCGCCTGGCCCGCATGGTCCTGGAGGCCGACAAGAACGGCTGTGTCCGCGAGGTCATGGTCATCGCCGCCGCGCTCTCCATCCAGGACCCGCGTGAACGCCCGGCCGACAAGCAGACCCAGGCCGACCAGCAGCACGCCCGCTTCCGTGACGAGACCAGCGACTTCCTCGCCTTCCTCAACCTGTGGAGGTACGTCAGGGAGCAGCAGAAGGAGCGCGGCTCCAGCTCCTTCCGGCGGATGTGCAAGCAGGAGTACCTGAACTTCCTGCGCATCCGGGAGTGGCAGGACATCTACACGCAGCTGCGCACGGTCGCCAAGCAGATGGGCATCCACCTCAACGAGGAGGACGCCCCCGGCGACCGCGTCCACGTCTCCCTGCTCGCCGGGCTCCTCTCCCACATCGGGATGAAGGACGTGAAGGACGGCGCGAAGAACGAGTACCTGGGGGCCCGCAGCGCCAAGTTCGCGATCTTCCCCGGCTCGGCGCTGTTCAAGAAGACGCCGCGGTTCGTGATGTCGGCCGAGCTGGTGGAGACCAGCAGACTCTGGGCCCGGGTCAACGCCAGGATCGAGCCGGAGTGGGTGGAACCCCTCGCCGAGCACCTCCTGAAGCGGACGTACAGCGAACCGCACTGGGAGAAGGACCAGGCGGCCGTGATGGCGTTCGAGAAGGTCACGCTGTACGGCGTACCGATCGTCGCCGACCGGAAGGTCAACTACGGCCGGATCGACCCCGAGGCCAGCCGCGAGCTTTTCATTCGCAACGCCCTGGTCGAGGGCGACTGGCGGACCCACCACAAGTTCTTCGCCGACAACCGCAGGCTGCTGAGCGAGGTCGAGGAGCTGGAGCACCGGGCGCGGCGCCGGGACATCGTCGTCGACGACGACACGCTCTTCGACTTCTACGACCAGCGGGTGCCCGAGCACGTCGTCTCCGGCGCGCACTTCGACTCCTGGTGGAAGCACAAGCGGCACGAGCAGCCGGAGTTCCTGGACTTCGAGCGCGAGATGTTGATCCGGGAGTCGGCGGAGGCGGTCACCAAGGCCGACTACCCGGACTCCTGGCGGCAGGGGCAGCTGAAGTTCCGGGTGACGTACCAGTTCGAGCCGGGCGCGGACGCGGACGGCGTGACCGTGCACATCCCGCTCCAGGTCCTCAACCAGGTGACGGACGAAGCCTTCGACTGGCAGATCCCGGGCCTCAGGGAAGAGGTGGTCACGGAGCTGATCCGCACCCTCCCGAAGCCGATCCGCCGCAACTACGTGCCGGCCCCGAACTTCGCGCAGCGTTTCCTGGACAGGGCGGTGCCGTTGCAGGAGCCCCTGACCACCACCATGGCCCGCGAACTCAAACGCATGGTCGGCGTGCCCTTCGAGGCCGAGGACTTCGACTGGGCGAAGGTCCCGGACCATCTGAAGATCACCTTCCGGATCGTCGACGAACGGCGCCGGAAGCTGGCCGAGGACAAGGACCTGGAGGCGCTGAAGCTCCGGCTGAAGCCGAAGGCACGCCAGGCCCTCTCCCAGGCCGCCGCGGCCACCGCCTCCCGCGAGGGCGGCGAGTCCCTGGAGCGCAAGGGCCTCACGGACTGGACGATCGGCACCCTCACCCGCGTCTTCGAGACCCGCCGGGCCGGCCAGCCGGTGAAGGCCTACCCGGCCCTCGTCGACGACGGCGACACGGTCTCGGTCCGCCTCTTCGACACCGAGGAGGAGCAGACCGAGGCGATGTGGAAGGGCACCCGCCGGCTCATCCTCCGCAACATCCCGGTGAACCCTGCGAAGTTCGCGTCGGAGAAGCTGACGAACGCCCAGAAGCTCGCGCTGTCGGCGAACCCGCACGGCACGATCCAGGCCCTGTTCGACGACTGCGCGATGGCGGCGGCGGACAAGCTGATCGCCGACTTCGGGGGTCCGGTCTGGGACGAGGAGTCGTACCGGAAGCTCTACGACAAGGTGCGCGCCGAGATCGTCGACACGACGGTCCGTACGGTCGGGCAGGTGCAGCAGGTCCTGGCCGCCTGGCAGGCCTGTGAGCGCCGTCTGAAGGGTGTACGGAGCCCCGCGCTCCTTGCGAACCTGACCGACGTCCGCAAGCAGCTGGACGCCCTCGTGAAGCCCGGCTTCGTCACCTGGGCCGGTATACGACGGCTGCCCGATCTGATGCGCTACCTGGTGGCGGCCGACCGCCGGCTCCAGCAGATGCCGACCAACGTCCAGCGGGACACCACCCGCATGGAGAAGGTCCACGAGATGCAGGACGAGTACGCCTGGCTCCTGGAGCAGCTGCCGAAGGGCCGGCCGGTGCCGCAGCAGGTCCTGGACATCCGCTGGATGCTGGAGGAGCTGCGGGTCAGCTACTTCGCGCACGCGCTGGGCACGGCGTACCCGGTCTCCGACAAGCGGATCGTGAAGGCGATCGACACCGCGGCTCCGTAACCGACCGGGCACGCTGGGTGAGTTCGACCAGGACCCGCCCCCTCCTGTACAGTCCTTCTCGCAGCACAACGCAAGACAAAGTGCCGCGAAACAAGGTCCTGTGGAGCAGCTTGGAGTGCTCGCCACCCTGTCAAGGTGGAGGCCGCGGGTTCAAATCCCGTCAGGACCGCATAGTGGCTGAGGCCCGCACCCCGTGAAGAGGTGCGGGCCTCACTCGTATCGCCGGCAACAACACCGCCCACCCCCTGTCGAGGTGGAGGCCGCGCCCGCGGCGCAGCCGCAATCGGATTCAGCAAATCCCGTCAGGACCGCACAGCGCTGAGGCCCGCTCCCCTTCGAAGGGAAGCGGGCCTTTCGCATGCCCGTGGCCAGCCGGGTTCCGAAAGAAAGCGGGCGGGAAGAGCGCCGGATCGCTCATGGGCGGTCGATCCGGGGCGTGGCGCGTCGCGGTCGGCGCCCTTGACGGCGTCACATTCGCTGGCTACCCAGGAGGGAGGGCCTGGTTGGTGTCGGCCCCCTCTGGAGGTGGCGTATGGCGGCTTCGGTGCGGCACGAGACGCGGGCGTTGCTGAGGGCCCATCTGGCGGCCGCCTCGTCGTACCGGCATCTGACCCGCCACTGCGCGGTCTGCCATCAGCTGCTGCGGCTGGCGATGGACTCCGCCCCGCACCCCGCGGAGCCCGCCGAGGACGCCACGGAGGACCCGGACCCCGTCGGCGCGTGACGGCACACGGCCGGCGCCCGGCCCAACCCCCCTTCCCCCAGGGGCCGGTGGAGCGCGAGACTCCTCTAGCGCACCCGGGGCAGTACAAACAACCCGTGCGGTATGTGACGGGTGTCACCGCATGAGTTTCCGAAACGGCGCTACTTACCCCCTTCCTACAACTGGTCGATTTAATATGTGCAATTGCACCACCCTGTAGACCCCTCCCGGACCCACCCCGGACCGGCCCCCGGCCCCCCTCCGGAGTCCCGCACAGCAGATCCGACAGCGATCCCCAGACTCCGACAAGGCTGCTCACAGAGGCGCTGGTTACGGTGGGCGAAGCCCCCACGGGACCTCATGGACGCACAAAAAAGATCGCGCTGGACCCGGCGGAGTCCAGCGCGATCTACGACGCACCCTGTGTCGCTTGCCTGAGAGGTTCTTGTCGGCCTGGGCGTGGGCCCTGTTGGGGCAGGTCCCGCGTCGCTTGTAGCTAGGGTTTCGGGCGTTTCGGCCAGTTGGGGGACCGGTCGGTTTGCCCGATATTCAGTTGGATCAGGCTTCGCTGCGCTGCTGCGGGATGCCCGCCAGCAGGGCGCGCACCTCAGCCTCGCGGTAGCGGCGGTGTCCGCCGAGCGTGCGAATCGACGTGAGCTTGCCGGCCTTCGCCCACCGCGTGACCGTCTTGGGGTCGACGCGGAACATCGTGGCGACCTCAGCCGGGGTCAGCAGCGGCTCGGCATCAGGGGTGCGAGCGGTCATGAGCGGCCTCCTCGGGAGAACCGAACCTTCTCGGTTCTTTCCTCTAAATTCTGCACCTTGACCCGCGTTGCCCGAAATGGCGGACGCGAGTCGAGTCGGTTATAGGACGAACGGCTTGTCCTCGGCACTACAACTACACCATCCGTCCAGCCGCGTCGGCCAAACCGATGGAATTGCCCTCCCAGGTAGGCATCAGCCGCGGAAGCCGATGGACCATGCCATAGCGGACAGTCACGCCACTGTGACGATCAGTCACAGGACGATCAGGAGTCACGAGACCCCCCAAAGCACGTAATACCGAGAATCCGCCCACAGTGCACCACACTTGGACGGATGGAGCCCTCCCCGGACTCCTTGTCCTATTTTGGCACGAGGAGTGGCAAGAGGCGCAAGAGCCGTGTAAGTGCTATCCGTCACCCTTGACGCAAAAGCCCGGATCGGGACCCAACGTCCAGTGCGTTCACTGAAGTGCCGTCAACGTACGTTGTTTCATGCCTTCTGGGCCGTGACGTGCATCACTCACCGCACACACGTCACGCAGGTGTCATCCGGTTGTAAACCGCACCAGACGTCCCGTCACCTAGTACGGAGCAGTGGGCACCGGCACTCAGCCCGGCTCGCGGTTCGGCTCTCAGTTCGCCGAACGCCGGTCCCGTACACCCCGCCAGCGCTCCACCAGGCGCCCGTACGCCTCGCCGGCCGCCGCCCCGTCGCCCTGGCGCAGCGCCTCGATGCCGGCCGCCACGTCGGCCGCCGAGTGGTCGCCCTCCAGGTCCCCGGCCGGCAGGGCGTGCACGAGTCCGCCGTAGTCCAGTTCGACCACCGAGCGCGGATGGAACTCCTCCAGCCAGCGGCCGACGTCCACCAGGCCGTCGATCAGCGGCCCTTCCTCCACGGTGTCCTTGAGCGTGCGCAGCGCCCGGGCCACCCGGCGCCTGGCCTGCACCATGGGCGTGCGGTAGCGCAGCATCGGCGGGATCTCCCCGGTGCCCTTCTCGTACCGGCGCTCCTCGTCGGAGACCAGCACGAACCAGTTCAGCGGCACCTGCCAGGTCGCGGTGCGGATCCAGGGCCGGGAGTCGGGATTGCGGACCAGCCAGCGCTCGTAGTCCACCGTGGCCTGCCGGCGCACGACCGGCGGCAGCATCGCGTCCAGGACCGGCTTCGGCAGTTCGTCGGAGAGTTCCTGCAGCGCCTGCCAGCCGCGCAGCCGGGTCCGCCACGGGCAGACGCAGACGACGCTGTCGACCTCCAGCACGAAGGCGTCGGCGCTCTCCTGCACCGGCACCGGAACCGGCGGGGTGGGCAGCAAGTCGGCCAGGGAGCGCCGGAGTTCGTCCTGGTAGGAGGGGCGCTCCGGACGGCGGGCGTAGCGCGTCCAGTGGTCGCGCTCCCGGTCGGGGAAGGCTGCCAGCGGCTCGTACACACGCAGGTACGTCGCATACGGGACGACCACCGAGGACACCTTGGGCACGCCTGCTCCCTCCCCATCGGACCGGGCTCGAAACCAGCGGAACCCACGGCGGAGCCATGACGGAGCCGGCCGGGGCCGGCCGCGGAAACCACAGCAAATCGTCCCACGCTCATACGTGCACACACGGCACGGCAGAGTGATCCTGAACACTGCGCGGATGGTGTACGGGCAATGGCTCTACGCTCATGCCACGGCCCCCGCCACCCTTACGGGAGCCCCCGCTTCCACCCGCCGCGACACACGCGACACAACCGGGAGTCACCACAGTGACCGACGTTTCCACCGGCGTCCTGCACACCCTGTTCCACTCGGACCAGGGCGGTCACGAGCAGGTCGTGCTCTGTCAGGACCGCAAGAGCGGCCTCAAGGCCGTCATCGCCATCCACTCCACCGCGCTGGGCCCCGCCCTCGGCGGCACCCGCTTCTACCCGTACGCCAACGAGGAGGAGGCCGTCGCCGACGCCCTCAACCTCGCGCGCGGGATGTCGTACAAGAACGCCATGGCCGGGCTCGACCACGGCGGCGGCAAGGCCGTGATCATCGGGGACCCGGACCGCGACAAGACCGAGGAGCTGCTGCTCGCCTACGGGCGGTTCGTGGCCTCGCTCGGCGGCCGGTACGTCACCGCCTGCGACGTCGGCACGTACGTCGCCGACATGGACGTGGTGGCCCGCGAGTGCCGCTGGACCACCGGCCGCTCCCCGGAGAACGGCGGCGCCGGCGACTCCTCCGTCCTCACCGCGTTCGGCGTCTACCAGGGCATGCGGGCCAGCGCCCAGCACCTGTGGGGCGACCCCTCGCTGCGCGGCCGCACCGTCGGCATCGCGGGCGTCGGCAAGGTCGGCCACCACCTGGTGGAGCACCTGCTGGACGAGGGCGCAGAGGTCGTGATCACGGACGTACGGCAGGAAGCCGTCCGGCGCATCGCCGACAAGCACCCCGGCGTGCGGGCCGTCGCCGACACCGACGCCCTGATCCGCGTCGAGGGCCTCGACGTCTACGCCCCCTGCGCGCTCGGCGGCGCCCTGAACGACGCGTCCGTGCCGGTGCTGACCGCCGAGGTGGTGTGCGGCGCGGCCAACAACCAGCTCGCCCACCCGGGCGTCGAGAAGGACCTCGCCGACCGCGGGATCCTCTACGCGCCGGACTACGTGGTGAACGCCGGCGGGGTGATCCAGGTCGCCGACGAGCTGCACGGGTTCGACTTCGAGCGGTGCAAGGCGAAGGCGGCGAAGATCTTCGACACCACGCTGGCCATCTTCGCACGTGCGAAGGACGACGGGATTCCGCCGGCCGCGGCGGCCGACCGGATCGCCGAACAGCGGATGCACGAAGCGGCAACGGCGGGCGGACACTGACCGAACACCGGGTTTCCGGACGGATTTCCGGTACCCGCCGGCGGGCACTTGGAGAGAACTCTCACGTTCGTCGGCGGGTCGGCCGCCAGGAAGTGGTTAAAATCGTGGTTGACCAGCGGGGACGGGGCACCTCGCGGGTCGTGCAGCCAGGCGCGTGGTGCGGGCGACGTACCGTATGGGCGCGGGCTCAGGTACCGTGGAAGCCCTACGGACCGGTCTCTCCGAGGAGAGCCCGTTCCGGATCATGAACGCGTGTCAGACTCTGGGGCCGTCGAGCCCCGTCACCGAGGGGGTCGAGCCATGGGGCGCGGCCGGGCCAAGGCCAAGCAGACGAAGGTCGCCCGCCAGCTGAAGTACAACAGCGGTGGGACTGACCTGTCACGTCTGGCCAGCGAGCTGGGCGCATCGACTTCGAGCCAGCCGCCGAACGGCGAGCCGTTCGAGGACGACGACGAGGACGACGACCCGTACGCCCAGTACGCGGATCTCTACAACGACGATGATGAGGACGAGGACGAGGACGACCAGTCCGGTCCGCACTCCCAGCATCGTCGCGGTGCTTGACTCCGGCGGCTGCTGAGCCGCTTCACTTGCCCGGTCCGGGGTTTCATCGCCGGACCGGGTTTTGTGCTGGGGTCACGGGGCGCTGCCCCGGACCCCGCTCCTCAATCGCCGGAGAGGCTAGTTCTGTGGGTGATCCCCCACCAGTTCCGCGCCGGTGGTGTGCTCGCCGCGCTCGGTGATCTCACCGGCGACCCAGGCGTCGACCCCGCGGTCGGCCAGTGCGGTCAGCGCCACGTCCACCGATTCCTGCGGGACGATCGCCATCATGCCGACGCCCATGTTGAGCGTCTTCTCCAGTTCGAGCCGCTCGACGCTGCCGGTGCGGCCGACCAGGTCGAAGATCGGGCCCGGGGTCCAGGTGGCGCGGTCGACGATCGCGTGCAGGTGGTCCGGGATCACCCGGGCCAGGTTCGCGGCGAGTCCGCCGCCGGTGATGTGGCTGAAGGCGTGCACCTCCGCCGTCCGCATGAGGGCCAGGCAGTCCAGCGAGTAGATCTTGGTCGGCTCCAGGAGCTCCTCGCCGAGGGTCCGGCCGAGGTCCTCGATGTGCGCGTCGAGGGCGAGGCCCGCCTGGTTCAGCAGCACGTGCCGGACCAGGGAGTACCCGTTCGAGTGAAGCCCGGAGGACGCCATGGCGATCACCGCGTCACCCGTACGGATACGATCCGCGCCGAGCAGCCGGTCGGCCTCCACGACGCCCGTACCGGCGCCTGCGACGTCGAAGTCGTCCGGGCCGAGCAGGCCCGGGTGCTCGGCCGTCTCGCCGCCCACGAGGGCGCAGCCGGCCAGCACACAGCCTTCGGCGATGCCCTTGACGATGGCGGCGACCCGCTCCGGGTGGACCTTGCCGACGCAGATGTAGTCGGTCATGAACAGCGGTTCGGCACCGCACACCACGATGTCGTCCATGACCATGGCGACCAGGTCGTGGCCGATGGTGTCGTAGACGCCGAGCTGCCGCGCGATGTCCACCTTGGTGCCCACGCCGTCCGTGGCGGAGGCCAGCAGCGGGCGCTCGTAGTTCTTGAGGGCGGAGGCGTCGAAGAGGCCGGCGAAGCCGCCGAGGCCGCCGAGGACCTCGGGGCGCCGCGTCTTCTTCACCCACTCCTTCATCAGCTCTACGGCGCGGTCGCCCGCCTCGATGTCGACGCCGGCAGCCGCGTAGGAAGCACCGGAAACAGGGCTCTCAGACATTGCCTGGGATCTTTCGGGTTGATGACGGGGCTTACGGGCGACGGATCGCGTCGGCCGCGGCCGTGGCTGCCGGACCGGCCGCCAGCTCGGTCTCCAGGAGCTGCTTGCCGAGCAGCTCGGGGTCCGGGAGCTCCATCGGGTACTCGCCGTCGAAGCAGGCGCGGCACAGGTTCGGCTTGGCGATGGTGGTCGCCTCGATCATGCCGTCGATGGAGATGTACGCCAGGGAGTCGGCGCCGAGCGAGGTGCCGATCTCCTCGATGGTCATGCCGTTGGCGATGAGCTCGGCGCGGGTGGCGAAGTCGATGCCGAAGAAGCACGGCCACTTGACCGGCGGCGAGGAGATCCGGATGTGGACCTCGGCCGCGCCCGCCTCCCGCAGCATCCGCACCAGCGCCCGCTGGGTGTTGCCGCGGACGATCGAGTCGTCGACGACGACCAGGCGCTTGCCCTTGATGACTTCCTTCAGCGGGTTCAGCTTCAGGCGGATGCCGAGCTGCCGGATGGTCTGCGAGGGCTGGATGAAGGTCCGGCCGACGTAGGCGTTCTTGACCAGACCGTTGCCGAAGGGGATGCCGGAGGCCTCCGCGTAGCCGATGGCGGCCGGGGTGCCGGATTCCGGGGTCGCTATCACCAGGTCGGCGTCGACCGGGGCTTCCTTGGCGAGCATCCGGCCCATCTCCACGCGGGAGAGGTAGACGTTCCGCCCGGCGATGTCGGTGTCGGGGCGGGCCAGGTACACGTACTCGAAGACACAGCCCTTGGGCTTCGCGTCCGCGAATCGCGAGGTGCGCAGGCCGTTCTCGTCGATGGCGACGAACTCGCCCGGCTCGATCTCGCGGACGAAGCTGGCGCCGCAGATGTCGAGCGCGCCGGACTCCGAGGCGACCACCCAGCCGCGCTCCAGGCGGCCGAGGACCAGCGGGCGGATGCCCTGCGGGTCGCGGGCGGCGTAGAGGGTGTGCTCGTCCATGAAGACGAGGGAGAAGGCTCCGCGCACCTTCGGGAGGACCACGGGGGCGGCCTCCTCGACGGTCAGCGGCTTGCCGTCCTCGTCGACCTGGGCCGCGAGGAGGGCGGTGAGCAGGTCGGTGTCGTTGGTGGCCGCGACCCGGGTGGACCGGCCGTTGTGGTCCTTGGGGAGTTCGGCGACCATCTCGGCGAGCTGCGCCGTGTTGACGAGGTTGCCGTTGTGGCCGAGCGCGATCGAACCGTGCGCGGTGGCGCGGAACGTCGGCTGGGCGTTCTCCCACACGGAGGCACCGGTGGTCGAGTAGCGGGCGTGACCGACCGCGATATGGCCCTGGAGCGAGCCGAGGGACGTCTCGTCGAAGACCTGGGAGACGAGGCCCATGTCCTTGAAGACGAGGATCTGGGAGCCGTTGCTGACCGCGATACCCGCGGATTCCTGGCCCCGATGCTGGAGGGCGTACAGCCCGAAGTACGTGAGCTTGGCGACCTCTTCACCGGGAGCCCAGACTCCGAAGACGCCGCAAGCGTCCTGGGGGCCCTTCTCACCGGGGAGCAGATCGTGATTGAGGAGACCGTCACCACGTGGCACGGCACCGAGTGTAGGCGAGATCGACCACTGGTCCGAATTGGGGATACCCGGCCGTAATGGATCTACGACCACGGACACGCTTGTGGCTTTCTCCATTTTCGCAGGTCAGCGGGGTGGGAGCTTTCTCCAGGCGGTGCCGGTTCGGGCGGACCGGTGCCCGCGCAACCCCCTCGCACCGTATCCCTGAGTGAGGTGTCGCACATCATTCGGGGGGTCGCGAGGGCGCCGCGGCCCGGGTCGCGGTCAGGTCCTGGACAGCTGGACGCGGTCCCCGCCGGTCGCGGTGAGGGTGAGTTTCCCGCCCTCGCCGGTCATGGTCAGCGGTCCCGAGGTGAGCGTGCGGGAGAGGGCGCGCTCGAAGGTCATCCGCGCGTTGTCGCAGGCCATCCGCGTGGTGCGGAGTTGGCTGAGCCGGAGCTGGTCGCCGGTGATCTCCACCGGTCCGCTGAACTGGTTGCAGCCGAGGCTGCCGGCCGCGCGGCCGTCCTCGATCTTCATGTGGGCGTGCGCCGGGGCGCGCTGGGTGGCGCCGTCGACGGTCACGCTGTCGACGGTCCAGTCGATCCCGGTCACGGCCGGCACAGTCCCCACGGTTCCGCCTCTCCCACCGCCACAGGCCACCGCGAGCAGAGCGATCAGGGCGGCGGCCACCACCCTCGCCAGGGTCATACGGCGCATGCGCTGTTTCAACCCGTACCCGTACATACCGTTTCGACGGCGCGCCCCGGGTGATCGGTTCCCTCACCCCATGACGGGCAGGTACGCCCCGAGATCCGCCCGCTCGCCGCTGGCGCTGACCCTGGCGTCCGCCACGGCCTCCTTCCACGCCAGCCGTCCGGTGGCCAGCCGGATCCAGGTCAGCGGGTCGGTCTCGACGACGTTCGGCGGGGTCCCCCGGGTGTGCCGGGGCCCTTCGACGCACTGCACGACGGCGTACGGCGGCACCCGCACCTCGGTCGACCCGCCGGGCGCCTTGACCGCGAGCGCGTCGGCGAGCAGCCGGGTGCAGGCGGCGAGGGCCTGCCGGTCGTAGGGGACGTCGAGCCCCGGGACCGCCGCGGCGAGGTCGTCGGTGTGGACGACGAGCTCGACGGTCCGGGTGACCAGATAGTCGTCGAGGGACATCGCGCCGGCGCTGGTGGCGAGCAGCCGGGTGCCGGGGTGCGCGTCGAGCAGGGCGCGGAGGCCGGCCTCGGCCTCGGCGAGGTAGGCGTCCGGGTCGGGGTGGCCGGCGGCGAGGCGCCGGGTGAAGTCGTCGATGGCGGCGGCGTTGCCCGAGGTCCCGAACGGCCAGTCGAGCAGCACCGCGTCGGCTTTCCCCGGCTCGGGCTGGTCCAGGGCCCGGTGGACGGCGGTGACCGCCATGCCGATGTGGGCGACCAGGTCCCGTACGGTCCACCCCGTCAGCCGGGTGGGGAGCGCGAGCTGCTCGGGGGTGAGGGTGCGGACGGCGTCCCGCACGTTCGCGAACTGGGCGAGAACCGCCGTACGGGTTCTGGCCGCGTCGTAACTGCGGGCGCGCTTCTTGGCCTGGGGCATGGCGGTGAGCCTATTCATCGGCGTTCAGCGGCGCAGCTTCACGGCCAGCGAGTAGAAGCGCGTGATCTGGGTTTCGCTGTCGTTGTCGTCGGAGACCAGGTAGAGCGGTTGCCAGCCCTTGTACCTGCCGGACGTCCAGGGGGTGCCGAGGGCCATGCCCTCCACGTTGTCGAGGAGGGGGTGCTGCGGGTTCGAGGCCGGGACGGCGACCGCGCCGGGGCCGCCCGCCGGGCAGGTGGCCATGTCGACGACCAGTTCGTCGGTGGCGTAGATGCTGGCGGACTGGTGCCACAGGGAGTTCAGCTTCGTGACGTCCTCGGCGTGGGCGAGGGAGAGCTGGACGATCCGGATCTCCGAGCCGAGACCGGCGACGTACTGGCGTTCCAGCGCGAGGAGGTCGCCGTTGTCGTCGATGGCGGTCAGCTCGGACAGGTACATGCCGTCGTCGACGAGGAACGCGTACTGCCCGTCCGGGGTGTAGTCGCCGCCGGGTGTTCCGGTGTAGCGCTGGATGCGGATGATGCCCCGGCCGCGGGTGTCACCGTCGTCGGCCAGCGGCCCCTCCCAGCCGGCGTAGAGGTGGCGGCCGTCCGGGGAGACGGCGAGGGACTCGATGCTGCGGCCGGTCTGCGCGGAACCGTCGGGCGCGTAGCGCAGCTTCTTCGGGATGACGAAGTCCTTGCCGACCTGCCGCCCGGTGGCGACGTCGAAGCGGCGGATGGCCGGGCCGGTCTCGGAGGAGACCAGCATGGTCTTGCCGCTCCGCTCGATGACCATGCCCTCGCCGTCGTACCAGTCGCCGTCGATCGGGAACTTCGTGCCGTCCGCGCGGCGCAGCGGCACGGCCGTGCCAGCGCTGGGACCGAGGTTGAACGGGGACCCGAGGGTGACGGGCCAGACCCGGCCCGGGGCGTTGTCGGCGAGCGCCAGCGCCTTGACGTCCTTGCCCTGCGAGACGAGGGCCAGGGCGGACAGGCCGTAGATGTCCTCGTAGTCGACGCTCTTCTTGTTCAGCGCGTCGGAGTGGTCGAGCAGTACGGCGCGGGGCGCCGCCGGGTCGTCCGGCGAGGGGATCGCGCAGGGCCCGGCAGCGGCGGCCGGGTGGGTGTCGTGCCACCAGTGGACGAGAGGCGGGGCGCCCAGGCCGAGGGCGAGACCGACGGCGGCCGCGGTCACGGAGAGAACGGGGGTGCGGATGCGCTGCCATCGTGTGGGAGGCGGCAGGGGGACCTGGAGGGGCCACCGGGGCCCTTTGGCGACGTTGCGGACGAAGTCGAGGCCGCCGACGCCGTTGTGGTCCTCGTCCTGCGGTTCCTGCGGGACCTCGGGCTTGAGGGTGTGGATACGTCTCTTGGCCTCCAGGAAGAGGTCGCGCAGGCCGAGCATCTCCGGGCCGTCCGGCAGGCCCTGGCGCATGACGTCGACGAGGGCACCGGTGAACAGGGTGCAGCGCTTGGGGTCGGGGGCGTGGGAGGGACGGTCGCGCGGGGCGGAGGTCATGACGTACGCGCCCTCGACGTCCCGCAGCGTCGACACCGCCACCTGGACGTCCTGGCCGTGGCCGTCCGTCATCTCCGTCAGCACCTGGCCGCTGAAGCAGCAGTCGAGGATCAGGACCCGGCGCAGCGCGGAACCCGTGTCACGGATGGCGCGGCGGACGTCGCCGGAGCGGACACAGGTGTCCGGCTGGTCCTCGACCGAGTCCGGCAGGGTGAGCAGCAGCTGCCGTTCGTGGCGGTCGATGAGCCCGTGACCGGCGTAGTAGACGATCAGCGTGTCCTCGGCGAGCGCGGCGGCCTCGCGGATCGGGCCGACCAGCTCGGCCGGGGAGGCCGGGTTGGCGACCGTACGGATCCGCTTCCGTTCATCGTCGGGGATGCCCCAGATGTCCGGGTCGGTGAGCGCGGCGCGCAGCTCCCTGAGGTTGAGGTTGACGCTGCGCAACGGGTCCAGGCGGGTGTAGTCGTCCACGCCGATCAGGACGCAGGCGGAACGTTCCGGGTCGATCCGGCCGAAGCTCTCGACGGGCACGGTGTCCGTCACTGCGGCTCCCCGTCCGCGTCGTCGGCCTCCGCGAACCTGCGCATGAGGTCCGCCACCTGGTCGGGATCGCCGGTGATCTCGACACTGACCCGGCTGCGCGGTCGGCGGCTGTGCCGCCAGGCCAGATACGACAGGTGGAGCTGACCCACGCTGCTCACGGTGGACAGCACCGCGAGGACGGCGTCCAGGCCGGGGCCCATCCGGCCGGCGCCCGCACCGGCTTCCGCGACCCGGGTCACCCGCACCTGGCCGCGCAGGGCGCGGTCGGCCGCCAACCAGTCGTACAGGGAATGCAGTTCGTCCTCGCGGGCGGATCCCGACGCTTGGAACCTGATCTCCATCCGGCTGCTCCCCCAGCTCGCTCACGGATGTGCCACCCCTCCAACTACCCCATGTGTATCGGCAGTTGGCAAGTCACTTTTCCGGAGGTTAGCGGCGGGACATCCGGGTCCGAAGAGGCGTCTCCACTCCTTCACCGCATATCCCCGCGGGCTCTCTGTCAGTCTGGGTTGACATGCGACGGCTCGTCAATCCAGACTGACAGACATGAACGCAGGAGATCTCTCAGAACGTCTCAGGTCGCACGACCCCGCGGTGGGACTGCGGGCGGTGGGTGCCCTGCACCGGCTGGCCGAGCAGGTCGAGGCGGCGGCCGTGGTGCGCGCACGGGAACAGGGATGGTCCTGGGAGCAGATCGGGGACGCCCTCGGCGTCTCCCGGCAGTCCGTCCACGCCAAGTACGGGAAGTGAGACGACCATGTTCGAACAGTTCGCGGCAGAGGCCCGGGCGACCGTCGCGTCGGCCCTCGAAGAAACCACGCTGCGCGGCGACCGCCGCATCGGCACCGAGCACCTCCTGCTGGGGGTGCTCCACGATCCCGGCGCGGTCCGTGCCCTCGGCACCGACCTGGAGACCGCCCGCGCCGCCCTCGACGCCCTCGACCGGTCCGCGCTCGCCGTGGTCGGCATCGACGTCCGGGGCATCGAGCGCGCCCCGATCCCGGCGTCCCGCAAACGAACCCCGTTCACCTCGGGCGCCCGCGCCGTCCTCCCCCGCGCCCTCGCCGAGACCAGGAAGGCCCACAGCCGCCGCATCACCCCGGAACACCTGCTCCTGGCCCTCCTCGACTGCGAGCGCCCGGACCCCGCGGCAGAACTCCTCACCGAACTCACCGTCGACCGCACCGCGGTCCGCGCCCGCCTGAGCCGGCGGGGCCGCTGAGCCGGGCCGATCACCCGTGGGCGTGATCCACGGCTGAGGCCGCCCCGGCCCCGCCGGGACCTGGAGACACTGGCCTTCGCCTGGAGGGGGGCAACACGACGGTCATGGCCGAGCGCACGTCTCAGATGTCGGTGGAGTCGGCGAGAAGGTGGCCCTCCCCGAACCGATGGGCATCGAACTCGACACGGAGATCGTCGAGAACTACGTCCGATGAGCCGAGAAGGCCCCGCCCGGAGAGATGAACCCGGGCGGGGCCTTCGTCGTAGTGCCGCAGGTCACGCCAGCAGTGCCTCGATCGTGCCCTCGTGGGCCTCGCGGAGGTCGGAGAGGGGGAGGGCGAACTCGCCCTGGATGTCGACCGAGTCGCCGTCGACGACGCCGATGCGGGTTGCCGGGAGGCCCCGGGCTCCGCACATGTCGTTGAAGCGGACCTCCTCGGAGCGCGGGACGGCGACGATCGCGCGGCCGGCCGACTCGGAGAGGAGGAAGGTGAAGGCGTCGAGGCCGTCGGGGACGACCAGGCGGGCGCCCTTGCCGCCGAGCAGCGCGGACTCGACCACGGCCTGGATCAGGCCGCCGTCGGACAGGTCGTGCGCGGAGTCGATCATGCCGTCGCGGGAGGCGGAGATCAGGATCTCGGCGAGGAGGCGCTCGCGCTCCAGGTCCACCTTCGGCGGCAGGCCGCCCAGGTGGTCGTGGACGACCTGGGACCAGGCCGAGCCGCCGAACTCCTCACGCGTGTCGCCGAGGAGGTAGAGCAGCTGCCCCTCCTCCTGGAAGGCGACCGGCGTGCGGCGGGCCACGTCGTCGATCACGCCGAGGACGGCGACCACCGGGGTCGGGTGGATGGCCACCTCGCCCGTCTGGTTGTAGAGCGAGACGTTGCCGCCGGTCACCGGGGTACCGAGCTGCTGGCAGGCGTCGGCGAGACCGCGGATGGCCTCCGCGAACTGCCACATCACCGCCGGGTCCTCGGGCGAGCCGAAGTTCAGGCAGTCGGAGACGGCCAGCGGCTTGGCGCCGGTCGTCGCCACGTTCCGGTAGGCCTCCGAGAGCGCCAGCTGGGCGCCCGCGTACGGGTCGAGCTTGGCGTAGCGCCCGTTGCCGTCGGTGGCGATGGCGACGCCGAGGCCCGTGGACTCGTCGATGCGGATCATGCCCGAGTCCTCGGGCTGGGCCAGCACCGTGTTGCCCTGCACGAAGTGGTCGTACTGCGAGGTGATCCACTTCTTGGAGGCCTGGTTCGGGGAGCCGACCAGCTGGAGGACCTGCTGCTTGAGCTCCTCCGAAGTAGCGGGCCGGGGGAGCTTGTTCGCGTCGTCCGCCTGGAGGGCGTCCTGCCAGGACGGGCGGGCGTAGGGGCGCTCGTAGACCGGGCCGTCGTGCGCGACCGTGCGCGGGTCGACGTCGACGATCTTCTCGCCGTGCCAGAAGATCTCCAGGCGGTCGCCGTCGGTCACCTCGCCGATGACGGTGGCGATGACGTCCCACTTCTCGCAGATCTCCAGGAAGCGGGCGACCTTCGCCGGCTCGACCACCGCGCACATGCGTTCCTGCGACTCGCTCATGAGGATTTCCTCGGGCGAGAGCGTCGAGTCACGCAGCGGGACGTCGTCCAGGGTGACGGTCATGCCGCCGGAGCCGTTCGAGGCCAGCTCGGAGGTGGCGCAGGAGAGGCCGGCCGCGCCGAGGTCCTGGATGCCGACGACCAGCTTCTCGCTGAACGCCTCCAGGGTGCACTCGATGAGGAGCTTCTCCTGGAAGGGGTCGCCGACCTGGACCGCGGGGCGCTTGGAGGGCTTCGCGTCGTCGAAGGTCTCCGAGGCCAGGATCGACGCGCCGCCGATGCCGTCGCCGCCGGTCCGGGCGCCGTACAGGAGGACCTGGTTGCCGGCGCCGGAGGCCTTGGCGAGGTGGATGTCCTCGTGCCGCATGACGCCGATGGCCCCGGCGTTGACCAGCGGGTTGCCCTGGTAGCAGGCGTCGAAGACGACCTCGCCGCCGATGTTGGGCAGACCCAGGCAGTTGCCGTAGCCGCCGATGCCGGCGACGACGCCGGGCAGCACGCGCTTGGTGTCGGGGTGGTCGGCGGCGCCGAAGCGCAGCGGGTCGACCACGGCCACCGGACGCGCGCCCATCGCGATGATGTCGCGCACGATGCCGCCGACGCCCGTGGCCGCGCCCTGGTAGGGCTCCACGTACGACGGGTGGTTGTGCGACTCGACCTTGAAGGTGACCGCGTAGCCCTGACCGACGTCGACCACGCCCGCGTTCTCGCCGATGCCGACGAGCAGGGCGTCCGACTGGGGCGCCTTCTCGCCGAACTGGCGGAGGTGGACCTTGGAGGACTTGTACGAGCAGTGCTCGGACCACATGACCGAGTACATGGCGAGCTCGGCGCCGGTCGGGCGGCGGCCGAGGATCTCGACCACGCGCTCGTACTCGTCCTTCTTCAGGCCCAGTTCGGCCCAGGGCAGCTCGACGTCGGGGGTCCCGGCCGCGTGCTCGACCGTGTCCAGAGGCGTCCGGCTCATGCGTTGACCAGCTTCTTGAGGATCGAGGTGAAGAAGGGGAGACCGTCCGTGCGGCCGGTGCCGATCAGCGGCTCGACGGCGTGCTCGGGGTGCGGCATGAGGCCGACGACGTTCCCGGCCTCGTTGGTGATGCCGGCGATGTCCCGGAGGCTGCCGTTCGGGTTGAAGTCCACGTACCGGAAGGCGACGCGGCCCTCCGCCTCCAGCTTGTCGAGCGTGTACTCGTCGGCGACGTACCGGCCGTCCATGTTCTTCAGCGGGATGAAGATCTCCTGGCCGGCGCTGTAGTCCGTCGTCCAGGCGCTGGAGGTGTTCTCCACCCGCAGCTTCTGGTCGCGGCAGATGAAGTGCAGGTGGTTGTTGCCGAGCATCGCGCCGGGGAGCAGGTGGGCCTCGGTGAGGACCTGGAAGCCGTTGCAGATACCGAGGACCGGCAGCCCGGCCTTCGCCTGCTCGATGACCGTCTCCATCACCGGCGAGAAGCGGGAGATGGCGCCGGCCCGCAGATAGTCGCCATAGGAGAAACCGCCGGGAAGGACCACCGCGTCGACCTGGTGGAGGTCCTTGTCCTTGTGCCAGAGCGCGACCGGTTCCGCACCCGCGAGCCGGATCGCGCGCTGGGTGTCACGGTCGTCGAGGCTTCCCGGGAAAGTGACGACGCCAATACGAGCGGTCACTTCGCGGCCTCCGCGACTTCCTCCACCTTGACGGTGAAGTCCTCGATCACGGTGTTGGCGAGGAAGGATTCCGCAAGATCGTGGATGCGGGCGAGCGCGGCCTCGTCGACCGGCCCGTCAACTTCCAGTTCGAATCGCTTTCCCTGACGGACATCGGAGATGCCTTCGAAACCCAGGCGCGGCAGCGCACGCTGGACCGCCTGGCCCTGGGGGTCGAGGATCTCCGGCTTGAGCATGACGTCGACTACGACGCGTGCCACTGGCACTCCCGGTGTTGTGGTGCTGTCTGCTGAGCAGATACCCGTGATACCCGGCGGTGGTCTCCGACCGGTGTCTTCAGACTACCCGCACAAAATTTCTACGCGGGTAGAGTTGTAGGAAACTACGTGAGGCGCATCACGATCGGGTGACAGCGGAGGATCCTCACGAAAAGTTCTGGGAAAGTTCCCCGGGTTCGTCCACGACATCTATTGCGCTGGGGACACGCGGACGGATTTAGTCGGGCTTCACTTTGTATTGCCAGGCACTGTACAAATGAATTGGCAATAGCCGATACTCGGCACGTCATCTTCCGCCGTCGCGGTCATCGCCGATGAGCTGTCGATGAGCTGTATAGACGTGCCACACGAAGGGACCGAATATTCGTGGCGCAGAAGGTCGTGGTCACTCTCTTTGACGACATCGACGGCTCGGAAGCGGCGGAAACGATCGCCTTCGGACTCGACGGCAAGTCGTACGAGATCGATCTGAATCAAGCGAACGCCAAGAAACTGCGCAAGGCCCTGGAGCCGTACCTCGCGGCCGGCCGCAAGCGGTCGAAGTCGGGCAAGGCGTACAAGCAGACGGAGGTCGCCCCCGACCCGGCGGCCGTCCGCGCCTGGGCGCAGGCGAACAAGATGGATGTCCCGGCCCGCGGCCGCATCCCGAAGAAGGTGTACGAGGCGTTCAGCGCCGCCCAGTGACAGGGGTGGCCGGCTGCTCTCAGGGTGCGTCAGCCGCCTCTGGGGGCAGCCGACTTGCGCTACCCCCCTGCTGATCAGCTAATGTCTGGAGCACGCCGACGGGCAAGGCCGAAAAGCCGGAGTCCGCGGACTACATGCGGGTGTAGTTCAGTAGTAGAACATCCCCCTTCCAGGGGGAAGGCGCAGTGTGCAATTCCTGTCACCCGCTCTGCACCGCCGTCCTGAGCATGCTTGTGGATCAGGTAGGCTGGTGCTCGCACCGATCGGTGGGAGCCGGTCGGGAGCAGTGCGGACGTAGCTCAGTTGGTAGAGCGCAACCTTGCCAAGGTTGAGGTCGCGAGTTCGAGCCTCGTCGTCCGCTCCAGCTCATAGAGGAAACCCCAGTCATATGACTGGGGTTTTTTCGCGCGCTCCCGGGGGACCGCTGACATTTGTCATGGCGAGCGATGACACCGCGCACTGCTCCCGGGCCCCGGCCGCGGGGACGCTGGAGTCATGGACTACGAACACGTGATTGAGGTCACAGATCTCCGGCGTGTCTACGGGGGCGGGTTCGAGGCGGTCCGCGGAATCACCTTCTCCGTGGCCCGCGGAGAGATCTTCGCGCTGCTCGGCACCAACGGCGCCGGAAAGACATCGACGGTCGAACTGCTCGAAGGACTCGCGCCGCCGGACGGGGGCCGGGTACGGGTACTGGGCCACGACCCGCACCGGGAGCGGGCCGCCGTCCGCCCGCGCACCGGCGTGATGCTCCAGGAGGGCGGCTTCCCCTCCGAGCTGACCGTCGGCGAGACGGTACGGATGTGGGCCGGCTGCACGACGGGGGCCCGGCCCGAGGCCGAGGCGCTCGGCCTGGTCGGGCTCGGCGGCCGGGCGGACGTCCGGGTCAAGCAGCTCTCCGGCGGCGAACGGCGCCGCCTCGACCTGGCACTCGCGCTGCTCGGCCGGCCCGAGGTGCTGTTCCTGGACGAGCCGACCACCGGACTCGACGCCGAAGGCCGCCGGGACACCTGGGAGTTGGTGCGCACACTGCGCGACGACGGCACGGCCGTCCTGCTCACCACCCACTACCTGGAGGAGGCCGAGGACCTCGCCGACCGGCTCGCGATCCTGCACGAGGGGCGCATAGCCGCCGCCGGGACACCGGGCGAGGTGACCGCCGGCCGGCCCGCGCGGATGTCCTTCGAACTGCCCACGGGCTACTTCCTCGGGGACCTGCCGCCACTCGCCGCGCTGGGCGTGTGCGGCCACGAACTCGACGGCAGGCTCGTACGGCTGCGGACCCGCGAGGTGCAGCGGACCGCCGCCGGGGTGCTGGGGTGGGCCGACCGGACCGGGGTCGAACTGCACCGCCTGGAGGTGCGGTCCGCCTCGCTGGAGGAGGCGTTCCTGGGGATCGCGAAGGAGGCAGCCGCATGAACACGGTGGTCACGGCGCGGCTGCGCGCCCTCTCCCGCGCCGAGCTGCTCCTCTTCGGCCGCAACCGCAGCGCGGTCCTCACCGCACTGCTCGTGCCGCTCGCACTGCCGGTCACGGTCCGGCCCGCGCTCGACCAGTTCGACCTCAAGGAGAAGGGACTGAACGCCGGCACGCTGATGCTGACCGCGGCGATCGGCTTCTCCTTCCTGTTCGCCGTCTACAGCTCGCTGGTCGGCGCGTTCGTCGCCCGCCGCGAGGAACTCGTCCTCAAACGGCTGCGCACCGGCGAACTGTCCGACGCGGAGATCCTGGCCGGCACCGCCCTGCCCACCGTCTGCCTCGGCCTGGCACAGGCGCTGCTGCTGGCCGTCGGCTGCGCGGTACTGCTCGACGCGGGCGCGCCCGAGGCGCCGTACCTCACGCTGCTCGGGCTCGTCTTCGGCCTGCTGCTCAGTGCCGCGCTCGCCGCGCTCACCTCGGCCTTCACCCGGACCACCGAGAGCGCCCAGGTCACCGCGCTGCCCCTGCTCTTCGTCTCCCTGCTGGGCTCGGGCATCGCCATGCCCGCGGACACCCTGCCCCACCGGGTCGCCAAGGTCTGCGAACTCCTCCCGCTCTCCCCGGCCGTCCGCCTGGTCCGGGCCGGCTGGACCGGGGAGATGAGCGCGTTCCAGGTGCTGGGGGCGGTCGCCACCGCGCTGGCCTGGACCCTGGTCGCGGTGTTTGCTGTACGCCGGTGGTTCCGCTGGGAACCCCGGCGCTGAGGGAAACGCCGAGGGAAACGAGAGGAACGAGGGGAACGGGAGCGGGATGAGCGGGGCAGCAGGCGGCTGGTGGCGGGAGAAGACCACTCCCGCCAAGGTCGAGACGTACACGCGGTGGTCGTTCCACTTCTTCGCGGTGATCGAGGTCGCGGCGATCGGACTGCCGGTGTTCGCGCAGGCCGGGCCGGGGGTCGCGGGCTGGCTGATGGCGATGGTCGTCGTCCACGCGCTGCTCTGCGCGGTGACCGCCTCGCGGGCCCTGGACTGGACCCGCGGCCGACGGGGGCAGCCGGTGCGGCTGCTGTGGGCGCTCGCCGCGGCGACGTACGTCTTCGCCGTCGCCGCCCTCGTCCTGCGCAGGCACGGGTCGGGGCCGGACCTGGACGCCGCGGGCGGCAGCGTCTTCACCGGGGTGCTGGCCTTCGGCGCCGGGATCACGGCGCTCGGGGTGCACAACCGGAAGCGGGTGCTGTCGCTGGTCGCGGGCTTCGCCTGCGGGGCGGGGGCGGTCGCCTTCCCGCTCGGCTACCCCGGGGTGGCCGCGCTGTTCACCGCGTTCGTGGTCTTCCTCGGCGGTGCGTTCCTCGCCTTCACCTCGATCTTCTCCCTCTGGCTGCTGAACGCCGTCTACGAACTCGACGAGGCCCGCGAGACCCGGACCCGGCTCGCGGTCGCCGAGGAACGGCTGCGGTTCGGCCGCGATCTGCACGACGTCCTCGGCCGGAACCTCGCGGTCATCGCCCTCAAGAGCGAACTGGCGGTCCAGCTGGCCCGGCGCGAACGGCCCGAGGCCGTGGAGCAGATGATCGAGGTGCAGCGGATCGCCCAGGAGTCGCAGCGCGAGGTACGCGATGTCGTACGGGGCTACCGGGACGCCGACCTGGGCACCGAACTCGCCGGTGCGCAGGGCGTGTTGACGGCCGCGGGATTCAGCTGCGAGGTGACGGGCGACGCCACCGGACTGCCCGCCGAGGTGCAGTCGGCGCTCGGCTGGGTGGTGCGGGAGGCGACCACCAACGTGCTGCGGCACGGGGACGCGGGACGGTGTGCGGTGGGGCTGCGGGTGCGGGAGGGATGCGTGGTGCTGACGGTGGAGAACGACGGGGTTGTGGTGCGTGGGAACGACGGGGGCGGCGGGTCCGGACTGGCCGGGCTGCGGGAGCGGCTCGCCGTGGTCGACGGGACGCTGGAGGCCGGGCCGGTCGGGGCGGACGGGTTCCGGGTGGTGGCCTCGGTGCCGCTGTCCGGTCGTACGACGGCCGATACGAGTGTGAGTGGAGTCACTTCATGACGTCTCCGGTACGGCTGTTGCTCGCGGACGACGAGCATCTGATCCGGGGCGCGCTGGCCGCGCTGCTCGGCCTCGAGGACGATCTGGTCGTCGTCGCGGAGGCGGCGAGCGGGCCCGAGGCGCTCGCCATGGCCCAGGCCCACCGGCCCGATGTCGCGGTGCTGGATCTGCAGATGCCGGGCGCCGACGGTGTGAGGGTCGCCACATCGCTGCGGACCGAACTGCCCGACTGCCGGGTGCTGATCGTCACCGGGCACGGGCGGCCCGGTCATCTGAAGCGGGCGCTGGCCGCCGGAGTGCGGGGGTTCGTCCCGAAGACGGTGAGTGCGCAGCGGCTCGCCGAGATCATCCGGACCGTGCACGCGGGAAACCGGTACATCGACCCGGAGTTGGCCGCCGACGCGATCTCCGCCGGGGACTCGCCGCTGACCGCTCGGGAGGCGGAGGTGCTGGAGCTTGCGGCCGACGGGGCGCCGGTCGCGGAGATCGCCGAGCGGGCCGCGCTGTCGCCGGGGACCGTGCGGAACTACCTCTCCTCGGCCGTCACCAAACTCGGTGCCGAGAACCGTCATGCGGCAGTGCGTCTCGCGCGGGAGCGAGGTTGGGTATAGTTGCTCTCGCGCCACGGCGCATGCGGACGTAGCTCAGTTGGTAGAGCGCAACCTTGCCAAGGTTGAGGTCGCGAGTTCGAGCCTCGTCGTCCGCTCGTCGACAAAAGGCCCCCGGTTTCCACCGGGGGCCTTTTTCGTTGGGCGGGGGGTCAGCTCCAGCTCTGGCCGGTCAGCCGCTCGTACGCCTCGATGTACTTGGCGCGGGTCGCCTCGACCACCCGCTCCGGCAGCGGCGGCGGGGGCTGCTCGCTCCTGCGGTCCCAGCCGGACTCGGCCGAGGTCAGCCAGTCGCGCACGTACTGCTTGTCGAACGACGGCTGGGCGCGGCCCGGCTGCCACTCGTCGGCCGGCCAGAAGCGCGACGAGTCCGGGGTGAGCACCTCGTCGGCGAGGACCAGGGTGTCGTTCTCGAAGCCGAACTCGAACTTGGTGTCGGCGAGGATGATCCCCCGGTCCCGGGCGATGTCCCGCGCCCGCCCGTACACCGCGAGGGTGGCCTGGCGCAGCTGGGCGGCGGTCTCGGCGCCGACCTGGCGGGCGACCTCCTCGTACGACACGTTCTCGTCGTGCTCGCCGACCTCGGCCTTGGTGGCCGGGGTGAAGATCGGGGCGGGCAGCTCGGAGCCGTCGACCAGGCCCTCGGGGAGGGCGAGGCCGCAGACCGTGCGGGACTCCTGGTACTCGGCGAGGCCCGAGCCGGTGAGGTAGCCGCGGGCCACGCACTCCACCGGGAGCATCTTCAGGGACTTGCAGATCAGGGTGCGGCCCGCCCAGTCGGCGGGGGCGCCCTCGGGCAGCTCGGTGCCGATGACGTGGTTGGGGGCCAGGTCGGCGAGCTTGTCGAACCACCACAGGGAGAGCTGGGTGAGCACCCGGCCCTTGTCGGGGATCTCGGTCGGCAGCACCCAGTCGTAGGCGGACAGGCGGTCGCTGGCGACCATCACGAGGTCTCCGGCCGCGTTCTGGTAAAGCTCGCGCACCTTGCCGGTGTGCAGATGCACCAGACCCGGCACCTCCACGGGCTCGGGCTTTTCGACGAATCCGGACACGGTTCCTCCCCGTGGTTCTGTACAGGTGCCCTCGATTCTCCCGTATGCCGGGTTGCGCACGGACAGCGGGGCCACGCGGACACCTGTGCGCATCAGTCGTGCTTGCAGATGCGGTCCAGGAGGTTGGCGGTGGCGCGCTGGACACGGGGGTCGATGTGACCGGGGCGGTCCAGGGCCGGGGACCAGGCGAAGGTGCCGGCGGCGAAGACCAGGGCGCCGGAGGGGGCGCGGTAGAGGGAGGTCTCCTGGTGGCGCAGGACGCCGTCGTTGTCGGTGTAGGGGGAGTGGGCGAGCAGGATGCGCTGCTCGTGCTCCGGCAGCGCGGTGCGCGGGAAGTACCGGTCGGCCTCGCCTGCCACCAGGCCGGGGAGTTCGTCGCCCTCGTGCGCGCCGGTCGCCTCCCAGAGCCAGTGCCCGGCGTTGCGCACGATCAGGGGGTTCGGCTCGGGCACCCGGCCCGCGTACTGGATGCCGACCGTCTGCTGTTCGGGCCGGTCGATCTCGCGCCAGAGCGCGGGCTTCCCCGGGCCCCTGCGTTTTCGGCAGGTCAGCAGCCGGTCCGCGACCCCGGACGGCGACGGGCCCAACTCCACCTGCCAGTACATGGTGTTGGCGGAGAGGAAGACGAGGCTCGTGCCGCTGTCCCGGGCCAGCTCGACCGTGCGGCGCATCTGCGGCGACCAGTACTCGTCGTGGCCCGGGAAGACCAGGCCCCGGTAGCGGGTCGGGTCGACGCGGCCGGCGTGCAGGTCGCGGGCATCGGCGTAGGCGAGGTCGTAGCCGTAGCGCTCGGCCCAGCGGATGAAGTCGTAGGCGTGGCCGACGTGCAGCGGCAGGCCGGCGCCCGCGTACGGCCGGTCGAAGGAGACGGTGGTCGCCGCGTCGGCCTCGCCGAGCAGCCGCCCCCGCTCGTCCCAGGCGTGGTAGAGGCTGGCGCCGGTGCGGCCGTCCTCGGGGTAGAGGTTGTACGCCTGCCAGGTGATGTCGGGCAGGAGAAGCAGCAGGTCGGCCGGGTGGTTGTCGCGGATCGTGAAGGGCACGTGGGAGCGGTAGCCGTCCGCCGTGGTGAGCACGGCGACGTACGCGCCGATGCTCCAGTACGACGGGACCTGCAGTCGCCAGGACAGCCACCAGTGGTGGCAGGAGACCGTGCGGTCGGCGGCCAGCGGCGGCGGCTGGACGATGCCGGACAGCCGGGGGCTGGTGGTGATCTTCGATGCGCCGTCGCCGCCGTAGTGGCCGATGCGGTAGATGTCGACGCTGAACTCCTGCGGCGGGTCGACCGTGATGTGGAAGTCGACGGCCTCGCCCGGGGTCACGGCGCCGGTCGAGGTGAACCCCTTGATCTGACGGTGCACGTCGTCCGCCGAGCGCGGGCCGCCGACGGCGGTGCGCGGGGCCGGGACCCGGGGGTTCTCGCCGGTGGGCTGCGGCCGGCTGGGGTCCACGTACCAGGGGACGACGTGACCGGTGTCGTCGAAATAGGTCTCGCTGCCGCGCAGCCAGGGAACGGGGCCCTGGCCGAAGGGGTCCGTGACGGCGTGCGCAAGTGCTCCCGACTCCCAGCGGCGGATCTGGTCCGATGCCATGGTGGCTCCCCTCCCTCGTGCCCCCGTGAAGCGTGCTGATACGAGCCGAAGTGCGATGTGTGCGGTGCGGTGCTGCGTCGTGCGGTGCGGTTGCGGTGTCCTGCTGAGCTGAGCCGCGCTGTGACTGTGGCGTCTGTCTTATGTCGGATGCGCTTGCCACTTCCGCGAACGGTCCCAGCACATCACATAACGCACGCGTATGGTCACGGTTCGTTGCGAATTTGCCTGAAGTGGAACACTTTGCTCCGCTAAAGCGTCGAAAAGCCGAGGTCAGACCAGTCGGACCGGTTTCTCGGGACGTATTCCGGATTCGACCAGCCAGGCCCGCAGCGGGGCCGGGTCTCCCTCCTCGATGAGGCTGAGGACTCTGGGCGTCAGGTCGGCGGCCCGTTCGCCGTCGACCAGCAGGGCCGGACCGTCGAGCCAGTCCAGGCCGGGGGTGGCTCCGGCGGTGTCCACGGCCGCGCAGCAGACCATCGCCTTGACGTGGTCGGCGAGGAGTTCGCGGGCGGTGCGCGGGGGCTGGAGCGGGAAGAGGGGCAGCGCCCCGTCGTCCCACAGGGGGCTGGCGGGGCCGCCGGAGCCGCCCTGGCCGCTGGCCGCGGGGCAGCCGGGGCGCGCGGTCTCGGCCGTACTCGCGTGCGCTCCCTCGTGCTCCTCGCGGGCGAGGGCCGCGGTGAGGCCGGCGGCGAGCGCGGCGCTGCGTTCGGTGCCGGTGGGTTCGTCCGCCTCCTCGTCGTAGCCGGGGGCGTGGGGGACGTCGTCGTAGCCGGGGGCGTCGGGGCCGTCGTCGTAGCCGGGGGTGCGGCGGTCGTCGTCGTAGCCGGAAGACGTGCGGGAGTCGTCGTCGTAGCCGGGGGTGCGAGGGTCGTCGTCGTAGCCGGAGGACGTGCGGGAGTCGTCGTACGGCGGGGGGTAGCGGCGGCTGCCGGGGGCGGTCGGGTCGGTCAGGTGGTCCAGGACCCGGGCCAGGGTGGGGCCGCCGGGGTCGGGCGCGCCGGGGTCGACGGTGGCACGGACGCCGAGGGCGTCCAGGACGCGGTGCAGGCGGGCCGCCTCGGTGCGCCAGGTGCGGTCGACGACCTCGTCCGGGTACTCCTGCCAGGCCACCGGCGACCAGTCGGGCCCCGGCTCGGCGGGGCCGCCGTGGAAGAGGCGGGCGGCGAGCAGCGAGGCGGCCTCGTCCACCAGGCCCGGCTCCTCCAGCAGGTCGCAGGCGGGCCGCTCGCCCAGCCGGGAGGCGAAGCCCTCGGCCAGCCGGTCGCGCCGGGACAGCTCGGTGAGGGCCGCGACCACGCCCGCGTCCAGCCGGGAGGGCCAGCGGCCCATCCGCCAGGCGGGCAGCGCGACCCGGGTGAGCAGCCGGTCCCAGCCGGCGTAGGCGAGGCCGACCTGTTCCTGGGCGACGATCCGCAGGCCGTAGTCGACCGCCTGGGCCCGCTCGGCCGCCGCGGCGGCGACCCCGCGCTCCATCAGCGCGGCGTGCTCCCGGCAGCCGCGCAGCAGCAGCCGGGCCACCCAGGCGATGCCCGCGCACACCAGGCGGGTGGCCGGACGCCGGGCGGGCGCCGCGGAGACCGCCACCGCCGCGTCCAGGCCCCTGACGAACCGGCGGGCGGCCGCTATGTCCGGGTGCGCCGAGGGTCCCGTACCGGCGACGACCGGGGCGAGGACCGCGCGGAGCTCGCCGACGCGCATCCACCACAGGAACGGGGAGCCGATGACGAGCACGGGGGCGGCCGGGGTACGGCGGTGCAGGCCGGGGGTGCCGAGCTCGTCGCCGCTCTTGGGCGCGGGCGGGCCGTGGGCCGGGTGGGTGCGGTCCTCCAGCCAGCTGTCGCAGTCCGGGGTGAGCGCTATGGCGGAGGGCGCCGGCACGTCGAGGCGGTCGGCCAGGTCGCGCACCATCCGGTACAGGTCGGGGGCGGTCTCCTCCGGGATCGCGACCGTGGGGCTCACGGCCGGGCGGGCGCGGGCCACGACCAGGGCGACGCCGGCGGCGGCCAGCAGCACGAGGACCGCGAGGGCGCCGACGATCCAGCGGGCGGTGTCCCAGCCGCGGCCGACGAAGTGACCGGTGGAGCCGCCGGCCAGCAGGATCACCGTGGCCGCGGCGGGCAGCAGCGCCACGGCCAGGGCCCGGCCGCGGATGCGCAGCACGGCGAGGGCCCGGGTACGCGCTGCCTGCGCTCCCGCCTCCGCACCGATACCGGTACTGGTCACGTCCGGACCTCACCCCCTCCCTGCTGTCCTCGGCCTGTCCTGGCTGTTGCTCACTCCCCCACTGTGGCACCCGCCACCGACATCGCAATGCCGGTGGGCCAAGTGCCGGAACGCCTGCGCCGCACCCTAGTTGGGGCCTCGGCCCCCGTCAGCCGGATAGGGCATCGGTCACTCGATGGAATGGCTTTGGTCAGAGGTGATCGACAGACAGCAACGATCAGGCCCCGGATTTCGGTATCCGGGGCCTGATCAGGAAAGGGTCGCTGGAAGCGAGCGGAGTCAGGCCTGCTGGACCTGCTCCGCCGCCTTCGCGGCGATGTCCGTGCGGTGCTGGGAGCCGTCGAGGCCGATCCGCGCCACCGCCGCGTACGCCCGCTCACGGGCCTGGGTCAGGTCCGCGCCGGTCGCCGTGACGGAGAGGACCCGGCCGCCGGCGCTGACGATGGCGTCGCCGGCCCGCTTCGTCCCCGCGTGCAGGACCCAGGCGTGCGGCGCGTCCTCGGCGGCGATGGCGTCGAGGCCGGTGATGGGGTCGCCGGTGCGCGGGGTGTCCGGGTAGTTGTGCGAGGCGACGACGACGGTGACGGCCGCGTCGTCGCGCCAGCGCAGCGGCGGCAGGTCGGCGAGCGTGCCGTTCGCGGCGGCGAGCAGGACACCGGCCAGCGGGGTCTTCAGGCGGGCGAGGACCACCTGGGTCTCCGGGTCGCCGAAGCGGGCGTTGAACTCGATGACCCGCACGCCGCGCGAGGTGATCGCGAGACCGGCGTAGAGCAGCCCGGAGAACGGGGTGCCGCGCCGCCGCATCTCGTCGACGGTCGGCTGCAGAACGGTCTGCAGGACCTCGTCGACGAGCTTGGGGTCGGCCCAGGGCAGCGGGGAGTAGGCGCCCATGCCGCCCGTGTTCGGCCCCTCGTCGCCGTCCAGGGCGCGCTTGAAGTCCTGCGCGGGCTGGAGCGGGAGGACCGTCTCGCCGTCGGTGATCGCGAAGAGGGAGACCTCGGGGCCGTCCAGGAACTCCTCGATGACGACGCGCTCGCAGGCGGCCGCGTGCGCCGTGGCGGCGTCGAGGTCGTCGGTGACGACGACACCCTTGCCGGCGGCGAGGCCGTCGTCCTTCACGACGTACGGCGCACCGAAGGCGTCCAGCGCCTCGGCGACCTCTTCGGCGTTTGTGCAGACGTACGAACGGGCGGTGGGGACTCCGGCCCCCGCCATCACGTCCTTGGCGAACGCCTTGGACCCCTCGATCCGCGCGGCCTCCCCGGAGGGGCCGAAGACCGGGACACCCGCGTCGCGCACGGCGTCGGCGACCCCGGCGACCAGGGGGGCCTCCGGGCCGACGACGACCAGCTCGGCGCCGAGTTCCAGGGCCAGCGCGGCCACGGCCCCGCCGTCCAGGGCATCGACCTGGCGCAGCTCGGCCACCTCGGCGATGCCGGCGTTGCCGGGGGCGCAGTACAGCGCGGTGACGTCGGGATCGAGGGACAGTGAGCGGCACAGGGCGTGTTCGCGGGCGCCGCTGCCGATGACGAGGACCTTCACGGGGGCCAGCGTAGCCGGGCGGGCCGACTGGAGGTTCCTCCAAGGGTCCTCGGCCGAGCGGCGCCCGCCTGCTGAGGTGGCCCCTCTTGGGGGGCTACCGCCCCCCAAACCCCCACTTCGGCCTGAACGGCCTCGTCCTCAAACGCCGGACGGGCTGGGGGGGTGGCTGCTGACTAAGACAGCGAACGGGCTGGACGTGGTTGCTGCCTCGGACGCCGCGCAGGCCAGGAGGCCGGTGGGAGGGGGCTTCGCTCTACCGTGCCGGATGCGTGGGGAGACCCAGGGGCGCGGGGAACTGCGCGAGCAACCCCCACCGGCCCGCAGTCGCCCGACAAGCCGCCGCCGCCCGTCTCCCAGGCGTCGGCGCCCGCCCCGCGTCACTCGTTCTGGATCTCCTCCACCACCGTCGCCCCCAGCTCCTTCACGATCAGCTCGTGGCCGGAGAGGGCCGACTCGTCGAGGTCGGGGTCGTCCTCCTCCGGGATGTCGTCCTCGGGGGACACCGGCGGCGGTTCCGGGGCGGCGGGTGCAGGGGCCGGGGCCGCTGCCCTCGGGGTGGGCGGCGGGCTCTGGACCGGGGCGGCCGCCGGAGCCTGCTGGGCGGGCGCGTGGTGGGCCGGAGCGGCGGGGGCCGCGCTGCCGTAGCCGGACGCCGCGGGCGCCCCGTAGCCGCCGGGGGCGCCGCCGCCGTACCCGGTGCCGGACGGAGCCGCGGCACCGCCACCACCACCCGTCGGGTCGACGACCGCCTCGATCCGCCACTGCACGCCGAACTGCTCGCCCAGTGCCTGCCGCAGCACGTCCTCGCTGCCGCTGCTCGCGAAGTTGTCGCGGGCGCCGGCGTTGACGAAGCCGATCTGGAGGGTGGTGCCGTCGAAACCGGTGACCTGGGCGTTCTGGCTGAGCAGGATCCAGGTGAAGCGGCGGCGGTTCTTCACCGCCTCCAGGACGTTCGGCCAGAGCACACGGGGGTCGAGGCCACCGGCAGGGGCGGCGGGCGCCGGGGCCGGAGCGGCGGCAGGGGCCGGGGAGGCCGGGGGCGGCGGGGCCTGCTGGGTCGCCGGAGCGCCGCCCGTGGCCGTGGCCGTGGGCCAGCCGCCGGGACGACGGGCGCCGCCGCCACCCGCGGGCGCCGCCGTCGGCCAGGCACCGGGCGCGGGAGCGGCCGGAGCGGCGGCGGGAGGCGGCGTGGGCGCGGCAGGCTCCGGCGTGGGCGCGGGTGCGGGCGCAGCTACCGCGGACGGGACCGGAGCGGAAGCGGGAGCCGGGGTCGGAGCGGGGGTCGGTGCCGGAGCCTGGGTCGGTGCCGGAGCGGGGGTCGGTGCCGGAGCGGAGGTCGGCGCCCCTCCCCCTCGTACGGCCGCCCGGGCCGCCGCCGGGCCTCCCCCCTGCTGCGCAGGTGCCGGAGGCTGCATGTGCGCCTCGGGTCCGGGGACGTACCCCATGGCGGGCGCGCCGCCCCCGCCCGAGAAGTTGACGCCGCGCTCCAGGCGGTCGAGCCGGGCCATCACGGACCGCTCGTCGCCGTACGCGGCCGGCAGCAGCACGCGGGCGCAGATCAGCTCCAGCTGGAGGCGCGGCGAGGTGGCGCCGCGCATCTCGGTCAGGCCCTCGTTGACGAGGTCGGCGGCGCGGCTGAGCTCGGCGGCGCCGAAGGTGCCGGCCTGGGCCTGCATCCGTTCGAGAACGTCGGCGGGGGCGTCGAACAGCCCCTTCTCCACGGCGTCCGGCACGGCGGCGAGGATCACCAGGTCCCGCAGCCGCTCCAGCAGGTCGGCGACGAAGCGGCGCGGGTCGTTGCCCCCCTCGATGATCCGGTCGACGACCTCGAACGCGGCGGCGCCGTCCCCGGTCGCGAAGGCCTCGACCACGGAGTCGAGCAGCGACCCGTCCGTGTACCCGAGGAGAGAGGTGGCCATGGCATACGTCACACCGGCCTCGGTGGCCCCGGCGAGCAGCTGGTCCATGACGGACATGGAGTCACGCACGGATCCGGCGCCGGCCCGCACGACGAGCGGGAGCACGCCGTCCTCGACGGGGATCTGCTCCTTGCCGCACACCTCGCCGAGGTACTCCCGCAGGGTGCCCGGCGGCACCAGCCGGAACGGGTAGTGGTGGGTCCGCGACCGGATGGTCCCGATGACCTTCTCGGGCTCGGTCGTGGCGAAGATGAACTTGAGATGCTCCGGCGGCTCCTCGACGACCTTGAGCAGCGCGTTGAAGCCGGCCGACGTGACCATGTGGGCCTCGTCGATGATGTAGATCTTGTAGCGGCTGGAGGCGGGCCCGAAGAAGGCCTTCTCACGCAGCTCACGGGCGTCGTCCACACCACCGTGAGAGGCCGCGTCGATCTCGATGACGTCGATGGATCCCCGGCCGTTCCTCGCCAGGTCCTGGCAGGACTGGCACTCCCCGCACGGGGTCGGGGTCGGGCCCTGCTCGCAGTTCAGGCACCGGGCGAGGATCCGCGCGCTGGTCGTCTTGCCACATCCGCGCGGGCCGCTGAACAGGTACGCGTGATTGACCCGGTTGTTCCGCAGCGCCTGCTGCAGCGGGTCGGTGACATGCTCCTGCCCGATGACCTCGGCGAACGACTCCGGGCGATAGCGGCGGTACAGCGCGAGAGACGACACGCATACGAGGTTATAGGCGCCCACTGACAACCCACCCCGCCGAAGGCTCCCGCCCGGGGAACGCAAGCGCCCCCCACGCACCCGCCAGAGCCAACCTACCCTTGCTGCCTTCCGGCCCTGGGGGAGTTCAGTCAGATAGCGCCGCGTGAGGGGCTCCGCACAGAGTACCCGACGTCAGCGGGTGAGAACGAGTTCGCAAGCACTCCTCTCGGTCATGTAATGTTCCCAGCGGAGGATTCGCCTAGAGGCCTAGGGCGCACGCTTGGAAAGCGTGTTGGGGGCAACCCCTCACGAGTTCGAATCTCGTATCCTCCGCAGCCGCCTGAACAGGCGAAACGAGGAGCCGAGCCGCAATCGCGGCTCGGCTTTTCGTCGTGCACCGGTTGCAGTTTTGGTTGCACTTATATCTGCCCATTAAGAACATTTCGGCGAGCGGGCGGCCGGATCTTCTCCTGCCGTCGTCTCGTCGGGCTGGGCCCGGCGGGGAGGCGCTGCGGGCTCTGTCTTCGTACGACATCTGCGGATCATGGAACTGCGCCATCCTTGGCGTTGGCGCCGAAGCGGCTTCGGCCCGCCTGTAGCGTTTCCTGTCTGTCGAGGTGCACCCTCATGAAGTCCCGATCGACGCTTACGACCTGGCTGAGCGAACTCGACCGTTCCCGCCTGGCACGCGTACTCGCCATGCGGAAGGACGCGGCCTCCTCTCCGGAACCACGCTCGGTGGGGGAACTGGCGGACCGTCTCCAGCGTCCGGGGTCCGTGGCACTCGTCCTGCCGCGGCTCACGCTGCCGTGCTTGCAGGTCGCCGAGGCGCTGGCCGCCCTGGGAGCACGAGCGACCCGGGAGAGCCTCGCGGAGTTGCTCGGCTCGACATCCCCGGCGGCGGTGCACGCACTGGACGCGACCCTGGAGGCGCTGTCTGATCGGGCGCTCGTGTGGCACGACGGCATCGGGGCACTCCGCATGCCTACGCCCTTGCGGCAGGCGTGGAGCTCGCCTCTGGGGCTTGACGCCCCGCTGGAAGAGCTGCTGACCGGCACCACCTCGGAGGAACTGCGCGGCATGCTGACGGTCCTGGGTATCAAGCCACCCGGCACCAAACAGCAGCGACTCGCGGCTCTGGTGGAGCACCACAGTGACGCGGAGCGGGTCGCCGCGCTGGTGGCGGGGGCACCGGCGGCCACACGGAAGTTGCTTGAGCAGAACGCCAGGTCCACGCCGCGTCAGTCGCTGTTCGTCGCGTTCGGGGCTCCTGACCCCGATCTCCGACCAGGCGCCCGGTGGGCGCTCGACCGTGGGCTTCTGCTCCAGGACCGTCACCGGTACGGGCCGGTCCGGATGCCGGTCGAGGTGGCTTTGGCCGTGCGGGGCGCCGATTGGCACGCTCCGTTCGATCCTCTGCCGCCCATCACACAGTTGGTGCCCGTCACCTCTTCGGAGGTGGAGCGGGAGGCCGCGGTGGCCGCCACCGCGTTCGCGGCCCATGCCGCCTCCGTCCTCTCGGTGTGCGCGACCGCTCCACCGACCCGGCTGAAGTCGGGCGGGATCGGCGCGCGTGAACTGGCCCGGCTCGGCAAGGCCGCCCAAGCGGACGACGCCGTCGTACGCATCGCCCTGGAGACCGCTTACGCCGCCGGACTGCTGGCTCGCGACGGCGATCGCGTACCTCCCACCGAGGCGTACGACGCCTGGGCCGAGCAGGAGCCCGCGGAACAATTCGCCGTACTGCTCCGGGCGTGGCAGGACCTGCCGCTCACTCCCTCCCAGTCGCGCGACGAGGACGGCAAGGCGCTTCCCGCACTCGCCGGTGCCCCTGACTGCGGCGGCTGTCTACAGGCCCGCCGCGGGCTGCTCACCGCGGCGGCGGGGCTTCCGGCCGGACAGGGCGTGAAGGTCGCTTCAGAGCTGGGGCCGCTCGTGGCCTGGCACCGTCCGCTAGCCGACGACGCCTCGACCCAGGACACAGCACCGTTCAGCACCGTGATCCGCGAAGGCGAACTGCTGGGCGTGCTGGCACGGGGTGCGCTGTCTCCGCTCGGTGCCCACCTGGCGGCCCACGCCGACGAAGAGCTCAACAGCACGGCCCGACGGCTGCTGCCCCCGGCGACCACGATGGCCCGGATCGGCGCCGACCTCACCGCCGTCGTCACCGGCACCCCGTCCGCGCGACTCGCGGCGCTGCTGGATTCGGTGGCCGACCGGGAGACCAGTGGCACGGCGTCCGTATGGCGCTTCAGCGGCAGCAGTATCCGCCGGGCCCTGGACGCCGGCCGTACCTTGGACGACATCACAGCCGACCTGGCAGCCGGTTCCGCCACGGTCCTGCCGCAGCCGCTGACCTATCTCATCGCCGACACCGCACGAGGCCACGGACGGGTGCGCATCGCCCCCGCGGCCTGTGTCATCCACGGCGACGAACCCGCGCTCCTGGCCGAGCTCGCCGCCCACCGCGCCCTGTCGAAGCTCGCCCTGCGGCAGCTCGCCCCGACGGTCCTGGTCAGCGGCAGCCCACCCGCGACGGCTCTGGCCGCACTCCGCGCCGCGGGCTACGCCCCGGTCGCCGAGACCGCCGGGGGAACGGTACGCATCGAGAAGCGCCTGGCCCAGAGGGCTGCGGCTGCCGTCCCGCCCCCGCGAAGGAACGTCGGGCGGCGCGGCCCCGGGACCACCGCTGCCCGCGCCTCGGGCCTGCCCGCGGACGCCGGGATGGGTGCCCTGGCCGACCGGCTGCTCAAGGCCCCGCCGCACTCACCGGAACCCGATCCGTTCGGCAGTGGGGTGCCGTTCGCGACGGACACAGAGGAGATCGTCGCCGGATACGCGAAGCACCTGTCGTACAGCGACGTACGCCAGGTCGCCCATGCCATCGACACGGGTGCGGCCATCACGGTCGAGTACATCGCCACGTCGGGCAACCGGACCGTACGCACCCTCAGCAACCTGGAACTCGACCCGCCGTACCTCGACGCCTGGTGCCACCTGCGTGAAGCGGAACGCGTTTTCACTCTCTCCCGCATCCATGGCGTGATGCCCGCGTAGGACTCGGCGGCCAAGGCTGGATGCCCGGGTGCGTCACCTTGCGAGCACCTCACGAGATATACTTGCCCCCATATTTGATATCAGGGAGGCGCTAAATGAGTCGGACGGTTATCGACCTGGACGACGACCTGGTCGCGGACGTGGCGAAGGCCCTCGGGACGAGCACCAAGAAGGAGACGGTCAACACCGCTCTTCGCGAGGTGCTGGAGAGTAGGCGTCGCGCCCTGGCTCTCGCCCGGCTGCGGGCCTCGGCCGGGGACGGCGCATTCGATCTGGAGCTGTTCGAGAACAAGGGGAACTACCGCCGGTGAACGCGGCTCAGTTCCTGATCGACACCAGCGCGCTCGCTCGGTTCATGCGCGAGGACGCGGAGCAGTACGGCTGGGACCAGGCGGCAGCCGCCGGGCTCATCGCCACCTGCCCGATCACCGAGCTTGAGTTCTTCTACAGCGCCCGGTCGGCCGCCGACAGGGCGCGTGGCATCGAGGACATGCGACTGGTCTTCGGTTGGGTTCCCGTCGACGACCGCGCCTACGACCGCGCCTGGCAGGTCCAAGAAGCTCTCACCAAACAGGGAAAGCATCGCAGTGCGGGTGCGGTGGATCTCGTCGTCGCCGCGACGGCCGAGTTGCAAGGGCTCACCCTCCTGCACCGCGACCACGACTTCGCCTGCATCGCGGCGGTGACCGGTCAGGCTCTCCAGTGGTACGGCCCGGAGAGAGGCAAATAGACGGGCGCTGGTTGCAGTTCTGGTTGCATTCACCTCCGTACAGCAGCGTTCAGGAGCCCTGCCCGCCACAGTCGCACCGCAGGTCAGAACGCTCCCGCACACCCCTGTACCCCCAGAGGAACATTTGGAAAGCGTGTTGGGGGCAACCCCTCACGAGTTCGAATCTCGTATCCTCCGCCATTGCTCTCACCGGGCAATACGTCGAAGGGCCCCACTGTTCGCAGTGGGGCCCTTCGACGTTCTCCGTCTCAGTTTCCGTCTCAGTTCGTTTCCGGGAGCTCCCAAAGAGCGTCGCCGACCTGCTGCGCGACCTTGCGGAGCATGGTCCCCGTCACGTGCATGTACCGAGCCCGCATCCGAGCCGCTCCCCCAGGCTCCCAACCCATGATCGAGTCGATCACGACATCCGGGACGCCGAGGATCAGAAGGACGGTCGCGGCGGTGTGGCGCGCATCATGAAGACGGCCGTCTCGTACGCCGGCGTCCCGGAGAAGCCTCTTCCAGACATGGAAGTCGGTGTTGGGGCTCAGCGGTCCGCCGACCGGCGAGGCGAAGACGTACCCCTTGCCCTCCCAGTCGGCACCGGCCGCGACCCGCTCCCCCTCCTGGGATTCCTGGTGCTGGCGGAGAATCTTGATCAGCGGATCGGGCAGGCCGATGGTGCGCCGGCCCGCGCGGGACTTGGTGGACTTGTGCTCGCGGCGGGTCTGCTCCCGCTTCGGGCAGTAGCCCGCCTTCCGGCCGCAGGGTTCGCCGCCGCAACCGTGCGCGTACTTCGGCCGGAGCCGGTTCTTGCGGATGCGGGCATACCCCGCGTCGAGGTCGACGTCTTCCCAGTGCAGACCGAGCGCCTCACCTTGGCGAAGGCCGAGCGCCAGGGCTACGACCCACCGCGCACTGTTGCGGAGCTTGGCCGCCTCGACGAGGAGGCTCTGTACCTCCTCGATCGTGTACGGCTCGATGTCCTCCTCTTCCAGGCGGGGAGCCTTGGCGATCTCAGCCGCGTTGGCGACGACGTGCCCGCGTCGGACCGCTTCGCCGAGGGCGACCCGAATCGTGCGGTGCGCGTGATGAGCGGTGCCGGCGGAGCTCCCGGAGGCCTGCATCTTCCGATAGAAGCGCTCCAGGTGCTCCGGCTCCAGGCGGTCAAGTTTGTGAGCGCCGAGGCCAGGCACGAGATGAACGCGCACGTCGACCTCGTAACCGTCGTACGTGTTCTCGGAAACGTACGGCTTGGCGATGTTCTCGACCCAGTGCTCAAGCCAGGCTTGGAGCGTCCAGCTCTGCCCCGGCTTCCTGAGCTTCCTGTCGTCCCGCGCCCGCTCGGCGTGCTCGGGGCTCATCGCCGCGATGCGAGCGGCGGTCGCGGCGCTCAAGCCTGGCTTGCCGGGGTGATCTCGTCGATCAGGCCGCGGATGCGCTTTTCGATCTCGTCGCGGATCGGACGTACGGCATCGACGCCTTGTCCGGCCGGGTCCTGGAGTTCCCAGTCGAGGTAGCGCTTGCCGGGGAACACGGGGCAGGTGTCGCCGCAGCCCATCGTGATAACCACGTCCGAGGCCTGTACAGCTTCGGCTGTGAGCACTTTGGGGACCTCGGCGGATATGTCGATGCCGACCTCTGCCATGGCTTCGACGACGGCCGGGTTGACCGTCGAGGCGGGCGCCGAACCAGCGGAGCGCACCTGTACGCGTTCGCCGGCGAGGTGGGTGAGGAACGCGGCGGCCATCTGCGAGCGACCGGCGTTGTGAACGCAGACGAACAGGACGGACGGCTTTTCAACGGGCGACGTCATGGCGGGTGCGTCTTTCTGGCGGAGGTCAGGGGAGTGCGGGGGCGGTGAGGTCGGATTCGCCCTGGAGGCCGGCATGGACGGCCGCTGCGGGTGCCGAGCGACCGAATACCGCGAGCACCAGGCCCAGCCCCAGCGCGGCGCCCACCAGCTGGGCCGCGATGAACGGGCCGAGGGAGCCGGGGGCGATTCCGGCGAAAGTGTCGGTGAAGGCCCGGCCGATGGTGACGGCGGGGTTCGCGAACGAGGTGGAGGACGTGAACCAGTACGCGGCGCCGATGTACGAGGCCACGGCCACGGGGCCGAAACGGGCGTTACCCGTGCGGGCCAGGCCGAAGACGAGCAGGACGAGCCCGGCGGTCGCGACGACCTCACCCAACCACAGATGCCCGGCAAAGCGGTCGTGGGTGGACCACTGCGCGAGCGGTCTGCCGAACATTGCATCGGCCAGGATCGCGCCCGCGGCAGCTCCCGCGATCTGCGCCGGAATGTACGCGGCGACCTCCCGTCCAGCCGGTCCGTCACCGGTGCAGCTCCCGTAGACCCAGGCGGCGAGGGTGACAGCGGGGTTGAAGTGGGCGCCGGAGACTGGCCCCAGGAGCAGGATCAGCACGCCCAGGCCGAAGACCGTGGCCAGTGAGTTGGCAAGCAGCTGCACGCCCACGTCATGGGTTAGCTCAGTGGCCTGGATACCGGAGCCGACGACCACTGCGACCAGGGCCGCCGTGCCAACGAACTCCGCGACCATCCGGCGGCCCAGCGGCACGCTCACGCGGTCGTCTCAGCAGCCTGCGACGTCTTCAAGAAGGCGGCGAGCCGTTCGAGGGTGGCGGGCAGCGCCCAGTAGTACACCCACGTACCGCGCCGCTCGCAGTCGATCAGACCGGCTTGCCGCAGCAGCTTGAGATGGTGCGAGATCGTCGGCTGGGACAGGTCGAAGGCAGGAGTCAGGTCACAGACACAGACCTCACCGCCCGCCCGAGAAGCGATCATCGACAACAGCCGCAGGCGCACGGGATCGCCTAGCGCCTTGAACAGCTTCGCCAGCTCGGCCGCCTGGTCCTCGTCCAACGGCGCGGTCGCCAGACCTGGGCAGCACGCACCGCCCTCGTCGCTCTGGCCGAGAACCACAAGCTCTTGATTCGACATACTTCTATGTTGACATCCTTCGATGCAACTCACAAGCTTACATCGAAGGATATCAATGCAAGCCGATGGGAGACCCGCTATGTCCCGTGCTCAGCTCGCCCTGCATGTCAGCGACCTGGAAGCGTCGATCACCTTCTACTCGAAACTGTTCGGCACCGAACCGGCCAAGCGGCGCGAGGGCTACGCCAACTTCGCCATCGCCGAACCACCGCTCAAGCTCGTCCTGATCCAGGGTGAGCCCGGCGAGGAGACCCGCCTGGACCACCTCGGCATCGAAGTCGAGTCCACCAACCAGGTCAACGCCGCCACCACACGACTGAAGGACGCCGGCCTGGCCACGTTCGAGGAAAACGACACCTCCTGCTGCTACGCCATCCAGGACAAGGTGTGGGTGCACGGTCCCGGCAAGGAGCCGTGGGAGGTCTACGTGGTCAAGGCCGACGCCGACACGCTTGGCAAGAGCGCCGATCCCAACACCCCAAGCGACGGTTGCTGCACCAGCCAGGCCACCAAGGACGAGGGCCCGAAAGCCGCGGGATGCGCCTGCGGCCAGTGATTCGAACGGCCTGGTCAGAGGGTGCCTGTCCGTCTCAGTTTCCGTCTCATTCAGCAACGGCCGTCACCGTTCACGAGGGTGCAGCTGCCAACTCACGCTGAGGACTCGGACGTGCGTGAACGCAGGTGAGCGGCCTGGCACCAAGCCCGACAGACCACCACCACAGTTGGAAAGCGTGTTGGGGGCAACCCCTCACGAGTTCGAATCTCGTATCCTCCGCCGGATCAGAGGGCCGGACCATGAAAATGGTCCGGCCCTCTGGCATTCGCCGGTCTCGGTCACGGTTTCCGTCGCGGTTTGCGTCTCAGTCGGCCTCCGCGGGATGACGTCACCGTGCCGCACGCGTCCCGCCCCCGTCCTGGCCGACGACCGACATGGCCGTCCGCACGGACAGAGCACGAGCGGCCGGAGCTGTTGCGCCTCGCGCCCCTCATGCCTCGGTCGGCCACTTCACCACCGCGTCGCCGTGCTCGGCCGTGTGGGCGTAGAACGCCGTCAGTTCCTGGTGTGCCTCGGCGAACACCCGGCGTGCCTCGGGCTCCGCGCTCTCGCCTCCGTAGCGGGGCAGCAGGGTGTCCCGGGCGGTGTCCCAGAGCTCGTCGAAGTCGGCGGTCGCCAGGAACCCGGCCACCCCGCGGGTCCGGGCGGCCGTCAGCACCAGCAGCGGCGGTCCGTGCCGGTCGGCGCGGAACACGGGGCGCCCGCCGAGCACCACGTCCGGGCCGTGCGGGGACGCACCGGCGTAGATGCACTCCTGGTCCGGGCGGCACTGGTCCAGCGCATCCTCGCAGTGCCGCCCCGGCGGGGGCAGGACGGGCTCGGCGGTGCTGGTGAAGAGCCGTTCGAACCAGGTCGGGCTGTTGCGCAGGGCAGGGGCCGGAACCGCTCGCAGACGGAGGTACGCGCTCATGCAAGAAGGAGCGCACGGGGGAGCGGAAGTATCACCCCCCCAACCGCAACCGCCACCGCCACCGCCGCAACCGCCACCGCCACCGCCATCACCACCGCGCGCTCGCGGGATGTTGTGACACTTCCGTGAGTCCGCACGCTGGTCACGATGGGGCCGTCGACGCGACCGGAGCGCGGCGGACGGCGTGGACTCGGCTGTGATCGGTGCGAACGAGGGCAATCTTGGGCCAGGTACGGCAACCCCGGCGCGTACACGAGTACGACGGGGATCTGGGCGCTGCGGTCGCGCGGGCCCAGGAGGGCGACGAGGCCGCCTTCGCGGTCGCCTACCGGATCGTGCAGCCGAACCTGCTGGGCTACCTCCGCGGGATCGTCGGCGACGACGCCGAGGACGTGGCGTCCGACGCCTGGCTGGAGATAGCCCGCGACATCGGCCGCTTCAAGGGCGACGGGGCCGGCTTCCGCGGCTGGACCGCGACCATCGCAAGGCACCGGGCGCTGGACCATCTGCGGCGCCGCCGCGTGCGGCCCCAGGCGGCCGGGACCGACCTGGAGGTGCTGGACCTGGCCGGCCCGCACAACACCCCCGAGCAGGCCCTGGAGTCGATCTCCACCGAGCGGGCCCTGGAACTGGTCCGCGGACTCCCGCGGGACCAGGCCGAGGCCGTACTGCTGCGGGTCGTCGTCGGCCTGGACGGTCCCGCCGCCGCACGCGTGCTGGGCAAGCGCCCGGGAGCGGTGCGCACCGCGACTCACCGCGGCCTGAAACGCCTCGCCCGTCAGCTGGGCATCGGCGGTGAAGCGGAGCAGGGTGTGACGGATGGGGCTTCCCGCACGCTTGGGGAGTCGACATGAACAACGTCGGTGGCGGTGGTCGGCGGAGAGGCACCGGGCTCGGCAGACCGAACGAAGACGGAACGGCCGGACAGGGAACGGAAACGGACATGAGCGAGCGGCTGAGCGGCGGCGGAGCACCGGGCCGTCGGCGTGCGCAGACCGGCGACGCCCTGTCCGGCCCTGCGGACGCGGGCGACGCCGACGTGCTGGAGTCGGTCCTCGCGACCGCCATCCGCGCCGACGGTCTCGCCCCCGACGCGGAGCAGCGGGCCGTGGCCGCCTTCCGGGCCGCCCACTCCGCGGGAGTGCAACCGGCACGCACCCGACGCCGGGACGACTGGCGGCGGCCGGCGGAGAAGCGGCGGTCCCGCCGTCCGTTGAAGGTGACGTTCGGCGTGGTGTTCGCGGGGCTCGCCCTGGGCGGTGTGGCGGTCGCGGCCGTCGGCTCCTCCACCGACGGCACCGGCACCGGTCGGGGCACCGCGCGCCCGTCGGCCGTCGCCCCGGAACGGCCGGGCGACGCCGGCTCGTCGCCGTCCTCGTCCGCCGGCGGCGGACGGCCCACGGACCGGCCCGCCAACGCCCAGGACACCGCGGCCCACTGCCGCGCCTACGAACAGGTCCAGGGCCGTGGCAAGGCCCTCGACTCGACGGCCTGGCAGCGGCTCGTCACGGCCGCCGGGGGCGAGGACAGGGTCGCCGCCTACTGCTCCGAGCAGCTGACCGGCACCGGCAAGTCCGCCAAGGGCACCGCGGACCCCGCCAAGAGCACCCCCGGGAACGGCCGGGCGAACGGCGGCCAGGGCAACGGCAAGGACAAATAGGCGGGGGAACCGCCCGGTGGATGGCGCAGGATGGAGCGGCACGGCGTACGGCATGAGCGAGACGGACGAGGAGTACGGCCAGTGACCAGCGACGACCGCACGGGACCGCCCAGCTTCGGCAGTGAACGCGACATGCTGCGGGCCTTCCTCGACTACCACCGGGCGACCCTCGCCATGAAGTGCGAAGGGCTCACCGACGAGGAGCTGCGGCAGCGGTCCATGCCGCCGTCGACGCTGTCGCTGCTCGGTCTGGTGCGGCACATGGCGGAGGTGGAACGCGCCTGGTTCCGCCGGGTGTTCGAGGACAAGGACGCGCCCATGGTGTGGTCCGACGAGATCGACTTCCAGGCGGCGTACGACGCGAGCCGGTCGACCAGGGCAGAGGCGTTCACGGCCTGGGAGGCCGAGGTGGAGACCTCGCGCCGTATCGAGCGCGCGTCCGACTCCCTGGACCGGGCCGGGTACCAGCCGAGGTGGGAGGAGGAGGTGTCGCTGCGGATGGTGATGCTGCACGTGCTGCTGGAGTACGGCCGCCACAACGGGCACGCCGACTTCCTGCGCGAGGGCGTCGACGGGACCGTGGGCGCCTGAACGCGCCCGCGCGGTCCGGCCCGGCGGGGGCGGGGACCGACGCGGCGGGGGCGGGGACCGGCGCCGCTAGGCGGCGATCCGTATCTTCTTCGTCACCGTCACCTGGTCCAGGTCGGACACCCGTACCGTCACCGCCATCGTCCACTCGCCCGCGATCGGGAGGTTGACGGAGTCGGCCGCCCAATAGCCGCCGCGGTCGGTCACGTTGGCGGGGAGCGGGCCGATCTTCTGGGCGTCGAGGGTGAAGGAGAGGCGGAGTTCGGGGACGGCGGAGATGCCGCCGTCGGGACCGAAGACGACCGCCTGCACGGAGTTCCCGCCGACCCGGCCCGGGTCCAGGGTGATCTGCACCTTGCCGTGGCCGTTCGGGGTGCCGACGTCGAAGGGGACCGTGGCGACGGAGGCCGCGGGGATGCCGGTGGTGACCGACGCCGTCCCCTGCTCGGCCGCCTCGGCCGCGGCCCGGCCGGGCAGGGTGCCGGTGAGGATCGTGGTGATGCCCAGGACGGCGACGCCGACCGCGACTTCGGCGAGCACCGAACGGCGCAGGGCGGCCTGGTGGCGGCCGGCCGGAGTGGTGGGAGCGCCGGGAGTGGTGGGAGCGCCGGGGGCGGCGGGAGGCTCGTCGAGGGGCGGTGCGTCCGCCCCCTCGGCAGGTGGGGCCGGTGCGTCCGCGGGGGCGCCGACCGGCAGCGGGACGCGGTCGGGGGCCGTCACGGCCGGGGTCGGCGACGCCAGTTTCGCCGTCCAGCGACGGGACTGGGAGGCGGCCGCCAGCAGCATGGTCACCGCGGCGAGTTTGAGGAGGAGGAACCTCCCGTACGACGTGTCCGTGAGGGCCTGCCAGGAGCCGAGGCCGCGCCAGGACTGGTAGACGCCGGTGACGACGAGGATCGTCACCGAGACGAAGGCCACGCGGGAGAAGCGGGTGACGACGGCGGCGGGCAGCGGGATCGCGGAGCGCTGGAGGGTGATGAGGAGGGCCCCGAGGCCGCCCATCCAGAGCGCCATCGACAGCAGGTGCAGGACCGACGACGTCATCGCCAGCGGGACCTGGATCCCGGCCGAGGCGTGCTCCGCCGCCGCCCAGGTCAGGGCCAGGGCGACGGCGAGGGCGGCGGCCGTGGCGAGCAGCGGCCGGGACGGGCCGTCGCGGCTCACGCGCTTGCGGAGCAGGAGGTACAGGGCCGCGGTGAGCGCCAGCAGGGCCACCCTGGCCAGCAGGGCCAGGCCGGGGCGGCCGGTCGCGGACTTGGCGAGGGCGGAGAGGTCGAGGGCCGCCGCCGGGGAGGTGCCCTCCTCGTACGGGGAGCGCAGGACGAAGAGGAAGAGGGTGGCGGCGAGCAGCGCCCACCACGCCGTGCGGACCGGGGTACGCAGCGGGGCGGGGTCCGGCGGACGGCAGACGGCCAGGAAGGCGACGGCGCCTGTCAGCAGGGCCACGGCGAGGTACGCGACGTAGCGGCCGATGTTGTAGAGGCTGCCGGTGAGCGGGTTCTCGACGGGGCCGGTGGAGACGGTCGCCGTGGTCGCCGACGGCTTGCCCACGGAGAAGGTGAGGGCGCCGGAGACGGGGTGGCTGTCCGCCGAGACGACCCGCCAGGCCACGGTGAACGTGCCGGTGCCCAGCTTCTTCGGGAAGGTGATCCGGGCGGTGTCCGAGCCGGCCGGGCCGTGTTCGGCCTCGCCGGTGTCGACCCGGTGGTTGGTGGGGTCGTACACCCGGAACGAGTCGTCGAGCAGGCCGACGGACTCGGTGAAGGTGAGGGTGACCGACCCCGGCGACGACTTCAGTACGGCGCCGTCGGCGGGGTCGCTGCCGCGCAGGGCGGCGTGTGCGGAGGCTGGGGCGGCCGATGCGAGGAGGAGGGCGGTGAGGAGGGTGCCGATCAGAGTGAGCGCCCGTAGAGCCCTGTGCCTGGTCGGCGTCGACCGCCGGCCGTGTTCTTCGCCCACGTCACCGTCCTGAGTTCGGAAGCACACGTTCATGTGTCATACGGATGGGAGGTGCTTGGCACTCATTGTGTCTGCGGGTGGGTGGGGGCTGGTGGGGGCCGGTCGCGCCCGCGCGGCGGAGCCACATATGGATATGGCCCCGCGCCCCTTGCGGGGCGCTTCAGTGCGGGTTGCTGAAAAGTCACCACGTAGGGCGCGCCGACACCCCTCCGTCGACCACCAGGTCGTGGCCGGTGATCCAGGATGCGAGGGGTGAGGCCAGGAAGAGCACCGCGTTGGCCACGTCCTCGGCGGCGCCCAGGCGGCCCGTGGGGACGGCCTCCTGCCACCGCCGTACCCCCTCCGGCCAGGCCTCCGCCAGGCCTTCCCGGTCGATCAGGCCCGGGGAGACGGAGTTGACGCGGATGCCGGAGGGGCCGTACTCCAGGGCCGCCGATCTCGCGTGCATGACCACCGCCGCCTTCGCCGCGCTGTAGTGGGCGTGGCCGGCGGCCGGGTGGGTCGCCTCGATGGAGGCGATGTGGGTGACCGTGCCGCCGCCGGGCTGGGCCCGCATGATCTCGGCGGCGGCCTGGGTGCAGGCGAAGACGCTGGTGAGGTCGGTGTCGACGACCGCGCGCCAGTCGGCCGCGGTCATGCCGGGCAGGGGCTGTACGGGCTGTACGGCCGCGTTGTTGACGAGGGCCGTGAGGCGGCCGTCGCCCCACTCGGCGGCCTCGCGGACGACGCGGTGGCAGGTCTCCTCGTCGCTCAGGTCTCCCTGTACGACCATCGCCCTGCCGCCGTTGGCCACGATCTCCGAGGCCGCCTCCTGCGCCGCCCGTACCGCCGTACGGCAGTGCACGGCCACCGCCGCGCCCTCCTCCGCCAGGCGCCGGGCGATGGCCCGGCCGATGCCGCCGCTCGCGCCCGTGACCAGGGCGGTCTCTCCGTCCAACAGGTGGTTCGTCATGGACGGCAGAGTTCCGTGATGCGGGCGGCTTCGGACGGGTAACGCGCCGTGAGGTGGTCCGCGTTCCCGTGCTCGTACCCCTCGAAGGTGAATCCGGGGGCCATGGTGCAGCCGAAGAGGGTCCAGGCGCCCGGGGCCGCCACCCGGGCACCCATCCAGGTGCCGGCCGGGACGGTCAGCTGGAGGTGCTGGCCGCCCCGCAGGTCGGGGCCGAGGACGGGGGTGCGGGTGGTGCCGTCGGGGGCGAGGAGCAGGAGGTCCAGGGGGTCGCCCAGGTAGAAGTGCCAGATCTCGTCGGTGGGGAGGCGGTGCAGGGCCGAGTAGTCGTCGGCGGTCAGGAGGACCACGATCGCGGTGCCCTCGGGGCGGCCGTCGGCGCGTGCGGGACCGGACCAGGTCTCCCGGAACAGACCGCCCTCGCGGGGGATCGGCTCCAGGCCGTAGTGGGCGATGAGGTCATCGGGGGTCAGCGTCGGGGAGGACATTCGGGAAGGCTACCGGCCGAGGGAGAAAAGCCAGTTGAGCCCGCTTTTCGGGCAGGTGGACGTCGGGGAGGTCGAGTTCCGGGAGGACGACGACCGGGCCGAGCTCGAAACCCTGGCGCCGGAAGCGGGCGATCGCCTTCTCGTTGCGGACGTCGGGGTCCACGACGACGCGGTGCCGGTCGAGCGCGAGCAGGACGTACGCCGTGAAGGCGGTCAGCAGGGCCTCCGTCCAGCCGGGTCGGGGGCCCTCGGGTCCGGCCGGGGCGAGGAGGACGTGGACGCCGATGTCGCCGGGGCGGACGTCGTAGCACTCGCTCACCCGGTCGGCCGCCGGCTCGTACGTCTGGAGGAGCCCGACCGGGGTGCCGTCCTTCTCTGCGAGGTGGGCGTGGTGGGTGTCGAGGGTCGCCATGTGGGCGTAGATCTCGGCGACCTGGGGGCGGGTGAGGCCGGTCATGCCCCAGAAGACGGCGCGTTCCGCGTCGGCCCAGGTGTGGACGACGGCCGCGTCGCGCGCGGGGTCGAGGGTGCGGAGCCGGACGGTCCCGAAACCGGGGACGGTGTGCTCGAAGACGGGGGCGGGGGCGGGGGTGGGGACGGGGGTGGGGACGGGGGCAGGGGCGGGGGGCTGCTCAGCCATCGTTCTCGGTCTCCTCTACGAGGTCCAGGCGGTCCCAGTCGGTGACGACCGGGGCGAGTTCTCCCTTGAGCCACAAGGGGAGTTGGTCGGTGTGGTGGGGTGCGCCGGGGACGCCGTCCGCGCCGAGCGGGACCACCCACAGGCTGTCGTCGCGGCGGGCCAGGTCCCAGACGTAGCGGGCGGCCGGGCCGCGCGCGGAGCGGTCGGTGAGTCCGGGGACGGCGGAGGTGCACAGCACGCAGTCGTGGTCGCCGGACAGGGCCGGTCCGTCGTACGGCGCCGGGTCGGGCAGCGCCTGCCAGGGCGCGAGGCGGTGGGTGTCGCCCCAAGTCCCGGTGGGCGGTTCGGCGGCGACCTCCTCCACCGCCGCGCGTACGACGGCGGGACGGTCGACGCCGTACAACTCCTCCGCCCGCAGCAGGTGTTCGAGGGCGAAGGCGATACGGGGGGTGAGGGCCAGCCAGGGAAGCAGGACCTCGGGGTGGGCCGGGGATACGGCGAGCGCGGCGAAGGCGGGGTGGGCGGCGAGGTGCCGTACGACGGCGGAGCGTACGGCCGCGTAGGCGGCGGCATCGGTGCTGCCGGCGTCCATCCGGCGGTCCCAGGCGAGGAGCCGGTCGCGGAGCGCGGCGGCCTCGGGGGTGAGGCCGTCGAGGGCGGCCAGGCAGTCGAGGAGGGGGGCGGCGGAGGCGAGGTGGGTGTCGGTGTGGATCACGGGGAGCCCGGCGGCAGACCAGGTGCGGCGCTCGTCGAGGAGGGCGCGGATGCGGTCGGCGCGGTGGGGCGGGGCGAACTCGACGCCGAGGGGGGTGGCCGGGCCGCGCTGGTTCGCCATCACGGCGACGCCGTCGGTGAGGTCGCCGTACGGCATCTCGTGCCAGCCCTGCCAGTCGTGGCCGGGGAGCCAGGCGGGGGCGAGGCGGGTGCGGTTGGTGTGCGAGCGGACGGGGACGCGGCCGGCGACGCGGTGCAGGGTGCCTCCGGCGGTGTCGGCGGCGTGGACCACGTTGACCGGCTCGGTCCAGGCGTCGAAGGCGCGGTCGACGTCGGTGACGTTGCGGGCGCGGAGCAGCGGAAGGAGGGCGCTGAAGCCGAGGTCTCCGGTGACGCGAGGCGGATACCTGAACGCCAACACCTCGGCTCCGCCATCGGCGTCTCCTCCCCCACCCGCACCACCCGTGCGGCTTTCGTGGTCGGGCGCGGGTGGCCCCTGCGGAGGCTGAGCGCCGTCGGCGGCTGCCGCAAGGCGCCCGGTGGCGGGACCGGCGGCTCGTGGGAGCGGAGACGTGCGGCCTTCGTGGTCGGGGGCCGGCCGCCCCTGCGGAGGCAGAGCGCCGTCGGCGGCTGCCGCAAGACGCCCGGTGGCGGGACCGGCGGCTCGCGAGAGCGGAGACGTGCGGCCTTCGCCGTCGGGGGCCGGTGGCCCCTGTGGGGGCTGAGCGCCGTCGGCGGCTGCCGGCAGGCCGTCGCCGTTCGCTGCTGCCTCCGATGTCTCCCCCGGGCCTCCGGTGATGACCGGGCCCCGGGGTGTTTCGAGGAGTTCGATGTGTAGTGGGGGGTTGCCGGAGATGTCAATCGTCTCCGTGTGGCGGGTGGTCGGGGTCCAGGTGCCGTCGGGGGCGAGGGCCTCGACGGCGGTTTCCGTGCGCCGCAGGCGCTCCCGGTACAGGTCCTGGTAGTCGGCCATCGCGTTGGTGATGGACCAGGCGACCGTGCCCGTGTGGGCGAAGTGGGCGATGCCGGGGATGCCCGGGACGGCGAGGCCGACGACGTCGAACTCCGGGCAGGAGAGGTGGATCTGCTGGTAGACCCCGGGCGCCTCGATGAAGCGGTGCGGGTCGCCGGCGAGGAGGGCGTGACCGGTGGTGGTGCGGGAACCCGCGAGAAGCCAGCCGTTGCTGCCGGCGGTGGCGGGACCGTCCGTGGCGAAGAGCGGTATCGCCTCCTCGCCCAGGTGCCGTATCGCCTCCTCGCGCCACAGCTTGGCCGGGAAACCGGCGAACAGGATGTGGGTGGCCAGCCAGATGCCCAGGGGGTGCCACGGCTCCCAGGTGCCGGGGGTCAGGGCGGTGCGGGCGAACTCCGGCGTGCGGGCGGCGCCGGCCGGCAGGCCCTCGTTGACGCCGGCCACGTACGCCCGTACCCACTCCGCCGTCTCCGGGTCCCGTCTCTCCAGCGCCTCGAAGCAGCGCCGCGCCGTGTCCGCCAGCCGGGCCCGGCGGGCGAAGACGTCCCACGCGACGGCCGGGGCACCGAGGAAGGACGCCGACGTGCCCTGCGCGCGGTGCCGTTCCACCTCCAGCTGCCAGGCCCGGTCCCGGGCGGTGACCCGGCCCTGCGCGCGGGCGAGTTCAAGTGCGTCGGCCGCCCGCAGATGCGGGATGCCCCAGGCGTCGCGGTACGTCTCGATGGTCACCCGGTGACCCCCTTGTCTGAGGTTAGCCTTACCTAAGCTGAATCGCGGAGGAATCGTACGCGAGGGGTGAGGGAGCCGAGGAGGCCGGGGGAGGGCGGGCGGCGGCGAGCGCGCGGCGGCGGTCCCGGCGCGGGATCATCGAGCCATGGACGCCAACGCCGACTCCCCCGCCCTGCACCTCGCCCAGGACCCCGAGGCCGACGAACTCCTCAGCCGCAGCAGGCTCGCCGCGCTCACCGGCATGCTGCTCGACCAGCAGGTGCCGATGGAGTGGGCGTTCAAGGGGCCGGCCACCATCGCCCGGCGCATGGGCACGGACGACCTCGACGCGCACGAGATCGCCGCCCAGGACCCGGAGGCGTTCGCCGCGCTGCTCTCCGAGAAGCCGGCCGTGCACCGGTACCCCGGCTCCATGGCGAAGCGGATCCAGCAGCTGTGCCAGTACCTCGTCGAGCACTACGACGGTGACGCCGAGGGCATCTGGCGTGACGTCGACAGCGGGGCGGAGCTTCTCGGGCGGCTCCAGGAACTGCCCGGGTTCGGGAAGCAGAAGGCACAGATCTTCCTGGCGCTGCTGGGGAAGCAGCTGGGGGTGACGCCGACGGGGTGGCGGGAGGCGGCCGGGGCGTACGGGGAGCCGGCGGCGTACCGGTCGGTGGCCGACATCACCGGGCCCGAGTCGTTGGCGAAGGTACGGGCCCACAAGCAGGAGATGAAGGCGGCGGCGAAGGCGGCGAAGACCGCGAAGGGCGGGGCCAAGTCGTAGGCGGGGCGGGCAGAGCGGCCGGGGGCCGCGGTGGGCCGCCGGGCGTCATCCGATCAGCCTCTCCCTGCTGGCACGTCCGCCGCCCCCGGTCTCAGCTGGAACCATGACCGAGCCCCCCAGCACCGGCCCCTCCGACGACGACCGCAAGGCGCACGCCACCGGCACCGCCCGGCATGAGCCCGAACCGCCCCTCGAGGGACCGCTGCACGCCCTCTCCCGGGCCGCCTGGCAGATCGTCCTGCTCACCGGGATCGCCTCCCTGATCCTCGGCGTCCTGGTCCTCGTCTGGCCCGGCGCCTCGCTGCTCGCCGCCGGCGTGCTCTTCGGCATCTACCTGCTGATCGCCGGTGTCTTCCAGCTGATCGCCGCGTTCGGCACGCACCGGTCGACCTCGCTGCGCGTGCTGGCCTTCATCAGCGGCGCGCTGATGATCGTGCTGGGCCTCTTCTGCTTCCGCGGCCCGCTGGAGTCGATCCTGCTGCTCGCCCTGTGGATCGGCATCGGCTGGCTGATCCGCGGGATCACGCAGACCATGGCCGCCGTCTCCGACTCCCGGATGCCGGCGCGGGGCTGGCAGGTCTTCCTCGGCATCGTCACGTTCGTCGCCGGCGTCGTGCTGATCGTCTCGCCGTTCAAGTCGGTCGCGGTACTCACCCTCGTCGCCGGCATCTGGCTGGTCGTCGTCGGCATCGTCGAGATCGTCACGGCCTTCGGCATCCGCAGCCGCGCCAAGCAGATCCCACAGACCCTGTGAACGCCGGAGGCTCCGCGCACGCGGGCCTCGCACACGCGGGCCTCGCACACGCGGGCTTCGCGAACACGGGCTTAGCGAACGCCGGCCTCGTCAGCGCGGGCCTCGTGGACGCGGGCCTGGCGTGCGCGGGCCTTATGGGCGCGGGTTTCGTGAGCGGCGTGGGCTTTGCGAGCGGCGTGGGCTTTGCGAGCAGCGCGGGCCTCGCGAGCAGCGCGGGCTTTGCCACCCCCTCCGTTTCGTCAACCTCGCGCCTCGTAGGTACGCCGAGCGAGCGGATCTCGCGTCCCGCGCGATGAACACCGCCCACTCCGTGGGGAGATGACCGGTATGAGCAGCGGTCTCCCGGCCGGACGTCGCCCACGGTCAGGCCCCACCTGGCCGCGGTCGCTCGTGCTGCTGCTCGTCCTGCTGCTGGCCGGCGGCCCGACGGCGGCCGAGGCGCTCGCCGCGGCCGCCCCGGCCGTCTCGGCGGAGACCGTCGAGCACGACGTCCCCGACATCCCGCTGCGGCCACCCGTCCGCACCGTCCACCGCGCCGACGTACCCCAACGCCCCGCGCCGCTCCCCGACCCGGCGCCCGCCGGCCAGGCGGACCCGCACCGCCCTTCCCCGACGGCACCCCGTCCGCCGTACGCCACGCCCCTCCTGCGCACCGTGGTCCTGCGCTGCTGACCGACCGGCCTGTCCCGCACTCCCCCAGGTCAGTCAGCTCTACGCAAGGAACACAGTCATGCCCTCAGACCCGTATGCGGTCCTGCGCGCCCTGCTGCGCGCGGAAGCCGTCCGCAGCATGCCCAAGCCGGAGACGAAGACGGCCGAGCCGCCGAGGCCTCTGCCGCAGGACGAGAAACGCGGTTGATCCCGCGGAGTTGAGCCGGTGCTGAACCGGAGTTGAGCCGGAGCTGAACCGGTGCAGCACCGGAGTTGAGCCGGGTGGCCCGACCGCGGGCGCCCGGCTCACCTGCGCCGGCGGGCCGTACCGAACAGCGACCGGGTGATCTCGCGGCCGAGTTGCGTGCCCACCGACCGGGCGAGGGACTTGAACATCCCGCTGCCGACCACCTGCTCGACCAGCGACGGCGGTTCCTCCCTGCGGGCTTCGGGGGCCTGCGGCTCGGCCGGCGTCCGCTGCAGTTTCTCGTACGCCGACTCCCGGTCCACAGCCTGTGCATAACGTCCGTGCAGCGTGGACCCCCGCACCGCCGCGTCCAGCTCCGCCGCGTCCACCGGCCCCATCAGCGACTCGGGGGCCCGCAGCCGGGTCGCCGCGACCGGTGTCGGGGCGCCCGTCTCGCCGAGCACGGTCACCACCGCCTCGCCGGTGCCGAGCCCGGTGAGCAGTTCCGCCAGGTCGTACGACGACTTCGGGAACGTCTGCACGGTGGCCCGCAGCGCCTTCTGGTCCTCCGGGGTGAAGGCCCTGAGCGCGTGCTGGACGCGGCTGCCGAGCTGGCCGAGGACCTCGGCCGGTACGTCCTTCGGGGTCTGCGTCACGAAGAAGACGCCGACCCCTTTCGAGCGAATGAGGCGCACGGTCTGCGTGATCGAGTCCAGGAACGCCTTCGAGGCGTCGTCGAAGAGCAGGTGCGCCTCGTCGAAGAAGAAGACCAGCTTCGGCTTGTCGGCGTCGCCGATCTCGGGGAGGTCGTGGAAGAGGTCGGCGAGCAGCCACATCAGGAAGGTGGAGAAGAGGAGGGGTTTGTCCTGGACGGCGGGGAGTTCGAGGACCGAGACGATGCCGCGGCCGTCCGGTGCCGTACGCAGTAGGTCGGCCGTGTCGAACTCCGGCTCGCCGAAGAAGTCCGCCATGCCCTGGGCCTCGAAGGCGGTGAGCGAGCGCAGGATCACCCCGGCGGTGGCCGTCGAAAGGCCTCCGATGTCCTTCAGCTCCGCCTTGCCCTCGGCGGAGGTGAGGAAGGCGACCACCGCCCTGAGGTCCTTGAGGTCGATCAGCTCCAGGCCCTTGGTGTCGGCGTAGTGGAAGATCAGGCCGAGGGACTGTTCCTGGGTCCGGTTGAGCTGGAGCACCTTGGCGAGCAGCAGCGGGCCGAAGCTGGTGACCGTCGCGCGGACGGGGATGCCGTGGCCGAGGCCGCCGAGCGCGAGGAACTCGGCGGGGAAGCCGGTCGCCGTCCACTGCTGGCCGACCTCGGCCGCCCGCCCCTCGACCCTGTCGTTCGCCTGCCCGGGCCGCGCGACGCCGGACAGGTCGCCCTTGACGTCCGCCAGGAACACCGGGACGCCGTGCGCCGAGAGCTGCTCGGCGATCAGCTGGAGCGTCTTGGTCTTGCCTGTGCCGGTGGCGCCGGCGACCAGGCCGTGGCGGTTGAGCATGGCGAGGGGGATGCGGACCTGCGCGCCGGGAAAGCACCGGCCGTCCCGGAGTACGGCGCCGAGGTCCAGCGCCTGACCGGCGAAGGCGTACCCGGCGGCGATCCCGGCGACCACGGGATCGACGACGGCCGCGGGATCGGCGACGGCCGCGGGATCGGCGATGGCCGCGGGGTTCTCGACGCCTGCGGGTTCCTCGGCACCCGCAGGGTCCTCGACGCCCGCTTCGTCGGCGTCACCGGCACTCGTCATCGGACCCCCTGTTCCCGTTTGGCCCACTTGATGACCTTTACGGTGTCTTTTCCAGCGTCGCACTCGGTCGCCATGGCTGCGCCCGGAACGTCTGGACCGGTAGGCTTTCCGTGTGATCTTCAAGCGCATCGGAAACGGCCGGCCGTACCCCGACCACGGCCGGGAAAGCACCCGGCAGTGGGCGGACGTCGCGCCGCGCCCGGTCCGCCTCGATCAGCTCGTGACGACCAAGGGGCAGCTCGACCTGGAGACCCTCCTTGCCGAGGACTCGACGTTCTACGGCGACCTCTTCGCGCACGTCGTGAAGTGGCAGGGCGACCTGTACCTGGAGGACGGGCTGCACCGCGCGGTCCGCGCCGCCCTGCAGCAGCGTCAGGTGCTGCACGCGCGCGTGCTCGAACTCGACTGACACCCGCGCGCCACCCGGCATTTGCCGCCGGTTGCCCCTTTCGGGTTGGACCGGGCACCGTCGGATGATCATCTATTAGTCAACGCACCCGTGGCGCACTACGCTGCGCTCATGAGCATGCTGACTCCCCCCGGCATGGGCGGCCAGTACCGGATCACAGGGGACAAATACCCTCGCATGCGCCCGCGCCGGCGGCGTGCCCGGCTCGTCCTCTCCGTGGTCGCCTCCGTCACCGCGCTCGGCCTGGTCGGCTGGGGCACCCTGCAGCTCATCGACGTCTTCACGGGCGGCGGCGGGACGGCCTCGGCGGCCGGCGCGGCGGGAGACTGCGTCAAGCAGGCCGCCGCCAGCCCGAGCCCCGCGGCCGGCGCGTCGGCCGCGGTCTTCCCGAAGCCGGCCCAGATCACGGTGAACGTCTACAACGCCACGACCCGCACGGGCCTGGCCAAGGACACCGCGGACGAGCTGAAGAAGCGCGGCTTCAAGATCGGCGACGTCGGCAACGCGCCGGCGAAGTTCGACCAGAAGGTCAAGGGCACGGCGATACTGCTCGGCCCGGCCACGGCCCTGAAGACCTCGCTCCCGGTCCTGGCCACCCAGGTGACGGCGGCCGACCAGCGCACGGAGGCGGGCCGCAAGGGCGCCACCGTCGACCTGATCATCGGCAACGCCTTCAAGACCCTGACCCCGCAGGCCACGGCCACCAAGGCCATCACAGCCCTCTCCGCCCCGAAGCCGACGGCATCGACCGCGAAGAAGAGCTGCTGAGAGCGGGACACCGCCGGACACCGCCGTCGTGGCTGATCACCGTTGCGGCGGCCAAAGAGACAGAAACGGCAGCGCATCACCACAGCCGCGAGCACGTGGAACAGAGGGGCCGGTAGGCGCCCCGTCAGGGGCGCGGGGAACTGCGCGACCAGCCACCGCGAACCCGCAGTCGCCCACGGCCTCCGGCACTCCCGGGGCGGCGCCGAAGCGCACGCCCCGCAGGGACGGAACCGACGGCTACTCGGCCGCCCCGTACAGCCGGTCCCCCGCGTCCCCCAGCCCCGGCACGATGTACCCGTGCTCGTTGAGGTGGTCGTCCACCGCCGCCGTCACCACCGTGACCGGCGTCCCCGCCAGCTCCCGCTCCATGAGCTCGACGCCCTCGGGCGCGGCCAGCAGGACCACCGCCGTCACGTCGTCCGCACCGCGCCGGATGAGCTCGCGGATCGCCGCGACCAGCGTGCCGCCCGTCGCCAGCATCGGGTCCAGGACGTACACCTGGCGCCCGGAGAGGTCCTCCGGCATCCGCGAGGCGTACGTGGACGCCTGTAGCGTCTCCTCGTTGCGGATCATGCCCAGGAAGCCCACCTCGGCGGTCGGCAGCAGCCGGACCATGCCGTCCAGCATGCCGAGCCCGGCCCGCAGGATCGGCACCACCAGCGGGCGCGGCCGGGCGAGCTTGACGCCGGTCGTGGCGGCCACCGGGGTCTGGATGTCGACGGCCTCGGTCCGCACGTCCCGCGTCGCCTCGTAGGCGAGCAGGGTGACCAGTTCGTCGGCGAGCCGCCGGAACGTCGCGGAGTCGGTGCGCCGGTCGCGCAGCGTGGTGAGCTTGTGGGCGACCAGAGGGTGGTCGACGACGTGGAGACGCATGTCCACAACAGTAACCGCGCCCCCTCACACCTCGCGCACGCCCGCGCTCGCCCGCCCTGGCGTCAAACCGCCCATCCGGGGGAAAGTGGAGGTGTCGGACTGGGGGTGATGCGGCCGTGTCCGAGCTTCCCGGGCCGCCCGAACGGCCGGACCGTGCGTACGGCGCGCCCGAGGGTGAGACGGAGACCGAGCGGCGCCGCCGCCGGGCCCGGTTCCTGCGCGAACTCGCCGAGGCACGGGCGCTGCGCGACCGGGTCCAGCCCCGCCGCGCCAAGGCCGCGCGGCTGCGGCACGCGATGCGCATGCGGACGTTCCGCTGGTAGGAATCGGCAGGAACTGCGGGAACTGCGGGAACTCACAAGTCCGGCAGGAGCCCGACAAGACCGGCTGGAATCCGCAGGACTCGCCAAGAGTTGGCAAGACTCGGCAAGAGTCGTAAAGCCGATCCTTCGGCAAAGATCCACTCCTTGTGGCGCGTTGCGGTCCGTCACGGGGAAGGCCGTGCGTGGGCCGCGGGAAAACCCGCGTACGATCCGCAGGTGGCGGCAACGAGTGCGCTGGTGACTGCGTTGACGGACGCATGGATGGCTCTTTGCATACGTGCGATCAAAACTGCCAGACACAGGGAGCCGAAGACGTCCCCTGAACGCCTTGTTTCTGCCACGATTCCGAGTGGGCGGGGCTCGGAGCACAGCTCTCCCCGCCCAGAACCTCCGCCGGGGGGACCCCCAACCGGCACGCCTAAGACCAGTGGGAGAGTCACGGTGTACTTCGCCGCACTGCTCGCGCGCACCGAAGACGGGTGGGAAGCGAGCGACACAGAGCTCGACGATGTGGAGACCCTGTCGGACCTGGCCGACCTGGCCCGGGAATCGGCCTCGGAGGCCGACGACACGGTGCTCGTCTTCATCGAGCAGGAAGACGCGTGGTTCGGCGTCGTGCGCGTCGACGGGGAGGAGGACCCCCGGGTCTTCGTCTCCAACGCGGCCGCCGCCGCCCGCAGCTCGTACGGCGAGCTCCTGCTCACCGACGAACTGCTCGGAAGGGAGCCCAAGGACGACGCCGACGACCTGGACGCCCTCGACCTCGACGGCACCGAGGACGGTGAACCGGACGCCGAGGAGGACGACGACGCGGACGGTTCCGCCGTGCCGGCCGGCCCGGTCGGTGACGCCGCGATCCTGGACGACCTGGGCGTGAGCGCGAAGGAGCTGCTGACCCTGGACGAGGACGCGCTCGGCGAGATCGCCGAGGCCCTGGGCGCCTCCGACGTCCTGGAGACCGTCCGCTGACCCTCCACGAGGCCCCCGGGTCCCCGGACCCGGTACGTGACCGCTGGCGGGCCGCGATGCGGCTCGCCCTGGACGAGGCCGGCCGGGCCGTACGGGGCGGGGACGTCCCCGTCGGCGCCGTCGTGCTGTCCCCGGACGGTACGACGGTCCTCGCGGCCGGGCACAACGAACGCGAGGCCACCGGCGACCCCACCGCGCACGCCGAGGTGCTCGCCCTGCGCCGGGCCGCGGCGGCGCTGGGGGAGTGGCGGCTCACCGGCTGCACCCTGGTCGTCACGCTGGAACCCTGCACGATGTGCGCCGGCGCCCTGGTCCTGTCCCGGGTGGACCGGGTCGTCTACGGCGCCCGTGACGAGAAGGCCGGCGCCGCGGGGTCCCTCTGGGACGTCGTCCGCGACCGGCGTCTCAACCACCGCCCCGAAGTCGTCGAGGGCGTCCTCGCGGACGAATCCGCCCGCCTCCTCACGGACTTCTTCCGCACCCGCTGAGGCACCTTCCCCGGCCTCCGCATACCGATTTCGGAGCAGGGCCCACGGTGCTGTAAGGTCTCCCTCGGTAGCGTGTCCGAGCGGCCGAAGGAGCTCGCCTCGAAAGCGAGTGTGGCGCAAGTCACCGAGGGTTCAAATCCCTCCGCTACCGCTGTCGTCTGAAGGGCGGCTCCGCATCGGAGCCGCCCTTCAGACGTTATGCCGTCGGCTCGGGGCGCTTGCCCGCGTAGTTCCAGACGAGGGCCCCGAAGACCGGGGTGTGCAGCAGGAACAGCAGCCAGAGCCACTTCGGGACGTACCTGACCCGCTCCGCCGGCGTGCGGACACAGTCCAGCAGTGCCGCCACGACGAACACGATCAGCAGGGCGACGAGCCCGAAGGCCACCGTTGTCATCAGCATCTGCGCTCTCCCTCTCGATCCCGGCCGACCCGGGTTCGCCTCCGTTGCCTCGGCCCTTCATCGGAGCGGACCCCGCGAGCGGTTCACGTTTCGGAGATTCGGAGAAAAAATCCGTCGCCTATCGCGCCGTTGGTCATACAAAACGATCGGAGGGTTACACTCGCGCCCGGCAACCGGGGGAACCCGGGGGAAGTGACAGGGGAGAGGCCAGGTGGCGGTGAACGCCAAGAAGATCGCCGTCTACGTACTCGTGATCTTCGCGCTCTACGTGATCATCACGGACCCGCCCAGGGCGGCAGACTGGGTCCAGATAGTCTTTCAGGGCATATCGGACGCCGCGAAGGCTGTCGGTGACTTCTTCACCTGGCTGGCCGACGGGGCGAAATAGACGCACCGGGAGTACCCATGATCCGCCACCTGGTCCTCTTCAAGCTCAACGAGGGCGTCCGGCGCGACGATCCGCAGGCCGTCGCGGGCGCCCAGGCCTTCGCCGACCTCGCCGGGCAGATCGAGGAGCTGCGCTCCTGGGAGTGCGGCTGGAACATCACCGAGCGCCCGATCGCGTACGACTTCGCGATCAACTCGGCGGTCGAGGACCGGGACGCGCTGAAGCGGTACCTGGAGCACCCGGCCCACCAGGCGGCCGCGGCGCAGTGGCGGGAGTTCGGCACGTGGGTGATCGCCGACTACGAGTTCTGAGCCGTACGGCGGCTTCCGGATCCTGAGCCCCTCGCCTGCCGGGCGGGGGGTTTTGCTGCGCCTTATGCCTCAACTTGCCCGTATTAATACCCAACACGACGTTACCAGGTGCTTGCACACAGTGCACATGTCTTGTGATGCTATGACCGCTTTTGACGGATGATTGACCGATGAAGAGGTGGCGTTGACCGTGTCGGCCAGTTCTGCGCCGCCCCAGGAAGAGGCGCCCGCCCCAGCCCAGACTCCCGCCCAGACTCCCGCCCAGGCTCCCGTCCAGACCCCCGCTCAGACTCCCGCCCAGCCCCCCGCCCAAGCCGCCGCACCCGCCCCGGAGAAGCGGCGGGGCGCCGACACCCGGGCGCTGACCCAGGTGCTCTTCGGTCAGCTCAAGGACCTCAGGCCGGGCACCCCGGAGCACAACCGCGTGCGCGCGGCGCTCATCGAGGCGAACCTCCCGCTCGTGCGCTACGCGGCGGCCCGCTTCCGCTCCCGCAACGAGCCGATGGAGGACGTCGTCCAGGTCGGCACCATCGGGCTCATCAACGCCATCGACCGCTTCGACCCGGACCGGGGCGTGCAGTTCCCGACCTTCGCGATGCCGACCGTGGTCGGCGAGATCAAGCGCTACTTCCGGGACAACGTCCGCACCGTGCACGTACCGCGCCGGCTGCACGAGCTGTGGGTCCAGGTCAACAGCGCGACCGAGGACCTGACCACCGCCTTCGGCCGGTCCCCCTCCACCGCCGAGATCGCCGAGCGGCTGCGGATCAGCGAGGAGGAGGTGCTCTCCTGCATCGAGGCCGGCCGGTCGTACCACGCGACCTCCCTGGAGGCCGCGCAGGAGGGCGACGGGCTGCCGGGCCTCCTCGACCGCATCGGCTACGAGGACCCGGCCCTGGACGGCGTGGAACACCGCGACCTGGTCCGCCACCTGCTCGTCCAACTCCCCGAGCGGGAGCAGCGGATCCTGCTGCTGCGCTACTACAGCAACCTCACCCAGTCCCAGATCAGCGCGGAGCTCGGCGTCTCCCAGATGCACGTCTCGCGGCTCCTGGCCCGCAGCTTCCAGCGCCTGCGCTCGGCCAACCGCATCGAGGCCTAGGGCCCGCCCCGGGGGCCGCTCCGGGGCCCACCGCGGGGGCCCGTTACCGGTCCGAGATCCGCCCCGGGGGACTTGGTGAGACCGTAACCGCAAACAGGATCGAGCCATCACCAGCGCGAGCGAATCGCTCACCAGCGCACTTCCCGACAGTTGAGGGGCGAAAAACCGTCAGACCCCCTTCTTCCAGGGCGGATTCACATCTCGCATGTCGACATGTCACTACAGCGTGTTGCCGACATGTGACATTCTGCCGGAAGCGCGTTTGCCGGGGCTCCGGCTCCGGTATTCAGGTGAAGGCATCGTTCCTAGCAGGGAACACCGCCGCGACCGTCCCGCGACCCAAAGGGGGTGGCATGTCCGCAGACCAGGGCAGCTCGAAGGTGCTCACGCCCACGAAAAGCGAGGCAGCGCCCAAGGAGCTCGACGCCATCGACGTGCTCGACAGCGTCGAAGGCGCCATCGACGGCGCTCCGGCGCTGGAGGCCACGCCGGCTCAGGAGCTTCCGGCCGTCTCCGAGAGCCTCGACACCCGCACCCTGTCCCGCTCCCTGTTCCTGCGCCTTGCCGCACTCGAAGAGGACAGCCCCGAGCGTGCCTACGTCCGGGACACCCTGATCGAACTCAACCTCCCCCTCGTGCGCTACGCGGCGGCCCGCTTCCGCAGCCGCAACGAGCCGATGGAGGACATCGTCCAGGTCGGCACCATCGGCCTGATCAAGGCGATCGACCGCTTCGACTGCGAACGGGGCGTGGAGTTCCCCACGTTCGCGATGCCGACCGTGGTCGGCGAGATCAAGCGGTTCTTCCGCGACACCTCCTGGTCGGTCCGCGTCCCGCGCCGCCTCCAGGAGCTGCGTCTGGCCCTCACCAAGGCCAGCGACGAGCTCTCCCAGAAGCTGGACCGCTCGCCGACGGTGACGGAGCTGGCGGCCGTCCTGGGCGTCTCCGAGGAGGACGTGGTCGACGGCCTCGCCGTCGGCAACGCGTACACCGCCTCCTCCCTCGACTCCCCGGCCCCCGAGGACGACGGCGGCGAGGGCTCTCTGGCCGACCGCCTCGGCTACGAGGACACGGCCCTTGAGGGCGTCGAGTACCGCGAGTCGCTCAAGCCGCTCCTCGCCAAGCTCCCGCCCCGCGAGCGCCGGATCATCATGCTCCGCTTCTTCGCGAACATGACCCAGTCCCAGATCGGCGAGGAGGTCGGCATCTCCCAGATGCACGTCTCCCGCCTGCTGACCCGCACCCTGGCCCAGCTCCGCGAGGGCCTGATCTCGGACTGAAGTCGCGCCTACGGGTTCCTTACTGACGGAGTGTCAGCCACACTGGCGCGATGCCTCTCCGCAGGACGCAGATCCGTAGGACAGCGAGGACAGCAAGGACACCGAGAGCGCCGAGAACACCGAGTGGCCGCCGGGCCGACGCCCCCGTGGTACCGGCGGCCGGTCCGACGCCTCGACGCAGGGCGCCGGGCGGCCGGTGGGGCACCGTCACGGCGGCCTCGGCGGTCGCCGCCTGCCTGGCCTCGGTACTCACGGCGTGCGCGGGCGGCGGCACCGGCGGCTATACGGCGGTGGGCGCGGCGGGCGCCGAACCGAGCACGTCGGCACGGCCCACGGGGTCGGTGACGCTGGTCCCGCTGGACGGCGCGAAGGGGACACGCGGCGACACGGCCGGCGAGTCGACCGGCGGTGCGGCATCCGGGTCCGCCGGATCGCCGGGCACGACCGGCACGACCAACTCCGTTGCAGGTCCGCCGGTTTCACCCCGGTCGTCCGCGCCCTCTTCTTCCCACGACGACGGCAGCAGGCCACCGCAGGGCGACCCGACAGCGCCGAACTCACCGCAACCGGGCAGCTCTTCGACCGCGCCCTCGCCCGCCGCCCTCACCTGGAGCACCCCCACCCGCGAGGCCACGGACCGGCGCTGGTGCGAGAAGGTGACCGTCGCCTTCACCAACTCCGGCGGGACGGCGGTCCGTTCCGGCACGGTCACGCTCGGCACCCACATCATCGACCTGCTGGGCATCGACTGGTCGACGGTCACCTCGACGGAGCCGCTGCCGGTCCCGGTCGCACCCGGCTCCCGCAAGGCCGGGGCCTGGACGGTCTGCGTGGACGACTGGCGGGTGCCGCTCGGCATGCACGTCGAGACCCGGGTCGCGACCGTCGACTGGAACTGAGCGACCGGGACCGGGACCGGGCACGACGAAAGCCCGGGGCACACGACCCCGGGTCCGCTTCGCCGTACCGTCAGCCCTCTTGCACGAGTTCCATGGGCTGCGTGAGCGGCACGAGCTACATGAGCGCGAGCCAGGCCACCGCCGCCACCACGACCACCACGGCGACGACGCCGAGGATCAGGCCGAGGCGCGGGCCGGAGGAGGAGTAGGTGGTCGCCGTCTGCTGAGGAGTCTGGGGGGCCTCGTCGACGAACGCGCGGAACATCTGGGTGCTGCCGGCGGGGTCGTGGTTGCCCTGGGGGCCCTGGGTGTTAGCCATGGCCCGAGACACTAGCGAATCCGGGTGTCCGGCCCAAGTGGGGGGCCTCCCGTGCACCCGACTCGTCCCACCTGCGTGTTTACGTTCGCAATACTTGCCTTTGCCAAGTTTTTATGCCCACCCCCGCCGATTTATTTGCCTGTGGCAACCAAGCAGTTCTATGGTTGCCCCAAGCAACGAATACGGTCGTGAGGAGGTGTGCGGGATGGCGAAGCAGGCCCAGTTCGAGGAGCTGGCGCGTCAGCTCAGCGCCGTCGGAGCCGTGAAGCGGGACCTGGGCCGCATTCTGCCGCCCGAGTGCCCGACCGGCTCGGCCGCGGTACTGACGCTGCTCGGCCGCCACGGCTCCATGCGCATGAGCAAGCTCGCCGAGCTGCTCGCCGTGGACATGTCCGTGACCAGCCGGCACGTGGCGCACGTCGCCGAGCGCGGCTGGATCGAGCGCTCCCCCGACCCGGCGGACAAGCGCTCCCGCATCCTGCACCTCACCCCCGCGGGCGAGGCGACCCTGGTGGACCTGTCCCGGCGCAGCACCGAGCTGCTCGCCGAGCGGCTCGGCGACTGGAGCGACGAGGAGGTCGACCAGCTGATCCGGCTGATGACCCGGCTCCGGGACAGCTTCGGCGACTGCCGGGCCACGGCCCCGCACGCCCGGCCCGCCGTCGGCACGGCGCCCGCCCCGGGCACGCCGAAGACCGCGGCCGAGGCCATGGACAAGGTCACGGTCGCCTCCGCCGCCCGCGCCCCCACGCCCGTACTCGAACCGACGACCACCCGTACACCCGCTTAAGACGTAGGAAAAGGAAGCCCATGGCAACGACCACACCAGCCGGTGTGCGGGCCCACGCCAAGCACGGGGGAGGCGGCGCCGTCAGCTCCGCCGAGCAGGCCCCGATGTCCCATCGGCAGATCATGGAAGCCCTCACCGGGCTGCTGCTCGGCATGTTCGTGGCGATCCTGTCGTCGACGATCGTCACCAACGCCCTGCCGCACATCATCGGCGACCTCGGCGGCGGCCAGTCCGCCTACACCTGGGTCGTCACCGCCTCGCTGCTGGCCATGACGGCCACCACCCCGCTGTGGGGCAAGCTCTCCGACCTGTACAGCAAGAAGGCGCTCGTCCAGATAGCCCTGGTCATATACGTCGCGGGCTCCATGGTCGCCGGTCTGTCGCAGAACCCCGGCATGCTGATCGCCTGCCGTGTCGTCCAGGGCGTCGGCGTCGGCGGTCTGTCGGCGCTCGCCCAGATCGTCATGGCCGCGATGATCTCGCCGCGCGAGCGCGGCCGTTACTCCGGCTACCTGGGCGCGACCTTCGCCGTCGCCACCGTCGGCGGCCCGCTGCTCGGCGGTGTCATCACCGACACCTCGTGGCTGGGCTGGCGCTGGTGCTTCTACGTCGGCGTCCCGTTCGCCGTCATCGCGCTGATCGTGCTGCAGAAGACCCTGCACCTGCCGGTCGTGAAGCGGGACGTCAAGGTCGACTGGGCCGGCGCGTTCTTCGTCGCCGCCGCCGTCTCGGTGCTGCTGCTCTGGGTCACCTTCGCCGGTGACAAGTACGACTGGATCTCCTGGCAGACGGGCGCGATGGTCGGCGGTTCGATCGTCCTCGGCCTGATCTTCGTCCTGGTCGAGTCGAAGGCCGCGGAACCCATCATCCCGCTGCGGCTGTTCCGCAACCGCACCATCACCCTGGCCTCGCTGGCCTCCCTGTTCGTCGGTGTCGCGATGTTCACCGGCACGGTGTTCTTCAGCCAGTACTTCCAGCTGGCCCGCGACAAGTCCCCGACGATGTCCGGTGTGCTGACCATCCCGATGATCGGCGGTCTGTTCATCTCCTCCACCGTCTCGGGGCAGTTCATCACCCGCACAGGACGCTGGAAGGCGTGGCTGGTCAGCGGTGGCGTGCTGGTGACGGCGGGCCTCGGCCTGCTCGGCACCATCCGCTACGACACGGCGTACTGGAAGATGGCCATCTTCATGGCGCTGATGGGCCTCGGCATCGGCATGATGATGCAGAACCTGGTGCTCTGCACGCAGAACCAGGTCGCCCCGTCCGACCTCGGCTCGGCCAGCTCCACGGTCACCTTCTTCCGGTCCCTCGGCGGTGCGGTCGGCGTCTCGGCGCTGGGCGCGGTGATGGCCAACCGGATCACGCACTACATCACGGACGGCATCGCCTCCCTCTCCCCCAAGTACCAGGCCGCCCTGGCCGGTTCCAGCTCGTCCACCGACAGCATCCCCGACCTGGGCAAGTACCCGAAGCCGGTGCGCACCCTCGTGGAGAGCGCCTACGGCCACGCCATCGCCGACGTCTTCCTGATCGCCGGCGGCCTCGCGGCCCTCGCGTTCCTGATCAGCCTGTTCATCAAGGAGGTCCCGCTGCGGACCAAGGGCGGACTGGCCCAGGCCGCCGAGGGCGACAACGCGGGCAGCCCGGAGACGGCACCCGTCCCCGTCACGGCTCCCCTCGCCGCTCCCGTCGCCGCCTCCGTCGAGGAGCAGCAGGTTCCCGGCTGGGCCGTCCCGGTCGTGAGCAGCAGCACGGAGGCCGCGGCCGCCCCGGAGGCCACCGGGCGGTTCACCGCCGTGGCCACCATCGCGGGTCCCGAGCAGTCGGCGGGCTCCGGCTCCACCCCGGTGCACGGCTACGTGCGCGGTGCCGAGAGCGCCCCGGTCGCACACGCCGCGGTCACCCTGATCTCGCTGTCCGGCCGCCAGCTGGGCCGCGCGGTCGCGGGCTTCGACGGTTCCTACCTGCTGGACGCGCCCGGTGCGGGCTCGTACGTGCTGATCGCCTCCGCCGACGGCTACCAGCCGCAGGCCGCCACGGTCGTGGTGGGCGAGGAGCCGGTGCCCTACGACATCCTGCTGAGCGGCACCAGCGGCCTGAGCGGTGTCGTCCGCGGCGCCGGGAGCGCGCTCCCGGTCAAGGACGCGATGGTCATCGTCACCGACGTGCGCGGCGACCTGCTGGCCACCGCGGCCACCGGTGAGCAGGGCGACTTCCGCTTCGGCGAACTGGTGCCGGGCGTCGTCACGGTCGCGGTGAACGCGGCCGGGTACCGGCCCCGCGCCCTGCCGGTCGAGATCGGCGCCACCGGGGTCACCCGGATCGAGGTCGACCTGGACGCCGGCGCCCAGCTCCAGGGTGTCGTACGGGCCCCGCACGGCCCGCTGGCCGACGCCCGCGTGACCCTGGTGGACGCGGCGGGCAACGTGGTCGGCACGTCCACCACCGGCCTGGACGGCGCGTACGCCTTCGCCGACCTGGACGGCGGCGACTACACGGTGATCGCGACGGGCTACCCGCCGGTCGCCACCGCCCTGAACGTCGCCGGTGCCGGTGTCGACGGCCACGACATCGAGCTCTCCCACCCGGGCGAGTAGTTCATACTCCGGCCCGTGGCGGGCGCGCCCACAAGGAGGCGCCCGCCGCGGGCCGGTTCCATAAGGCCAATTTGTAATCGTTTGACTGTAAGACCACATGACTGTTCGAGTGTTCGAGCTTTTTGCAGGGAGAAACGGGATGGGACTGACCGCGAGGATCCGCACCCGGGACGGATGGGCCGTGTCGCACGCGGTCGTCACGGTGACCGACATGACAGGCAGCCAGGTGCTGCGCGCCGAGGCCGACGACGAGGGCACGGTGCGCGACCCGAACCCGCTCGCGCCGGGGGCGTACACCGTCATCGTCACGGCCCTGGGCTACGCGCCCGCCGCCTCCAGCGCCATCGTCACCGCGAGCGGCCGGGCCGAGATCGGCACGGTGACGCTGGCGCGGCAGGGCGGCACCGAGCTGCCCCCGCCCGGCCCCTGGACGGTGGACCCCGCGCACTCCACCGTGGGCGCGGTCGCCCAGCACCTGGGCATCTCCAGCGTCCGCGGCCGGTTCACGGACTTCGCCGTGGGGATCGAGATCGCCCCCGACGACGTCACCAAGTCCCGCGTCCATGCGGTCATCCGGGCCGCCTCCATCGACACCGGCAACGGGATGCGCGACACCCACCTGCGCTCCGCCGACTTCCTCGACATCGAACGCCACCCCGAGATCACCTACACCTCGACGGGCCTGACGGCGGCCGGCTCCGACCGCTGGACGGTGCACGGCGAGCTCTCGCTGCACGGTGTCGTACGGCCGGTCGACCTCGCCCTCTCCTACCTGGGCACCGGCGCCGACCCGTGGGGCGGCACCCGCGCCGCGTTCCGCGCGACGACGGAGCTGCACCGCGAGGACTTCGCCATGAACTACAACCAGGTCGTCCAGGTCGGCATCGCCGCCATCGGCACCACCCTCAAGATCGAGCTGGAGATCCAGGCCGTCCAGGGCGAGTCACTGCCCCAGTCCTGAACATGAGCCCGCCAGGGACAGGCTGAGCGGGGCCGGCGCCCCTAGGCTGACGCCATGGCACCGAACATCGCGACGAACACCGCCGTCTCCCTCGACGAACTGCTGGACTTCGTACGACCCCGCCACCGCGCGATCCTGCTCACCCGGCGCGCCGACGGCAGCCCGCAGGGGTCGCCGCTGACCTGCGGGGTCGACGACTCCGGGCGCATCGTCGTCTCCACGTACCCCGAACGGGCCAAGACGCGGAACGCCAAGCGGGACGAGCGGGTCAGCCTGCTCGTCCTGAGCGACGACTGGAACGGGCCCTGGGTGCAGGTGGACGGACGCGCCGAGGTGATCGACTCCCCCGAGTCGGTGGAGCCGCTGGTGGAGTACTACCGGAACATCGCCGGGGAGCACCCGGACTGGGACGAGTACCGGGCGGCGATGGTGAAGCAGGGCAAGTCCATCATCCGGGTGACACCGGAGAAGTGGGGGCCGGTGGCCACCGGGGGCTTCCCGGCGCGGCTGGCTTCGCCTGACGCCTAGTGGGGCGGGGGTGCGGTTCGGTGCGCGACTGCGGGTCGTGCGTGGTTGCTCGCGCAGTTCCCCGCGCCCCTGAAAAACAAGGGGTGCCGCCGGAGCGCCCCGTCAGGGGCGCGGGGAACCGCGCGACCAGCCCCCACGCACCCGCAGCCGGTCACGCGCCCTTTTCCACCATCGCCTCGATGCCGGCGATCAGCAGGTCCAGGGCGAACGTGAAGTCCCTGTCCAGCATCTCGGCGACGGTGTCGCCGCCCCTCGCCGCCATGAGGTCCCGGGACTCCTCGATGATCTGTGCCGTCGCCGGGGTCTCGGTCACCGCGTTCATCGCGGTGTTGAAGTACTCGTCCTGGGTCATGCCCGCCGCCGCCACGCGCTCGGCGAAATGGCCCTCGATCGTGCCGTAGCCGTAGACGAACTGGAAGACGGCCGAGATCGCGCCGGTCACGCCGTGGGCGGGCAGGCCGGCGCGGCGGACCACCTGCTGGACCACCCGGGAGAAGGCGAGCGAGTGGGGGCCGATGTTGAGGTAGCGGCCGGCCAGCGGGGAGAGCCAGGGATGGCGGACCAGCAGGGCGCGGTACTCGGTGGCCAGCGCCCGCAGCTGCTCCCGCCAGTCGCCGACGGCGGCGTCGGGCAGGGCCAGCTCGCCGAAGGCCGCGTCCAGGGCGAGTTCGAGCAGGTCGTCCTTGGTGTCGACGTACCAGTACACGGACATGGCGGTCACCTTCAGCTCGGCCGCCAGTCGCCGCATGGAGAACCTGTCGAGCCCGTCGGCATCGAGGAGCCGCACGGTGACGGAGGTGATCCTGGCCCGGTCCAGCCCCGACGGCTGCCCACTACGCCCGCCCTTACCGGCCTTCTCCTCCAGCCACACACTGGCCCGCGCCATAGACACACCTTCCTCCACGACCACTTCCAAAGATGCTAGAACTCCAACGCCCCTGAAAGGGGCGCGGGACTGTGTCCGATATGCGGCTCCGCCGCGTGGGCGCGACCAGCCACAATCCACCCGCACCCGCCGATGGACAAGTACCCCCCACCCCCTCAGACGACATTCTTCTCCGCCTTCCTGAGAAGCCCCGCCGCCACAAAACCCCCGGCGACGACGGCAACGGCCCCCACCAGTTGCCCCGCCCCCAACCCCGCCGACAACGACTTCCCCGACGCCACCGAAGAGCTCAGGACCGCTCCGAGCACGGCCACCCCCAACCCGTTCCCGAACTCCGCCAGCGTGCCGTTGATCCCGGCCCCCACCCCGGCCTTCTCCGGAGGAATCGCCCCCATGATGGCGTGCGCCATCGCCGGGTTGGCGAGCGCGCACCCCGCCCCGATCAGCAGCAGCCCGAGCAGCGTGCCACCGTAACCGCTCGCGTCCAGTACGGCGATGGAGACCAGGCCCAGCGACATCAGCAGCATGCCGAGCGCGATCGCGACCGGAGTGCCCAGCCGCGTCGCCCACCTGGCCGACAGGCCGCTGAAGTTGAGGACGACGACCGTCAGCGCGAGCGGCGCCGTCCGCAGGCCGGCCTCCAGCGCGCCGTAGCCGAGGACCAGTTGCAGGTGCTGGGTGAGCAGGAACAGCGCGCCGCCCATGCCGAAGGTGATGAGGACCGCGCCGGCGACCGCACCCGTGAAGCGGCGGTCCCGGAAGAAGTGCGGGTCGAGCATGGGGTACGGGATCCGGCTCTCCCAGTACCCGAAGAGGCTCAGCGCCAGTACCGCCACGGCGGCCGTGCCCAGCACCCGCGCCGACGTCCAGCCGTGTTCCGGGCCGGAGATGATCGCGAAGACCAGCGCGGCCATGCCGACCGTGGAGAGCAGCGCGCCGAGCAGGTCGGGCCGGTCGCCCTGCGGGTTCCTGGATTCGGGGACCAGGGCGATGACGGCGGCCAGGGCCAGCGCCGCCACCGGGAGGTTGATCAGGAAGATCGCACCCCACCAGAAGTGGTTGAGCATGAACCCGCCGATCAACGGCCCGGCGGCGAAGCCCAGCGCGTTGACGGCACTCCAGATGCCGATGGCCCTGGGCTGCTCGTCGGGGGTGAAGATCTGCATCGCCACGGCCAGGGTCGTCGTCAGCAGCAGCGCGCCGCCCACGCCCATGCCGGCCCGCGCCGCGACCAGTTGGCCGGTGGTGCCGGCCAGGCCCGCGGCCAGCGAACCCACCCCGAACAGGACCAGACCCGCGACCAGCATCTTCTTGCGGCCGTAGCGGTCGGCCGCGCTGCCCGCGGTGAGCAGCAGGCCGGACTGGACGAGTGAGTACGCGTTGATCATCCACTGGATGTCGGCGGTGGTCGCGTGCAGTTCCCGGGTGAGGGAGGGGATGGCCACGTTGAGGACGGTGTTGTCGAGCAGCACGGTGAGCTGCGCCAGACAGATCACACCGAGGATCAGCCAGCGCTGGGGGTGGCCCTGAGAAGTCATGTTGTACACCGTAAGGCAGCTCTTATACGACGTACAACAGCGATACCCCGGGCACGGCAAAGGGCGGTGACCTGGGAGGTCACCGCCCTTGCGCCGCTGTTCAGGAGTCCGTCAGCTGGTGCTCGCCTTCTGCGTGAGGTCGTAGAAGGTGGACGAACCCACCGTCACCTTCTTGAAGTTCTTCTCGACCCAGGAGCTGATCTGCGAGGACGTGCCGCTGCTGCTGCCGCCCATGCCGCCTCCGGTGCCGGAGGAGATGAAGTAGTGGATCTTGCCTTCGGTCACGTACTTCTTGAACTGGGCCAGCGTCGGGGACGGGTCGGTGCCGTTGAAGCCGCCGATCGCCATCACCGCGTCGCCGGTGGAGAGCTGGTAGCTCGCCGCGTTCTGGGCGCCGATGGCCGCCGCGACCCAGGTGTACTGGGCGGAGTTCTTCTGCAGCAGCGCCTTGGCCTCGGAGGAGACGGTCGCGCCGTTCAGCAGACCGCCGACGCCACCGCCCATACCGCCGCCCATGCCACCGGCCTCGCCCGTCCGGGTACCGCCCGGGAAGCCGCCGGTGCCGTTCTGCGTGGTGCCGTTGCCGCCCTGCTGGTTCTGACCCGGCATACCGCCACCGAAGCCGCCGGTACCGCCGGTACCACCGGTACCGCCACCCGGGAAGCCGCCGGTGCCGTTCTGGCCCTGGCCTTGGCCTTGGCCCTGGCCCTGAGTGGTGCCGTTGCCGCCCTGCTGGTTCTGGCCGAAGCCGCCACCGCCGCCCGTGCCACCGCCGAAGCCACCTCGGCCGCCGCCACCGCCGCCGAAGCCCATCATGCTCGCGCCCGCCGGACCGGCCGTCGGGATGGAGCCGGTGTGCGCGGAGTTGACCGTGGAGAAGGTGTACGCCGTCGGGCCCGCCAGCGCGGCCAGCAGGCCGACCGCGGCCGCGCCGAGGGCGAGCTGCCGCGAGATCCGGCCCGCGAAGACCAGGCCGAGCGCGGCGGCCAGACCGCCGATCAGGACCAGGTACTTCAGCCAGGGCAGGTAGCTGGAGGTGCGGTTGAGGAGGACGTAGCCCCAGACCGCGGCCGAGACCACGGCGGCGGCGAGGGTGATCGACGCCCACAGCTCCGCGCGCTTCTCCCACAGCAGTCCCGCGCCCATGCCGACCACGGCGGCGATGTAGGGGGCGAGGGCGACCGTGTAGTACTGGTGGAAGATGCCCGCCATGTAGCTGAACACGATCATGGTGATCAGCAGCGAGCCGCCCCAGACCAGGAACGAGGCCCGGGTCACCGAGGTCCGCTTCAGCTTGCGGGTCGCCACCAGACCGGCGGCGAGGAGGATCAGCGCGGCCGGGATCAGCCAGGAGATCTGGCTGCCGATCTCCGAGTTGAACATCCGGTCCCAGCCGGTCTCGCCCCACTGGCCGGAGCCGGTGCCGCCGCCACCGCCGCCGACGCTGCCGGTCTCGTCGCCGCTGATGCGGCCGAGGCCGTTGTAGCCGAAGGTCAGCGACAGGAAACTGTTGTCCTGGGAGCCGCCGATGTACGGGCGGGAGGAGGCCGGCCACAGCTCGACGATCGCCACCCACCAGCCGGCGGAGACGACCAGCGCGACCGTCGCCAGGGCGAGCTGCCCGATCCGCTTCTTCAGCTTGTGCGGGCCGACGGCCGCGTACACGAACGCCAGCGCCGGCAGGATCAGGAAGGCCTGGAGCGTCTTGGCGAGGAAGGCGAAGCCGATCGCCACACCCGCCCACACCAGCCACTTCGTCCGCCCGTCCTCGACGGCCCGGACCACGAAGTAGCAGGCCAGCGCCATCAGCAGGGCCAGCATGGCGTCCGGGTTGTTGAACCGGAACATCAGCGCCGCGACGGGGGTGAGCGCGAGCACGGCGCCCGCGATCAGGCCGGCCGCGGGGCTGAACCGGCGGCGCACGGAGGCGTGGACGACCGCGACCGTGCCGACGCCCATGAGGACCTCGGGGCCGAGGATCGTCCAGGAGTTCAGGCCGAAGATCCGGGCCGCGATCTCCATCGGCCACATGAACGCCGAGGGCTTGTCGACGGTGATCGCGTTGCCCGCGTCCAGCGAGCCGAAGAACATCGCCTTCCAGCTCTTGGTGCCGGCCTGGACGGCGGCCGAGTAGAAGGAGTTGGAGTAGCCGTTGACGCTCAGGTTGTAGAAGTACAGCACCGCGGTGGCGAGCAGCAGGCCGAAGAAGGCCGGGCGCGCCCAGCGGGGGTCCTCGGGCCGGCCGCGCCACAGTCTCCGTACGAACGGCTGCTCGGGCTCACCCGCCCCGGGGGCCGGTGCCGGTACGGCGGCCTCCTGGGCGTCCGGCGCGTGCTGCGGCCGCGGGGGAGCCGTGGGGGGCGCGGTCGGGGGCGGGCCCCACTGGGCCGCGTGATCGGTGTCGGTGCTCATCGGGGGTCCCCCGGCTCGGTGTCGTGGGGGCGCACCGGCTGCAACTGCATGGTGCTGTCCCTCCAGGTGCCGTCCGCGGCTTCACCGGCGCGGAACTGGGTGGTCGTGGTGCCGTTCTGGGCGTACGGCTGGTGCGACGGGCGCTGCGGGAGCGGGCCCTGCGGCTGGTACGGCTGCGGGTACTGCTGGTATCCGCCGGTCGTGTACGTCGCGGAGGACGGGTTGTGCTGAGCCACGACCGTCGACTCCTGCCGGTCGGTGCCGGTGCCGGTACCGGTGCCGTCGCGGTCCGGGAAGACCCAGGCGCGGAAGAGCAGGAAGCGCAGCACGGTCGCCGCGAGGTTGGCCGCGATCAGCACCGCCAGCTCGGTGGAGTGCGCCGGGTCGCTGCTCGCCGCGTTCAGGGCGGCGAGGGAGCCACTGGTCAGCGCGAGGCCGATGCCGAAGACGACCAGGCCCTGCGCCTGGTGCCGGACCGCCCCGCCCCGGCCGCGCACCCCGAAGGTGAGGCGCCGGTTGGCGGCCGTGTTCGCCACCGCCGACACCAGCAGCGCGAGCGCGTTGGCGACCTGCGAGCCGGAGAACTCCCGGAAGAGGCTGTAGAGGACCAGGTAGAAGAGGGTCGACAGGCCGCCGACCACGCAGAACCCGACGAGCTGCTGGGCCAGGCCCTTCGGCACGTCCTGGATGTCGCGGTCGCGCGGGTCGTCACCGAACGGGCGGGCGATCCGGTCCAGCGGCAGCGAACCGGTGGCCAGCGCCTTGCCGACCCGCCACACGCCCTTGAGGTCCTCGGTGGCCGTCTTCACGATGTGCACGGTCGAGTCCGGGTCGTCGACCCAGTCGACGGGCACCTCGTGGATACGGAGCCCGGCGCGCTCGGCGATCACCAGCATCTCGGTGTCGAAGAACCAGCCGGTGTCCTCGACCATCGGCAGCAGCACCTGCGCGACATCGCGCCGGATCGCCTTGAAGCCGCACTGCGCGTCCGAGAAGCGGGCCTGCAGCGAGCCGCGCAGGATCAGGTTGTACGAGCGGCTGATGAACTCCCGCTTGGCGCCGCGCACCACGCGCGACGAGCGGGCCAGCCGGGAACCGATCGCCAGGTCGGAGTGGCCGGAGATAAGCGGCGCCACCAGCGGCAGCAGCGCGTTCAGGTCGGTCGACAGGTCCACGTCCATGTACGCGAGGATCGGCGCGTCCGAGGCCGACCAGACGGTCCGCAGCGCCCGGCCGCGGCCCTTCTGCTCCAGCCGGAACGACTTGACCTCGGCGATCTCCGCCTCCAGCTGCTTGGCCACCTGGGGCGTGGTGTCCGTGGACGCGTTGTCCGCGATGGTGATGCGGTACGCGTACGGGAACGTTCGCTTGAGGTGGTCATGCAGTCTGAGGACGCATGGGCCGAGGTCCTTCTCCTCGTTGTAGACGGGGATCACTACGTCCAGGACAGGCGTACCGGCGTTACCGGCCGGGAGGTGCTCCCGCGCCGGCAGGGTGCCGGGAGAAGAGTCGGTTCGCATGGCATCGACTCTCGTCAAGCGCCCTGTTGCACCCATGTGGTGGCACTGTGCTGTGCCTGTGAGTGCGATTGCCAGTTCGTTTCGGGGGACGGCTGCGGGACCGCCGGAGCAAGCGCCGGCAGATACAGCGTGAACACCGTGCGGCCCGGAACGCTGTCCACGGTGACGGCGCCGCCGTGTGCGGTCGCGACGGCCTGCACGATGGCGAGCCCGAGACCGGTGGAGCCCGTGGACCGCGAGCGCGCGGAGTCACCGCGCGCGAACCGCTCGAAGACGTGCGGCAGCAGGTCCGGTGGGATGCCCTGCCCGTTGTCCTCCACGTCCACGCACAGCCACGGCCCGCGCCGCTGGATGCGGGCGGTGACGGTGGTCCCCGGCGGGGTGTGCTTGCGCGCGTTGCCGAGCAGGTTGATCAGCACCTGCTGGATCCGGGCCGCGTCGGCGGCGACCAACGCCGGCTCGTCGGGCAGGTCGAGGCGCCAGTTGTGGTCCATGCCTGCGGCACGCGTGTCGCTGATCGTGTCGACGACGAGCGGGATGAGGTCGGTGTGCTCGAACTGCAGCGGACGCCCGGCGTCCAGCCGGGCGAGCAGCAGCAGGTCCTCCACGAGGAGGGTCATCCGCCCGGCCTCGGACTCGATACGGCCGAGGGCGTGCCGGGTGTCGGGCCCGACCTGCTCCCGTCCGCGCCGGGTGAGTTCGGCGTACCCGCGGATGGAGGCGAGCGGGGTCCGCAGCTCGTGACTGGCGTCGGCGACGAACTGCCGTACCCGCATCTCGCTCTGCTGGCGGGCGTGCAGGGCGCCGTGCACGTGGTTGAGCATCCGGTTGAGCGCGGAGCCGACCTGGCCGACCTCGGTGTGCGGGTCGCACTCCGTCTCCGGGACGCGCTCGCTGAGGTTCACCTCGCCGGTGTGCAGCGGGAGTTCGGAGACCCGGGTGGCGGTGGTGGCGACCCGGCGGAGGGGGCGGGTGGCGACGTTGACCATCACGGTGCCGGCCAGGGCGGCGGCGATGAGGCCGGAGGCGGTGAGGCTGATCTCGACGATGATCAGGGTGTTGATGGTGCCGTCGACGTCGGAGGTCGGGATACCGACGTAGTAGGTGCCGCTCTCGTTGCTCGTGGACTTGACCAGGTAGGTGCCGAGGCCCGGCATCTCCACGCTGTGGGTCTTCTGGTCCTGGGCGACGGAGTTGAGCACCTTGAGCTGGGTGTCCGTGAGCGGCTTGGCGCTCATCGAGAAGGTCTCGGTGGACTTCACGCCCCGCTTGGAGTCGGTGATGGTGCCGTTCTGGACCGTGGCCGCGATGGTGCCGTCCGGCTGGGGACCCGTCACGAAGTCGGAGAGGTCGGTCGTCCCGTCGGCTTTCTGCTGCTGATTCGGCCCGGTACTACCGGTGCCCGAGGTCGTCCCGGTCCCGGTTCCGTTGCCGGTGCTCTTGGGCCGGCTGCCGAGCGGGCCGCCGAAGTCGCGAGGCGCCACGCGCGCCGCGACCTCGCCCAGTTTCCCTTCCAGCTGCCCGTAGAGGTGATCGCGCAGCACCAGGGTCGTGACGGTCCCGATCACCGCGCAGACCACGGCGATCAGTGTCACGGACACGACGACGAGCCGGGTCCGCAGGGTGCGCGGCTTTCCCGCTCGCCGCTTCTGCGTACGCGGCCGTCGTCGCCCGCTCATGACGCGGCGGGCTTGATCAGGTAGCCGGCGCCACGCCGGGTGTGGATCATGGGCTCGCGCCCGGCGTCTATCTTCCTGCGCAGGTACGAGATGTAGAGCTCGACCACGTTGGCCTGCCCGCCGAAGTCGTACGACCACACGCGGTCGAGTATCTGGGCCTTGCTGAGCACCCGCCGCGGGTTGCGCATCAGGAAGCGCAGCAGCTCGAACTCGGTGGCGGTGAGGTGAATGCCCTCCCCGGCCCGCGAGACCTCGTGGCTGTCCTCGTCCAGGGTGAGGTCACCGACGACGAGCACGGAGTCGGACCGCCGGTCGGCCGCACCGGAGCGGCGGATCAGCCCGCGCAGCCGGGCCACGACCTCTTCGAGGCTGAAGGGTTTGGTGACGTAGTCGTCGCCGCCCGCGGTGAGCCCCGCGATCCGGTCCTCGACCGCGTCCTTCGCGGTCAGGAACAGCACCGGCACGTCCGGCAGTTCGCGCCGCAGGCGCCCCAGCACGGTGAGGCCGTCCATGTCGGGCAGCATCATGTCGAGGACGACGGCGTCGGGGCGGAACTCCCGGGCGGTCTGGATGGCGCCCTGGCCGTCGCCCGCACTCCTGATCTGCCAGCCCTCGTAACGAAGAGCCATGCTCAGAAGTTCGGTGATCGACAGCTCGTCGTCCACCACAAGCACTCGGACGGGGCTCCCGTCCGGCCTCAGCAGTTCGGTGCGCCCCTGGGGCGAGGTCGTGGTCATGGTGGACACCTTGTCGGGGTCCTCTGAGAACACGCTTTCAGTAATCTGTGTTTTCCCTAAGAAACGCACAGGCGCCTCTCAGGGAACACCTGGGAATCCCATCAGGCGTGCATGAACTCGTGATCACGCCCGGCCCCGGCTGTGCGGACCGTGTACGTCCGGTGTGTCCGTCGGGGCGTGCATGAAGCGCCGATGAACCGCTGATGAGAGCGTACCGACCCGGCGCGGTTCCCGCGCGGGGAGGACTTCCGGACCCTGCCCCCACTCAGAAGAGCCCGTCCTGCGGAGCCTCGAACTCCCTTACCGGCAGCCGGAGTTGGTCTTCCTCCTCACCCCCGGCGGCGGTCAGCTCCCAGCCGGGCAGCAAGCGTGTGTCGAGGACGACGACACCGCGCCGGGTGGCCAGGTGCAGATCCGGCCCGGCCGCCGCGACCAGCTCACCGCTCACCACGCCACCGGGCACCAGCCCGGCCACCTCACCGACGGCTGCGGCCACCCCCGCCAGCCCGAACACCGCCATGTGATCGACGACTTGGCACGGCTCCGGGACCAGCGACTCGGGCCAGCCGCCGAGCGCGACAGCAAGCGCGTGCAGTCCCTCGACCTCCACCGCCCGCTCGGCCCGGGTCGCCGGCAGCAGGGCGCGTACGACGCGCTTGTCGCCGTACGGGATCCGGTCCGGCACCCGGAGCGCGGCCCGCAACAGCTCCTCGGCCCGCCGCGCGGCCATCAGCGGCCCGGCGCCCAGCCAGCTGAAGCTCACGGCGCCCTGCTCCAGCAGCCGGGCCGACCCGCGCTCGACCGCCGTGATCCCCACCTTGACCAGGCCGGGCCCGAACCACGCCAGATACACGTGGTACGGCCGGGGATCGTCGGCGATGGTGTCGGCGGCCACGGAGTGCGCCCGGTCCAGCCGCGCACACTCCTCGCACCGGGCTCCGGTACTCCTGCCCGACACGGGTGTCCGGGCCGGACAGGCATGCCCGCGCGCCCCCACGCACTCCCGCACACCCCCTTCCGCGACCCCGAAGGCCACCCGCTTCCCCCACCCGAGCGGACTGCGGCGCCCACCGCTCCACCGCAGCACGGGCCCGTCGTCCGACCACCGCAGCCCCGAGCATTTCCACACCTGTGCCATCACTTGCGAGGGTAGAGGGCGGCACTGACAACGAGCATGCGCGCGAGGGCCAGCGGGGACGGCCGGAACCCTCAGGCCGGTCGGCACAGGGGGACGAGATCCTCGGGCCGGCCGAACGGCGGGCTCCTCAACCCCCTCCCGATCAACCCGTCCCGCTCAGCCTCTCCCGCGTCCCGCTCAGCCTCTCCCGTCCCGCGTCCCGCTCAGCCGCGGGCCTCCGCGGTCGCCGTCGGCTCCGTCTCGCCGGCGCCGGACACCGGCTGGAGCGCGGACGCGGTACGCCGCCCCCGGCCCGCCAGCCGACAGGAGACGCATCCGGGGTGGCCGTCGCGGGCGCCGGTGTCGCGCACCCGGAGGGGCCACTGCGCCCGGGGCCGCGGGCCCGGCGGCTTGCCCCACCCCGCGAGATGCAGATACCAGGTGACCAGGACGCTCACGACACACACCGCGAGCCCCGCGACCAGGGCGACGGCCGAGACCGTACACACCCCCAGCCCCAGCACACCGCTTCCCACGGTCGCGATCGCGGTACCGGTCCACCCTGCCACCGTGTGGCCTTCGTCGTGCTGACTCACGTACCCGCCTCCCCTTCATAGGCAGCGGAAACACCCAGTCCGACGCGAGGACGACTAGAATCCCTCACCGGGTGAGAAATTTACTCCCCATACCTCTCACGCGCTAAGGGAATCTGCGGATCCGCAGGGACCGGATCCGCAGGGAAACGGGAACGACGATGCACGGCAAGCCGCGACCGCCCGCAGACCCGGCCCGGGCGCTGTCCGCCATGGACCACCTCATCGCGGCCCACGTGATCGGCCAGCAGGAACTGGCCCGGCGGCTCGGGGTGAACGTCACGGACCTCACCTGCTTCGCCTTCGTCCTGGAGGCGGGCGACGACCTGCTGACCGCGGGCGACCTGGCCGCCCGCGCCCACGTGACGACCGGCGCGGTGACGGGCATCCTCAACCGCCTCGAACGCGCGGGCTACGTCACCCGCCGCCCCGACCCCGACGACCGCCGCCGGGTCCGCGTCGCCGCGGTCCCGGAAGCCGTCACCCGGGTCGAGGCGGTCTACGCCGGCCACTACGCCCGCCTCACCGAACTGTTCGCCGACTACACCCCCGACGAACTAGCCATCCTCACCGACTGGTTCACCCGCGCGACCACCCTCGCCCACGACTACCTGGAGAAACTCAACAGAAACGACCCGGCGACCCCCTGCTGAACCCGCACAAAGCCGCCCGCCACCTGGTGCCCCCTGGAGCCGCGAGCAGCTCACGCCCCCGGAGGACGAAAAGCGACCTGCCGACGAGCGGCCTCGTCGATCTCGTCGAGAGTGAGCAGGGGCGTGGCCCGGGTACGAAGCGCACCGCTCGCCTTGACGCTGAGGCTGACAGCGGCCATGGAGACCGCGTCCGGGAAGTCGAGGATGCACACGAAGTCGTCCTCCCCGAAGGCGAAATACATCGCCTCGACGGTCCCCCCGAGCCCGGCCACGACATCCTCGACGGCAGCCCGCCGCCCACTCCCCCCTTCCTTGAGCACGCCCTTCGTCCCCTCGGGCGTATAGGTGGCCTGAATGAGGAACTTCGGCATGGGTCACTCCCTGCCCGCGATCTGTCCGGTCCGTAGAAGGGCCTTCCCACCCCTGCGCCACAGCCCGATCCGCGAACGCCCGGATTCACCCGTAAGCCACATCGACATGCGCTTGCACCGCCCCGGCGGCCCCACAGCGCAAAGGGGTCACGGGGGGGGGAAGGTCCCGGCGAACGGTGCTGGGCGATGGCGGTCGCCGAGGTTGCTGTACTTCGTTGCTGTCCAGCAGGATCGGACGATGTCGCGATCAATAGGCGCGCACACTGCCGACCCGTGCCCGCGATGCCTCGTCGAGACGGTCCGTCCGGGTAGGCCGATGAGCGTTGCGGGATGCCACGTGGTCGAGTACGCCTGCGAGCACTGTGCGCACGCGTGGAGCCGGCCGGTTGAGGATGACCTGGACGTCTGCGACGTCGTCAGGGTCGACCTCCCCGACGCCACGCTCTACGGCACCGTCTGACAGGTGGAAGCCGACCGTGTCCAGGTGCGAGGCACGGGAGGCGACTGGCTGCTGTGGGTCGAGCGCTGGAGAGTCATCGTCTACTGAGGATTGCCCCTGCCCGTGCGCGAACACGCCTCCCGAACCCGGCGTGCGCCGAGCTTGTCGGCGCCGTCCGCGCACCAGGGGACCTCTGCGGGAACGCGCACGCTTTCCAACTGTGGTGGCGCCTCGAAGGGCCGCGTGCAGGATCGTTCACCTGCGTGCGTTCATGAACGGCGGTGTCCGTCACTGGATGAGGCGGACACCGAGACGGACGGCATGGACTGACCAAACCGGCCGAGGGTGTCGGCGTCGGCCTTGACCACGTAGACCTCCCACGGCTCCTTGCCGGGACCGTGCACCCACACCTTGTCCTGGATGGCGTAGCAGCAGGAGGTGTCGTTTTCCTCGAACGTGGCCAGGCCGGCGTCCTTCAGTCGTGTGGTGGCGGCGTTACCTGATCGCTGGACTCGACCTCGACGCCGAGGTGAAGACGCTGCACCTTGCGGCAGGCGTACCCGTGATCCACCTGGTCCGGACCGCGAAGCTCCCGGCGACCTGATCGCGCGATGGGCGGGAGTGCGGTGCTAGGGGGTGGGGTGCTCCGTGGCTTCGTCGGCGAGGCCGGTGAACATGGCGCCGATGTTGTTCCACATGAAGCCGTTCTGCCAGTCCGGCTTGTCGGCCGCCCAGTCGAGGAGGGCCTGACGGGCCTTGTCCTGGGAGGAGGTCAGGGTTTGGTAGTGCTCGGCGGGGACGCCGTCCCGGTACTCCAGTTGGTAGGTGTTGTTGTCGCGGAACAGCACCTGGATGTACCAGTCGCCCTCGCGGTCCTCGTCCCGCCGTTCGAGGATCAGGTGGTCGCCCTGTCCCAGGTCCGCCAGCATCGTGGCTATCGCCGGCTTGGAGGGGTGCTTCACCGCGTGCCCCCGAGCGTTCGTCGCAATCAGCATGGGCAGAGCATGGCGGAAGGGTCTGACAGTGGAGGTGCTCGATGGCCTCGGGGAGTCTCAGAACGCAAGAGGCCCCGGATCTCTCCGGGGCCTCTCACCTGTGTGCACTCGGCAGGATTCGAACCTGCAACCTTCTGATCCGTAGTCAGATGCTCTATCCGTTAAGCTACGAGTGCTTGTTCTTTGGTTTTTTGTCTTCGCTCCTGGCCCTTTCGGCCCGCTCGCGGCGACAGGAAGAACATTACATGACTGCCGCCGCCATGTGAAATCCGTTAGCCGCACCCCTTGTGAGCTGCGGAAACGCCGTATCGGGCGGGTTCCCGCCGGGCGGGTCGGGGCGTGAACGCGAAACAGGGAGCCCAGACCGAAACGGTTGGACTCCCTGAGTCAGGTGCGGAGGCGGAGGGATTTGAACCCTCGATGGGCTTTAAGGCCCAAACCGCATTAGCAGTGCGGCGCCATAGACCGGACTAGGCGACGCCTCCAGCACAGCCGCTCGCGTGAGCGCGAGTGGTGCGTGCAGATGATGACACAGTCGAGCGCGCTGTCACCAATCGGCTCCCACGGTACTAGGCAGCCGGGCCGCAGGGCAAAGTCCTTCCTCCCGGCGGGGGCGCCGCGCAACGTCCGGGCGGGGCGTGCGTTGGGCAGGGTATGTCGTACTTCGCCGTGCGGGGCGCCCTCGGGGCCGTCACCGTCGTCGCCGCCGCCGTCCTCGGGGCCGTCCCCGCCCTGCCCGCCTCCGTCGCCGCCGATCACCTCACCGTCACCGTGCAGCACGCCGGGGACGGGCGGGACGGGACGTACGAGCTGTCCTGTCACCCGGGCGCCGGCAGCCACCCGGACGTGGGCGGCGCGTGCCGGGTGCTGGACCGGAGCACCAGGTGGGGCCGGGACACCTTCGCGCCGGTCGCCCCGGGCACCGCCTGCACCATGCTCTACGGCGGCCCGGCCACCGCCCATGTCACCGGGACCTGGGCCGGCCGCCCGGTCGACGCGACGTACGACCGCAGCAACGGCTGCGAGATCGGACGCTGGGACCGGATGGTGCCGCTGCTGCCCGGCCTCGGCACGTCGAGTGAGCTCGGGTGACGGACAGGCAGGCCTCGGCCCCTCCGATCCGGTGGTCCGGTGGTCCGGTGACCGCCCTGCCCCGGCAGTCTCCTGATCCCTCCAGTCCCCTGATCCCCTGGTCCCCGCGCCCCGGCCCCGCGCCCTCCAGAGCGGGCACAGGCGATTCACCGACACGGCCCCGCTTCCGTAAAGGTCTCGCGAAGGTATGGGGGAGACTAAGCGTGTCGGTCACATGTTCGTCGTCACTTCGTCGTGCGACCTCCCTCTCATCCGGCGTCGTGAGCGCAACCGGTGCCCTTAGACTCCCTCGCGTGACACGCCGCGGGCCGGTTGGCAAGATGGCCCGAGCGGTCGGCAAGGTGCGGTAACAGGGAGGAAGCGTCTCGTGAGCAGCAGGCCATCCCGAGGCGCTGCTCGCCTCGCAGCCATACTGGACGCGCTGCCGGATGCGTTGGTGCTGGTCAACGCCAACGGCACCGTCGTCAACGCGAACACCATCGCCCTGGAGGCCTTCGAGGCCCCGGGCACCGCGCTGGTGGGACGCGGGCTGCTCGATCTGCTCCCGCAGTTCGACTCGCGGCTGATCCCGGGGTCCATGCGGCGGCCCGATCACATGGACCCGCGCGGGCGGACCAAGCCGACGCGGATGGTCGCGCGGCGCACCGACGGGACCGAGTTCCCGGTCGAGGTCACCAGCGCCAACCTGGAGAACGGGCAGCAGGCGTACGACGGTTACGGCTACAGCGGCGACGAGCTGCTGATGCTGGTCGTCCGCGACCTGACCGGGACGGTGGACACCGAGGCAGAGCTGGCGCGCTCGCAGCGGCAGACCGAGATGATCCTGCGGGCGGCGAGCGAGGGCGTCGTAGGGACGGACACCGACGGGCGGATCGTCCTCGTGAACCCGGCCGCCGCCCAGATACTGGGGTACCGGGCCGGTGAGCTCGGCGGCAAGGAGCTGCACAACCTGGTGCTGCACTCGCGCACCGACGGCTCCCCCTTCCCGTACGCCGAGTCGCCGCTCGCCGACACCCTGCGCTCCGGGCGCAAGCACCGGGTGCGCGGCCAGGTGCTGTGGGCCAAGGGCGACAAGAGGGTGCCGGTCGACCTGACGACCGCGCCGGTGCGCGACGGCGACCAGCTGGTCGGCGCCGTGATGACGTTCGCCGACCGGCGGCCGTACGACACCGTCGTCGACGAGAAGACGGCCCAGGAGAAGGCGCACGCCGACGAGCTGGAGCGGCTCTCCGAGGAGCACGCCTCCGACCTGACCGCGCTGCGCCAGAAGCACGTCACCGAGGTCGAGGAGCTGCTCGAACGGCATGCCGAGGAACTGGCGGCCGACGAGGACCGGTACGCGGCCCTCGGCGAGCGCGAGAAGGACCGGTACGAGGCTCTCCACGGGCGGCACGAGCAGTTGCTGACGCTGCTCGCGCAGTCGTTGCGCGGGCCGCTCGACGAGCTGCGCCGCGAGCTCGCCGCGCTCGCCGCCGACGACGCCGGGCAGCTGTGGCCCGAGGCCAACCAGGTGCTCCACCACCTCTCGGCCGGTTACTCGCGGATCACCCAGCTCATCGACAACGTGCTCGGGTACCAGCGGCTGGACGCGGGGTCGGAGGACATCAACCGCACGAAGGTCATGCTCGACGCCGTCGTCGCCGCCGGTGTGGACGGGGCGGTGGAGCTGATCGGGCCCGGACGCGTGCAGTTCGCCGTGCACGCGCCGCCCATCGAGGCCGAGGTGGACCCGCAGCGGCTCGCCGTCGCGCTCGCGCACCTCATCGCGGACGTGGCCGGCGTCGACGCGACCGGCAACGCGCCCGTCTCCGCGGGCGGCTACATGGACAACACGGTGGTGGTCGCGGCGGCGCAGCGCGGCGAGGTCGTACGGATCGAGGTGCGCGGCCCCTACGCCGGGGGAGACCCGGTGCACGAGCCGATCGTGCGCGGGATCGTGCGGGCCCACGGCGGGGTGCTGCAGACCCACGAGGTGCCGGGCATGAGCGGCAGCGCGTTCGTGCTGGAGGTGCCGATCGGAGGCGGGGCGGGAGCGGTGCCCCCGCCGCCCGGTGCCGAGGTGGCCGTCGTCCCGGCCGCCGAGGAGCCCGCGGCCGGTGGGCGGCGGCGGGCCCGGCGGTCCTCCGTGGACGCCTTCCTGGAGAGCGAGGTTCCCGGCGAGGCGGGCGGCGAGGGCGAGCCCTCGGCCGCGCCCACCGGGCGGCGGCGCCGGCGCGCCGCCGAGGCGGCGGTCCCGGAGATCGGCCCTGCCGCGATCGAGAGCGCGGAGTCGGCGTCCAGCGGTACCGGACGGCGGCGCGGGCGCCCGGCCGACGGTGCCGGCGACCCGGGGGTCGCCGAGGGTGCCGTGGTGACGGCCGCCGAGCAGGGTGCCGGGGCGGCCGCCGCGGGTACGGGGCTGGGCGGCACCGTTCCGCCGCAGGGCGTGCCGGTGCCGGTGCCCGCGTCGGGGCGGCGCGCCCGGCGTGAGCCCGACGAGCGGCAGGCGCTGCCGCCCGCGCTGCCCTCGGGGCCGTCCGAGCCGGCAGCCGAGCCGGCGTACGACGACAGCCAGTCCGGCGGCCGACGGCGGCGGGCGCTGGCCGCCGCGGCCGAACGGGCGGAGCAGCAGCAGGCGGGGCCCCGCCCGGTCTTCGCGCTGCCGCCCGCCGAGGCCGACCGCAGCCCCGAGCCGGTCCAGGCGATGGAGGCGATCCCGGCGGCGGAGGCGATGGCGGCGGCTGGCGACGAGGGGCGGCACGACGCCGTGGCCCACGACCAGGCCGAGGACCACACCCCGCCGCAGCCGCACCCCACCAACGCGCCGACCGGCCGTCGGCGGCGGGCGGTGGGCCAGCCGCCGGCGGCGGCCGAGAACACCCCGGTGGCCGGGGCAGGTGGTGCGGCCGGGGCGGTCGCACCGGTACCGACGGTGCCCGCGCAGGCGGTCGCTCCCGGGCAGCCGGTGATGCCGGGGCAACCCGTGATGCCGGGGCAGCAGCCGGTGCCGCCGCAGGGCGTTCCCGGCCAGTCCGGGCAGCCCGTTCCGCCCGGACAGCCGCAGGGCATTCCGGCGCAGGGCGGGCCGGCGGCGGCCCAGGTCGTCGCGCCGGCCGGGATCCCCGTCGCGCCGACGGCAGGTGTCCCCGGCGTCCCGCAGGCGCTGCCGGGCGCGGTCGTACCGGCGCAGGCAGCGTCGCAGAACCAACCGCAGCCGCCGCAGCAGCAGTTGGGGGCGGCTCCGGTGGTCCCCGGGCAGGCCGCCCCGGCCGCTGACGCCGTCCCGGGTCCCGCCCAGCCGGTCCCCGCCCAGCCGCTTCCGCTTCCGCTTCCGCTTCCGGCGGAGGCCGCGCCGGTGGCGCCCGTACCGCAGCAGTGGCCGGGCGCCGACGACGCCCCCGCCGCCGCCCAACCGGCGCGAGCCGCTCAGCCGTTGCCCGCCGAGGCGGCTGCGGCGACGCCGGTATCGACACCGGCACCGGTCGACCCGGACTCCACGCAGGGCCGGGCGTTCAGTGTGCGGACGCTGGGGCAGGGGGTGCCGTTCTCGCGGCAGGCCGCGCAGGTGCAGCAGCCGACGCCGACCCCGCCCCCGCACCAGCCGGGCGGCAACGGGCGGCGCCGCAAGCTGGGCACGCGCCCCGACCCGGGTGCCGCTGCCGAGCAGCCGGGAGCCGAACAGGCCGCACAAGCCGCGCAGGCCGCCGCCCGTCCGCATCCGCCGACCGAGCAGCCGGTCGCCGCCCAGCCGCTGCCGCAGCCGTCGCTGGCCGGGCAGTCCCGGCTGGTGGGGGCCACCGAGGGCGGCGGACGGTCGTACGCGATAGGCGCACCGGACGTGAACGCCGCCGAGGGCCCGGAGCCGCTGGACGGTCCGGGCGGGGCGGTCGAGGTCGCGGACCCGCCGCGCCCGCAGCCGATGGACGACGAACTGCCCCCGGAGCCGCTGGACAACCCGCGCCGGCTGCTGGTGTGGCCCGCGCCGGACGTCACCACCCAGCAGGAGCTGAGCGACCGCGGCTACCGGCCGGTGATCGTGAACTCGCGTGAGGAGGTCGACGCGCAGATCGCCGCGTTCCCGGCGGCGCTGTTCGTGGACCCGCTGACCGGGCCGATCACCCGGACCGCGCTGCAGTCGCTGCGGCAGGCGGCGGTGGCGGCCGAGGTGCCGGTGATGGTCACGGCCGGACTGGGGCAGGCGACGCGGGAGGCGGCGTACGGCGCCGATCCCGCCGTACTGCTGAAGGCGCTCGCGCCCCGGGACAGCGAGCAGCATCCGCCGCGGGTGCTGCTGATCGAGGAGCACGCGGAGATCGCGCTCGCGCTGACGTCGACGCTGGAGCGGCGCGGGATGCAGGTGGCGCGGGCGGCGAGCGACGCGGACGCGGTGACGCTGGCCGGGCAGCTGCGGCCGAACCTGGTGGTGATGGACCTGATGCAGGTGCACCGCAGGCAGGCCGGGATCATCGACTGGCTGCGGGCGAACGGGCAGCTGAACCGGACGCCGCTGGTCGTCTACACGGCGGCGGTCGACCAGGCGGATCTGCCGCGGCTGGCGTCGGGAGAGACGGTGCTGTTCCTGGCGGAGCGGTCGACGAGTGCAGAGGTGCAGAGCCGGATCGTGGATCTGTTGGCGCGGATCGGGACGAACTGAGGGAGCGCCGTTGGGGGAACTGCCGACCGTCGGCCGCGGGTTGTCCGTGGCTGGTCGCGCCCGCGCGGCGGCAGCCGCAGATCGACTGCCGCCCCGCGCCCCTTGCGGGGCGCTTCAAGGCGGGGCGCTCAAGGGCTGTCGGCCGTCAGAGGCTGGTGACGTCCAGGTCGCCCTCGGCGTAGCGCCTCCTGAGTACCTTCTTGTCGAACTTGCCCACGCTCGTCTTCGGCACCGCCTCGATCACCGTCCAGCGCTCGGGGAGCTGCCACTTGGCGATCTTGCCCTCCTCGGCGAGGAAGATGCGCAGGGTCTCGAAGGTGGCCGTGGAGCCCTCCCGCAGGACGACCGTGGCCAGCGGGCGCTCGCCCCACTTGTCGTCGGGTACGGCCACCACCGCGGCCTCGGCGACGTCCGGGTGGGACATCAGCGCGTTCTCCAGCTCGACCGAGGAGATCCACTCGCCGCCGGACTTGATGACGTCCTTGGCGCGGTCGGTGAGGGTGAGGAAGCCGTCGGCGGAGATGGTGCCGACGTCGCCGGTCTTCAGCCAGCCGTCCTCGCTGAACTTGTCCTCGGGACGCAGGGGTTCGGCGTCGGGGCCGTTGTAGTAGGCGCCCGCGATCCAGGGACCGCGGACCTCCAGCTCGCCCGCCGACTCGCCGTCCCAGGGGAGGCGTTCGCCGCCGGGGCCGCTGAGCCGGGCCTCGACGCTGGCCGGGAAACGGCCCTGGGTGAGGCGGTACGCGAACTCCTCCGCGGTGCCGACCGCGTGGGCCGGCGGGCGGGCGATGGTGCCGAGCGGGGAGGTCTCGGTCATGCCCCAGGCGTGGCAGACCCGCATGCCCAGCTTGTCGAAGGCCGTCATGAGGGAGGGCGGGCAGGCGGCGCCGCCGATGGTGACCTGGCCGAGGGAGGAGACGTCCCGGGGGCGGGCGGTGAGCTCGCCGAGCAGGCCCTGCCAGATGGTGGGGACCGCGGCGGCGTGCGTGGGACGCTCGCGCTCGATCATCTCGGCGAGCGGGCCGGGCTGGAGGAAGCGGTCCGGCATCAGCAGGTTGACGCCGGTCATGAAGGTGGCGTGCGGCAGGCCCCAGGCGTTGACGTGGAACTGCGGCACGACGACCAGGGAGATGTCCTGGTCGGTGAGGCCCATCGACTGGGCCATGTTGACCTGCATCGAGTGCAGGTAGATCGAACGGTGGCTGTACACCACGCCCTTGGGGTCGCCGGTGGTGCCGGAGGTGTAGCACATGGCGGCGGCCCGGCGCTCGTCCAGCTCCGGCCAGTCGTACGTCGTCGGCTTCCCGGCGATGAGCTCCTCGTACTCGTGGACGGCCGCGGTGGCGCCGGCGAGGAGGGAGCGGTCGCCCGGACCGGAGACCACGATGTGCTCGACGGTCGGCAGCTTGGCCAGCAGGGGCGCGATCATCGGGATCAGCGAGCCGTTGACGAGGACGACCTTGTCCGCGGCGTGGTTGACGATCCAGACCAGCTGCTCGGCGGGCAGGCGGAGGTTGAGGGTGTGCAGGACCGCGCCCATGGAGGGGATCGCGAAGTACGCCTCGGTGTGCTCCGCGTTGTTCCACATCAGGGTGGCCACGCGGTCGTCGCCCCGGACTCCGAGGTCGTCCCGCAGGGCGTGCGCCAACTGGGCGGCGCGGTCGCCGATCTCGGCGAAGCTGCGGCGGTGCGCCTCGCCCTCGCCGGTCCAGGTGATCACCTGTGATGCGCCGTGAACCCTCGACCCGTGGGTCAGGATCCTTGAGATCAGCAGCGGTACGTCCTGCATGGTGCTCAGCACGGCGTCCTCCCGGGGGCGACATTGCCTACTCGGTGGTAAAGGGGCTGCGCTGATTCTGCTCACATACCGGGCGGTATGTCACTAGGAGAAAGCCAACAAAGCCGGTTCGGCCGCGCCGGACGCCCCGGACCGCTATCGGGCGAGGTCCAGCTCGGGGTCCTCGCGCAGCTTGCCGAGCGCACGCGACACGGCCGACTTCACCGTGCCCACCGAGACCCCCAGCACCTCCGCGGTCTGCACCTCGCTCAGGTCCTCGTAGTACCGCAGCACCACCATCGCCCGCTGCCGTGCCGGGAGTTTCATGATGGCCCGCCACATCGCGTCGTGCAGCGCCTGCCGTTCGGCCGGGTCGTCCTCGCCGGGCACCGGCTCGGGCTCGGGCATCTCGTCGCAGACGAACTCGTCGACCCGGCGCTTGCGCCACTGCGAGGTCCGCGTGTTGAGCAGCGCCCGCCGCACATAACCGTCGAGGGCCCGGTGGTCCTCGATCCGCTCCCAGGCCACGTACGTCTTGGCGAGCGCGGTCTGGAGCAGGTCCTCGGCATCGCTCGGGTTCGCGGTCAGCGACCGGGCGGTGCGCAGCAGGACGGGCTGGCGGGCCCTGACGTACGACGCGAACGACGGATAGGAGGGACGGGCCGGGCGGGCGAAGGGGCGGGTCTGCCGCGCCGAGACAGCGGCGGCGTCCGAAGCGCTGGTGCAGACGGGTGTGGTCATGGCTCCACGCTATGAGCGAGCGGTGTCACCGCGGATCGGCCGCAGGTCCCGAAGCCGAGTCCCCCTCAGGTTGTAGGGGTGGGGCTGCCTACACCTCCTGAAGGTGGAGTACGCGAGCGGAACTCCTGCGGGTTTACCCCTGAGGGGGAGGACGACGGGGGCCGCGGCTCACCCGTCCGGGGCCCGGGAGAGCCCACCCGTCCGCATCGCGCGGCCCGGTGGCGGGATCAGTCGTCCGAGGTCAGGACCAGTCCGGACGTCGGTACGCCCGTGCCGGCCGTCACCAGGACCCGGCCCGCGCCCGGTATCGGGTTCACGGCGGTGCCGCGCAGCTGGCGCACGCCCTCCGCCACCCCGTTCATCCCGTGCAGGTACGCCTCGCCGAGCTGGCCCCCGTGCGTGTTCAGCGGCAGCCGCGCCTCGGCCACGAAGTCCGCCGCCTCCCCCGGCCCGCAGAACCCGAACTCCTCCAGCTGCATCAGCACGAACGGCGTGAAGTGGTCGTACAGGATCCCCACGTCGATGTCGGCCGGCGCGAGTCCGCTGGTGCGCCACAGCTGGCGGGCCACCACGCCCATCTCCGGCAGCCCGGTCAGGTCGTCCCGGTAGAAGCTGGTCATCTGCTCCTGGGCCCGGCCGGCGCCCTGCGCGGCCGCCGCGATCACGGCCGGCGGATGCGGCAGGTCGCGCGCCCGCTCCACCGACGTGACGACGAGAGCCTGTCCGCCGTCCGTCTCCTGGCAGCAGTCAAGGAGACGGAGCGGCTCGACGATCCAGCGGGAGGCCGCGTGGTCCGCGAGGGTGATGGGGCGGCCGTGGAAGTAGGCGGCCGGGTTGGTCGCCGCGTACCCGCGGTCGGCCACCGCCACGTGCCCGAACGCCTCCGGGGTCAGCCCGTACGTGTGCAGGTAGCGCTGCGCCGCCATCGCCACCCAGGACGCGGGGGTGAGCAGCCCGAACGGCAGCACCCAGCCGAGCGCGGCCCCCTCCGCCGACGGCTCCCGGTGCTGCACGCCCGAGCCGAAGCGGCGGCCCGATCGCTCGTTGAAGGCGCGGTAGCAGACCACGACCTCGGCGACCCCGGCCGCGATGGCCAGCGCCGCCTGCTGGACGGTCGCGCAGGCGGCGCCGCCCCCGTAGTGGACGCGGGAGAAGAAGGACAGCTCGCCGATCCCGCAGGCCTGCGCCACGGTGATCTCCGGGCTGGTGTCCATCGTGAACGTCACCATCCCGTCCACGTCCGCCGGGGACAGCCCCGCGTCGTCCAGCGCGGCCCGCACCGCCTCCGCCGCCAGCCGCAGTTCGCTGCGCCCCGAGTCCTTGGAGAACTCGGTGGCCCCGATGCCGACGACCGCCGCCCGCCCGCCGAGCGAGTCCCGGCTCCGCACGCTCATGAGTCCGCCTCGTCGGTGAGGGTGACGGTCACCGTGGCCTCGGTGAAGGTGACGGTCACCGTGCCGGTCACGTGGTTGCCGATGCCGTTGGCGCCGACCACCCGGACCGTCGCCGTCCCGGTCTCGTCGTCCAGCTCCTCGACCCGGCCGGTCAGCACCATCGTGTCGCCCGGGTAGTTGGGCGCGCCGAGCCGGATGGCGACCTTGCGGAGCACGGCCGTCGGGCCGAAGTGGTCGGTGATGTACCGGCCGACCAGACCGTTGGTCGTCAGGATGTTCATGAAGATGTCCGGGGAGCCCTTCTGCCGGGCCAGTTCGGCGTCGTGGTGCACGTCCTGGTAGTCCCGGGACGCGATCGCCCCCGCCACGATCAGCGTCCGCGTGATCGGGATCTCCAGCGGCGGCAGGGCGGCGCCCACGGCCGGCCATCTCGTCTCAGTCGCCATTCGCGATCAACTCCCCCAGTTCCTGGAGCACTTCGCCCCCACTGCCCAGATACGCGTCCAGCTGCCGGCCCCACAGGAAGTGCCGGTGCACGGGATGGCCGACGTCGGCGCCCGCGCCGCCGTGCAGGTGCTGGCCGGTGTGCACGACCCGCTGCCCGGCCTCGGACGCCCACCAGGCCGCGGTCAGCGCGTGCGTGGCGTACGGCAGTCCGGCGTCCCGCCGCCAGGCCGCCTCGTACGCCGTCACCCGTATCGCCTCGGTGTCCATGTGGGCGTCGGCGGCGCGGAGCTGGACGGCCTGCCGGGTGGCGAGCGGGCGCCCGAACTGCTCGCGGGTGTTGGTGTGGGCCACGGCCCGGGCGAGGGAGCCCGCGCAGACGCCCGCCTGGAGTCCGGCGAAGGCGGTGCGGGCGGTGGCCAGGACGTCGGCGCAGGCGTCCGCGCCGCCCAGCGTCTCGGCGGGGGCCTCGTCGAGGGTGAGCCGCCCCGCCGACCACGGCGCGGTCAGCTCGACCTCCTCGGTGCCGATGCCGGTGCCGGTGCCGGTGCCCGTGCCGGTGCCGGTACACATGTCCTCGCCGAGCGGCACCAGCCACAGCCGCCCGTCGGCGTCCGCGACCAGGACATGGGTGGCGTCCCGCAGCCACGGGACGACGGGGACGGTGCCGCTCAGCCGCCCGCCCCGCGCGGAGGGCCGTTCCCCCGCGGGCCCCGCCTCCGAGGCCCGTACCCCCTGCTGGGCGGGGAACGCCCCGGTCACCACCACCGACCCGTCGCCGATCCCCGGCAGCAGCCGCGCCCGCTGTTCGTCCGTGCCGTGCGCGGTGATCGCCAGCTGTCCGTACACGCAGGTCGCCGCGTAGGGCACCTGGGCCGTGGTGCGGCCCTGTTCCTCCAGGAGGAGAACCAGTCCCAGCAGGCCCAGCTCCTCCACCGCGGCCACCAGTCCGGCCGCGCACAGGGCCTTCCACAGCTCCGGGTCGCTGCCGGTCCCGGCCGCCCGCAGCCGGTCGTGGGTGGCGAGGTCGGCGAAGATCCTGGCGGCCAGGTCACGGGCCCCGGCCTGGGCCTCGGTGGGTGTGAAGTCCATGTCAGACCTCCCCGCCGGAAGCGTCGAGCCCGTCGGCGACCCGGAAGACGGGCAGGGTCAACGCCCCGCCCTCGTCGTCGTACCGGCGGAACTCCACCCGTACCGGCAGCCCGATCCGCACCTTGTCGTACGGCACCCCCACCACGTTGCTCACCATCCGCACGCCCTCCGTGAGCTCGATCAGGCCGACCGCGTAGGGCGGGTCGAACGCCGGGAAGGGCGGGTGGTGCATCACGACGTACGAGCAGACCGTGCCCTCGCCGGCTGACTCGACCGTGTCCCAGTCGGGGGAGCCGCAGGCGTTGCAGCCCGGCAGCCAGGGGTGGCGCAGGGTGCCGCAGCCGGTGCAGCGCTGGACGAGGAGCCGCTCCTCGGCCACGCCCTCCCAGAAGCCCGCGTTGTCCCGGTTGACCACCGGGCGGGGGCGCGGCGGGGCCTTGGCAGGCTTCCCGGCGGGCACGTACTTGAGGACGCGCAGGCGGTGCACGCCGACCAGCTCCCCGCCGACCCGGATGTCCGTGCGCGTGGTGACGAAGTAGCCCGTGCCCAGCTTCGTCGTCTTCCGCCCGGACACCGACTCGATCACCGTGTCGAAGGCCGGCTCGTCGCCCGGCCGCAGCGGGCGCAGGTACTCCTGCTCGCAGTCGGTGGCGACGATCGAGACACAGCCCGCCGCGTCGAGCAGGGCGGACATCTCGTCGTACGCGCCGGTGCGTGCCGTGTTCCCGGAGAGGCCGCCCATCGTCCAGGCCTGGAGCATGGTGGGCGGGGCGATGGCGTCCGGCCCCCCGTACGCCGGGTTCGTGTCGCCCATCGCCTCGCACCAGTGCCGGATCATGGGCAGGTTGACCGGGTCCTTGCCGGTGCCCGCCCGGGAGGCCGGCTGCCCCTCGTACGTCTTGAGCCGCGCCCCCAGCTCGTCAGTCCCCCCGGCCACGGCCACCCCTCCGCATCCCGAGCCGCATCGTCGCGACGATCTCCCGCTGCACCTCGCTCACCCCGCCCCCGAACGTGTTGATCTGCGCCGCCCTGTTGAGCCGCTCCAGCTCGCCGTCCCCGAACACCCCCGGCGAGCCGGACCGGACCAAAGCCGCCTCGCCGATGATCTCCTGACACATGCGATACGTCGCGACTGCCGATTCCGTTCCCGCGAACTTCACCCCGCTGGCCTCCGCGGGGGCCACCCTGCCCGCCCCCGCGTCCCCCACCAGACGCCAGCTGAGCAGGCGGTTCGCCGCCAGCCGGGCATGCGCTTCGGCCAGCCGGGAACGAATCCACGGCTCGTCAACACGGCGCCGCCCGGTCACCGGATCGGGGGTGCGGGCGGCGGTGAGCGCGGCCGCGTAGAAGTCCTCGGCCTGCATGCCGGTCGCGGCCAGGGCGACCCGCTCGTGGTTGAGCTGGTTGGTGATGAGCGACCAGCCGTCGTGCTCGGCGCCGACGAGGTTGCCGGCGGGGACGCGGACCCCGTCGTAGTACGTCGCCGTCGTGACCTGCCCGCCCACCGTCTCGATCGGCGTCCAGGAGAACCCGGGGGCGTCCGTGGGGACCAGGAGGATCGAGATGCCGCGGTGCCTGGGGGCCTCGGGGTCGGTGCGGCACGCGAGCCAGATCCAGTCGGCGTGCTGGGCGCCCGAGGTGAAGATCTTCTGCCCGTCGATCCGCCAGCCGTCGCCGTCCCGCACCGCCCGGGTGCGCAGCGCGGCCAGGTCGGTGCCGGCGGAGGGTTCGCTGTAGCCGATGGCGAAGACGAGCTCGCCGCGGAGGATGCCGGGCAGGAAGCGGGCCTTCTGTGCCTCGCTGCCGTACTTCATCAGCGTCGGCCCGACCGTGTTCAGGGTGACCATCGAGACGGGGGCGCCGGCCCGGTACGCCTCGTCGAAGAACACGAACTGCTCGTCTGCGCCCCGCCCTTGACCGCCGTACTCGACGGGCCAGCCGAGGCCGAGCAGGCCGTCCGCGCCGATGCGGCGCAGCAGGTCACGGCGTTCGGCGGGGCCCTCGGGGGCCGGGGACGGGACCAAGGACCGGAAGTAGGCGCGGAGTTCGGCACGCAGCCGCTGCTGGCGTTCGGTGGGAGCCAGATGCATGGTTTCTGACTGTCCGTCAGATACGGCGCGCTGTCAAGGTCGAGAGAGATCGGCAGCGGGCGGCCAGAAGGAGCCGGAAACGCCTGCGCGGCGGTGCCGGAGCACCGCCGCGCGGACGCACTGCCCATCCCCACAGACCACACCCCACCCGGGTTCAGGCGGGGCTTACCACAGCTGGGTGAAGTGGACGGCGACGTTGTCGTTGCCCTGCTGGATCGCGGACCACACGGAGCCGTTGACCTGAGCGGTGTTGCTCTGGTTCGAGGCGCCGTTGCCCACCGCGTTCTGCTGGGTGGTGGAGGAATTGCCGTTGTTGTTGTGGCCGACCCCGCTGCCGATGATGCCGGCCGTGCCGACGTTGGCGCTCGATCCGTTGTCCGCGATCGCACCGTTGTCCGCAGCCGCGACGCCGGTGAAGAGCGCGGCGGCGAGCGGGAGGGCGGAGACGGCGGCGAGAACGCGGGCGGTACGGATGCTTGCCATGTTGTTTCCTCTCAGAGCCCGGCTGTGCCGGAAGTACGTCAAGTAAGGCTTTTTCCGGGGCAGTTGGCCGACCGCCTCGGTGGGTGTCATCGACGTCGCGAGACCAGAGTTGCCCACCGAATCCCTGGCGAACCACCCCGGAAGCCCTTATTCGCCCTCAAGCGTGATGACAAGTTGATAAACCCCTTTCACCATCTTTGGTCGACTTCCCCACCAGTCATGACTACTCAGGACATCGACACCCATCAGGCCCCCCAAGGGAAGAACCGTTCCGGCCCCGATCCGCGACCGGGTCACCACCCTCGGCGTGTCACACCGGCACCCCCTTCCCTTTTTCGAACGTACGTACGAACATGGATGCATGGCCACCACCGATCGGCAGGCCACGACGCTGGCCCTCGCACACGCCCTGTCAGCCGCGGAGCGCGGCCTGGCCGTCATCCCCCTGTCCCGCACGAAACTCCCGGCCCTGCGCTCCCCGCACCGCCACGCCCCCGACACCGACCCCGCGCCGCCGCCCTGCCACGGCGAGTGCGGCCGACCCGGCCACGGGGTGTACGACGCCACCACCGACCCGTCCCGCATCCGCGAACTCTTCGCCGCGGCCCCCTGGGCGACCGGCTACGGCATCGCCTGCGGGCTGCCCCCGCACCACCTCATCGGCGTCGACCTGGACGTGAAGTGCGGTACGGACTCCACGTCCGCCCTGCGCGAACTGGCCCTGCGGCACCTGTTCACCATCCCGCCGACGGTCGTCGTCCTCACCCCGAGCGGTGGCCGCCACCTCTGGCTGACCGGACCGCCGGACGCCGTCGTCCCCAACTCGGCCGGCCGGCTCGCCCCCGGCATCGACATCCGGGGCGCCGGCGGTTACCTGGTCGGCCCCGGCTCCCGTACCGACCACGGCGTCTACGCCACCGCCCCCGGCACCGAGCACCTGGTCCCCGCCCCCTGTCCCCCGTCCCTGCTCCGCCTGCTGCTCCCGCCGCCGCGCCCGCCGCACCCCGCGACCCATCCCTCGGTCGGCAACCGCGGCCAGGGCCTGGTCCAGTTCGTCCTCTCCGCCCATGAGGGCCAGCGCAACACGCGCCTCTTCTGGGCGGCCTGCCGCGCCTACGAGAACGGCATCGGCCGCGCGCTGCGGGCTCCGCTGATCGACGCGGCGGTCCACACGGGCCTGACGGAACAGGAGGCCCGCGCGACGATCGCATCGGCGGCCCGCATGACCGGCCGCCGACCGTGAGAGGCCCGGGGGTCCTGAGAGGTCCTGGGGTCCTGAGAGGTTCCGGGGGTCCTGAGAGGTTCCGGGGGTCCTGAGAAGCCTTGAAAGGTCCTGAGGGGTCCTGAGGTCCTGAGGTCCTGAGGTCCCGAGGTCCTGAGGGGTCCCGAGGTCCTGAGGGGTCCCGAGGGGTCCCGAGGTCCTGAGGGGTCCCGAAAATCGAACGCGTCCAGCCGCTCCGCCACCTAGCCTGCCGCCCGTGTCCCTGACCCGTGTCGTCCTCGCCTCCGGCCGCTCGATCGACCTCTCCCACCTCCGGCTCTCGTCGAGGTACGGCGGGCTGCCGGAGGGCTATCCGCACCGGGCCCTCAACGACCGCCGCGTCGGGAGACTGTTGGCGGCGGCCGTGGCCCAGTAGCCCCGCGCCCCGACCCACCTGGTCCCGCCCCCGCGCGAACACCCCGACATCGACCGCGTCGGCCGTACCCGCCTCTTCGGCCCGGTGGAGCTCCTCCCGCCGGTCGCCCGCGTCGGCCTGTTCGAATCCGGACCCGTCGAGCCGGACAACGACCCGGTCCTGCACGGCTCGTCCCTCGCGATCGTCTGGTTACAGGCCACACCTCAGCCACCGTCCGGCCACGACGCGAACCAGGGGCTGCGGGAGGTGGCCTGGGAGGAACTGGCGAAGGACCACGAGGTCTGAGCGCCGTCTTCTGATGTGTTCCGCGGTCTTCTCTGGTCTGCGGTCCGCGACTTGGGAATGCCGAGGCGGCTACGAAAGATGTGCGGACGCAGACTTTCGGGAACTGAACCGGGCGGGGCCGGCTCGCCATGCTGGCGGTATGGATCAGGCGAAGATTTCCCGGCGTGCGCTGATGGGCGCCGCCGCTGCCGCCGCTGCCTCCACCGCCGCCGCGGTGACAACCGGCGCGGCCCCGGCCCCTGCCCCTGCCCCGGCCCCGGCCCCGGGATCACGGTCGGCGTCGGACCGACAGGCGGACGGATCCGCCTCCGCTCGCGTCGAGGCCCTGCTGGCCCGTATGACGACGGCCGACAAGATCGCCCAGTTGAACGTCCCCGTCTGTCTCCCGCAGGAACTGATCGGCGATCCCACGAACCCGACCGGCACGGCGGAGCACCGGGAGGCGTACGTACGCGGCCGGACCGTGGTCGGTACGGGGGCCGGGCGGTTGCGGCTCGGCCCGGGCGGCGGCTTCTTCGGCCTGGTCGACCAGACCCTGTTCGGTTCCTTCGAGGTGCCGCATCCGCTCACGCCCCGCGAGCAGGCCGAGCAGCACAACCGGCTGCAACGCCTCGCCCGGGACACCGCACTCGGCATTCCGCTGCTGCAGATCAGCGAGGGCACGCACGGTTCCGTGGGCCCCGGCTCGACGATCTTCCCGGAGGGGCTGGCACTCGGCGCGACCTTCGACCCCGGCCTGATCGGCCAGGTGTACGCGGCGGTGGCCCGGGAGGCCCGCGCGGTCGGGATCCACGCGCTGAGCACCATCACCGCGGAGCTGAACCGCGACCCGCGCTACGGCCGCGGGATCTGGGCGTTCAGCGAGGACCCGTACCTGACGGCCGCCATGGTCGGTGCGCTGGTGCCGGCCATGCAGGGCACCGGCGACGACCTCACCTCCGACGAGTCGGTGGTCACCTCCCTGGTCACCTTCCCCATGGAGTCCCCGAACGTCGGCGGCCTGGAGACCAGTTCGATCGAGATCGGTGAACGCGCCTTCCGCCAGACCCATCTGGAGCCGTGGCGGGTGGGCTTCGCGGAGGCCGGGGCCCTGATGACCGAGGCGAGCGAGCAGACCGTCGACGGGCTGGTGGTCCACGGTTCACGCAGGTACCTCACCGACCTCCTGCGGGACGAACTCCGCTTCGACGGCGTGGTGATCGGCAACGACCTGCACGGCCTGATCCGCGAACACGTGGCGGGCACCGCCCAGGAGGCGGCGGCGCTCGGGCTGGCCGCCGGGGTCGACATCAGCCTGTCCTGGGACGAGATCTACCTCGACCAACTGGCCACCGCCGTACGGGAGGGACGGGTCGACGGGGCGCTGCTCGACCGTGCCGTACGACGCGTCCTGACCCTGAAGGAACGCCTGGGCCTGTTCGAGAACCCGTACGTGGACGCCGCCCGGGCGGAACGGGTCGTCAACTGCGCACCGCACCGGGCCCTCGCGCTGCGCGCCGCACGCGAGTCGACGGTGCTGCTGAAGAACGAGGGCGGGCTGCTGCCGCTGGCCGCCGACCGGGTCCGTACGGTGGCGCTGATCGGCCCCGGCGCCGACGACGGGCTCAATCTCCTCGGCGACTACAGCGCCTACCCCGCGCTGCACGAGACCCCCTCGATCCGCGAGGCGTTGACCCGGCTGCTCGGCGACCGGGTCCGGGTCCGGTACGAGCGCGGCTGCGACGTCACCGGAACGGACACCTCCGGCTTCGCCGCCGCGCGTGCGGCGGCGAAGGACGCGGACGTCGCGGTGGTGGTCGTGGGCGAGCGGACCAGGGGCGGCTACCTCTCGCCCGACCGTACCGACGGCGAGCTCAAGGACACCGCGTCCCTCGCCCTGACCGGCGTACAGCAGCAGTTGCTCGAAGAGGTGCACGCCACCGGCACCCCGACCGTCGCCGTGCTGGTCACCGGCCGCGCCCTGGCCCTGCCGTGGGCCTCGGCGCACCTGCCGGCGCTGCTGGTCGCCTGGCTGCCGGGGGAGGCGGGCGGCCGGGCGGTCGCGGAAGTCCTGTTCGGGAAGACCGAGCCGACCGGCCGCCTGCCGGTCACCTTCCCCCGCGACGTCGGCCAACTGCCCCTGACCTACGACCAGAAGCACGCGCGGGCCGACGCGGGCCCCTACACCGACATGCCGTCCACGCCGCTGTACGCGTTCGGATCGGGCCACGGCTACACGACCTTCCGGCACAGCCGCATCCGGCTGGACGACACGCACATCACGCGGGACGGCCGGACCCACCTCCACGTCGACATCACGAACACGGGCGGGCGGGACGGAACCGAGGTCGTACAGCTGTACGTCACCGACGACCGGGCGAGCGTCTCCCTGCCGCGACTCCGGCTGCGGGGCGTCGCCAAGAGGCGGGTGGCGGCGGGGGAACGGGTCACGGTGTCGTTCCCCGTGACGGCCGCCCGGGACCTCACCCTCGTCGACGAACGACTGCGCACCGTGGTGGAGCCGGGGACGTTCACCCTCGGCGTCGGCAGCGCCGCGGACCGCCTGCACCAGCACATCTCCCTGACCGTGTCCTGACCCTCACTACCGGCACCACCGGAGAACCCCATGAACACCGCCGACACCCCGCTCGCCGAGGCCGACTACATCGCGGCCACCGCCGACGAGCTCAGCCGCAGGCAGGGAGCCGACAGGGCCGCGGCGCTGGTCAGCCAGAAGGCCCTCTTCCAGCGCCGCGGGCGGATCCTCCTCCACCCCGACCGGCTCGTCCTCACGGGCTGGTCGGACACCGGTTCCCTCGTCCTGACCCGCACGGACATCACCGCGGCCGAGACCCGCTTCACCGACCTCTACGGCCGCTTCCTGGGCGGCCTCCTCAACGCCGGCAAGCCCCTCATCCTCACCACCGCGACCCTGTCCTCGTCCCCCTCCTCGGGCCTGGGCGAGATCTACCTGCTCGTCAACCGCCGCGAGTTCATGGAGACGACGGACGACAGGCAGTGGGAGAAGCGCATCAACGACTGGCTCGCCGGCTGATCCCACGGGTACCGCTGCCGCCCTCGGGGATTCACGATGCGGCGGTCGCCGAGAAGTCGTACCCGGACCAGTCGCTCAGCCGGACGTACCCGAGGCGCTGGTAGAGGGCGTTGCTGGTGGGGTTGGACAGGTCCGCGAACAGGACGACGTCCCGTGCGCCCGCGGCCAGCGCGGCCCGGCTCACCTCCGCCGTCACGGCCCCGGCGTAGCCGTGACCGCGCAGGTGGGAGGGGGTGTAGACGACGTCCACCTGCATCTGGCCGCCGATCAGCGGGTTGAGGCCCGCGACGGAGACGGGAGTGCCGTCCGGGGTCTCCCAGAGCGTGTAGGCCTTGTCTGCGAAGCGGGTCCCGGCCCAGGTGGCGGCGTCGACGGTGACGTCCTCCCCGACGGCGTCGGCGAACCCGGCGCACCAGGACATGGTCTCTTCGAGGTCCTGCTCGCCCAGGGCGCGGCCCCGGCCTGCCGGCATCGGGTCGGGTGGGGTGAGCGTGCCGAGGCGGTAGAGGCACAGCCGGGTGTCGCGGAGCCGGGGCGTCGCGCCGGTGCGCCGCTGCCAGGCCTCGGCGAAGGCGGTGGCCGTGTCGTGGTCCGCGCTGACGGAGGGCAGGGGGTGCCCGAGATCGGCCAGGTGGGCGGCGAGGGAGTCGGCCTGCTCGGGCGTGAGCGGGGAGAGGCCGTACCCACGGGGCGGAAGGCGGTAGCAGGTGGCCTGGACCTCGCCGCCCCGCTCCAGCATCCCGAAGACGGGAACGCCGGTGCCGTACGCCTCGGCCCCACGCGCCCGCACCCGCTCCGCCCACGTCGACTGCATGACGTGCGGGCCGGGACGCGAACGCAGGAACTCCCCGGCCCGGGCGAGGAATTCGTCGACGTCGTCGGTCAGGTACCAGTCGGATGAACGCATGCCCGCTGCTCTACCACTCCGGCCCTACCGACAGCCGGAACCTGCCGGGCGCACTGCTCCACGCAGCCCCGTTTCAGCCAACCGCGATGCTGCACTTCTCGGCGGGGACGCCGGTGAGTTCACACGCGGCGGCATCCTCCTCGCCCTCGGTCCGGTGCTGCCGCAGATACGTCGCCGCCGCACGCGTCCCGGCGTCGAAGCAGGTCGGGTTCTGGTCCACGATGAGACCGAGGATCCTCACCTGCGTCGACTCCATGTCCGGATTGATCGAATTGGCGTAGTCCTCGTCCCGGTACTCCCGCTCCATCTGCTCCCGCAGCCGGCCGGCCCGCCCGGTGAACTCCTTCTCCGCCTGCGCGCAGGCGACGGACCGCCCGGACGCACCACCGTCACGCGTCGCCCCGACGGCATACCCGCCCACGGCGAGCGTGATCGCCCCCGCACCGACCAACGCGATCATCGAACGCTTCATGGCCGGAAATCGTATCCGCGCACCTGAGAAGCCCCCGGCGCAGGTCCGACTACCCGCCGAGGCCGACCACCTCACAGCACACACGCCAACGGCCCCCGACCGTCTCACCTGGTCAGGGGCCGTTCACATCACGCGGTGGGTGTGGGATTTGAACCCACGGTGACATCGCTGCCACGACGGTTTTCAAGACCGTTCCCTTAGGCCGCTCGGGCAACCCACCCCGCGCCGATGGAGATCGGCGCGGGGAACAGAGTAACCGGTTCGTGCGGGCGGGTGCGGGTCAGTTGTCGCCGACGCGGGAGCCGAGGGTGACGGTGGTGGTGTGTTCGCTGCCGCCACGCTTGTAGGTGATCTCGACCTTGTCGCCGGGCTTGTGGGTCCAGATCTCGCCGATCAGGGTCGGGCCGCTGTCGATCACCGTGTCGTCCAGCTTGGTGATGACGTCGCCGGGCTTGAGGCCGGCCTTCTCCGCGGGGCCGCCCGACTCCACCGCGGCGGAGCCGCCCGAGCCGGAGTCGGTGATCTGCGCGCCGGAGGTGCCGTCCTCCAGCGACACCGACGCGCCGATCTTCGCGTAGACCGGCTTGCCGGTCTTGATCAGCTGCTGGGCCACGTACTTGGCCTGGTTGATCGGGATGGCGAAGCCGAGGCCGATCGAACCCGACTGTCCGGTGCTGCCCAGGCCGCCGCTGGAGGCGGACTGGATCGCGGAGTTGATGCCGATCACCGCGCCGGAGGCGTCGAGGAGCGGGCCGCCGGAGTTGCCCGGGTTGATCGAGGCGTCGGTCTGCAGGGCGCTCATGTAGGACGCCTTGCTGGTGGAGCTGCCGTCGCTGGAGGCGACCGGGCGGTTCTTGGCGCTGATGATGCCCGTGGTGACCGTGTTGGACAGGCCGAAGGGGGCACCGATCGCGATCGTCTCGTCGCCGACGGCGACCTTGTCGGAGTCGCCCAGGGCGAGCGGCTTCAGGTCCGACGGCGGGTTCTTGAGCTTGATCACCGCGACGTCGTAGCCCTGTGCGTGGCCGACGACCTCGGCGTCGTACTTCTTGCCGTCCGGGAACGTCGCGGTCAGCTTGCCGCCGTCGAGGGAGTCAGCGACCACGTGGTTGTTGGTGATGATGTGGCCCTGCTTGTCGAAGACGAAGCCGGTGCCGGTGCCGCCCTCTCCGTTGGTCCCCTCGGACTCGATGGTGACCGTGCTGGGCAGCGAGTTCTGCGCGACCGCCGCGATGGTGCCGGCGGCGCGCTTGACCTGGGTGGCGCCGCCGCTGGAGGTCGAGGAGATGGTCGTGGAGCCGCTGTCGTCGTTGTTCTTCGCCAGCGTGTAGCCGAGGCCGCCACCGAGGCCGCCCGCGACCAGCGCGGCCACCAGGACGGCGGCGATCAGACCGCCGCGTCCGCTGCCCTTCTTCGGCGCGGGCTGCGGCTGCTGGAACGGCTGCTGCTGGTACTGCTGGTGCTGCTGGTCGTACGTCGAGCCCCAGGCGGCGCCTGCGCCCGCGCCGGGGTCCGCGTAGGACGGGGTCGCGTAGGCGGGGGTCGCGGGGGCCGGAGGCGGCCAGGCGCTGTCCGGGGCCTGCGGTGCGGTCCCGTAGGGGTCGCCGGCGGGTGCGGCGGGCGCGCTCTGGGGCGTCGGCGGGATCGGGGCGGTCGGCGCTTCCCCGCCGTCGGACGCTGCTGCCTGCGGCGAGGCAGCGGGAGACGACGGCGGCACAGGAGGTGCGGACGGGGCCGGGGGTACCGGGTTGCCCTCGTTCTCGGTGCTCACAGCTTCTCTCCTCGGTCCACGGCTTTTCTTCTCGGTCGCACTCGGTCACGCTCTTTCACGCTTGCTGTCGGTCCGGCGCGATTCAGCTGTGCATGTGCTTTTGTATGCCGTCAGCTTTTCCCACAGGGCGTCAGAGCACCATAAGCGGTGGCTGTGGGTACACGGACAACCTTTATATAGTGCTTGTCCGACAAAAGTTCTCTTTACCGGCATCGGGGGTGCCCCCAGGCACCCCCGCTCGGTGGCACCATGTCGCGGTGACCCACGCACCACAGCATCGCATCCAGGTCGTCGCGCACCGCGGGGCCTCGGAGTACGCCCCCGAGCACACGCTGGCCGCGTACCGGAAGGCCATCGAGGACGGCGCCGACGCCCTCGAATGCGACGTACGCCTCACCGCCGACGGCCACCTGGTGTGCGTCCACGACCGGCGGGTCAACCGCACGTCCAACGGGCGGGGCGCCGTCTCGGCCCTGGAGCTCGCGGAGCTGGCCGCCCTGGACTTCGGCTCGTGGCGCAAGGGGCCGGCCTGGCGCGGGCGGGACGAGGAGCCCGACTGGGAGTTCCGGCCCGAGGACCGTGCGGACACCTCCGTACTGACGCTGGAGCGGCTGCTCGAACTGGTCGCGGACGCCGGGCGGCGGGTGGAGCTGGCGATCGAGACCAAGCACCCGACGCGCTGGGCGGGGCAGGTCGAGGAGCGGCTGCTGGTCCTGCTCAAGCGGTTCGGGCTGGACGCTCCGGCCACCCCCGCCGAGTCGCCGGTGCGGGTCATGAGCTTCTCCGCGCGGTCGCTGGCCCGGGTGCGGGCGGTCTCGCCGACGCTGCCGACCGTCTATCTGCTGCAGTTCCTCTCGCCCCGGCTGCGCGACGGGCGGCTGCCGGCCGGGGTGGGGATCGCGGGGCCCTCGATCCGGATCGTCCGCAATCACCCGGCCTATGTCGAGCGGTTGCGGCGCAACGGGCACCGGGTGCACGTCTGGACGGTGAACGAGCCGGAGGACGTGGACCTGTGCGTGGAGCTCGGCATCGACGCGATCATCACCAACCGGCCGGCGGCCGTGCTGAGCCGGCTGGGTCGCTGAGGGTCCCGGGGACAGTGCCCTGGTACCCGTTCTGACCAGGGTTCAGATAAAGAGTCGAGTAAGGACACCTCGCACCTCTTGACCCGACAGCCCGGCCACAGCATCCTCACTTCTCGGCCACACCATCGAATTCCAGCCACACGCAGCCATATCCGGGGGATCCGGCGACGACGTGTGACAGGGAGTGCTCCGGCGCGTTCGGCGCGTATTCGTTCGTTGCGAATGCGTCACCGGACATTCATTGGCCGGTTTCCGGTTCAGGCCAATGGGGCATCCACACCGTGGCGTGGGGCAAAGGAGGTCTCGGGGGTGGCGTTGGTGGTGGCACAGGAGGTGCCCACGTCGTCGAGCATGGCCGTACCCCATGGCCCTGCGGGCGTGGGGAAGGCGAGACACCGCATGCGCGATCAGTTGCGCACGGGCGGCCTGTCGGAAGCGGTCATCGATGATGCCGTACTGATCCTTTCCGAACTTTTGAGCAATGCCTGCAAACACGGGCGTCCCCTGGGGGAAGCGCTGGCCGGGGACGGCGACGTCCGGGCCGCCTGGCAGGTCGACACGCGCGGCCGGCTGATCGTCGAGGTCACGGACGGCGGCGGCCCGACCCGCCCGGCCCCGATGACCCCCTCGGTCACGGCGCACGGCGGACGCGGACTGAACATCATCACGGCCCTGGCCGACGACTGGGGCGTCCGGGACGACGCCCGGGGCGAGGTCACCGTCTGGGTCGTGGTCCACAAGGACGTGCGCGGTCCGGGCACCCACGACCGCCGCGACGCCTTCGCCACGCGCGTCATGGCGCCCTCGGTCCCGGAGATGGCCGACCTGGACTTCGCGGACGCGTTCGACGACCTCGACTGAGTCGGGACCGGCGCGGGGCCCATGGGCCGTACGGTCGGTGTCGGCGCCGTTGTCCACAGGTTCCCGTGGTCCAGGGCATGAACGGCTAGGCTCCGCCCGTACGAGACGAGCCGTAACCGGGAGACACCCAGATGGCCAAGAAGCGACCCCAGACGACGGCCACGCGGCCGCAGCTCAGCGATGCGGCCCGCGCCGAAGGCGCTGATGTGAACTATCCGGTTGTCGGTGCCCGTGAACCCTGCCCCTGCGGCAGCGGCCGCCGCTACAAGGCCTGCCACGGCCGGGCGGCGGCGCACGCGACGACCGAGCTGGTGCACCGCCCGTTCGAGGGGCTGGCCGGCGAGGGCGACTGGGTGGCGCTGCGCGAGCTGGTGCCCGCCGCCACCGTCGAGCTGACCCTGAAGGACGGTCTGCCCGAGGGCGTCCCCTCGGTCACGCTCGCCACCGTGCTGCCGATGGCCTGGCCGGCGCTGCGCCGCGACGACGGCACGGTCCTGCTCGGCCTGCAGAACGACACGGCCTCCGGCGACATCAGCCGCGACCTCGCCGACACCCTCCGGCGTGCCCTCGCCGCCGAGCCGGGCACCCCGGTGCAGAGCCGCCGTGCCCCCGCCGACAGCCCCCGGCTGCAGGACCTGCTCGACCCGAAGGGCCCGTTCGAGCCAGTTGTGCACGACGGCTTCGAGTTCTGGGTGCAGGACGCGGAGAACGCCACCCCGGACGTGGCCGCCTCCCTGGAGCGGGCCAACGCGGCGGCCATCCCGACGGTGAAGCTGACCGGCGTCGACTCCGCCTACTGGTGCGAGACGCCCACGAAGAACCATCTGCGGTGGGTCATGCCGTACCCCGAGGAGCAGCTTCTGGACGCTCTCGCGCGGCTGCACGCGGCGGGCCGGTCCGGGCTCGGCGAAGGGACCCGGCTGGTCGGTTCCTTCCGCGCCCACGGCCTCACCGTGCCGGTCTGGGACCTGCCGAGCGGGGTCGGCGCGGAGGACGTGGAGAAGCCGGCCGCCGAGTTCGCCGAGCGGCTCGCGACCGCCCTGGCCTCGGAGGCACCGCTCACCGCGGACGAGCGGCGGGCCCGCGGCGGACTGACCAACCGACAGGTCACGCTCAGCTGACGATCAGCCGGCGAGCAGTGCGGACACAGGGTCGCGGCTGACCGGTCGGTCAGCCGCCCCAGGCCCGTCGACCCGGGTGACTCCTGTCACAACTTCCCTACACGGCAAGCAAATACGTGTCCGAATAGCCGAGATCGAATTTGCGAACCGCCGATCTCTTGTTACCGTCTCAGTAGCCCGGTTGCTGGTGCATCCCCCGTCGCCAGCAACCGGGCCTTTTCATGCCCGCGTCCGCTGTACGGACCGCAGCGATTCGTCAACTCCCGTTTGACCGCTGGGAGTTGCCCGCAGCAGGGCCCCCGGGGCCGGCGTCCCCCGAGTTGCTCGCGGAGCGCAGCAGCAGGGGGCCGTCGTCGTCGCCTGCCGCGAACTCCGTGACGGCCGTGTAGTCGTCCAGCGTGCCCCGGGTGTGCTCCCGGGGCGTCTCACAGGTGGCGGGCTCGTCGTCGGCCGCGGCATCGGCGGCGCAGTGCGTCTGGACGGTGCGGCCGTTCGGGCCGAGGAGGCTCAGCACGCCCTCCAGGGCCGCTCCGGTGGCGTTGCGGTAGTAGGTGCGCGCCCAGGTGTCCGCGCCCTGGGCCATCACGCAGGTCTGCGCCTCGACGCCGTCGGGCGAGGTGAGTTCGGGACCGCAGCGGGCCGCCGTGGCGAGGCCCAGGCCGAGCACCAGGGGGGACCGGACGGGCACCGGCAGCTTCTCGTCGTCGTGCCGGGCGGGGTGTGCGCCGGCATCGCCCACCTGTCCTGCGGACGCCACGGCCAGCGGCAGCGCGACCGCGCACACCATGACGCCCGCGAGGGCGAGTAGACGCACGTTCATGTGCGGAGGGTAACCAGACGGACGCGACAAGCCGGGTTCTCGCGCCCGACACCCCTACAACTCGGGTGCGCTCACACCCGTACGGGTGAGGGCGTCGACCACGGCGTCCACCACGGCCTCCACATCGGGCACCCAGGGCTTGGCCGAGCCGGGCAGCGGGGCCCGCTCCCAGCGGATGGCGCCCTGGCCGGTCTCGGAGGGCGGCAGGGCGAGATAGCCGCCCTCGCCGTGGAAGCGGAGCGAGCCGGGGACGAAGTCCTTGGCGTAGAGCAGCTCGCCCAGTTGCTCCATGGAGTACGGCTTGACCAGCAGCGCCCAGCGGGTGGGCGCTGCGACCACCGGGCCGAGGCGCATGCCGCGGCGGTCGAGGAGGGTGAGGGCGCGGGAGGCGGCGAGGGCCGGCAGGCTGACCGCGCAGGGCGCCGCGCCGCCGGTTGCTCCGGTGGCGAGGAGGATCGGGGCCGTCGGCCGGTTCCCCCACCACCAGCGGACCATGCGCGCGTCGGTGGTGGCGGCGAGCAGGCCGGGGTCGAAGGGGTGTGCACCGGGCACCGTGCACTCGGGGTCGGGACACGCGCACCGGGCCCGCCCCTGAGGGTGGGGAGCCACGCCCGGGAGTACGGGCCACTGCCATTCCGTCGCGAAGGTCAGGGCCGCGCCGAGAAGCTCAGGCCCCTTGTCGTTCCGCCTGGACAGGAGCCTGCGTCGCCTTCCGAGGATCTCGCGCATGAGCGCTCGTTCCTTTCCGTTGCACCGCTGGCAACACCGAGGACCACATCACATCATGTGTCGATCACTGCACTGTGCGTACCTGTTGGCGCATCACACCCCTGCGCTGGGCAAGGGGAACCCCTCGGGGTCGAGCGGGGGCCGCGCCCGCGTTCACAAGAACTGCGTCGTACTGCTCGTACGTCGTACTGCTTGTACGTCGTACTACTCGCACTGCTCGCACTACGTCTCGTACTGCGTCTATCAAAAGCACGGCCACGGCGTGGGGGTGGCGAAGTCTGGCGTTTTGCCGTTCCGAGTGTTTCTCTCCGCCTCCGCCACGGGAGGATGGGGCACGGTCGTCGGTGGTTAAGACGCCCGGGTCCGTCGCCAGGTTCCGGGTAGTCCCCCAACCACCCCTGGCCTTCTCCGAGTACGTACCCATCACGACCGCTGTGACGCTCCGTGGAGCAAGGCCAGTCGACCGCAATGAACCGTTGCCCGAGTCAGTTTTAAGCCAACTTCGTTTTTGTGCAAGCCGTCCGGGAGAACACCTCGAGAACACCCCAAGAGGCCCACGGACACCAGGAATCCCGGCAGGACAATGCTGGACATCCCCTCACGAGTGCGTGTACATGTGGAGACACTGCCAGCGGCGCAGAAGGACATGGGGGTTTGCGATGCTTTTGAGCAATACGCACAGGTCTGAAAGCCGGACGCGATGAACGCCCCGCACCCTCCGAAAGTGGCTGGAATCGATTCAACGGTCCCCACTCCCGCACACACTGTCGCGCCGGTCCACCCCGCTCCGGCCGCCCCGGCCGCGCCTCCCGTCCCGAAGGCCCCCGCCGCCGCGGCCCCCGGCACCGTCCTCCAGGACCGGCTGGCCGGGTGGGTCTCCGACCTCACCACCCTGCACGAACTGACCGAACGGCTCACCCGGACCGGCGCGCTGGAGCCGGCCCTCCAGGAGCTGCTGCGCGCCGGTGCCGCTCTGGTGGGCGCCCGGCGCGGCCTGGTGGTGCTGGAGCCCGCCGACGGGCTCGGCCCGCACCGCACGCTCGGCCTCGGACTCGGCCGCGCGGACCTCGGCCACCTGGAGACCGTCCCGCGCGGCGCGCTGCCGTACGACACCGGTGCCGCCGCCGAGACCGCGCATCCCGACCTGTTCGCCGAGGACGGCCTCGACCCGCGCCACCGCGAGGTCGCCGCCCGCCTCGGTTACGCCGCCAGCTACGCGCTCCCCCTCGTCACCGACGCCGCCGACCGCCTCGGCGCGGTCGCCTGGCTGTACGACGAGCCGGCCGAACCGAACGAGCGCCAGCGCCACCTCGTCGGCCTGTACGTGCGGTACGCGGCCGAGCACCTGGCCCGGCTGCTGGAGGTCGAGCGCACGCGCGCGTGCATGGCGACCATCGCCGAGGAACTGCTCCCCTCCCGGCTGCCCCGGGTGGCCGGCGTCCAGCTCGCCGCCCGGCACCGCACCGGCCCGCGCGGCGGCGGCGACTGGTACGACGCGCTGCCGCTGCCCGACGCCGCCCTCGGCCTCGCCGTCGGCTCGGTCACCGGCTCGGGACCGAGCGCGGTGGCCGCGATGGGCCGGCTGCGCGCCTCGCTGCGGGCGTACGCCGTGATGGAGGGCGAGGACCCGGTCGCGGTCCTCTCCGACCTGGAACTGCTGCTGCGGCTGACCGAACCGGCCCGCTCGGCCACCGCCCTGTTCGCCTACTGCGAACCCGGGCTGCGCAAGGTCACCCTCGCCGGGGCCGGACACAGCCCGCCGCTGCTGATCGGGGAGCACCGCACCGAGTTCGCGGAGACCTCGGTCTCCGCGCCGCTGGGCATGCTCGCCTGCTGGGAGGCGCCCAGCGTGGAGATCGAGGCGGAAGCAGGCGAAACCGTCCTCCTCTACACCGACGGACTGCTGCACCGCACCGGGGACCCCATGGACCGCGCCTTCGCCCGGCTGCACACCGCCGCCGCGAGCGTCCCGCGCGCGCTGCGCCACGACCCCGGGGCAATCGCCGACCACGTCCTGCGCACGGTGCTGCCGGACGGCCTGGACGAGGCCGACAGCGAGGAGGACGTGATCCTGCTGGCGGCCCGGTTCGACTGACGGGCCGGCCGGGAGTCTCACATCGCCGGGAGTCCTACGGCCCTGGGACCCCGTCCGGTACGAACGTACGATGGACGGGATCCACAGCAGTGTCGAGGAGGATGAACGTGGCCGACGAGCTCCCGGAGACCCCGGAAGAGAGCGAAGAGCCGATCAAGCAGCGCAAGAACGGCCTGTACCCGGGCGTGTCCGACGAGCTCGCCGAGAGTATGAAGTCCGGCTGGGCCGATACGGAACTGCGCGATCTCAAGCCCATCGAGCAGGCCGGGCACACCGCCCGCCGCCGCGCCGAGCTGTCCGCCCGCTTCCCGGGCGAGCGCCTGGTGATCCCGGCCGGCAACCTGAAGACCAGGTCGAACGACACGGACTACCCGTTCCGGGCGTCCGTCGAGTACGTCTACCTGACCGGCAACCAGACCGAGGACGGCGTACTCGTCCTGGAGCCGAAGGACGACGGCCACGTGGCCACCGTCTACCTGCTGCCCCGCTCCGACCGCGAGAACGGCGAGTTCTGGCTCTCCGGGCAGGGCGAGCTGTGGGTGGGCCGCCGCCACTCGCTGACCGAGTCCGAGGCGCTCTACGGCATCCCCGCCGCCGACGTGCGCGAGCTGGCCGACCAGCTGCGCGAGGCCACCGGCCCGGTACGGGTCGTCCGCGGGTACGACGCCGGCATCCAGGCCGCGCTGACCGACAAGGTCACCGCCGAGCGCGACGAGGAGCTGCGGGTCTTCCTCTCCGAGGCGCGGCTGGTCAAGGACGAGTGGGAGGTCGGCGAGCTGCAGAAGGCCGTCGACTCCACGGCCCGCGGCTTCGAGGACGTCGTGAAGGTCCTCGACAAGGCCGAGGCCACGAGCGAGCGCTACATCGAGGGCACGTTCTTCCTCCGCGCACGCGTGGAGGGCAACGACATCGGCTACGGCTCCATCTGCGCGGCCGGCCCGCACGCCTGCACGCTGCACTGGGTCCGCAACGACGGCCCGGTCCGCTCGGGCGACCTGCTCCTGCTGGACGCGGGCGTCGAGACGCACAGTCTGTACACCGCCGACGTCACGCGCACGCTGCCGATCGACGGCACGTACAGCGAGATCCAGAAGAAGATCTACGACGCCGTGTACGACTCCCAGGAGGCCGGCATCGCGGCCGTGCAGCCGGGCGCCAAGTACCGCGACTTCCACGATGCCGCGCAGCGGGTGCTGGCCGAGCGGCTCGTCGAGTGGGGGCTCGTGGAGGGGCCGGTCGAGCGGGTGCTGGAGCTGGGGCTGCAGCGCCGGTGGACGCTGCACGGCACCGGGCACATGCTCGGGCTCGACGTCCACGACTGTGCTGCCGCGCGGACCGAGACGTATGTGGAGGGCGTCCTGGAGGCGGGGATGGTGCTCACCGTCGAGCCGGGGCTGTACTTCCAGGCCGACGATCTGACCGTGCCGGAGGAGTACCGGGGGATCGGGGTGCGGATCGAGGACGACATCCTGGTGACGGCCGACGGGAACCGGAACCTCAGCGCGGGGCTGCCGCGCCGTTCCGACGAGGTCGAGAGCTGGATGGCTTCGCTGAAGGGCTGACGGATGTGACATGGCCGGGTACCTGGGTGGGTGCCCGGCCATCGTTGCGCTCTGCGGGTTTCGTGTGGTTGCTCGCGCCCGCGCGGCGGCAGCCGCAAATCGAATACAGCCCCGCGCCCCTAAAGGGGCGCTGCAGACAGCCCATCCAGAAACAACGCTCCGGCCAGGAGGCCCGCGCTGCCCCTCGGGCTCCAGCCCTTTTCGTGCAGGTCCGCGTCGAGGGCTCGCAGAGCCTGCGCGCCCGGCTCCGTCGCCGTGCCGCCCGCGTCCAGTACCGCTCGGGCTCCCGACTGGACCTGGCGCAGGCCGAACGGGCCCGCGGTGTAGAGGAGTTCGGTGTCCTGGAGGGTGGACATCACCGTCAGTAAAGCGTCCAGGCGGGCCTGGTTCTCGGTGGCGCCCGCCTTGCGGGCCGTCGCCAGCGCGTCCAGTGCCCTGCGTACGTGCGGGAATCCGGCCCTGGCCTCGCCCCGGGCGCCGGCCGCGCCGTACTTCGCGGAGATCGACGAGCCCCGGGAGGGACGCTTGGGAGCGCCCTTGTCGTTGAACGCGGCGATCTTCCGGGCGTTCATGGCCATCTCGCGGGCCTTGGCGCGGGGGTCGAGGGCGGCCGCGGCGACCAGGAAGCCGAGGGCCCACAGGGCGCCCTTGTGGCCGCCGCCGGCCAGGCCGACCGAGTGCTCGGTGCACCGGCCGATCGCACCGAGCTCCGCCCGCAGCACCGGAGTGGCTTCGCCGGTACGGCGGGCGGAGGCGGCCATCGCCGCGAGGCCGGGCGCCAGTGCCCTGGCCGACCAGCGCAGACTGTCGTGCTCCCGGCGCTTGCTGCGGGCGTCCAGGTCACGCGGGTCGGGCAGGCCCGGCTTGGGGGCCAGGGCCAGCTGACCGGTGAGCGCGGCCACGGCGGCCTGCGCCAGCGCGTCGTCCTCGCGGCTTGTCATGTCCCTTACCTTATGAGGAGGCGGAGGCCGAAGGGGAGGCGCTGTCGCTGGGGGCGTCGCTCGGCGGCGTGCCCGTCGGCGCGTCGCTCGGCGGGGTGCCGCCGCCACCGCTGCCGGCGCCGGTGCTCTCGGCGTCCGGGTCGATGCCCAGGGTCAGCGAGCCCTTGTAGCCCTTCGAGGGGTCCTTCTTGTGCACGGCCTTCAGGGTCAGCAGACCGCTGGAGGCGCCGCCGCCGTCGTACACCATGTCGTCGGCGAGGACGGTGTAGCTGCCGCTGTGCTTCGAGTAGGGCTCGAGCGTGAAGATCTCCTCGGCGATGTCGTCGTCGAAGAAGAGCTGGCCCGTGTAGTTGACCTTGCCGCCCTCGTAGGTGCCGTCCTCCTTCTCGCCGCCCGTGTGCACCTTCACGTGGATGTGGCAGGTGCGCGGGGTGTACCAGCCCGGGAAGATCGTCTCGAACTTGACGACCCCGTTGGCGTTGGCGATCTGGTAACCGCGCAGGTAGGTCTGGTCGTCGGCGGAGTCGCCCTCCTCGCTCTCCGCGGGGGCGGAGCCGCCGGGGTTGGCGGTGGTGTAGCCGGAGTAGTAGCCCCAGGCGTCGCAGTGCCAGATCTCGACCGCGGCGCCCTTGACCGGGGTGCAGCCGTCGGTGGCGTCGACGACGGTCAGGCGCAGGGTCAGCGGAACGCCGGCCTTGCCCTCGGTGATGTCCTTGCGCACCAAGGCACCATCGAGGTAGTACGGGCCCTCCGTGACGCTGGTCATCAGCGTCATGCACTCACTGCTGGTGGAGGCGGCGGAGGCCGTGGCGTCCGCGTCGGTGCTGTCGGTCGTGTCGGCGAAGGCCGACTGGAAGCCGGCGACCGCGAGGCCGCCGGCCGCCACCGTGCCGCCGGAGACCGCGAGGGCACGGCGGCGGGTGATCGACGTGTTTTTGTGGTTTCCCGTCATGGCCGACGAAGCTATGAACGTCGTTTGTCAGGGGCATGGGCGGGAGCTGGCAACGACCTGTGAACGCCCAGGAAGCTGAACCAGTCGGGAAGCCACTGGTCACAGCGCCGGGACGCGGTCGTGCAGGACCCGCTGGAACAGCCGGCTGTCCCGCCATTCTCCATCGATGTGCAGATACTGCGGGGCATCCCCGATCGTCTCGAACCCGCATTTCTTCAGCACCCGTTGGGAGGTCGTGTTCTCGATCAGGGTGGACGCCTCGATCCGGTGAAGTCCCACCACGTCCCGGGCGATCTCGCAGACCCGCTCCAGGGCCGCGGTGGCCAGACCTCGGCCCTGCTGATCACCGGCCACCCAATAGCCGACGTAGGAACTGCAGAAAGGGCCGAGGGAAATCCCGGAAAGAGTGATCGCCCCGACGATCCGGCCGTCCTCGGCCGACTCCATGAGCCAGGGCGCCACGAGGCCGTCGGCAGCCTGTCCCACCAGGCCTTCGATGCGCTCGGTCTGACCCTCGACGGTGAAGAAGGACTCGGGTCTGACCGGTTCCCAGGGTTCGAGATGACGTCGGTTGCCGACGTATGCGGCACACAGCGCTTTCGCGTCGCCGACGGCAATGGGACGCAATATCACACCGGGGATGAGCAGGCTTTCTTTAATCTTTCTGAGAATCATGCGCGCACCCTAGCGCGGGTGTTATGCCGGAGCGAGAGTCATGCCGAAAGCAGGGAAGGATCTTTCTTCCACTTGAGGATCTTGTCGAAGCTGACCACGGTGCCGCCGCGGCCCGGCTTGTTGCCGATGTGGACGTGATCCGCGAGTTCTCTGATGAGACAGAGGCCTCTCCCGTTCTCGGCGTCGGGACGGGCGGGCCTGAGGTCCTGGGTACGGGCGAACCCGGGAGCGAGCCCCGGCCCCGAATCGGCCACCTCGATACGGCACTTCTCGCCGTCCAGGTAGGCGGTGACCCGGTACGCCTCCGAGGGACGGCCGGCCCCGCCGTGCTCGACGGCGTTCGCACAGGCCTCGCTGAGGGCGACGGAGAGGTCGTAGGAGATGTCGGGGTCGACGCCCGCCGTCTCCATCGTGCCGATCAGCAGCCGTCGGGCGAGCGGCACGCTCGCGGCCTCACGCCGCAGATGGAGTGACCACCAGATGCTCATGCTCCAGCCTCCCGGCCGCGGCTCGACATACCGATACCTATTGCCACCCGTGCGCGGGTGTAAGCACTCCGTTCATGTGAGAACGCCCATCCGGGGGATGCGCGGGTGGAGGTTTCGGTGTATGAGCGGGTGGTTCGTCACAAGGATGATCTTTCGATTCTTTCCGGCGAACACCGCTCACGGGCGCAACGGAATCCCTCCGGGCGTAACGGAATCTTCCGGACCTGACGTAAAGCGGGTGCGGGTCCAGTGCGATGATGAGCCCGCCATGACTGCCCCCCACCCGCGCGCGGCGCGCACCGGAAGCGGACTGCGGCTCCTGCGGGCCGCGGTGTTCGCCGCGCTCTGCGTGCTGCTGGCCGCGGCGGGGCACACCCTGGCCTCCTGCGCGACCGTTCCGCTGTGGACGCTCGGCGCGGGCTTCCTGGGCACCCTGGCACTCGTCGTCCCGCTGACCGGCCGGGCCCGCTCGCTGCCCGGGATCGTGGCGCTGCTCGCGGTCGTGCAGACCGTCCTCCACACGCTGTTCGGCCTCGGTCAGCACGGTGGTTCCGCGATGTCCGGCGGCTCGATGTCCGCGTCGTCCATGGCATCCATGCCGTCGATGTCGTCGGTGTCCCTGAGCGACGCCTCGCTGGTGGAGCGGGCCGCACGGCTGGTGTGCGGGGCAGGGGCGGCGCAGATCAGTCCCGCCCACGCGTACAGGATCCTCACGGACGCGCATCTCAGCACCTCGGTTCCGGCCACCGGCACGAGCGGGGCGGCCCATGCCGCGGACGCCGCCGGGGCCTCCGGCTCGCTGCTGCCGTCCGTGCCCATGCTGCTCGGACACGTGCTCGCGGCCGTCGTGGCCGGGTGGCTGCTGCGCCGGGGCGACCTGGCGCTGCTGCGGCTGATCCGGTTGTCGGCCGATTCGGCGCACGGGGTCGCCGAGGGGGCGCTGATCCGTTCCCTGCGCGGTGCGCTCGCGCTGACGCGCGCCCTGTGCGCCGGGCTCATGGCCGTACCCGAGGCACCCGCGCGTGACCGCCGCAGCGCCTGGGACATACCGTCCGCCCCGCGCACGGTCGCGCTCCAGCACTCGGTGATCCGGCGCGGGCCGCCCGCGGCCGCCGCCGTACTCGTTCTCGCCGCCTGACACGACGCGACCAGAGCACTCCCCGGGGTCTGCCCGGATCCGGAGGGGCCGGCCGCCGTCGTGCGGCACGCGCGCGTGCGTTTTCCGCACGCCCCCTTAACGACAGAACTCACTCGGAGTGGAGTGCTCCCTGCCATGAAGGCTTCCGCCATGAAGGCCTCTCGTATCGCCGCCGTCGCCGCCGTCACGGGTACGGCCGTGCTGGCCGTCACCTCGCCCGCGTTCGCGCACGTCAGCGTGCAGCCCGAGGGCACCGCCGCCAAGGGCGGTTACGCGGTCATCGACTTCAAGGTCCCCAACGAGCGCGACGACGCCTCGACCACCAAGGTCGAGGTCAGCTTCCCCGCGGACCACCCGATCGCGTCCGTGATGCCGCAGCCGATGGCCGGCTGGAAGATCGACGTCACCAAGTCCAAGCTGGCCAAGCCGCTGGAGATGCACGGCGAGAAGATCGACCAGGCGGTCACCAAGGTCACCTGGACCGCCGAGGACAAGGGCATCGAGCCGGGCTACTTCCAGAAGTTCCCGCTCTCCGTGGGCGCCCTGCCCGAGAACACCGACGAACTGGTCTTCAAGGCCGTCCAGACGTACTCCAACAAGGAGGTCGTCCGCTGGATCGAGGTCCAGCAGGAGGGCCAGGACGAGCCGGAGAACCCGGCCCCGGTCCTCGCGCTCTCCGCCGCCACGGGCGACCACCACGGGTCCGCCGCGGCCGAGGGCACCGCCGAGGAGACCTCCGCCAAGACCGAGACCACCGCATCCGACGACTCCGGCTCCACGGGCGGCAGTGACACCACCGCCCGCGTCCTCGGTGTCGTCGGCATCGTCGTCGGCGCGGCCGGGGTCGCCTACGGCGTCCTCGCCGGCCGCCGCCGGACCACCACCGGTACCGAGGCCTGAGTTCCGCGTCCGTAACGCGCACAGGGGGTCGTGCGACGCTGTCGTAGCGACCGTCGCAACGGCTGTCGCGGTAGCTGTCGCAGCAGTTCTCGCAGCTGTCGGACAGCTGTCGTTCGGCCCCCCGGTGCGTGCCGGATCTCTCACATCTGGGACATTTTCGTATGCGCAAGAAGACGTTCGCCGCGGCCGCGCTGCTCGCCGCCGCCACCCTGACCCTCTCCGCCTGCGGCAGCGGCGACGACTCCACGTCACCCGTCACGGTGGTCGGCGAGGACACCTCGAACAAGGCCGCGACCATCCTGGACACGCCGTTCGGGAAGCCGGACCTGGTGCTCACCGACACCAAGGGCGAGAAGTACGACCTGCGCGCGGAGACCAAGGGCAGGCCGACGCTGGTCTACTTCGGCTACACGCACTGCCCCGACGTCTGCCCGCTGACCATGAACAACCTCGCGGTCGCCAAGAAGTCGCTGTCCAAGGCCGACCAGGCGAAGCTGCGGGTCGTGTTCGTCACCACCGACCCGGCCCGCGACACCCCCTCCGAACTCGGCAAGTGGCTCAAGGGCATCGACCCGAGCTTCGTCGGGCTGACCGGCGACTTCGCCACCATCCAGGCCGGCGCCCGCACCCTCGGCATCGCCATCGAGCCGACCCACAAGGACAAGAAGACCGGCAAGGTCGTCTCGGTGCACGGCACCCAGGTCATCGCGTTCTCGCCGAAGACCGACGGCGGATACGTCCTCTACGGCGAGGACGCCACCGTCGACGACTACACCAAGGACCTCCCCAAGCTGATCAAGGGGGAGAACCCGTGAAACCCCTCAGGCGCTCCGCCCTGACCGGGATAGCGATCGCGGGGGCGCTGGCCGCCCTCGCGGGCTGCGGCGGCTCGGGCTCGGGCTCCTCGGCGGCCGAGTTGTCCGTCGGCGCCTCCTACATGCCGCAGCCGGTCTCCGCCGACATGGCCGCCGGATTCCTGACGATCACCAACAAGGGCGGCACGCAGGACGAGCTGACCTCCGTCACCAGCGCCTCCGCCGGCGAGATCACCATGCACGAGACCAACGGCGGGGCCATGGAGGAGGTCACCTCCTTCAAGGTGCCCGCACACGGTCAACTCGTGTTCAAAAGTGGGGGCAACCATCTGATGTTCGAGAAGCTGAAGCACCGCCCGGAGCAGGGCGACACGATCACCCTGAAACTCAAGTTCGCCGAATCCGGTCCGCTCACCGTCGAGATGCCGGTGAAGTCCGCCACGTACAACCCGTCGACCGGACACTGAGGGAGGACCGACCTTGATGCGGACCATCACCCCCCGCCTGCGCACCCTGGTGCTGCTGTTCCTCGCCGTCACCGGCGCGCTGCTGGCCGGCGCCGGGCCGGCCTCGGCGCACGCCGCGCTGACCGGCAGCGACCCCTCTCAGGGGGTGGTGGTCACCAAGGCACCCGACCAGGTCTCGCTCACGTTCTCCGAGAACGTGTCCATGAACGACAACTCGATCCGGGTCCTGGACCCCCAGGGCAAGCGGGTCGACCTGGCCAAGCCGGACAACCTGAGCGGGACGACGTACGGCGTGCAGCTCAAGAGCGGGCTGGGCAAGGGCACGTACACCGTCGCCTGGCAGGTCGTCTCGGCGGACAGCCACCCCGTCGCGGGCGCCTTCACCTTCTCCGTCGGGGCGCCCTCCAAGACCGTCGCCTCGGTCGGGGACCAGGAGGCGGGCGGCGGGGTCGTCGGCTGGCTCTACGGCTTCGGGCGGTACATGTCGTACGCCGGGTACATCGTGCTCGTCGGCGGCGCCGCCTTCGTCCTCGCCTGCTGGCAGCGCGGCTCCGGTGTACGGGCCATGCAGCGCCTGGTCGTCGGCGGCTGGCTGACGCTCACCGCCGCGACCCTCTGGCTGCTGCTCCTGCGCGGCTCCTACACGACCTCCGGCAGCGTCGGCGACATCTTCGACCTGAACCTCCTCGGCCAGGTCCTGCAGACCAAGACCGGCGCGGCCCTGGTCTCCCGGCTGCTGCTGCTCGCGGCGGCCGCCCTCTTCATCGCCGTCCTCTTCGGCGCCTACGACAAGCGCGAGGAAGAGGAGAAGCGCGACCTGACGTTCGGGCTCGCCATCGGCGGCACCGTCGTGGCCGCCGGGCTCGCGGCGAGCTGGGCCATGGCCGAGCACGCCTCCACCGGGCTCCAGCCGGGCATCGCGATGCCGGTCGACGTCATCCACCTGCTCGCCGTCGCCGCCTGGCTTGGCGGCCTCACCGCCCTGCTGGTCGCCCTCTACCGGGCACCCGCCGAAGCGCCGGTCGAGTCCGCCGCCGTACAACGCTTCTCCCGCGTCGCCTTCGGGTCGGTGCTCGCGCTGGTCGCCACCGGCATCTACCAGTCCTGGCGCCAGCTCGGCTCCTGGTCGGCGTTCACCGACACGGCGTACGGCGAGCTGCTGCTGGTCAAGATCGGGCTCGTGGCGCTGCTCGTCGGCATCGCCTCCATCTCGCGCCGGTGGACGGGGCGGCTCGCGACTGCCGGGGGGACGCGGGCCACCGACGAGGAAGAGACGGCACAGGAGAAGGAGACCGAGGAGCCGGAGGAGACCGAGGAGCCGGAGGAGACCGAGTCGTCGGAGGGGACGAAGGAGACGGTCAAGGCGTCGGTCGCCACGAAGGAGGCCTACGTCAAGGCCGCCGGGTCCGGCACCGGTGTCTCTGCCGCGTCCGGCGGCTCCGGCAAGGCCGGGTCCGCCGACGACGACCCCGAGCGGGCCGCCCAGCTCGCCCGGCAGCAGTCCGCCATGGACACCGCCCGGCAGAAGCGCCTCCGGGACGCCGACCCGCACCGCTTCGGCCTGCGCCGCTCGGTGCTCGCCGAGGCCGGGGTCGCCGTCGCCCTGCTCGCGGTCACCACCGTCCTGACGCAGACCGAGCCGGGCCGTACCGAGCAGGACGCCAAGGCGGCCACCGCCGCGACGTCCTCCTCCGCGTCGTCGAGCTCGTCCTCGGGCGCGCTGACCCTCGACATGTCCTTCGACACCGGCGGCAAGGACGGCAAGGGCGTCGTCCGCGTCGACCTGGACCCCGCGACCGTGGGCAGCAACGAGATGCACGTCTACGTCCAGCGTCCCAACGGCCGCGCGTTCGACATCCCCGAGGTGAAGGTCGCCTTCACCCTCGACGCCAAGAAGCTCGGCCCGCTTCCCGTGAACCCCGACCACGTCACCACCGGGCACTGGGCGGCCAACGGCGTGCAGATCCCCATCGCCGGCGACTGGAAGGTCTCCGTCACCGTCCGGACCTCCGACATCGACCAGGTGACCGTCTCCAAGAACGCGCAGATCGGCTGAACCGCACCATGCCCGAACAGTCCCAGTCCGTCCACGAGGCCCGTACCCCCGCCGCCGAGGCTCCCCCGGCGGGGGGCGTCAGCCGGCGCGCGCTGCTCGGCACCGCCGGGGCCACCGGGCTCGTGCTCGGCGCGGCGGGCACGGGCGTCGGCTACGCGGCCGCCCCCGCCCAGGCCACCCCGCTCAGCTCGGTCGGCTCCGACCGGGCGATGTTTCACGGGAAACATCAGCCGGGCATCACCGAGGGCCTCCAGGCGCGCGGCCATCTCGTCGCCTTCGACCTGGCGGCGGGCGCGGGGCGCACCGAGGCCGCCGCGCTGCTGCGCCGCTGGTCGACGACGGCCCAGCGGCTGATGGCGGGCGAGCCGATGACGCAGGACGACACGGACGTGGCCCGGGACGCGGGCCCCTCCTCACTGACGCTCACCTTCGGCTTCGGCAACAGCTTCTTCAGCCGTACCGGCCTGGAGAAGCAGCGGCCGTCCGCGCTGGACCCGCTGCCCGACTTCTCCTCCGACCACCTCGACAGGTCGCGCAGCAACGGCGACCTGTGGGTGCAGATCGGCGCCGACGACGCCCTGGTCGCCTTCCACGCCCTGCGCGCGATCCAGAAGGACGCGGGCAGCGCGGCGAAGGTCCGCTGGCAGATGAACGGCTTCAACCGCACCCCGGGTGCCACCGCGCACCCCATGACGGCCCGCAACCTCATGGGCCAGCTGGACGGCACGCGCAACCCGAAGCCGACGGACTCGGACTTCGACCGGCGGATCTTCGTGCCGTCGACCGGGTCCAGCGACCCGGCGTGGATGGCGAACGGCTCCTACGCCGTCGTACGCCGGATCCGCATGCTCCTCGACGACTGGGAGAAGCTGTCGCTCACGGCCCAGGAGAACGTGATCGGGCGGAAGAAGTCGAACGGGGCACCGCTGACCGGGGGCACCGAGACGACGGCGATGGACTTGGAGAAGGCCAGGGCGGACGGGGAGTACGTCGTCCCGGTCAACGCCCACGCCCGGATCACCCGGCCCGACCAGAACGGGGGCTCGGCCATCCTGCGGCGCCCGTTCTCGTACCACGACGGCATCGACGCGGACGGGACGCCGGACGCGGGGCTGCTCTTCGTCTGCTGGCAGGCGGATCCGCTGCGCGGGTTCGTGCCGCTGCAGCGGAAGCTGGACCGCGGCGACGCACTGTCCGAGTACATCCGCCACGAGGCAAGCGGCCTGTTCGCGGTGCCGGGCGGCGCGGCCTCCGGGGAGTACGTGGGGCAGCGGCTCCTGGAGGGCTGAGAGAGGGCCGACAATCGGGTGATATCCGGCGATGGCCGGGCGATCTCCGGTTACCACAGTGGTTTCTGATCACTATTGGTGCGTTTCCGGGGTTCAAACCACCCGGTCGAGTGGATCCGATGAGACAAGGGAGCCGCGTCCCCCTGCGCCCATTAGGGTGAGGGACATGCCAGCGAGCTATGCGTATCTCGGTCCCGAAGGCACCTTCACCGAAGTCGCCCTGCGCACGCTTCCGGAGGCCGCCACCCGGGAGCTCATCCCGTACGTCTCCGTGCAGTCCGCGCTGGACGCCGTACGCAACGGCGAGGCCGAGGCCGCGTTCGTGCCGATCGAGAACTCCGTCGAGGGCGGGGTCACCACGACCCTCGACGAGCTGGTCGCGGGCCGGCCGCTGATGATCTACCGCGAGGTGCTGCTGTCGATCACCTTCGCGCTGCTGGTCCGCCCCGGCACCAAGCTCTCCGAGATCAAGACGGTGACCGCCCACCCGGTCGCCCAGCCGCAGGTCCGCAACTGGCTGCGGGCCCACCTCCCGGAGGCCGTCTGGGAGTCCGCCGCCTCGAACGCGGACGGTGCCCGGCTGGTCCAGGAGGGCCGTTACGACGCGGCCTTCGCGGGCGAGTTCGCGGCCGAGCGGTACGGCCTGGAGGCCCTGGAGACCGGGATCCACGACGCGGAGAACGCGCAGACCCGGTTCGTCCTGGTCGGCCGTCCGGCCCGGCCCGCGGCCCCGACCGGCGCGGACAAGACCTCGGTCGTGCTCTGGCAGAACGACGACCACCCCGGCGGGCTGCGCGACCTGCTCGGCGAGTTCGCCACCCGGGGCATCAACCTCATGCTCCTGCAGTCCCGGCCGACCGGCGCCGGCATCGGCAACTACTGCTTCTGCATCGACGCCGAGGGTCACATCTCCGACCGGCGGGTGGCGGAGGCCCTGATGGGGCTGAAGCGGATCTGCCGCCAGGTGCGGTTCCTGGGCTCCTACCCGCGGGCGGACGTCAGGCCGGGCGAGACCGTGGGGCCCACGCTGCCGGGGACGTCGGACGAGGAGTTCGTCGCCGCCTCGGACTGGGTGGCGCGCTGCCAGGACGGCCGCTTCTAACCGGTCACACCCTCATATCTTCGTTATCCACAGGGGTTATCCACAGGCACGCATCTCGACCTGGGGACAAGTCGACAGCGACGCATGAGTCTGTCGACAAATCGCCCTACGGGCCGTCGGCGCGACCCCGCTCGCCCACATCACCCTTCGTCCACTCGTTTCCCATGGTTCATCTTTTGGAGCGATGCCTTTCCACTCGAAAGAGGGTGTTGTCCCGGTTTGATCCGGGAATTCCTCTCTTCAGGCGCTGATCGCGGAGTGATCAATTCCGAAGTCCACACCCCATCCACACACCCTGTGGATAACTCTCGGGAGGGCGTGGATTCCTGTGGACAACCGCACCTCCAAGTCCCGCCCTCCACAAGGGAATCCAGTCAACCGCGAGCCCCGGCATTGCCCCGTCCCGGGGAGTGAGACACTTTTTATTGACACGCTCGGCAATTCCCCCATAACGGAACGTAAGCCGCGATTCGGAACACGTGTGAATAGTGATTCGTGGGGGGCAACCCCGCACCGGTAGCCTTGGCTGCGTGATTGACCTTCGCCTGCTCCGTGAGGACCCCGACCGTGTGCGCGCGTCCCAGCGCGCCCGTGGAGAGGACGTCGCGCTCGTCGACGCCCTCCTCTCTGCCGACGAGCGGCGCAGGTCCTCCGGCGTCCGCTTCGACGAGCTGCGCAACGAGCAGAAGTCGCTCGGCAAGCTCATTCCCAAGGCCGCCGGCGACGAGAAGGCCGAGCTGCTGAAGAAGGCCGGCCAGCTCGCCGCCGACGTCAAGGTCGCCGACGCCGAGCAGCACGAGGCCGACGAGGAGACCAAGCGCCTCGCGCTGCAGCTCGGCAACCTCGTGCACCCCGACGTCCCGGTCGGCGGTGAGGAGGACTTCGTCGTCCTGGAGACGCACGGCACCATCCGCGACTTCGGCGCCGAGGGTTTCGAGCCCAAGGACCACCTGGAGCTCGGCGAGGCGCTGGGCGCCATCGACGTCGAGCGCGGCGCCAAGGTGTCCGGCTCGCGCTTCTACTACCTGACAGGCGTCGGCGCGCTCCTGGAGCTGGCGCTGGTCAACGCGGCGATCGCGCAGGCCACCGAGGCCGGGTTCATCCCGATGCTGACCCCCGCGCTGGTCCGCCCGCGCGCCATGGAGGGCACCGGCTTCCTCGGCCAGGCCGCGGAGAACGTGTACCACCTGGACAAGGACGACTACTACCTGGTCGGCACCTCCGAGGTCCCGCTCGCCGCCTACCACATGGACGAGATCCTCGACGCGGACCAGCTGCCGCTGCGCTACGCGGGCTTCTCGCCCTGCTTCCGCCGCGAGGCGGGGACCTACGGCAAGGACACCCGCGGCATCTTCCGGGTGCACCAGTTCGACAAGGTCGAGATGTTCTCCTACGTCGCGCCCGAGGACGCGGAGAACGAGCACAAGCGGCTCCTGGACTGGGAGAAGCAGTGGCTGACCGGCCTTCAGCTGCCCTTCCAGGTCATCGACGTGGCCTCGGGCGACCTCGGCTCGTCGGCGTCCCGCAAGTACGACTGCGAGGCGTGGATCCCGACCCAGGGCAAGTACCGCGAGCTGACGTCGGCCTCCAACTGCGACAGCTTCCAGGCCCGCCGGCTCTCGGTCCGGATGCGGGACGGCAAGAAGGTGCAGCCGCTCTCGACGCTCAACGGCACGCTGTGCGCCGTACCGCGCACGATCGTGGCGATCCTGGAGAACCACCAGCTGGCCGACGGCTCGGTGCGCGTGCCCGAGGTGCTGCGCCCGTACCTGGGCGGCCGGGAGGTCCTGGAGCCGGTGTCCCGGTGAGCTTCCCCTACGGGCTCATCGCCACCGACCTCGACGGGACGCTGCTGCGCTCCGACGAGTCGATCTCCCCGCGCACCCGTGAAGCGCTCGCCGCGGCCACCGCGGCGGGCGCCGCGCACATCGTCGTCACCGGCCGCGCGGTCCCCTGGACCCGGCACATCCTCGACGACCTCGGCTACGACGGCCTCGCCGTGTGCGGCCAGGGCGCGCAGGTGTACGACGCCGGGGCGCACCGCCTGCTCACCTCCGTGACGCTGGACCGGCAGCTCGCCGCGATCGCCCTCGCGAAGATCGAGGCCGAGGTCGGCCCGCTGCGCCTCGCGGCGAGCCGTGACGGCCTCGACGGCGACGTGCTGGTGGGGCCGGGGTACGCGGTGTCGGGGCATCTCCCGTCGACCCCCTTCACGGACGTCGCCGACCTCTGGGCGGCCCCGCTGAACAAGATCTACATACAGCACCCGGAGCTGTCCGACGACGAGCTCGCGGAAGCGGCCCGGCAGGCGGCCGGGGGCTTCGTCACGGTGGCGATGGCGGGCGAGGGCATCGTGGAGCTGCTGCCCCTGGGGCTGTCGAAGGCGACGGGTCTCTCCCTGGCCGCGCGTCGGCTGGGCCTCAAGTCCGCCGACACGATCGCCTTCGGCGACATGCCGAACGACATCCCGATGTTCGCCTGGGCGGCTCGGGGGGTGGCCATGGCCAATGCTCATGAAGAGCTGAAGGCGGTGGCCGACGAGGTGACGTCCTCCAACGAGGAGGACGGGATCGCGGTGGTCGTGGAGCGTCTGCTGGGCTGAGGCCCGTCGTTTGCCCGCGGGTGCGTGGGGGCTGGTCGCGCAGTTCCCCGCACCCTTGACGGGGCGCTACGGCCGGGGCGTCTTGAACGTCTTGCGGAGGATGCACGGATCGAACGTGCGCGGGCTTTCCAGGCCCGACCATGGCTTAGCAAGCCAGTGCCTTACCACTCGGCCAATCCTCCGGGTGGGCGGCCCACGCGAGAGCGACGTCGCGTGCTCGAAGCGGCCGCCCCGGGCAGCTACACGGCGATCCGCCGACGGCTGCCCTGACGGGAGCGGGACGTACTGTCGTGCATGGACATCGTCCGGCTCCTCTCCCGGCTCATGGGGTGACACAACAACTGTGCCTGTGAGCCGAGTTGGGTGCCACTGATTAAAAGAGCCCGCTGAAGCGCCCCTTTTAGAGGCGCGGGGAACTGCGCGACCAGCCCCCCACGCACCCGCAGCCGAAGAACCACCTACCGGCGCCACCAACGCCGCCGGCCCTTGCTGAAGAACCACCCCGCCGGCGGCTCGTCCGACCGCCACGGCTGCGGCTCGGGACTCTCGGCCTTCCAGCGAGCCGCCAGCATCCGCGCCCGCGCGGACGGCTCGGACGTCTCCGCGGAGAGTATGAACTCCTCGTCCAGCGCGACACCGTCCCAGTCGGCGTCCGCGAAACCCTCGGCCATCCCCGTTCCTCTCCACGGAACATCCCCTTTGCCCAGTGTGCCCGGACCCAGGTGAAGCCCCCGTCAGTAAAGCGGGCGTCTACTCCTCGCCCGCCAGCGTCAGCGAACGCAGCTTCTGGCCGGCGTACCAGGTGGCCAGGACGGTCACCGCGACCAGCAGCACCGTGCCCGTCGTCAGGGACACGTCGGACGTGACCAGGTCGCCGCCGGTCACCTTGTGGGCGACCGCCAGGGACCACTGCTGCACGCTCAGCGTCCGCGCCCCGGGGACCAGGGAGCCGAACAGGGCCTCCCAGACCAGGGCGTAGACGAGCCCGAAGACCACCGCGTGCCGCGACACCGTGCCGAGCAGCAGGAAGAGCGCGGCGTAGGCGATGGAGGCGACCAGCGCGGCGACCGTGTAGGCGATGGCGATCTGCTGGCCGTTGCCGTTGAGGATGAAGCCCGCGACGAGCGTCGGCAGGGCGGAGAACACCATCGTCACGGCGATCGCCACGATCAGCTTGGTGAAGATGATCGTCGGCCGTTTGATCGGCTTGGACAGCAGGTACACCACCGAGCCGTCGTCGATCTCCGGGCCGATCGCGCCGGTGCCGGCGATGACGCCGATGATCGGCACCATCGTGGCGAGCCCGAGGCCGCCGAGCAGGTCGGCGGCCGTCTGGTCGTCGGCGCCCGCGAGGCCGCGGACGACGACGGAGATCGCGATGAGCAGCAGCGGCAGGGCGCCCAGGATGAGGGCCCGACGGCGGCCGAGCAGGGCCCGGTAGGTGAGCCGGGCGACTGTGGGGTCGTACATCTTCGGCCTCCTACGCCGCGACCAGATACGAGAACACGGATTCGAGGGACTCGTCGGACGGCGAGACCGTGAGCAGCCGGATGCCGTGGTCGCGGGCGACCTTGGGCAGCAGGGCGGTGAAGCGGCCGAAGTCGACGGCCTGGATGCGCAACGCGCCCTCGGCGAGGTCGACCTCGATCCCCGAGGTGGAGGGGTCGGCGATCAGGGCGGCCGCGAGGGCGCGGTCGTCGCTGGAGCGGACCAGGTAGCGGTGCGGGCGGTCGGTCATCAGGCGGCGGATCTTGCGGAAGTCGCCGCTGGCCGCGTGCCGTCCGGCGACCACGACCTCGATGTGCCAGGCGAGTTGCTCGACCTCTTCGAGGATGTGGGAGGAGAAGAGGACCGTGCGGCCCTCGTCGCCCATCCGCCGCAGCAGTTCCATGAGCTGCATGCGCTGGCGCGGGTCCATGCCGTTGAAGGGCTCGTCGAGCAGGAGCAGGGACGGGTCGTGGACCAGGGCGGACGCCATCTTCACGCGCTGGCGCATGCCCTTGGAGTACGTCTGGATCCTGCGGTTCTGGGCGTACTCCATCTCGACCGTGGCGAGCGCCTTCTGGGCGGCCTTGGCGCCGAGGCCGTGCAACTCGGCGTTGGCGACGACGAACTCGCGCCCGGTGAGGAAGTCGTACATCGCCTCGCGCTCGGGGACGATGCCGATGTGCTTGTAGATGGCCTCGTTGCGCCAGGTCGGCTGCCCGTCGAGGGTGACCGTGCCGGTGGAGGGGGCGAGGAAGCCGCCCATCATGTTGATGAGGGTGGACTTGCCGGCGCCGTTGGGGCCGAGGAGGCCGGTGACGCCGGGGCCGATGGTCATGGTGACGTCGTTGACGGCGACCACGTTGCCGAACCAGCGGGAGACGTGGTCGATGGAGAGCGTGGTCACAGTCCCACCTTCTTGTAGCGGCGCAGCAGAAGGCCGTAACTCGCGGCGATGAGGCCGAGGACGACGAGCAGGTACACCGCGCCTTGGGCGTGGGAGGGTCCGTCGCCGCCCGGGAAGGTGTTGGTGCCGCCGAGCAGGGCGGTGCTCAGGCCGCCGATCAGGGTGACCGGCGAGAACAGGCCGATCCACGGGATGGCCCCGGTGCTGCCCTGGGAGTCGGCGATGGCCTGGAGGGTGGAGACCGCGCCGTAGGAGATGGTCAGTACGGCGATCACGGCGGCGATGCCGAAGCCGCGGCGCGGGGTGACCGACGCGATGACCAGGCCGATACCGGCGAGGAGAAGGGAGAGCAGGGCCACCGATACCAGTCCCTGACCGAACCCCTTGCTCTGGTGGGCGAAGTCCATCTTGGCGAGCAGGGCGCCCACGTACAGCACGGCCAGCGGGGCGCCGGTCAGGATGAACAGGGCGGAGGCCAGGGCGGCGAACTTGGCCTGGACGTAGTCGGCGGTCTCGATGGGCCGCGAGAAGTACAGCGGGATGGTCTTGAAGCGCAGGTCGCGGGAGACGGCCTGGGGTGCCTGCGAGGCGACGTACAGGCTGATGACGGCCTGCATGATGATCGCGTACCGCGTGTAGGACACCGGCAGGTCGTGCGCCTTGGTGGCGACGGCGACGGCGACCATGATGGCCGCGGGCACGCACATCACCGCGAACAGCAGCATCGGCAGCACCTTGGACTTCACCGAGCGGCCGAGGCCGTAGGAGCCGCGCAGGGTCTGCGAGTAGAGGGACAGGCGGGCGTAGGCGCGGCCCAGGCGGGGGCCGTCGTAGCCGCGGTAGCCGATGTCGTGGATGCGGGACTGGTCGCCCGGTCCCGCGATGGGCTGGTCAACCGCCATGGACGGTCGCCTCCTTCCGCTGCTCGTCGTCGTTGGTGAAGACCTCGGAGATGTGGTGCCGGCGCTGCTCCATGCGCACCAGGCCGAGGCCGAGGTCGGCGACGACGTCGCGGACCAGGTCGTACGTCTCCTCGCCCTGGGCGGTGAGCAGCAGGATGTGGCCGGCGCCGGGGAGGCCGCCGCCCTCGTTGTCCGTCTCCACCCCGTGCGCGTGGAGCGCGTCGCGCACCGCGCGGGTGCCGTCCGGGTGCTCGTCGCTGTCGGTGACCTCGATGGCGAGGGTGGTCGTGGACTGCGTGAAGTCGGTGGTGGAGCTGGAGCGCAGCAGCTTGCCGCCGTCGACGACGACCACGTGGTCGCAGGTGCGTTCCAGTTCGCCGAGCAGGTGCGAGGTGACCAGGACCGAGATGCCGAAGTCGGTGTGGATCCGGCGGATCAGGCCGAGCATCTCGTCGCGGCCGACCGGGTCGAGGCCGTTGGTCGGCTCGTCCAGGAAGACCAGCTGCGGGTCGTGCACCAGGGCCTGGGCGAGCTTCACGCGCTGCTTCATGCCGGTCGAGTAGCCGCCGATGGGGCGGTACCGCTCCTCGTAGAGCCCGACGTGGCGCAGCGTGTCGGCGGTGCGCTCACGCGCGGCGGCGGGCGGCAGGCCGGACATGCGGGCCATGTGCACGACGAACTCGGTGGCCGAGACGTCGGGCGGCAGGCAGTCGTGCTCCGGCATGTAGCCCACGCGCTCGCGGATGGCGGCGCCCTTGGTCGCGACGTCGAGGCCGAGCACTTCGGCGCTGCCCTCGGTCGCGGGGGACAGACCCAGCAGGATCTTGATCAGGGTGGACTTGCCGGCGCCGTTGGCTCCGACGAGTCCGGTCACACCGGGTCCGATGTCCACGGACAGCCGGTCGAGCGCGGTCACCCGGGGGAACCGCTTGCTCAGGCTTTCGGTCGCGATCACAGTCACGCCATAGAAGGTAGTGACCCCCGCCACCCGGGTCGTCAGACCTTGGAGCCGTCTTGACGTCAGCCTCGAGTATTACGGGGCCCTAGGGGATCCCCTGCTTGAGAGCTACGCAGAGTTATCCACAGGCCTTTCCCCGCCTATTGACGCCGCCTCTAACAACTGTCACATTCATCGGTGTCAAGTTACGGGCACGTACCGCAGTCGACGGAGACGGGGACGGGACGGGGCGGATGACGACGGCAGTGGCTTCGAAGGAAGAACGCGCCACGGAGCTCGAGGGTTTCCGGCGGGTGCAGCGGCTCGCGTACGAGTGCGCGGAGGCGGTCGCCGCCCGGCTGGAGCCGGGGATCACCGAGCGTGAGGCGGCCCGGATGCAGCGCGAATGGCTGCGCGCACGGGGCGTGCGGGACTGGTTCCACCTCCCCTTCGCCTGGTTCGGCGACCGCACGGCGTTCACCGGCTTCCGGATACCGCTGCAGTTCTTCCCGACCGACCGCCGGCTGGAGCCCGGGATGCCCTTCATCCTGGACCTGGCCCCGGTGTACGAGGGCTGTACGGCCGACATCGGCTACTCGGGCTCCCTCGGGCCCAACCCCGTGCAGGACCGGCTGATGGCCGACCTGGAGGCGCACCGGGAGCTGATCCTGCGCGAGGTGCGCGAGCGGCGCCCGCTGCGCGAGATCTACGAGGACGTGGACCGCCTGATGGTCCGCCAGGGCTACGCCAACCGGCACCGCGCGTATCCCTTCGGGGTGATCGCCCACAAGGTGGACCGGGTGCGGCAGCGCCGCTGGTCACCGCACCTCTTCGGATTCGGCACCCAGTCCCTGAAGGGCCTGGCGGCCGACGCGCTGCACGGCCACCGCGAGGGCTGGTCGCCCCTGTGGTCGCCGTACCGCTTCTCCGACCACCCGCCGCGGCCGGGCCTGTGGGCGGTCGAACCGCACCTCGGTTTCCGGGGCACGGGCGCCAAGTTCGAGGAGATCCTCGTGGTCACCGACTCCCGGGACCCCGAGCAGAGCGCCTTCTGGCTGGACGACGATCTGCCGCACGTGCGGCGCTGGGCGGAGGACAAGTGACGGCACTGGAAGGCGCGCGCGAGCGCCGGGTACACACGGGCGGCGTCGACCTGTGCGTGGCGGAGCTGGGCGACCCGGCGGACCCGACGGTCGTCCTGGTCCACGGCTACCCGGACAGCAAGGAGGTCTGGTCCGAGGTCGCGACCCGGCTCGCCGGCCGCTTCCACGTCGTCCTGTACGACGTCCGCGGCCACGGCCGCTCCACGGCCCCGAAGCCCCTGCGCGGCGGCTTCACCCTCGCCAAGCTCACGGACGACTTCCTGGCGGTGGTCGACGCGGTCAGCCCGGACCGCCCGGTGCACCTCGTCGGCCACGACTGGGGCTCGGTGCAGTCCTGGGAGTTCGCCACGGTGGGACGCACAGAGGGCCGTATCGCCTCCTTCACGTCGATGTCCGGGCCGTCCCTGGACCACTTCGGGCACTGGATCAAGGCGCGCGTGCGGCGCCCGACCCCCCGCCGGGTGGGCCAGCTGCTCGGCCAGGGCGCCAAGTCCTGGTACGTGTACCTGCTGCACACCCCCGCCCTGCCCGAACTGGCCTGGCGCGGCCCGCTCGGCAAGGCCTGGCCGGGGATCCTGCAGCGGGCCGAGAAGCTCCCTCCGGGCGACTACCCGACGGCCTCCCTGCCCTCCGACGCGGCACACGGCGCCTGGCTGTACCGCGACAACGTACGGGCCCGGCTGCGCCGCCCGCGCGAGGACGCGTACGCGCACGCGCCCGTGCAGCTCATCACGCCCCTCGGCGACGCCTTCCTCTCCGAGCGGCTCTACGACGACCTGGAGCGCTGGGTGCCCCGGCTCACCCGGCGCACCCTGCCCGACAAGCACTGGATCCCGCGCACCCGGCCGGACCAGGTGGCGGCTTGGATCGAGGAGTTCGTACGGTCGGTCGAGGACGGCCCGGAGTCGGAGCCGAAGCCCGCCGACCGCCATGCCCAGCGGTTCGGCGGCCAGCTGGTCCTGGTCACCGGCGCGGGCAGCGGCATCGGTCGGGCGACGGCGTTCGCGTTCGCGGAGGCGGGCGCGCGGGTGGTGGCGGTGGACCGGGACGCGGAGGCCGCCGCCCGCACCGCCGAGCTGTCCCGGCTGGTCGGCGCGGCGGACGCGTGGGCGGAGACGGCGGACGTCTCCGACGAGCAGGCCATGGAGAAGCTCGCGGAGAAGGTCCACCGCGAGTACGGCGTCCTGGACGTGCTGGTCAACAACGCGGGCATCGGCCTGTCGGGCTCCTTCTTCACGACGACGACGCAGGACTGGCAGCGGGTCCTGGACGTCAACCTCTGGGGTGTGATCCACGGTTGCCGCCTCTTCGGAGCCCGGATGGCGGACCGCGCCCAGGGCGGCCACATCGTCAACGTCGCCTCGGCGGCGGCCTACCAGCCCTCCCGCGCCCTGCCGGCCTACAGCACCTCCAAGGCGGCGGTCCTGATGCTGTCCGAGTGCCTGCGCGCCGAACTGGCCTCCCGGCGCATCGGGGTGACGGCGATCTGCCCCGGCTTCATCAACACCAACATCACGTCGACGGCCCGCTTCACCGGGGTCGACGAGGAGGAGCAGCGTCGCCGGCAGCAGCGCTCGGCGAAGCTGTACGGGATGCGCAACTACCCGCCGGAGAAGGTTGCTTCGGCAATCCTGGAGGCGGTGGAACACAACCGCGCGGTGGTACCGGTGACGGCGGAGGCGCGGGGGATGCGGGTGCTTTCGCGGGTGGCGCCGGGGGTGCTGAGAAGGCTCGCGCGCGTGGAACCGAAGTTGTAACCGGCCGTCCTCCGACTCCGGCCCTTACGGGGCTACTCAGCTGCGGGCAGTCGTGCCGCTGGGGCGGCACGGGTGGGCGCGGCGGCACCCGGCCGGCGCCGGCAAGCGTCCCCACCCCCCGGCCCCCGCCCGGCCGCACCATCCAAGGAACCCCACATGACCGAGCCCCCGGCCACCCCCACCCACCGCATCGAGGACCTCGCCCACCTCTCCCGCACCACCGTCCGAACCATCCGCGCCTACCAGGACAAGGGCCTGCTCCCCCGCCCCGAACGCCGGGGCCGCGCCAACCTCTACTCCGACGCCCACCTCACCCGCCTCCACCAGATCGCCGACCTCCTCTCCCGCGGCTACACCCTCGCCTCCATCAAGGAGTTGCTCGACGCCTGGGACACCGGCCGCGGTCTGGCCGGCGTCCTCGGGCTGGTCACCGAGGCCGAGGGCCCCTGGACCGACGAGGAACCGGTGCGCCTGACCCGCGCCGATCTCGACGCCCGCTTCGGCGGCACCCCCGACGACGCGGCCGTGGCCGAGGCCGTGGCACTCGGCGTGCTGGAACCGGTGGCCGACGACCCCGGCTCCTTCCTCGTCCCCAGCCCCCAGGAGCTGGCCGTGGCAGCCGAGTTGTACGCGGCCGGCGTCCCCCTCCTCGCGATCTCGGAGCACCTGCGGGAGTTGAGACTCCAGGTCGAGCACATAGCGTCCCGTTTCCTGGAGTTCACCACCGAGCATGTCTTCGCCCGCTACCTCGACGACCCAGGCCACCGCACCGACGCCGGCGCGGCCGAAGCGGCCTCGCTCGTACGGCGCCTGCGCCCGCTGGCCCGGCAGACGATGGACGCCGAACTGGCCCGCGCCATGCGCCTGTTCGCGCCCCGCGAGGTCCGTCGGCAGCTCGGCGCGGGGGACCAGCCGAAAGCCCCGGACGAGACGCGTCCCGTGTCCCTCCCCGCCGGGACGATCGAGGCCGTGCGACGTCTCGTTGGCCCGGACCGCATCGCGGAGTTCATCGCACTGGCGGCCGAACGCGAGGTCGGCGCACGGCAGTTGGACGCCATCACCACAGATCACAGCCCTGTTAACGATCTTGACGAAACACCGTGAAATGCCCAGTACTTGTCCACAACTCGGCCAATTTCCTTGTGGATAACCGCACTTGGTTGTGGATCAAACCCGCGGCGAAAAATATCTGCGTGATCCGCGTCTCGCCCGGCACGCTGATGGCATGAACGCGAGACACAACGAAGGAACGCAGGACGAGCGGCGCACCGTGAAGGTGTCGAAGTACCTCTCGAAACACCTGCGCCACCAGCCCGAACGCATCGGGCTCAGCCTGGACGAGGCGGGCTGGGTGGAGATCGACGCGCTGCTCGCGGCGGTAGCGGCACACGGTTTCCCGGTCAGTCGCGAGGAGCTGGACCACGTCGTCGCCGCCAACGACAAGCAGCGGTTCGCGATCGAGGGCACCCGGATCCGCGCCAGCCAGGGCCACAGCATCGACGTCGACCTCGGACTGCCCCCGGCGACCCCGCCGCCGTACCTGTACCACGGCACCGTCGCACGGAACCTGGAGGCGATCCGGGACGAGGGCCTCAGGCCGATGAACAGGCACGACGTGCATCTGTCGGCGGACAGGGAGACCGCGACGCGGGTCGGTGTCCGGCGCGGGCGCCCGGTCGTGCTGTCGGTCGACGCGGGCACGATGCACCGGGACGGGCACGTCTTCCACATCAGCGCGAACGGGGTGTGGCTGACCCGGACCGTACCGCCGAAGTACCTGCGCTTCCCCGATCCGCACTGACAAGGAGCACCTCGCCGTCGGCCTGCTCACGCCGTGGCTGAACAGCCGCATACGGTGACCGTTTCGTCCGCCGTCGCCGGGTCCCCTTAGTCTCGGACGCATGAGTCTGCGTCTGAGCACCGTGATCCTCCCGTACCGCCGCTGGAGCGAGGGCGGCAGCACCGCCTGGACGCGGGCCGAGGAACTGGGCTTCCACACCGCCTACACCTATGACCACCTGTCCTGGCGCAGCTTCCGGGACGGCCCGTGGTTCGGGGCGATCCCGACGCTGACCGCCGCCGCGGCCGTCACCGACCGACTGCGCCTCGGCACGCTCGTCACCTCGCCGAACTTCCGGCATCCGGTGCCCCTCGCGAAGGAGCTGATCTCCCTCGACGACATCTCCGGCGGCCGGGTCACCCTCGGCATCGGCGCGGGCGGCAACGGCTTCGACGCCACCGCGCTCGGCCAGGAGCCGTGGACCCCGCGCGAGCGCGCCGACCGGTTCGCCGAGTTCGTGCCGCTGCTCGACCGGCTGCTCACCGAGGACTCCGTGACGTACGAGGGCGAGTTCTACTCGGCCCACGAGGCGCGTGACATTCCGGGCTGTGTGCAGCGGCCCCGGCTGCCCTTCGCGGTCGCCGCCACCGGCCCGCGCGGGCTGAAGCTTGCCGCGCGCCACGGCCAGGCGTGGGTGACCACCGGCGACCCGAAGCTGTACGAGAACGGCACGCCCGAGCAGTCGGTCGAGGCACTCCGCGGACAGCTCGGGAAGCTCGGCGAGGCCTGCGCGGCGATCGGCCGGGACGTGGCGGAACCGGACAAGATCTTGCTCACCGGGTTCACCCCGGACCGCGGCCGTCCCCTGGAGTCCCTGGACGCCTTCGTGGACTTCGCCGGCCGCCACCAGGAGCTGGGCTTCACCGAGCTGGTGATCCACTGGCCCATCCCCGACTCGGACTTCGCGGCCGAGCAGAAGGTCTTCGAGCAGATCGCCATGGAGGCCCCGGCCCAACTCGCCTGAGGCGCGGCCGAGGACCCTCCGGAGTCGTCTGTGTCTCATCTGTGCGACCGCCCGCACGGCCGTGCGGGCATATGCGCGAGAATGGCCCGGTGACCTCAGCGACCCGACAGCCCGAGACCCCTGCCTTCGCGACCCCGCCCCGGCTGATCGCCACCGATCTCGACGGCACCCTGCTGCGCGACGACAAGTCGGTCTCCCCGAGGACGGTCGCCGCGCTGGCCGCCGCCGAGGAGGCCGGTGTCGAGGTCTTCTTCGTCACCGGCCGCCCGGCCCGCTGGATGGACGTCGTCAGCGACCACGTCCACGGCCACGGCCTGGCGATCTGCGGCAACGGCGCGGCCGTGGTCGACCTGCACGGCGGCCCCGGCGCCCACCGCTTCGTGAAGGTGCGCGACCTGGCCCGGGAGAACGCGCTGGACGCGGTACGGCTGCTGCGCGAGGCCGCGCCCGGCACCGTGTACGCGATCGAGCAGACGTACGGCTTCCACCAGGAGCCGGCCTATCCCAAGCTGCACCTGGAGATACCGGACCACCTGCTCGTCGCCGAGGAGATCCTCGCGGCCGACGGTCCGAGCGCCGGCGAGCCCGTGCTCAAGATCCTCGCCTACCACCCCGACCTGGACCCCGACGCGTTCCTCACGCTCGCCCGCCTCGCCATCGGCGAGCGCGCCACCGTCACCCGGTCCAGCCCCAGTGCCCTGCTGGAGATCAGCGGCCCGGGCGTCTCCAAGGCCAGCACACTCGCCCTGGAGTGCGCCGAGCGCGGCATCTCGCCCGCGGAGGTCGTCGCCTTCGGGGACATGCCCAACGACGTCGAGATGCTGACCTGGGCCGGCCAGTCGTACGCCATGGGCAACGCCCACCCCGCCGCGGTCGCCGCCGCCTCCGGCCGCACGGTCGCCAACAACGAGGACGGGGTGGCCGTCGTGATCGAGCAGCTGCTCGCCGCCCGCGCCTGAGACGCCCGCAGCGCGGGGCTACCGCGCTCCCACCAGCGAATCCGCCGCGGCCTCCCGCTCCGCCATGTCGCGCAGTGGTCCGGCCGTGGCGGCCAACTCCGCGTAGCTCCCGCGCTGCACCACCCGACCCGCGTCGAGGACGATCACCTCGTCCACGGCCGCCAGGCCCGCCAGCCGGTGCGTGATCAGCAGTGTCGTACGGCCCTCGGTGGCGGCCAGCAGGTCCGTGGTGAGCGCGTCCGCCGTGGGCAGGTCGAGATGCTCGGCCGGCTCGTCCAGAACCAGCACCGGGAAGTCGGCGAGCAGTGCCCGGGCGAGGGCCAGCCGCTGCCGCTGCCCGCCGGACAGCCGCGCCCCGTGCTCGCCGACGAGGGTGTCGAGCCCGTCGGGCAGCCCGTCCACCCAGTCGAGCAGCCGGGCCCGGCCCAGCACGTCCCGCAACTCCTCCTCGGTGGCGCCCTTCCGGGCCAGCAGCAGGTTCTCCCGCACGGAACTGTCGAAGAGGTGCGCGTCCTGGGCGCACAGCCCGACGAGCCGCCGTACGTCGTCGCTGTCCATGCCGTACGCGTCCACACCGGCGAGCGTGTAGGAGCCCGCGCCCGGGTCGAGGAACCGCAGCAGGACCTGGGCGAGGGTCGACTTCCCGGCGCCGGACGCGCCGACCACGGCCACCCTGCGCCCCTCGTGCAGGGTCAGGTCGAGCCCGCCGAGCGCGTCCCGCGGCTGCCCCGGGTACCGGGCCGTCAGGCCCTTCAGGACGACGGGAAAGGGCGCGGCGGGCGCCTGACGCGGCCGCTCCGGCTCCCGCACAGGCTCGGGCGCGTCCAGCACCTCGTAGACGCGCTCGGCGCTCCTGCGCACCCGCTGCCGGTGCCGCACGGCCAGGGGCAGACCCAGTACGGCCTCGAAGGCGGCCAGCGGCGTGAGCACGACGACCGCCATCGCGACCCCGCTCAGCCGGCCGTCGGCGACCCCCTGGGCCCCCAGCAGCGCGGTGGCCGCGACGGTCAGGCCGGTCAGCAGCGCGGTCAGCCCGTCGCCGAGTGCGGTGGCCGCGGCCCCGCGCGAGGCGATCCGGGTGAGCGTGCCGTCGGCCCGCCGGGCCGCGTCGGTGCGGGCCGGCAGCGCGCCGGCGACGGTCAGTTCGGCGGTGCCGGTGAGCAGGTCGGTGACCCGGGTGGCGAGCAGCCCGCGGGCCGGTGCCAGCCGGTGCTCGGCGCGCCGGGCCACCGCCGAGGTCACCAGCGGAACGCCGACACCGGCCGCCAGCAGCCCCACCGCGAGTGCGGCCCCGGCCTCGGGCAGGAGCCATGCCGTGAAGCCCACGGCCCCGGCGGACACCGCCACCGCGGCTCCGGCGGGCAGCAGCCACCGCAGCCAGTAGTCCTGGAGGGTGTCCACGTCGGCGACCAGCCGGCTGAGCAGATCGCCCCGCCTCGTCGTCCGCAGCCCGGCGGGCGCGAGCCGCTCCAGCCGCCGGTACACGGCGACCCGCGTGTCGGCCAGCATCCGCAGCACCGCGTCGTGGGACACCAGCCGCTCGCCGTACCGGAACACGGCCCGCCCGATCCCGAAGGCCCGCGTGGCCGTCACGGCGACCATCAGATACAGCACCGGCGGCTGCTGCGAGGCCCGCGAGATCAGCCACCCGGAGGTCGCCATCAGCCCGACGGCACTGCCGAGCGCGAGAGCCCCCAGCAGAAGCGCAAGCAACAACCGCCCCCGCCGCGCCCCGGAGGCCGCCCGAACCCGACCAAGCACACTCCGCCACCCCCCGGACACCGACTCCACAGACCCACCCACAGCCCACCCAACCTGTTCTCCGCCCGGGCCTTCCCACCCTCCAGGCCGCCCTACGCCCTCGCCTTCCCACACCCCAAGCCGCTCCACACCCTCGCTGCCGAGCCCACCGAGCCGCTCCGCAACCTCGCCCTCGCGCTGGCCGAGCCGCTCCACAACCCCGTGTCCCGATCGTCCGAGCCGGTCCGAGTGCTCGCTTCCCAGCCCACCGAGCCCCTCCGCGACCTCACCTTCCGACTGACCGAGTCGGGTGGTGGGTGGGCGAAGGTTCTGGGGGGCCAGGGGGCGGAGCCCCCTGGGGACCTCGCTGCCGGAGAGCCGCACCACCCGGTCCGCCGCCGACAGCAACGCCGGCCGGTGCACCACCAGCAACACGGTCCGCCCCTCGGAGAGCCTCCGTACCGCCGCCACGACCTCCCCCTCGGTCACCCCGTCCAACGCAGCCGTCGGCTCGTCCAGCAACAGCACAGGCCGGTCGGCCAGAAACGCCCGCGCCAACGCCAGCCGCTGCCGCTGCCCCGCGGACAGACCGGCCCCGTCCTCGCCGAGCACCGTCTCCGCCCCCTCCGGCAGCGCATCCACGAACTCCAGCGCCCCGGCGTCCCGCAACGCCCCCCGGACGGCGTCATCGTCCGCGTCGGGACGCGCGAGCCGCACGTTCTCGGCGATCGTCCCGGCGTACAGGTGCGGCCGCTGCGGCACCCACGCGATCCGCGACCGCCACTCCGCCAGGTCGACGTCGGCGAGATCTGCGTCCCCGACCCGCACCCGCCCCCGCTCCGGCCGCACGAACCCCAACAGGACGTTCAGCAGCGTCGACTTGCCCACACCGCTCGGGCCGACCAGCGCGACGGTCTCCCCGGGATCGACCGTGAACGACACGTCGGTCACCGCGTCCGCCGAGCGCCCCGGGTAGCGGACCGTCACCCCGTCGAAGGCCAGAGCGGCACCGCTGGGCACCGCACCGGCCCCGGACACCGGCACCGGCGTCTCCAGCACCGCGAAGATCTCCTCCGCCGCCGCCAGCCCCTCCGCCGCCGCGTGGAACTGGGCGCCCACCTGCCGCAACGGCAGATACGCCTCGGGCGCCAGGACCAGGATGACCAACCCGATGTACAGGTCCATGTCGCCGTGGACCAGCCGCATGCCGATGGTCACGGCGACCAGCGCCACCGACAGCGTGGCGAGCAGTTCCAGCGCGAACGAGGAGAGGAAGGCGATCCGCAGCGTCCGCATGGTCGCCTGCCGGTACTCGCCGGTGATCCGCCGGATGGACTCGGCCTGCGCCTTGGCCCGGCCGAACACCTTCAGCGTCGGCAGCCCGGCGACCACGTCCAGGAAGTGCCCGGAGAGCCGGGACAGCAGCCGCCACTGACGTTCCGTCCGGGACTGGGTGGCCCAGCCGATCAGGACCATGAAGAGCGGGATCAGCGGCAGGGTCCCGACGATGATCGCCGCGGACACCCAGTCCTCGGTGACGATCCGGGCCAGCACCGCGACCGGTACGACCACCGCCAGCCCCAACTGCGGCAGATAGCGCGAGAAGTAGTCGTCGAGGGCGTCGACCCCGCGCGTCGCGAGGGTGACCAGTGACCCGGTCCGCTGTCCGCTCAGCCAGCCGGGACCGAGCGCCACGGCACGCTCGAGGAGCCGGCCCCGCAGCTCGGACTTGACCGCCGCACTCGCCCGGTGCGCGGCGAGTTCGGTGAGCCAGGAGACCACCGCCCGGCCGACGGCCACAGCCACCAACAGCAGTAGGGGGGTGCGGAGTTCGGAGACCGAGTGACCGTGCTGGAAGGCACCGACGACCACCTCGGCGATCAGCATGGCCTGGGCGATGACCAGCCCGGCGCCTACGACACCGAGGCCGACGACGGCCACCAGGAAGAGCCGGGTGGCACGGGCGTAACGCAGCAGACGAGGATCAATTGGTTTCACGTGAAACATGCCCTTCGACCCGGAGTGGGTGTTTCACGTGAAACACCCACTCCTCGGACTCAGTGCGCGGCTTCGGTCGCGATGTGCTGCGTACCGATCCGCTTCCGGAACACCCAGTAGGTCCAGCCCTGGTAGAGCATGACGAGCGGCGTGGCGATCGCCGCGAGCCACGTCATGATCTTCAGGGTGTACGGGCTCGACGAGGCGTTGGTGACCGTGAGGTTCCAGTCCCCGTTGAGCGACGACGGCATGACGTTCGGGAAGAGCGAAAGGAAGAGCATCGCCACGGCGGCCACGATGGTCACGCCGGACAAGGCGAACGCCCATCCCTCACGGCCCCGCAGGTTGGCGCCGAGGGCGGCCACCAGTGCGACGGCCGCCACGACCAGCGCCACCAGGCTCTTGCCGTCACCGCTGTCGACCTGGGTCCACAGCAGGAAGGCCAGCGCCAGTGCGGCGGCGAGGACCCCGACCTTGGTCGCCAGCTTCCGCGCCCGCACCCGGATGTCACCGACCGTCTTGAGCGCGGTGAACACCGAGCCGTGGAAGGTGAACAGGGTCAGCGTCACCAGTCCGCCCAGCAGGGCGTAGGGGTTGAGCAGGTCCCAGACGGTGCCGACGTACTCGAAGTTCCGGTCGATCTTCACCCCGTGCACGATGTTCCCGAAGGCCACGCCCCACAGGAACGCCGGGATCAGCGAGGTCCAGAAGATCGCGGTCTCCCAGTTGCGCTGCCAGTTCTCCTCCGGGCGCTTGGCCCGGTACTCGAAGGCGACGCCCCGGACGATCAGGCAGACCAGGATGACCAGCAGCGGCAGGTAGAAGCCGGAGAAGAGCGTGGCGTACCACTCGGGGAAGGCGGCGAAGGTCGCGCCGCCCGCAGTGAGCAGCCACACCTCGTTGCCGTCCCAGACCGGGCCGATCGTGTTGATCAGCACCCGCTTCTCCAGGCGGTCCCGGGCGAGCAGCTTGGTGAGGATGCCGACCCCGAAGTCGAATCCCTCCAGGAAGAAGTAGCCGGTCCACAGGACGGCGATCAGGACGAACCAGACGTCGTGAAGTTCCATGACTGCGTCTCCCTCGGCCTAGTACGAGAAGGCCATCGGCTTGTCGGCGTCACGGGCCTCGCCGCCGATCTTCGTGGGCGGGTTGAGGTCGTCCTCGGTGAGTTCGGGCGGGCCCGCCTTCACGTACTTCACGAGCAGCTTGACCTCGACGACGGCGAGGACGGCGTACAGCGCGGTGAAGGTGATCATCGAGATGAGGATCTCGGTCTGGGAGACGCCGGGGGAGACCGCGTCGCGGGTCTGCAGGACGCCGTAGACGACCCAGGGCTGGCGGCCCATCTCGGTGAAGATCCAGCCCCAGGAGTTGGCTATCAGCGGGAAGCCCAGTGTCCAGATCGCCACCAGCCAGTAGAGCCTGCCGAGCTTGGGGCTGAGCGCCTTGTTCCTGAAGAGGACCAGGTTCGGCACGTCGTCCTCACCGACCCGCAGGTGCTGCGGCAGCATGAACTTCTTGCGGGTCAGCCAGAGCCCGGCGAGGCCGATGGCGAAGGAGGCCATGCCGAAGCCGATCATCCAGCGGAACGCCCAGAAGGTGACCGGGACGATGGGCCGGTAGTCGCCGGCGCCGTACTTCTGCTGCTCGGCCTTGTTGGTGTCGTTGATGCCGGGCACGTACGAGTTGAAGTCGTCGTCCGCGAGGAACGACAGCACGCCCGGGACGGAGAGTTCCACGGTGTTGTGGCCCTTGCTCACGTCGCCGTAGGCGAAGATCGAGAACGGCGCCGATTTCTGGCCGTCCCACAGGGCCTCGGCGGCGGCCATCTTCATGGGCTGCTGCTTGAACATGACCTTGCCGAGGGTGTCGCCGCTGACCGCGGTGAGCAGACCGCCGATGACCACGGTGATCAGGCCGAGCCGCAGCGAGGTCTTCATCACGCTGATGTGCTTCTTGCGGAACAGGTGGAAGGCGGCGATGCCGACCATGAACGCGCCGCCGGTGAGGAAGCAGGCGCTCAGCGTGTGGAAGGCCTGGGCCAGCGCGGTGTTCTGGGTGAGGACGGCCCAGAAGTCGGTGAGCTCGGCCCGCCCCTTCGCCTTGTTGATCTTGTAGCCGACGGGGTGCTGCATCCACGAGTTGGCCGCGAGGATGAAGTACGCGGACAGGATCGTGCCGATGGAGACCATCCATATGCAGGCCAGGTGGATCTTCTTGGGCAGCTTGTCCCAGCCGAAGATCCACAGCCCGATGAAGGTGGACTCGAAGAAGAAGGCGATCAGCGCCTCGAAGGCGAGCGGAGCACCGAAGATGTCACCGACGAACCGTGAGTAGTCGGACCAGTTCATGCCGAACTGGAACTCCTGCACGATGCCGGTGACCACACCCATCGCGATGTTGATCAGGAAGAGCTTGCCCCAGAACTTGGTCGCCCTGAGGTACTTCTCCTTCTCCGTGCGCACCCAGGCGGTCTGCAGGCCGGCCGTGAGGGCGGCCAGCGAGATCGTCAGCGGGACGAACAGGAAGTGGTAGACGGTGGTGATGCCGAACTGCCAGCGCGCCAGTGTCTCCGGCGCCAGAGCCAGGTACACGTCGTCAGTCTCCTTACGTCGCCGTGGTACAGCGGCACTTCGCCCCCTTTGTCGCGTACATCACGGAACAAACGGGACGCGCTTGTGAATGCATTCACATTCACAAGCCATTATGGCGCACTCACTCTCGAACATCGAAGGGGGGTCGCACTTGAGCCTTCCGGCCCCACCGGAGCATGCGAACGGGGCCGCTCGGCCCTCGTTCCGGCCGTGCGACCCCGTGCACCTGACACCGCCGGACCGCGGGATGCCCCCGCCGCGGCCCCGCGGGCACTACAGCTCCTTGCGGAACGCCTCGGTCACCTTCAGGAAGATGTCGTTCGCCTCGGTCTCGCCGACCGTCACCCGCACCCCCTCGCCCGGGAAGGGCCGGACGACCACACCGTGCGCCTCGCAGAGCTGCGCGAAGGCGGTCGTACGCTCCCCCAGCCGCAGCCACACGAAGTTGGCCTGGGTCTCGGGCACCGTCCAGCCCTGCCCGCGCAGCGCCTCGACCACGCGCTGCCGCTCGCACACCAGCGAGCCGACCCGGCCCAGCAGCTCGTCCTCGGCCCGCAGCGAGGCGATCGCCGCCTCCTGGGCGAGCTGGCTCACGCCGAAGGGAACCGCCGTCTTGCGCAGCGCCGCGGCCACCGGCTCGTGCGCGATCGCGAAGCCGACGCGCAGCCCGGCGAGGCCGTACGCCTTGGAGAAGGTCCGCAGCACGCAGACGTTCGGCCGCTCACGGTAGATCTGGACGCCGTCGGGCACCTCGGGGTCGCGGATGAACTCCCGGTAGGCCTCGTCCAGGACCACCAGCACGTCGCTCGGCACCCGGTCCAGGAACCGCTCCAGTTCGGCCCGCTTCACGACCGTACCGGTCGGGTTGTTGGGGTTGCAGACGAAGATCAGGCGGGTCCGGTCGGTGATGGCGTCGGCCATCGCGTCCAGGTCGTGCACGTCGCCGGAAGTGAGCGGCACCTGGACCGACCGGGCGCCACTGATCTGCGTGATGATCGGATAAGCCTCGAAGGACCGCCACGCGTAGATCACCTCGTCGCCGGGGCCGCTGGTGGCCTGGATCAGCTGCTGGGCCACACCGACCGACCCGGTGCCGGTGGCCAGGTGCCCGAGCGGGACACCGAAGCGGTCCGAGAGCTCGTTCACCAGCCCGGTGCACGCCAGGTCCGGGTAGCGGTTGAAGGAGGAGGCGGCCGCGGTGACGGACTCCATCACGCCGGGCAGCGGGGGATACGGGTTCTCGTTGGAGGAGAGCTTGTACGCGACCGGGCCGCCCGCCGCGGCCGGCTTGCCCGGCTTGTAGGTGGGGATACCCTCCAGCTCGGCGCGCAGCTTGGGGCTCGTCTCGCTCACCGCAGTCCTCCTCGCGACCACCGGCGGACCGTCCGCGCCGCCGGCATCCAATACTGCTCACCTTATGAGGATTCGGCGCCGCCGAGTACAGCGGAAGTTCCGGTGCAGCGCCGGACCGGCGAACCCCGTCCGTCCCACTGGCATCACGGGCATCACCACACGAAGGCGCATTTATCGGGGGCGCGCCCTACATATATCTACGCGCCGGTGGCTCACGCCGTAGCGCGCATCACCCGTGCAGGTGAGTTGAGACCTCTTCGAGACATCAGGCACTTGGCAGGCCCATCCGTGCCGACAAGTCACGTCTCCCTATTGGATCGTTCAACTGACTTTCTTTCTAAGGAAGTTGACCCTGTTTGACCTTGCAGAAACGTGCCTGTCAACGCGTGCATATGCGTCCGCACTACCCCACCGCATGAGCCCTACTATCGGCTCGCCATGACAGCAGCAGGGAAGCACCAGGTGAGCCGCGCGGAAACCTCTCGGCGAGGCAGCCGGCCGGGCCGGGCGGGCATCAGAGACGTGGCCGCCGCCGCCGGAGTCTCCATCACGACCGTCTCCGACGCCCTGAACGGCAAGGGGCGGCTCCCGGATGCCACCCGGCGCCACGTCAGAGAGGTCGCCGACCGGCTGGGGTACCGCCCCTCGGCCGCCGCCCGCACCCTCCGTACCGGCAAGTCGGGACTCATCGGCCTGACCGTGACGACGTACGGGGATGAACCTTTCACCTTCACCGAGTTCGCGTACTTCGCCGAGATGGCGCGGGCCGCCACCTCGGCCGCGCTCGCCCGTGGCTACGCCCTCGTCATCCTGCCCGCGACCTCGCGCCACGACGTGTGGTCGAACGTCGCCCTGGACGGCACGGTCGTCATCGACCCCTCCGACCAGGACCCGGTGGTCAGCGAACTGGTCCGGCAGGGCCTGCCGGTGGTCTCCGACGGCCGCCCGGCCGGCTCGCTCCCGGTCACCGCCTGGGTGGACAACGACCACGAGGCCGCCGTACTCGGCATCCTCGACCACCTCGCCGACGCCGGCGCCCGCCGCATCGGCCTGCTCACCGGCACCACGACGGACACGTACACGCACCTGTCGACCACCGCCTACCTGCGCTGGTGCGAGCGGGTCGGCCAGGACCCGGTCTACGAGGCCTACCCGGCGCACGACCCGTGCGCGGGCGCCGTCGCCGCCGACCGGCTGCTGGCCCGGCCGGACCGCCCCGACGCCGTCTACGGGCTCTTCGACCCCAACGGCACCGACCTGCTCGCCGCCGCCCGCCGCTACGGACTGCGCGTCCCCGACGACCTGCTCCTGGTGTGCTGCAGCGAGTCGACCGTGTACGCCAACACCGAGCCGCCCATCACCACGCTCTCCCTGAAGCCGCGCCGCATCGGCACGGCGGTGGTGCAGCTGCTCATCGACGCGATCGAGGGGGTCGAGTCGGACCAGCCGGTCGAGCAGGTGATACCGACCGAACTGATCGTGCGTACCTCCTCCCAGCGACGCGCGCAGCGCACCACGGTCAGCCCGCCGCGGGCACCGGAGGAGGAGTAGCACGGACACGCGGAGATCGGGGCGGCACGGCTGCCGGGCGTCGTCGGACGGCGGCCGGCAGCCGGTCGGCTGGTGGTCGAACCCCTGCCCAACCGGGGCGAAAGCCACGCTGAACTGGAGTCCTGCCCGGATTCACCACCCCTGGGTCATCACACGGCGCGACGGGCATTCCTATGATGGGCCCACGACACCGCGGGCCGCTGCGACCAGGCAGTCCGAAGCGGTGCAGATGCGGCGCGATGGTGGAGGGGTCTGATGACTCAGGGGGCCGGTCAGGGACCCGAGGCGGAGCGGACGGCGACGTTGCGCGACTTCCGGGTGCCCGGGTACGTCAACGAGACCGGTCCGTACGCCGCCAGCACCCACCCCGGTGACGTCGTCCCGGCGGTCGACGACATGTACCCCGAGGGGTATCCGGACGGGTACACGCCCACCCAGCGCGACCTGCCGGTCATCAACCGCGGCGACACGCTCCAGACGCCCGTCGAACCGGCCGCGCAGCCCGCGGACGAGCCCGGCCCGCTGTACGTCGTCGGTGACGTGCACGGCTACTTCGACGAGCTGCTCGCCGCGCTGCGGGAACAGGGCCTGATCGACGCGGACGGGCACTGGTGCGCGGGCGTCGCCCGGCTCTGGTTCCTCGGCGACTTCACCGACCGGGGTCCGGACGGTATCGGCGTCATCGACCTGGTGATGCGGCTGTCCGCCGAGGCGGCGGCGGCCGGCGGCTACTGCAAGGCCCTCATGGGCAACCACGAGCTGCTGCTGCTCGGCGCCAAGCGGTTCGGCGACACACCGGTCAACTCCGGCGCGGGCACCGCCACCTTCCAGGCGGCCTGGCTGCTCAACGGCGGCCAGAAGACCGACATGGACCGGCTCCAGGACCACCACCTCCAGTGGATGGCCCGGCTGGACGCCGTCGAGGAGGTCGACGGCTACCTGCTGGTCCACTCCGACACCACCGCCTACCTCGACTACGGCGACTCGATCGAGGCGGTCAACGACACGGTCCGCGAGACCATCACGCGCAATGACGCGGACGAGGTGTGGGATCTCTTCCGCAAGTTCACCAAGCGCTTCTCCTTCCGCGACGAGGGGGGTGCAGACGCAGTCCGTTCCCTCCTCGATACGTACGGCGGTACCCGCATCGTTCACGGACACAGCCCGATTCCCTATCTGCTGGGCGAAGTCGGCTCCGAGGAGGGCGAAGAGGACAGCGGCCCCGTTGTGGAAGGACCGCACGTCTACGCCGACGGACTCGCCATCGCCATGGACGGCGGCGTGACCATGGCCGGAAAGCTGCTGGTGAGGCAACTCCCGCTGAACGCCTGAGCGTCAGGCGGGCGGTTTCATCCCCCCGACGTCACACACGGGCCACCCCCAATTTCCGGCAACCCCCTGTCACCGCGTGCCGTAACGGCTCTACCATCGGTTTATCCGTAGCAGGCTCCCCTCCGTTTCTGCCCGACGGTTCGCCGGCGTGCGAGCCACCAGCCCTACGGAGCATCGGGGGATGCACATGAACAGCGTTCCGCAGCACCTGCACAGCGAGGACCGCCAGGATTACGAGCGGATCCTCGACGAGGCGCTGCGCTCCGCCCCTTACCGTCCCGAACTGGCCGGTATAGGCCAGCGTCTGAACACCGAACAGCTGCGCACCATGGCGCTCAACGCCACCGCACTGATCGCGGCGGCCGCGGCGACCGAGTACCAGCACTACGTGAAGGTCCGCGAGGAACTGCGCAATCCTGCGCGGTCCACCCCGGCCGCCGTCCAGGACTCCGGTTCCGCGGAACCGGGCCCGGGCGGTGCGATGGGGCTCGCCACCACCATCGGCGAGGCCGCCGAGACCACCGGTGCCGGGGGCTTCGCCCTCGCCCTGGTCCTGGCGCCGGTGCTCGCCGGCACCGCCGCGGCGATCTTCCTGCTCTTCGGCTACGTCCTGAAGATGCTGGACCCGGCTCCGGCGTTCGCCCAGACCATGCTCACCGCGGGCTGGGTGTTCGGCGTCGTGACCGCGGCCGCCATCATCATGGCCGGCGCGGGGCTGCTGCTCACCGCACTGCGCAACAGCCCCTCGCTGGAGGCCGGAGCCTACGGCGAACCCGGCGGGGAGGTGGCCAAGGCCCGGGAGGCCTGGCGGGACGCCTTGCTGGAACGCGGCATCCTGCCCTTCCTGCGGGAGGCGCTGGCCGCCGACTCCGGCACGGCCGGCCTGCGCCGCACCGCCCCCTCGGGCCCGGCGGGCCGGATGCCGCGTCTCGGCTACGACCGCCCCGGCTTCAGCACCGACGACGGCGCCGCACCCGCCCCCCGCCCGAGCTTCACCAGCCCGGACTACACCAGCCCGGACTTCGGAGGCCCGGAACACCAGCCGGAATAACCCGGCTTGCGCCCCCGCCGAGGGGGCGCAGGCCGGACACCCGGTCCACGAGACCGTGTCGGGGAAGGCCGACGGGCACCGCGCCTCCCAGGGCTCCGGCACGCTCCCGATTCCGCCGTCAGTCCGCGATCGGCAGATACACCCGGTTCCCCGCCGCCGCGAACTCCTTCGACTTCTGCGCCATACCCGCCTCGACCTCGGCCCGACTCCCGCCGTGCTCACGGCGGATGTCCTGGGAGATCTTCATCGAGCAGAACTTCGGCCCGCACATGGAGCAGAAGTGGGCCGTCTTCGCCGGCTCCGCCGGAAGCGTCTCGTCGTGGAACTCGCGGGCCGTGTCCGGATCCAGGGCGAGGTTGAACTGGTCCTCCCACCGGAACTCGAAGCGGGCGTCGGACAGCGCGTCGTCCCACTCCTGCGCGCCCGGGTGGCCCTTGGCGAGGTCGGCCGCGTGGGCTGCGATCTTGTAGGTGATCACGCCGGTCTTGACGTCGTCCCGGTTGGGCAGGCCCAGGTGCTCCTTCGGCGTGACGTAGCAGAGCATCGCCGTGCCCCACCAAGCGATCATCGCGGCACCGATGCCCGAGGTGATGTGGTCGTACGCCGGCGCGACGTCCGTGGTCAGCGGGCCGAGCGTATAGAACGGAGCTTCATCGCAGATCTCCTGCTGAAGGTCGATGTTCTCCTTGATCTTGTGCATCGGGACATGGCCCGGGCCTTCGATCATCGTCTGTACATGGAAACGCCTGGCGATCCGGTTGAGTTCCCCCAGCGTGCGCAGTTCCGCGAACTGGGCCTCGTCGTTGGCGTCCGCGATGGAGCCGGGGCGCAGCCCGTCGCCCAGCGAGTACGTGACGTCGTAGGCGGCGAGGATCTCGCAGAGTTCCTCGAAGTTCTCGTACAGGAACGATTCCTTGTGGTGCGCGAGGCACCAGGCCGCCATGATCGAGCCGCCGCGCGAGACGATGCCGGTCTTGCGGTTGGCGGTGAGCGGCACGTACGGCAGGCGCACGCCCGCGTGGACGGTCATGTAGTCCACGCCCTGCTCGGCCTGTTCGATCACCGTGTCCTTGTAGATCTCCCAGGTCAGTTCCTCGGCCCTGCCGTCGACCTTCTCCAGCGCCTGGTAGAGCGGCACCGTGCCGATGGGGACGGGGGAGTTGCGCAGCACCCATTCGCGGGTGGTGTGGATGTTGCGGCCGGTGGAGAGGTCCATGACCGTGTCGGCGCCCCAGCGGGTCGCCCAGGTCATCTTCTCGACCTCCTCCTCGATGGAGGAAGTGACCGCGGAGTTGCCGATGTTGGCGTTGACCTTCACCAGGAACCGCTTCCCGATGATCATCGGCTCGATCTCCGGGTGGTTGACGTTGGCGGGCAGTACGGCCCTGCCCGCCGCGATCTCCTCGCGGACCACCTCGGGAGAAACGTTCTCGCGGATGGCCACGTACTCCATCTCCGGGGTGATCTCGCCCCGGCGGGCGTACGCGAGCTGCGTCACCGGCTCGCCTCCCCGGCCTCGGCGCGGCTGGCGCGGGCGGCCCGGGAAGACCGCGTCCAGGTTGCGCAGGCCACCGCGCGGCGAGGTGTGCTTGATCCCGTCGTCCTCGGGACGGACGGGCCGGCCCGCGTACTCCTCGGTGTCGCCCCGGGCGACGATCCAGTTCTCCCGCAGCGGCGACAGACCCCGGCGGACATCGGTCTCGACGAGCGGATCGGTGTACGGGCCCGAGGTGTCGTAGAGCGTGACCGACTGCCCGTTGGTGAGATGCACCTGACGGACCGGCACCCGCAGGTCGGGGCGGGAGCCCTCGACATACCCCTTGTGCCAGCCGATGGACTTCCCGGCCTCCGGGGACTTTTCGCCCGCAACGGGCTGTTCGTCCTGGCTGAAGGCAGGCGTGCGTACGTCCTTGTTGGTCATGAGACCTACTCCCTACGCCGGCATTACCCGGTAACAGGTTCGGCGGTCGACGCAGCGGCTTCCGTCGGGCGGCGTTCCATGTGAAACATCACTCGTTCCACGTGAAACATCGCGAATACGGAGGTCAGCGCCCTCTCAGCCCGGTGCTCCGAGCTCCCGCGTGTGCAAAGGTGCCTCCACGCTAGCGTCAATTCGGGCGCGGTGAACAGAGGGCCCCTGCCGTTCTTGCGATGATCGGGCGGTGACCTCGACACAGCAGCACCCCTATCCGCCCCCAGACCCGCGGCGCGGCAACGGCGCCCCGCAGGGCGGCGGACCCGGCCACGGGGGCCCTGGTGCCGGTGACGGACACACCCATGGGCAGGGCGAGCAGTACGACCGCGGGCAGGCTCTCAGCCACGCCCACCATCACGACAACGGCCATGCCCACGGCCACGACGAGGCCCAGAGCAACGGGGGCCACGGGGCCCACGGCCAGGCCCAGGGCCACTCGCCCGCTCCCGGCCCCGACCAGAGCGGCTCCGGGCCCGGCGGCGGTCACGGCCACTCGCACGGGCACAGCCACAGCCACGGTCCCGCCGCGCCCGTCTCCAAGCATCTGCGCAAGGTCATCGCGGCGATCCTCATCCCCTTCACCGCGGCGGTCGTGGTCGGCCTGGTGGTGCTGTGGCCCGGCGGCGCCCCGCCCCACGAGCGCACCGGCGTCGGCTTCGACCGCCAGACGCAGGCGGCGACGGTCACCAAGGTCGTCTCGGTCAGCTGCAAGTCGGTCAACGCCTCCGGAGGCGGCTCGACCGGCGACGCCTCCACAGCCGACGGCACGTCCTCGAAGGAGGAGGACAGTACCTGCAAGAAGGCCACGGTCCGGGTCGACACCGGCAAGGACAAGGGCCGTACCTTCACCGAGATCGTGCAGCCCGACCAGTCACGGCAACTGCACGAGGGCGAGCAGGTCGTGGCCGCGTACGAGCCCTCCGCCCCCAAGGACCTGCAGTACTCGGTCACCGACGTGACCCGGAAGTTCCCGATGGCCCTGCTGGCCGGGATCTTCGCGCTCGCCGTCGTGGTGGTGGGCCGGCTGCGCGGTGTGATGGCGCTGGTCGCGCTGGCCGTCAGCTTCCTGGTGCTGACCATGTTCATCCTGCCGGGGATCCTGCAGGGTTCGAATCCGCTGCTGATGGCGGTGGTCGGGTCGAGCGCCATCATGCTGATCGCCCTGTACATCTGTCACGGGCTGTCGGCCCGGACCTCGGTGGCGGTGCTGGGCACGCTGGTCTCCCTGTGCCTGATCGGCCTGCTCGGCTCGGAGTTCATCGACTGGGCCGCGCTCACCGGCAACACCGACGACAACACCGGCCTGATCCACGGCCTGTACCCCTCGATCGACATGAGCGGCCTGCTGCTGGCCGGTGTCATCATCGGTTCGCTGGGTGTCCTGGACGACGTGACGGTGACCCAGACCTCGGCCGTCTGGGAACTGCACGAGGCCAACCCGACGATGGGCTGGCGCGGGCTGTACCGGGCGGGCATCCGCATCGGCCGCGACCACATCGCCTCCGTCGTCAACACTCTCGTGCTGGCCTACGCGGGCGCCGCGCTGCCCCTGCTGCTGCTCTTCTCGATCGCGCAGAGCAGTGTGGCCACGGTCGCCAACAGCGAACTGGTGGCCGAGGAGATCGTGCGCACCCTGGTCGGCTCGATCGGCCTGGTCGCCTCGGTTCCGGTCACCACGCTGCTCGCGGCCCTGGTGGTGTCGGCCGACCGGCCGGGCGCCGGGACGCCCGTACCCGTGGAGGCCGCGCCGGCCGCGCCGGCCGCGGCGCGCGGCGGGCGGGGGCGGCGCCGCAAGCGGTGAGGCGCGGTGGACGGCCCGGGAGAAGGCCGTCCACGAGGTGGGGGCGCGGACGGTGCACCTAAGGAGAAGCATTCCGGCAGGGGCCGCGCACGGACGCGCAGAAGCGTTCCTGCGTGTCCTCACACGGCCCGGCCGAGCGGCGCGCGGCTCCGTGCCGTGGCGCTTCACCCGGCGCTTGGCTCCTCGGCCAGGATGCGGTCCAGGGCGTCGTCGAGGTGGGCGTCGAAGTCGGCGAGCGAGCCCTCCTGGCCGAGCGGCACCAGCTTGTCCGTGCGGTCGAGGAAGGCGACCAGCGGGGGCGCGGAGGAGCGGAACACCGCTTGGTCGCCGCCGACCTGAAGCCGGATCAGCACCTCTCCCAGCACCTCGGAATCGGCGGGCGCGATGTGCACATCGCCCTCCCCGCACGGCCTCCCCACCCCGTCGATCAGCAGCTCCCGGCCGAAGGCCCAGGTCACCGGGGCGTCCCCGGGCAGATGGAAGGTGAGCCGGACGGCATAGGGATCACAGGTCTCGTAGCGCAACTCCACGGGGATGCGGAAGGAGAGCTCCTCCGAGACGAGAAAGCTCATCATGACTTCTGCTTGTACGGACTCGCGCATTGCCTACCCCGTCATATGACACCGACTGGCCGGGTTTTATCCCTTTGCTGGTGGTCAAATCTTGCTGAAAGTACACGGGAGATCACAAGGAGTGAGTTTTCAGATACTGATAGCGATGGCCAGGGACCCCAGGTGCCGGCCCACTTCGGCCTGCAACTGCCGGACGGCGGGCAGCAGCCGGTCGGCCTGGTGGAGGGGGAGGGAGATGGCGATCGTGGCGGCCGTCGTGCCGACGGTGAGGGGGATCGCCGCACACACCGTCCCCAGTGCGTACTCCTGGCGCTCCACCACCGGCTCCATCCGCCGCGTCCGTTCCAGCCGTCGCAGCAGTGTCTGGTCGTCACGGACCGTGTACGGGGTGAGGGGCCGCGCGGGATAGCGGCGGAGATGGTCGCGGCGGACGTCCTGGTCCAGCTGGGAGAGGAGGCACTGGCCGACGGCGTGCGCGTGCCCGGTCTCACGGAAGCCGGCCCACTCCTCGACCGCCGGGGCGGCCGGGGAGTCGGAGATGCTCATGACCTCGATCTCGCCGTCCCGGTACATGGCGTAGTACACCGGGACACCGATCGAATCCCGCCAGTGGGCGAGGGTGTCGACGACCGCGCTGCGACGTTTCTGCTGCGCTCCGCTGCTGCTCAGCCGCTCCGCCGCCTCACCGAGGAAGAACAGCCCCTTGTCACGGCGCAGGTAGCCCTCGTGGACCAGGGTGCGCAGCAGGTGGTACGCGGTGGGCAGGGCGAGGCCGGTCGCGCGGGCCAGTTGTTTGGCGGGGGCGCCGTGTTCGTGTCCGGCGACGCACTCCAGCAGGCGCATCGCGCGCTGCACGGAGCCGATGAGGGTGGCCGTATGCGGCTGCGCGGGGACGGCCGGGGAGGCCGGCCGCTGCACGGGGGGTGTGCCGGAACTGCGTTGGGTCGGGGGCGGAGGGTGTTCCGTGGGTGCGGAGGTGGCGTCAAGCGTGGCCAAGAGTCACTCCCGGAGCGCGAGGGGGTCAGCGACTCTAACCGTCCGCCGACGCTCCCGGTCGGCCCGTACGGGAAACTTCCCTCGCCCGAGGGAACCGGTGACTCCTGATTACCGGCCACCGATTCCCGCGGTCCTCACCAGTCGCTCTTCGACGAGGAGTTCGACATGAACTTCCGCACGATGTAGATCAGTCCGCCGACCAGCGCCACGAAGATCAGCAGCTTGAAGAGCAGGAAGACCACCCAACCGATCACGGCCGTGATCAGGCCGCCGAACACCACCAGCGCGATGACCGGCACCGCGATCCACTTCACCCACCACGGCAGACCTGTGAAGATCTCTCGCATTGCCCTGTCCTCCGCTTTCTCGTGCGCTCCGGCACGTACGGTCTCGTGCGTCCCGCACGATGCGATGTCCCGCACCCGATGCTAGAGCCGCGAAGGGGTCGTACGGAGGCCCGGGATCCCTTGTCCTCCCCTGACCCTTCCCCTAGGGAACCCCGAGGCCGGGGTCAGGCCTCGGGGGGAGAGAAGACGACCAGAACCCGCAGATCCTCGCTGATGTGATGGAACTTGTGGGCCACCCCGGCCGGCACGTACACCACGCTGCCCCGGGCCACCTGCGTGGTCTCCATGCCCACGGTGATCGCGGCACGGCCGCTGACGACGAAGTAGACCTCGTCCTGGTTGTGCGGCTGCTGCGGGTCGTGCGAGCCCGCGTCGAGGGCGTAGAGGCCGACCGACATGTTCCGCTCGCGCAGGAACTGCAGGTAGGCCCCGTCGTTGGCGGCGCGCTCCGCCTCCAGTTCGTCCAGCCGGAATGCCTTCATCGCAGTTGTCGCCCTCGCCTCACTATTTGCATCCGATCTCTTCTGTCACGATCAGACACATGAAGAATTTCGTAGTCAAGACGATCGCCAACGCGGGCGCCCTGGCGGTCGCCGTATGGCTGCTCGACAAGATCACCCTGACCGGCGACAGCACCGCCAAGAAGGTCTGGACGCTGATCCTGGTCGCCCTGGTCTTCGGCCTGGTCAACTTCCTGGTCAAGCCGATCGTGAAGGTCCTGACCTTCCCGCTGTTCATCCTCACGCTCGGCCTGATCACCCTGGTGGTCAACGCGCTGATGCTGCTGCTGACCTCGTGGGTGTGCGACAAGCTCGACCTGAGCTTCCACGTGGAGGGCTTCTGGACGGCCGTCCTCGGCGGTCTGATCATCTCGATCGTGTCCTGGGCCCTCAACATGATCCTTCCCGACTCGGACTGAGAACCCGATGACCTACCGCGTCTGCTTCGTCTGCACCGGCAACATCTGCCGTTCCCCGATGGCCGCATCCGTCTTCCGCGCCCGCGTGGCCGAGGCCGGGCTCGACGACCGCGTGGAGGCCGACAGCGCCGGCACCGGCGGCTGGCACGAGGGCGACGGCGCCGACCCGCGCACCGCCCGCGTCCTGGAGGAGCACGGCTACGACAGCGAGCACACCGCCCGCCGGTTCCAGGCGTCGTGGTTCGCCCGCCTCGACCTCGTGATCGCCCTCGACTCCGGCCACCTCAAGGCGCTGCGCCGCCTCGCGCCCACCGAGGAGGACGCGCGCAAGGTCCGGCTGCTGCGCTCGTTCGACCCTGCGGCAGGCGACGACCCGGACGTACCGGATCCGTACTACGGCGGTCTGGACGGCTTCGAGGAGTGTCTTGAGATGGTGGAGGCGGCGAGTACGGGTCTGCTCGCCGCGGTACGGGCCGAAGCGGAGGGGACAGCGGCATGAGCGACGCGACGATGGGCGAGGGCACGCGCGCGGTGCGCGCGGGCCTGCCCGAACCGGTCAAGAACGAGCCGACCCTGCCCGGGCCGGTCTTCGCCGCGCACTTCCATCTGCCGGGCGAGGTGAGCGGCCCGTACGCCTATGGCCGCGACGAGAACCCGACCTGGACCCATCTGGAGCGGGCCATCGGCGAGTTGGAGGCACCCGGCGACGCGGGCGTCGAGACGCTGGTGTTCGCCTCCGGTGTGGCGGCGATCGCCGCGGTGCTCTTCTCCCAGCTGAGCGCCGGGGATGCGGTCGTCCTGCCCTCCGACGGCTACCAGGTGCTGCCGCTGGTCCGAGCCCAGCTGGAGGCGTACGGCATCGAGGTACGCACCGCACCGACCGCCGGCGACGCGCAGCTCGACGTCCTGGACGGTGCGAAGCTGCTGCTGATCGAGTCGCCGTGCAACCCCGGGCTCGACGTCTGCGACATCCGGCGGCTCGCCGAGGCGGCACACGCACGTGGCGCCCTGGTCGCCGTCGACAACACCCTCGCCACCCCGCTCGGCCAGCGGCCGCTGGCGCTGGGCGCCGACTTCTCCGTGGCCAGCGGCACCAAGCAGCTCACCGGCCACGGGGACGTCCTGCTGGGGTACGTCGCCGGGCGCGACGCGGCGGCCATGGCCGCCGTACGCCGCTGGCGCAAGATCATCGGGGCGATCTCGGGACCGATGGAAGCCTGGTTGGCCCATCGCTCCCTCGCCACCCTCCAGTTGCGGGTGGACCGGCAGAACGCGACCGCGTTGCTGCTCGCGGAGGCACTGCGTGAGCGGCCCGAGGTGACCGCCCTGCGCTACCCGGGACTGCCCGACGACCCCGCGCACAAGATCGCCTCGCAGCAGATGCGCCGCTACGGCTCGGTGATCTCCTTCACGCTGCCCACGCGCACGCGTGCCGAGCGCTTTCTCGAGTCCCTGCGGCTGGTCGACGACGCGACGAGCTTCGGCGGAGTGCGTTCCACGGCCGAGCGGCGGCGCCGCTGGGGCGGGGACGACGTGCCGGACGGCTTCGTCCGGCTCTCGGTCGGGGCCGAGGACCCCGAGGACCTCGTGGCCGATGTACTGCGCGCCCTCGACGAGTCGGACCGGTGACCGGATTACGGACGCCCCCACGGGTCCGGCTACGCATAACGGACGGTCCGAGCCTCCCCCCTCGTGGCTCGGACCGTCCCGGTTCTCGCGCGCCAAGAACCGCGCGACCAAGGCTAGTTGACTCTGCGTCAGTGTCCAATCACTGTAGCGACAGAGACCTATCGACTTATTTATAGTTGAAGGCCTGTCCGGAGGCGGAAAAGGGCAGGCCGAAGGGAAGGGCGTGCGATGGATCTGACCTTGCTGCGCACCTTCGTCACCGTGCACCGGGCCGGCTCCTTCACCCGCGCCGCGGCCCTGCTCGGCCTCTCGCAGCCCGCCGTGACCTCCCAGATCCGGACCCTGGAACGGCAACTGGGCCGACCGCTCTTCCTGCGCCAGGCCCGCGGGGTGACCCCCACGACCATCGGCGACGAACTCGCCCACAAGGCCGCCCCGCATCTCGACGCCCTCGTGGAGATAGCGGAACGCGGTCTCGACGACGACTCCTCGGTGCGTACCCTGCACCTCGCCGGACCGCCCGAGTTCACCGCCGAGCGCGCCCTTCCCGCTCTCGCGGAGCTCGCCGGAGACGACGGGCAGGGCTTCGCACTGCGTGCCTCGTTCGGGAACGCCGAGGAAACCCTGGAGGGGCTGTCCGCCGGTCACCATGACCTGGCCATCAGTACGGTCCGGCCGCGCGGCGCCCTGCTCACCGCCGCCGCGCTCTGCGACGAGGAGCATGTACTGGTCGCCGCTCCGCGCTGGGCCGAGGAAATCGGCGACGGCATGGTGCGCGGCAAGGGCGCCGCCGCCCTGGACAACCTCCCGGTCGTCGAGGTCCACGAGTCGCTGCCGTTCGTCTCGCGTTACTGGGGTTCCGTCTTCGACACGCGGCCGGCCGCCTCGGGCACGGTCGTGGTGCCGGATCTGCGCGCGGTCCTCGCCTGCGCGGTCGCGGGTGCCGGCCTCGCCGTGCTGCCCCGGTATCTGTGCACGTACGCCCTGGACCGCGGTGAGGTCGTGTCGCTGCACGATCCCGCAGTGCCTCCGCTTCGGACGTACTTCCTCGTGGTGCGTACCGGCACGCTCGCCATGCCGCATGTGGCACGTGCGCACGAGTGGCTCCAGCAGGCGTCCGCGGACTGGGGCTGAGCACATCCTGCGGAGTTGACTCAATGCGGCCGTACGGTGGCGCTTCGCGATGTTTCACGTGGAACCAGCTGGGCCACATTTCTCCCATGACCGTCCGACCCGTGGTCAAGCGCACCGCCCGTGCCGTTCTCCTGGACGGCGACGACCTGATTCTGATCAAGCGCACCAAGCCCGGTGTCGATCCCTACTGGGTTACGCCTGGTGGCGGGGTCGAGCCGGAGGACGCCACCGTCGTCGATGCCCTGCACCGCGAGGTGGACGAGGAGCTCGGCGCCAAGATCACCGACGTGGTGCCCTGCTTCGTGGACACCGTGGAGCACATCGGTGAGAGCGGCAGCGCGACCGGTGTGAAGGTGCAGCACTTCTTCGTCTGCCGGCTGGAGTCCATGGACCCGGCCCTTCGGCACGGTCCTGAAGTCGACGAGCCCGCCGGCGAGTACGAGATCGTGCGTGTCCCGTTCACCCGTGTCGGGATCGCCTCCGTCCATCTCGTACCGCTGTCGCTGCGGCACTACCTGGACGGCAACATCGAGGGCGTGCGGGCCATGCACGCCCCGGATCTCGGGTGACGGGTCAGTCGCCGACGACGACCAGTTCCTCGACCGAGTCGTGCCGGATGCGGTGCGCGGGAATGCCGGCGGCCCGTAGCGCGGTGATCCCGTTGCGGATCATGCCGGGCGGACCCGAGAGATAGGCGTCGTACTCGATCCACGGGCCGTAGCCGCGGATGGCGTCGGGGAGCTGGAGGTGAGCCCGCTGGTCGACGACCGCACGGACCGCGAGCCAGGGATGGCTCTGCTGGAGCCGGAGCAGGGTGTCGATGTCGTAGAGGTCGTGGTCGGTACGGGCGCCGTAGAACACCTCGACCGGGCGGCGCGAGCCGCGCTCGGCGATGTCCTCGACCATCGCCTTGATGGGCGCGATGCCGGTGCCGCCGCCCAGGCAGAGCAGTCCGCTGTCCCGCATGTGGTCGACGGTCATCGAGCCACCGGCCGGGCCGAGGCGGACGACGTCACCGGGGCGGGCACGGTGCACCAGTGAGTTGGAGACCCAGCCTGCCGGGACGGCCTTCACATGGAACGTGAGCAGGCCGTCCGAGCGGGGCGCGGAGGCGAAGGAGTAGTGCCGCCACACGCGCGGCCACCAAGGTGTCTCCAGGCTCGCGTACTGCCCGGCAAGGAAGGGGTACGGCTGGTCCGGACGGAGTGTGAGCACCGCGACGTCCGCGGTCCTGAGGTCGTGGGCGACGATCTCCGCGTGCCACCAGGCCGGCGCGCGCAGTTCGTCCGTGGCCGCCGCGTCGATCATCACCTGGGACATCGTCGTGTACGCCCGTACCCAGGCCGCCTCCGTCTCGGGATCCCAGCTGCCCGCGGCGTACTTGCTGAGTGCGCCGATGAGGCACTCCCCGACGGCCGGGTAGTGCTCGGGCCTGGTGCCGTACTTGCGGTGGCCGCGTCCCAGGTTCTGGAGGTACTCGACCAGGACGGGCGGGTTGTCGATGTGCTCGGCCGCGGTGAGCAGCGCCTTCAGCAGCCGGTCCCGCTGGGTGTCCATGGCGGCCGGGAACAGCGAGCGCAGTTCGGGGTGGCGGACGAAGAGCAGTGCGTAGAAGTACGAGGTGACCTTGTCGGCGATCGGACCGATCTCGGCCATGGTGCCGCGGATGCGGACCGCGTCCGGAGAGGCGCTCTGCGGCTGCTGAGCGCTCCGCGGTGGCGGGACGCGCTCTTCGAAGGAGCCGGGTGCGGGATGCCCGGTCGCGGTGGGGAAGGAGCCTGGCGCCGCGCGCTGTCCAGTGGAGGGGCCCTGAGGGGCTCCCTGAAGGCGCGTCGACTCCGCCGACTGCCGTATTCGCTCCCGGGGCTCTGCGGGCACGAGAGGACGGCCCTGGGGCGGTTCCTGCCCGCCTCCCGGCGCCACGCCCGGAGGTCCGGCGGAGGGATCGACCGCGGGCCCGTCGTGGGACGGGAACCAGTTGCCTCCGCCGGCCCCGTCGTTGCCCGCCGACGTGGTGGTCGGAGCGTCCATGGTGTGCCCTCGCCTCGAACATCTTGCGGTCGGTCTGCGCACTTCACTCGGAAGGTGCTTGCTTTCCCCCGTTGACGGCTAGCTCTCCCCGGTCGGGCCCCGTGGCCGACACGACCACATTCAACCCGCGATTCCCCGTGTACGGACAAGTAAGGCGAGAGTGTGACATGGGCCGCAATCACTCCCGCCGGGAGCGTCCGGCCCCGGACGTTAACCGGAGTCGACCCTACCGGCCGTCGCCACGCACACAAGTCCCCCCTGTCTCCCCCGTGAAACTGGCAACGGGCGAACCGCTGGTTCCCTCAATTACCGGGCGCCGCGCGCCAATTCATAGGCATCCCATAGATCCCGGCCCGTGTAGGAGTACGTCGCGAGACCGGCGAGATGTCCGTCCGCGTTGACCGCCACGGACACCGGAACCGCGCCGAACAAGTCCCTGTCCGACATCGAGTCGCCGTAGGCGACGCAGTCCGCACGGCCGACCCCGAACCGCTCGCACAGCCGGTCCGCGATCGTGACCTTGCCCGCGGCGGTGAGGACTCCCGCCGGATCCACCGGTTCGACGAACGGCACCGCCGGGAAGCGGGATCCGAAGGCCGCGTGGGCTCCCCAGTCCAGCAGACGTTCCACGAAGAACGAGGGCGAGAGCGAGACCACCGCGCAGTAGTCCCCCGTTCCCCTGATCTCGGCCCAGACATCCCGGATACGGGCCAGCCACGGCGCGCCGTCGAAGGCTGCCGTCACATGTGCCTCGGTCAGCTCGGCCCAGAGGGTGTACACCCGCGCCGCATACTCCGGCGGAGCTATCCGTCCCGCCGAAATCGCCCGGTCAAGCTCCACGGTCTCCGCTTCCAGACCGAGTTGACGGGATATCTCGACGGGTGCAGAGGTGCCGTGCAGCAAAGTGCCGTCGAGATCGAAGAGGTGAAGTCGCGCCATGGGCTCGAGGCTAACGGGCAGCACACAGGACTCCTTGGCGCGGCACCGCGTGGGGGCCATACGGCGATGTTTCACGTGAAACGCCCCTTGCCTTGTCCAGGGGCTGAGCCCCCGGACACGACATGGCCAAAAGCACGTACGTCCAACCTGAAACAGGTGGACGCCGGGGGTATCGGTCGGCAAGCCTGACCTGCGTGTCAACTCCTTCCGACGCCCCTCTGCCCATCCGCCGACTGACGCCACGCGATCTCAGCGCCTGCGCCGACTTGTCCGAGGATCGGGGGTGGCCCCGTGAGGAACACAAGTGGCGCTTGCTCCTCACGGCCGGGAAGGGGTACGGGATCGACGACCCCGGAGGCGGCCTGGTCGCCGCCTGTGTCGTCACGGAGTACGGCCCGAGGGAACGCCCGCATCTCGGCGCGGTCGGCATGGTCCTGGTCGCCGAACGACACGCCCGCCGGGGCATCGGGCGCCGGCTGATGCGGCACATCATCTCGGCGATGGGAACGACTCCGCTGACCCTGTACGCGACGCCGTACGGCCGGCCGCTCTACGAGGAGCTGGGATTCAAGGTCACGGGGCGTTCGGAGATGCTCTGCGGCTCCTTCACGCCGGGCGAGCCCGAGCCTCGGGTGGTGACCCGGGCGGCCACCGCCGAGGACCTCGGTTCCGTCCTCCGGCTCGACGAGGAGGTGTTCGGCGTCGACCGCACCCCGCTCATCACCCGGCTGCCCGCGTTCTCGGACCTGCTGCGCGTCGCCGTGAGCGACGGGCGGATCGTCGGGTACGCGGCCGCCTGGCCCAACATGGACACGCATGTCGTCGGACCGCTGATCGCCCGCGACACGGAGACGGCGAAGTCCCTGATCGCCTCACTCGCCGCCCACACCGACCGCCCGCTCCGTACCGACATCGACGTCCGGCACGAGGAACTGCTGGCCTGGGCCAAGGCGCGCGGGCTGGCCTCCGTCGCCATGAACTCGGTGATGACCTACGGGATCACGGAGCCACCGGGGGACTGGACACGGCGGTTCGCGCCGCTGACGGTCGCGGCGGGCTGAGCAGCCTTCGACACCGGCGGACGCCGGCTCCCCGGGGAGCCGGCGTCCGCCGTCGAGCGAGGTTCTGTCAGGCGAGTGCCGCTACGGCGGCGGTGGCGAAGCCGTGGTCCTGGTCGGGCGCGCCGCCCCCGACACCGATCGCCCCGATGAGCCGGCCGTCGCGCTGGACGGGGACACCGCCCGCGATGAAGAGCAGCGGCCGGTCGAGCGCCGTGGGCAGGGTGTGGAAGAGGCCGCCGGGCTGGACGGCGTCGACGAGGTCGGCGGTGGGGGTGTTCAGCTGGAGTGCCGTGTAGGCCTTGCGGGTGCTGGTCTCACCGGAGATCAGCACGGCGCGGTCATCCCGCCGGAAGGCCAGCAGATGACCCCCGGCGTCCAGCACGGTGACACTGACGGTGACCCCGGCGGCCTCGGCGGCGCGGCCGGCCTCGGTGATCAGGAACTCGGCGTCCTGGGTGGTGAGCGGGGCGACGGGGGTGGTGCTCATGGTTCTCCTTGGATGGTGCTGACGTGCGGTGAGAAATGCGCGGGCGGTCAGTGGTGGACCGAGGCCCGCTGTCCTGCGGGCGTGCCGCCGGTGACCACCGCGCTCGGGGCGCTGTCGCGGTGCTCCAGTGCGGCCGACAGGAAGGCGAGGGCGAGAGCGGCCGCGGCGAGGGCGGCGCCGACCCAGTTGGGGGAGGTGTAGCCGAAGCCGGCGGCGATCACGATGCCTCCGAGCCAGGCGGACAGGGCGTTGCCGAGGTTGAAGGCGCCGATGTTCACGGCCGAGGCCAGGGTGGGAGCGCCGTGTGCCTGGTCCAGGACACGCTTCTGGAGCGGCGGAACGGTGGCGAAGCCGAGGGCGCCGATCAGGGTGACGGTCACGGCGGCGGCGATCTTGCTGTGCGCGGTGAGGGTGAAGAGGGCGAGGACGACGGCCAGGGCACCCAGGGACACGTACAGCATGGGCATCAGGGCGCGGTCGGCGAACTTCCCGCCGACCAGGTTGCCGGCGACCATGCCGAGACCGAAGAGAACCAGCAGCCAGGTGACGGAGCCGTCGGTGAAACCGGTGACGTGGGTCATCATCGGCGCGATGTAGGTGATGGCCGCGAAGACCCCGCCGAAGCCGAGGACGGTCATCGCCATGGCGAGCAGGACCTGGGTGTTCTTGAACGCGGCCAGCTCGTGCCGCAGCTGCACGCCCTGCGGCTTGGGCAGTTCGGGGACCAGCTTGGCGATACCGGCCAGGCCGACGACGCCGAGGGCGGCGATGATGCCGAAGGTGACGCGCCAGCCGGCGTGCTGACCCACGAGGGTGCCGAGCGGGACGCCGATGACGTTGGCGACGGTGAGGCCGGTGAACATCATCGCGATGGCCCCTGCCTTCTTGCTCGGGGAGACCAGCTCGGCCGCCACGACCGAGCCGATCCCGAAGAAGGCGCCGTGGGCGAGGGAGGCGACCACCCGGCCGATCAGCATGACGGCGAAGACGGGGGCTACGGCGGTCAGCAGGTTGCCGGCGATGAAGAAGCCCATCAGCAGCATCAGCATCCGCTTGCGAGGAACCTTCGTGCCCAGCACGGTCATCAGCGGGGCGCCGATCACCACGCCCAGCGCGTAGCCGGTGACGAGCAGGCCGGCGGTCGGGATGGAGACCCCGAAGTCACCAGCGACCTCGGGCAGCAGGCCCATGATCCCGAATTCGGTCGCTCCGATTCCGAAGGCCCCGATCGCGAGGGCCAGAAGCGCGAGAGGCATGGGTGTAGGTCCTTCCCAGACGATTGCAGGTGCGCTTTGCGTGCGTTCACAATAGTTGCACACGCGGGCTATATGCAAGCGAGGGATATTGCGCGACTGCTCTATCCTGGGTGCAGCGGCTCCTGGACGGAGGAAAACGCCCATGACAGCGACGGACCCCGCGCTCACTGCCCTCGCCCAGGGCTGGTGTGCCCTTTCCCTGCTGCACGGCAGGATCGAGGCGCACATCGAGCGCGCCCTTCAGGCCAAGCACGATCTGAGCGTGCGCGAGTACTCCCTGCTCGACGTCCTCAGCCGGCAGCACGACGGCGAAGGGGGCCATCTGCAGATGAAGCAGGTGGCCGACGCGGTCGTACTCAGCCAGAGCGCCACCACCCGGCTGGTCACGCGCCTGGAGGACCGCGGCCTTCTGGAGCGCTACCTCTGCCCGACCGACCGCCGCGGCATCTACACCAACGTCACCGAGGCAGGCCTCGGGCTGCTGGAAGAGGCTCGCCCCACCAACGACACGGCACTGCGCGAGTCCCTCGACGAAGCGGCCAGGAACCCGGACCTGGCTCCCCTGGTCCGGGCCGTGGAGTCGCTGCACGTGCCCGCATAGGCTGCGGGTATGGGAGACCTTGACATACGCACCGCGGTCGCCGACGACGTCCCGGACATCGTCGGCATGCTCGCCGACGACCCGCTGGGCGCCCAGCGGGAGACGCCGGACGACCTGACGCCCTATCTGCGCGCCCTGGAACGGCTCAGCGCCGATCCCAACCAGCAGCTGGTCGTCGCCGTCCGCGAAGGCCGCGTCGTCGGCACACTCCAACTCACGGTCATTCCGGGGCTGTCGAGGCGTGGTGCCACCCGGTCGATCATCGAAGGTGTACGTATCCACGCCGACGAGCGCGGCAGCGGGCTGGGTAGCCGGTTCATCGAGTGGGCCATCGACGAATCCCGCCGCCAGGGCTGCCGGCTGGTCCAGCTCACGTCGGACACGTCCCGGGTCGACGCCCATCGCTTCTACGAGCGGCTCGGTTTCACCGCGTCGCACACGGGGTTCAAGCTCGAAATCTGAACCCCGACGGCTCACGCCGAGCGGAGCATGCGTGCGGGGGCGGTGTTTCACGTGAAACACCGCCCCCGCTCTGTCGTCCGCTAACCGATCCCCCGCCATCCCTCGGGGTCCACCCCACCGGGCACAGGAGCCGTCTCGTCGTACGGCTGACGTGTGAACACGAACGATCCGAGGTCCAGATGGCTCGCGGTGCCGTCCGGGCGCCGTACAGGCCGTAGCAGCTCTCCCGCGTAATAGCCCTCCAGGCCGGTCCAGGTGCCGTCGCCGTTGGAACGGAAACGGGCACGGCGGCCGGCGCCGGTCAGCGGCCCCAGTGAGACAAGCCCGTCGGCCGACACCCGCAGCACGAAGGCATGTGTGCCCCAGTACCACGGGCCTGCCAGCTCCAGGACGGACGGCTCGACCTGCGGCAGAGGGCGCCAGGGTTCGGGGATGCGCGGCTCGGCGTCCGCGACGATCCGGACGAGGTCGGCACCGGTGGCGGACAGCAGCGGGCCGGAGGTGCAGTTCGCCAGCACCACGGCCGCCACGTCGTCGTCCACGCTGATGGTGAGGTTGGCCAGGAAGCCGGGCAGCGAGCCGGAGTGCCCGACCAACAGCCTCCCGTCACGGCGCTGGATCTGCAGGCCGAGGCCGTAGGTGGCACCGTCCAGCACGTCGGCGGGTTCGGCGGGGGCTGCCGGGGTGCGCATCTCCCGCACCGACTCGGCGCTCAGTACCCGGTCGTCCCCGGCCGCCAGGAACACCGCGAAGCGGGCCAGGTCGCCGGTGGTGGACCAGAGCTGCCCGGCCGGTGCCATCCGCCCGAGGTCCTCCGACGGCTCCGGGAGCAGGGCGTCGGCCCAGGGGTGCACCGCCCAGCCACCCGCGTGCGGCGCTTGCGGCTGGGCGCTCGTGCGGTCGAGGCCCAGGGGCCGGAGCACCTCCTGCCGCAGTACCTCCTCCCAGGGGACACCACGGAGTTCCTCGACCAGCGCGCCGAGCAGGGTGTAGCCGGGGTTGGAGTAGTGGTGGCGGCGGCCGACGGGGTGCAGGAGGGGCTGCTCGCCGAGCACGTCGCTGAGCTCCGGACGTAGCGAGCCCGGGGTGCGCTCCCACCAGGGTGCGGGTGACTCGGCCGCCAAGCCACCGGTGTGCGCGAGGAGTTCGGCGATGGTCGCCTCCCCCGCACCGGTGCCCGGCAGATGTTTCTCCAACGGGTCACCGAGGTCGAGCAGCCCCTCGTCACGCAGCCGGAGGGCCAGAACGGCAGTGAACGTCTTGGTGATCGAGCCGATCCGGTACTGCACGTTCTCGTCCGGCCCATGCCCGTCCACCGAGGTCCGCGCCCCGTGCCAGACGGCCCGCCCGCCTCGAACGACCGCCGCCACCAGCGAGGGCGCCCGGCCTTCCGACTGGGCCACGGCGATCCGGTGCAGCAGCGCCCGTCGGGTGGCGGGGAGCAGCTCTTCCTGGAATGTCGTCATGCGCCCAGTCCATCTGGTGGGCGGACCTGAGTCGAGTCCATTTCACCGGGACGGACCAGGTCGGTGCCGACCCGGCCCGGAGCAGATCTGCTCTATGGGTCGACTCAGGTCTGCGCCATGTCCACAAAGCGGGAGTAGTGGCCCTGGAAGGCCACGGTGATCGTCGCGGTCGGGCCGTTTCGGTGCTTGCCGACGATGATGTCGGCCTCGCCCGCGCGCGGCGACTCCTTCTCGTAGGCGTCCTCGCGGTGGAGCAGGATGACCATGTCGGCGTCCTGCTCGATGGAGCCGGACTCACGCAGGTCGGAGACCATCGGCTTCTTGTCCGTACGCTGCTCGGGACCACGGTTGAGCTGTGAGAGCGCGATTACCGGCACCTCCAGCTCCTTGGCCAGCAGCTTGAGGTTTCGCGACATGTCCGACACCTCCTGCTGGCGGCTCTCGGACCGCTTGCCGCCGGACTGCATCAGCTGCAGATAGTCGATGATCACGAGCTTGATGTCGTTGCGCTGCTTCAGCCGACGGCACTTGGCGCGGATCTCCATCATCGACAGGTTCGGGGAGTCGTCGATGTAGAGCGGGGCGGCCGAGACGTCCGGCATCCGGCGGGCCAGCCGGGTCCAGTCCTCGTCGGTCATCGTGCCGGAGCGCATGTGGTGCAGGGCGACCCGGGCCTCGGCGGACAGCAGACGCATCGCGATCTCGTTGCGGCCCATTTCGAGGGAGAAGATGACGCTGGGCAGGTTGTTCTTGATGGAGGCGGCCCGGGCGAAGTCCAGCGCGAGGGTCGACTTGCCCATGGCGGGACGCGCGGCGATGACGATCATCTGGCCCGGATGCAGGCCGTTGGTGAGCGAGTCCAGGTCCGTGAAGCCGGTGGGCACACCCGTCATCTCACCGGTGCGGGAGCCGATCGCCTCGATCTCGTCGAGGGCGCCCTCCATGATGTCGCCGAGCGGCAGGTAGTCCTCGCTGGTCCGCTGTTCGGTGACGGCGTAGATCTCCGCCTGGGCGCTGTTGACGATCTCGTCGATGTCGCCGTCGGCCGCGTATCCCATCTGTGTGATGCGGGTGCCCGCCTCGACCAGGCGGCGCAGCACCGCCCGCTCGTGGACGATCTCCGCGTAGTACTCGGCGTTCGCCGCCGTGGGTACCGTCTGGACGAGGGTGTGCAGATAGGAGGCGCCGCCGACCTTGTTGATCTCGCCGCGTTTGGTGAGCTCGGCGGCGATGGTGATGGGGTCGGCCGGCTCGCCCTTCGCGTAGATGTCGAGGATCGCCTGGTAGATCGTCTCGTGCGCGGGCTTGTAGAAGTCGTGGCCCTTGAGGATCTCGACGACGTCGGCGATGGCGTCCTTGGAGAGGAGCATGCCGCCGAGCACGGACTGCTCGGCGTCCAGGTCCTGCGGGGGAACCCGCTCGAAGGTGGCGCCCCCACCGTCCCAGTCTCCGCTGTCCCGGCCCCGGTCGTGCCGGTCGTCCCGGCCTCGACCGCCCTCGTCCCGCCGGCGGGAGGCGGGCAGACGATCACCCGGACCGGCGTCGGCCCACGGATCGTCCAAGGGCTCGGAAATGCTCACCGAGACACCTCCTCCCGTCCGCACCGCGGACCTCGCCATGCCCTCTTTTGTACGGCACGGCACTGACAACCAGGACGCCCCATTCCGGTTCTGGACGCGTCGGTTTTGTGAGGTTTCCGAGGCCGCGACAAGGAGCGGGTGCCGGACCACGTTAGGCCCGCGGGCACCGTCAGCCAATCTGGTTATCCACAGGCCATGTGGACGACCGCCCGTATGCTGTGGAGAACCCGCCAAAACCTGTGCACGACACGGTGGACAGCCCTGTGAACAAGCCCTCGATCGCCATCCACAACATCTCCTGACCAGCACTTTTCCCATCCACCGACTGTGCAGAAGAAAAACTTTCCCAGTCGGGCCAAGATCCCTTCGAACAACGGGCGACAGCGCGGGCCGCACCGAGGCGGGTAAGGGGCACTAAGTATTTGCATCACTTACCTGTGGACGATTAGATTAGCGCCCATGTCACAGGCTCCCGCGACCTCCGAGGCCACCCGACGGGGGCACGACCGAGAGATCATCGCACTGGCTGTCCCGGCCTTCGGCGCACTCGTCGCCGAGCCGCTTTTCGTCATGGCCGACAGCGCGATCGTCGGACACCTGGGCACCGCGCAACTCGCCGGTCTCGGAATCGCCTCGGCTCTCCTCACCACCGCCGTGAGCGTCTTCGTCTTTCTCGCCTACGCCACCACGTCCGCCGTCGCCCGCCGGGTCGGCGCAGGCGATCTCCAGGCAGCCATCCGCCAGGGAATGGACGGCATCTGGCTGGCACTGCTGCTCGGTGCGGCGGTCATCACCGTCCTCCTGCCCTTCGCCTCCGGCGTCGTGGACGTCTTCGGCGCCTCGGCCACCGCGGCTCCCTACGCGGCCACCTATCTGAGGATCTCCTCCCTCGGCATCCCGGCCATGTTGGTCGTGCTCGCCGCCACCGGCGTCCTGCGCGGCCTCCAGAACACCCGGACACCGCTGTACGTCGCTGTAGCGGGGTTCATCGCCAACGCCGGACTCAACGCGGCGCTCGTCTACGGGGCCGGACTGGGCATCGCCGGCTCCGCCTGGGGCACCGTCATCGCCCAGTGCGCAATGGCGGCGGTCTACCTGACCGTCGTCGTGCGGGGTGCCCGCAGGCACGGGGCGTCGTTGCGCCCCGATGCCGCCGGGATACGGGCCTCGGCACAGGCTGGTGTGCCCCTGCTCGTCCGGACGATCTCACTGCGGGCCGTCCTGATGATCGCCACTGCCGTGGCGGCCCGGCTGGGCGATGCCGATATCGCCGCCCACCAGATCGTGCTGTCCCTGTGGAGCCTGCTGGCCTTCGCCTTGGACGCGATCGCGATCGCCGGACAGGCCGTCATCGGCCGCTATCTCGGCGCGAGTGACGCCGTCGGTGCCCGCGAAGCCTGCCGACGCATGGTGCAGTGGGGCGTCGCCACCGGAGTGATCCTGGGCCTGCTCGTGATCGCCGCCCGGCCCCTCTTCCTCCCGTTGTTCACCGGCGACCCCGCCGTGAAGAGCACTGCGTTGCCCGCACTGCTCATCGTGGCGCTCTCCCAGCCGATCTCCGGCGTGGTCTTCGTCCTCGACGGTGTCCTGATGGGCGCCGGAGACGGGCCGTATCTTGCCGGGGCCATGGTCCTCACGCTCGCGGTCTTCACTCCGGTGGCGCTGCTCGTCCCCGCCCTCGGCGGCGGGCTCACAGCGCTCTGGGGAGCTATGACGCTGATGATCGCCGTAAGGATGCTCACCCTCTGGCTGCGTGCCCGCTCCGGCCGATGGATCGTGACCGGCGCGACGCGCTGACCGACGCGCACTGGCGACGGTTTCACGTGAAACATCGCGGGCTGTCACGTTTCACGTGAAACACCCGCGACTCGACACCACTGTCGACGACGAGAGCCGACCAAAAGACAAGGGCCGCACCCTTCACGGGTGCGGCCCTTATGCAGCTACGGCTCGTGCAGAGCGCAGCGTCAGCCCGCGACGACCTCGATGTTGACCTTGGCGGCAACCTCGGGGTGCAGACGCACGGACGTCTCGTGAGCGCCCAGCGTCTTGATCGCCGAACCGACCTCGATGCGGCGCTTGTCGACCTCGGGGCCACCGGCAGCCTTGATCGCCGAAGCGATGTCGGCCTGGGTGACGGAACCGAAGAGGCGGCCGGCGTCGCCGGCACGGACGGCCAGGCGGACCTTGACGCCCTCGAGCTGGGCCTTCACCTGGTTGGCCTGCTCGATGGTCTGGATCTCGTGGATCTTGCGAGCACGACGGATCTGCTCGACGTCCTTCTCGCCACCCTTGGTCCAGCGGATCGCGAACTTCCGCGGGATCAGGTAGTTGCGTGCGTAGCCGTCCTTGACGTCGACAACGTCGCCGGCGGCACCGAGGCCAGAGACCTCGTGGGTCAGGATGATCTTCATTAGTCGGTCACCCTTCCCTTAGCGCGCAGTGGAGGTGTAGGGCAGCAGCGCCATCTCACGGCTGTTCTTGACGGCCGTGGCGACGTCACGCTGGTGCTGCGTGCAGTTGCCGGTCACGCGGCGGGCACGGATCTTGCCGCGGTCGGAAATGAACTTCCGCAGCATGTTCGTGTCCTTGTAGTCCACGTACGTGACCTTGTCCTTGCAGAAAGCGCAGACCTTCTTCTTAGGCTTGCGCACAGGCGGCTTCGCCATGGTGTTTCTCCTGTGTGATCAAGAAGTGGGGATACGAGCCCTTGCCCCTTAGAAGGGGGGCTCGTCCGAGTAGCCGCCACCGCCGCCGGAGCCGGAGCCGGAGCCGCCGCCCCAGCCGCCGCCACCGCCCTGGTTGCCACCACCGGCGGGAGCGCCGGAGGCCCAGGGGTCGTCGTTGGGGGCGCCGCCCTGGTTGCCGCCACCGGAGCTACCGCCCCAGCCGCCGCCACCCTGGCCGCCACCGCCACCGCCGCCGCCGCCGTAACCACCCTGGCCACCGCGGCCACCGCCACCGGCGGTCTTGGTGACCTTGGCCGTGGCGCTCCGCAGGCTGGCGCCGACTTCCTCGACGTCCAGCTCGTAGACCGTGCGCTTGACACCCTCACGGTCCTCGTAGGACCGCTGCTTCAGCCGGCCCTGCACGATGACGCGCATGCCTCGCTGGAGCGACTCCGCGACGTTCTCCGCCGCCTGACGCCAGACCGAGCAGGTCAGGAACAGGCTCTCGCCGTCCTTCCACTCGTTGGTCTGACGGTCGAAGGTGCGGGGGGTGGACGCGACACGGAACTTCGCGACCGCCGCACCGGAGGGGGTGAAGCGCAGCTCGGGGTCATCGACAAGATTGCCGACGACCGTGATGACGGTCTCGCCTGCCATGGGGGAACCTCTCGGCGGGTTTGCTGCTGGCTGCTTGTGCTGCTACTCGAAATCCCGAGATCAGCTGAGCGGAGAGCTCAGTGGGTCTCGGGGCGGAGGACCTTGGTCCGGAGGACCGACTCGTTCAGGTTCATCTGGCGGTCGAGCTCCTTCACGACCACAGGCTCGGCCTGCAGGTCGATGACCGAGTAGATGCCCTCGGGCTTCTTCTTGATCTCGTACGAGAGACGACGACGGCCCCAGGTGTCGACCTTCTCGACCTTTCCGTTGCCCTCACGGACGACGGAGAGGAAGTTCTCGATCAGGGGGGCGACAGCGCGCTCCTCCAGATCGGGGTCGAGGATGACCATCACCTCGTAGTGACGCATGTGGAACCCACCTCCTTTGGACTCAGCGGCCACGGTCGTTCCGTGGCAGGAGGGTTGTGATGCGTACGCAACGGTATCGGCAGCCACTGACATTCGGGGGTTCCCCTTGGGATCCCGGGCAGGGCCTGGGCAGACACCGGTGCAGACGCTACAGACTACCCGCACACCCGCTTCCGGTTGAAATCCGGCGGCCATGGCCCTCAATCTGTACACATCGGGTGTGAGCGGCGCTACGATGCGCCACCTTCCGCAGGAGGTGCCCCATGGCACAGGCATTGCGACCCAACACCGCCGGATCCCTGTTCGCCACCGACGGCAAGACCCATCCGCTCCAGGACTCACTGATGGCAGTGACGCTGGCGCTCGGGCTGATCGCCTTCATCACGTCGTTCTTCCACAGCCTGCACCTGCTCAGCTCCTGGACCGGCCTGATCGGCCTCTTCACCGGTCTGTACGGGCAGTGGGTCTCGATCACCACACGCGAGCGTTTCGGTCTGATCCTGGGTCTCGGTGCCTCGGGCATCGGCTTCTTCATCGGCATGGCGCACGGCGGCCTGTTCGGCTGAGCAGGCGCCCCCGCACAACCGTGGAACGCCCCGGCCGGACCGGAGCCGGGGCGTAGGTGCCGTACGGCCAGTCGGGCCGCGGGCGAGGCGCAGTAGGCTTCGGCGCGAGAGCCGGAGCCCCTGTACCCATGGGGACACACCAGCCCGAGGAGCGCCCCGACATGAGCCTGACCCTGAGGACCATCAGCCGCGAACAGCATCTGGCGTACATCCAGAGTCTGCCGGCGGCTAGCCACATGCAGGTCCCGGCCTGGGCCGATGTCAAGGCGGAGTGGCGTTCGGAGAACCTCGGCTGGTTCGACGAGCGCACCGGCGAGATGGTCGGCGCGGGCCTGGTGCTGTACCGGCAGCTGCCCAAGATCAAGCGCTACCTCGCCTACCTCCCCGAGGGCCCGGTCATCAACTGGTTCGCGCCGAATCTCGACGAGTGGCTCCAGCCGATGCTGGCCCACCTCAAGCAGCAGGGCGCGTTCTCGGTGAAGATGGGCCCGCCGGTGATCATCCGGCGTTGGGAGGCCAACTCCATCAAGGCCGGCATCCAGAACCCGGACGTGAAGCGGCTGCGCGACATCGAGGCCGACTTCATCGAGCCGCGCGCCTTCGAGGTGGCCGACAAGCTGCGCCGGATGGGCTGGCAGCAGGGCGAGGACGGCGGCGCCGGCTTCGGCGACGTCCAGCCGCGCTACGTCTACCAGGTGCCGCTGGCGAACCGTTCCCTGGAAGACGTCCACAAGAACTTCAACCAACTGTGGCGACGCAACATCAAGAAGGCCGAGAAGGCCGGCGTCGAGGTGGTGCAGGGCGGCTACCAGGACCTGGCGGAGTGGCAGCGGCTGTACGAGATCACGGCCGTGCGCGACCACTTCCGGCCGCGCCCGCTGTCGTACTTCCAGCGCATGTGGACGGCCCTCAACACCGAGGACCCGAACCGGATGCGGCTGTACTTCGCCCGGCACAACGGGGTGAACCTGTCCGCGGCGACCATGCTGATCGTCGGCGGGCACGTCTGGTACTCCTACGGCGCCTCCGACAACATCGGCCGCGAGGTGCGGCCCTCGAACGCCATGCAGTGGCGGATGCTGCGGGACGCCTACGCGCTCGGCGCCACCGTCTACGACCTGCGCGGCATCTCCGACTCGCTGGACGAGACGGACCACCTCTTCGGCCTGATCCAGTTCAAGGTGGGCACCGGCGGCCAGGCCGCCGAGTACCTCGGCGAATGGGACTTCCCGCTGAACAAGCTGCTCCACAAGGCGCTCGACATCTACATGTCGCGCCGCTGACGTCACGCTCCGTGCTTCTATAGCCCTGACACACCGCACTCCTCTGGCAACCCCAGCCACCCAGAAAGGTTCCAGGTCCGGCCATGGCGCTCACGCTCTACGTCGACACCGCGCGCTGGCGGGCGCACCACAAGCACGTGCAGGAGCAGTTCCCCGGCCTGGTCCCGGTCTGCAAGGGCAACGGCTACGGCTTCGGGCACGAGCGGCTGGCGGAGGAGGCCACGCGGCTCGGCTCGGACATCCTCGCCGTCGGCACGACGTACGAGGCCGCGCGCATCAAGGACTGGTTCGGCGGCGACCTGCTGGTGCTGACCCCGTACCGACGGGGTGAGGAGCCCGTGCCGCTGCCCGACCGGGTCATCCGCTCGGTGTCGTCCATCGACGGCGTGTACGGCCTGGTGGGCGCCCGCGTGGTCATCGAGGTGATGTCCACGATGAAGCGGCACGGCATCAGCGAGCAGGACCTGCCGCAGCTGCACTCGGCCATAGAGAACGTGCGGCTGGAGGGCTTCGCCATCCACCTGCCCCTGGACCGCACCGACGGCTCGGACGCCGTCGAGGAGGTCATCGGCTGGATGGACCGGCTGCGCGCGGCCCGGCTGCCGCTGCACACGATGTTCGTCAGCCACCTCAAGGCCGACGAACTCGCCCGGCTGCAGCAGCAGTTCCCGCAGACCCGGTTCCGGGCCCGGATCGGCACCCGGCTGTGGCTGGGGGACCATGACGCCACCGAGTACCGCGGGGCGGTCCTGGACGTCACCCGCGTCGCCAAGGGCGACCGGTTCGGCTACCGGCAGCAGAAGGCGGCCTCGGACGGCTATCTGGTGGTCGTGGCGGGCGGTACGTCGCACGGGGTGGGCCTGGAGGCCCCGAAGGCCCTGCACGGCGTCATGCCGCGCGCCAAGGGCGTCGCACGGGCCGGCCTGGCCACGGTGAACCGGAACCTTTCGCCGTTCGTCTGGGGCGGCAAGCAGCGCTGGTTCGCGGAGCCGCCGCACATGCAGGTGTCGATCCTCTTCGTGCCGACAGACGCCCCGGAGCCGACGGTCGGCGAGGAACTGGTGGCCCATCTGCGGCACACCACCACACAGTTCGACCGCATCGTGGACCGCTGACGGTCTCCCGGACATCGAAAGGGCCGTACACGGACTCCGTGTACGGCCCTTTCTCCCTTCAGAACCTGGGATGTTCGCTCAGAGCGAACCGTCCTCGGGCGATCGGCTTCCCCATTCCACCTGCGGCCCCTCGAAGTGGGCCGCATGGCGCGGGGGACGGGCCGCCGCGCCGAGCACGAAGACGTCCTCCGCTCCGTCCAGCACCCCGCCGGAGGGATCGTCCTCCCCGGTGCGGCGCACCACGTCCCGCTCGGGCATGAGGATGTCGCGCACAACCATGCCGCACAGGTAGAGCGTGCCCAGCAGGTGCACGGCGATGGCCCAGTGGTAGCCGTCGGTCGGCAGCCCCTTGTGGGCGTCTCCGCTGGTCGTGTACGCGAGGTACATCCAGATCCCCAGGAAGTACGCCACCTCGCACGCCTGCCAGATCAGGAAGTCCCGCCACTTGGGCCGGGCGAGGACGGCCAGCGGCACCAGCCACAGCACGTACTGCGGGGAGTAGACCTTGTTGGTGAGGATGAAGGCCGCCACCACCAGGAAGGCCAGCTGGGCGAAGCGCGGCCGGCGCGGGGCGGTGAGGGCCAGGGCGGCGATACCCAGGAAGCAGAGCAGCACCAGGACCGTGGCCGCGGTGTTCACGAAGTCGGTGCTGGGCGGGGTGGTCGTGTTCTGCGCCCAGATCAGCCAGAAGGAACCGAAGTCGACGCCCCGCTCCTGGCTGAACGTGTAGAACTTCGACCACCCGTCGAAGGCGAAGATCATCACCGGCAGGTTCACGACGAGCCAGGCGACCACCGCTCCGGCGGTGGCAACGAAGAACTCCCGCCATTTGCCCGCGCGCCAGCACAGCAGGAACAGCGGCCCCAGCAGGAAGACGGGGTACAGCTTGGCGGCCGTGGCAAGCCCCAGGAGGACGCCGAAGGCCAGGGGACGGCTCCGGGACCACATCAGCATCGCCGCGGCCGTCAGAGCGACCGCCAGGAGGTCCCAGTTGATGGTGGCGGTCAGGGCGAAAGCGGGCGCCAGAGCGACCAGCAGACCGTCCCAGGGCCGCCGGCGGTGCGTGCGGACCACGCACACCGCGATGACGGCCGCGCACAGCATCAGCATCCCGGCGTTGACGAACCAGTACACCTGCTCCTGGAGCTGGATGCTGCCGCTGCCCGGCGTGAGCCATGCGGCGACCTCCATGAACACACCGGTCAGCACCGGGTATTCGAGGTAGTCCATGTCGCCGGGGAGCTTGTCGAAGTACGGCACCAGACCGTCGGCGAAACCACGCCCCTGGTAGAGGTGCGGAATGTCCGAGTAGCAGGCGTGGGTGTACTGGGAACTCGCGCCGAAGAACCAGCCGCTGTCGTAGCAGGGCATCTTCTGCACCATGCCGAGGGCGAACATCCCGACCGCCACGATGACGACCACGCGTAGCGGCGTCCACCAGGACGTGCCGAGCAGGGCACGCCGCCCGATGGGGCCGCCGATCAGCTCACTCCCGGCCGCGGCGACCTCGTCATCCCTGGTCGGCCGCACCGGCTCCGGCTCGCGCACGCCCGCGGGCGTCGTCTCTGCACTGGGCATGGGGCCCATCCTGCCGTACCTCCCTAGGAATACGCCGAGGGCCGCCGCACCTCGCCGGGTGCGGCGGCCCATGTTTCACGTGAAACAGACTTCGGCGGGCGAAATGGTCACCAGCCGGCAGACCGCGCGGCTAGCCGGTTGATCCGCCGAAGAGGTTTCCTCCGCCGTTGGCATTGCCTCTGGTGGTGGTGTCGCCGGTCGTTTCCGTTGCTGACGGCGAGGACGTCGTTCCCGATGTACTGCCGCCGGTGTCACCGCCGTCGGTCGAGCAGTTCCAGGCGAACTGGCAGGTCTCCGTCACCGTGGGCGAAGGAGAGGTCGCCGTCTCGCTCGGGGTGACGCTCGGCGTCTCGGTCGGCGTCTCGCTCGGCGTGATGCTCGGGCTCGGCGTCGGCGAGGGCATCCCCACCTCGTCGGCGATATCACCGATCTTGGTGGCGTCCGGGAAGCCCGGGTCGTTCTTGCCCTTGAGCGCGGACTCCATGTACTCGGTCCACACCGAGGTCGGGATGTCACCACCGTGGATGGACGCCACGCCGGCGGTGCCGTTCATGGAGAGCAGCTCGGCGTCCTTCGGGTTCTCGCGGAACATCGCCACCGACGTGGCCAGCTGCTGGGTGTAGCCGACGAACCAGGCCGACTTGTTGCTGTCGGTGGTACCGGTCTTGCCCGCCGCCGTACGGCCCAGGGCCTTGGCGTTGGTACCCGTACCGTTCTGGATGACGTTCTCCAGCGTGTCCGTGACGTTGTTCGCGATGCTTTCAGGCATCGCCGTGGTCACCTTGGGCTTACTGAAGCCCGGAAGGTCGGTTCCGTCCTGCTTGACCTCGGTCACCGAGTACGGGTCCGCGTGCTGGCCGGAGGCGGCGAAGGTCGCGTAGGCATCGGCCATGCGGATCGCGCTCGGGGTGGACGTACCGATGGCGAACGACGGGTTCAGGTCCTGGGACATACTGTCGGGCAGGATCCCGGACGCCTGTGCCACGCCCCGCACCTTCGTCATGCCGACGTCCACGCCGAGCTGCACGAACGGGGTGTTGATCGACTGCTCCATCGCCTTGCGCAGCGTGATGTAGCCCCAGGGATAGCCACTCTCGTTCCTCTGGTGGAAGACCGAGCCATCCTTGTTGAGGACGTAGGTGCCGTCGTTGTTTCTGACCTTGAGGTTGTCGTTGCCGTTGTACTTGCTCAGCGGCGAGACGCCCACGCCGTCGGTCTTGTACGTCCCGTACTGCATGGCGGCAGCCAGGACGAACGGCTTCCACGTCGAACCGACGGGGACACCGGAGGTGTCGGCGTTGTTGGTGAAGTGGTTGTTCTCGTAGCCGGCACCGCCGTACAGCGCGACGATCGCACCGTCGTTGGGCACCACCGACGCGGCACCGAACTGGACGTACTTGTCCTTGTCCCGGTTCTTCGGGTCCAGACGCGCCTTCTGGACCTTCTCCACGGCCCCGGTCAGCGCGTTGACCTTGTCCTTCTGGAAGGTCGTGTAGATCTGGAAGCCGCCCTGGTCGAACTGTGCCTCCGTGACGTTGGAGTGCGCGAGGACGTACTTCTTGGCCGTGTCGGCGAGGTAGCTGATCTGCCCGGTCATGCCCTTGACCGCCTTGCGGCCCTGAGGCATCGGGTACTTCTTGACGGCCGTCTGGTACTCGGCGTCCGTCAGGCGCTGGTCCTTGTGCATCTCCTCGAGGATCCAGCCCCAGCGGTCGTGCGACCGCTGGTAATTGGCCTTCTGGGAGGCTGAGGGGTCGATGTCCGGGTTGCCGGCGGGGTCGTAGTACGTCGCGCCCTTGAGCAGAGCCGCCAGGACGGCACACTGGCTCGGGGTGAGGTCCTTCGCGTCCACGCCGTAGTAGGTCTGGGCGGCGGCCTGGATCCCGTACGCGCCACGGCCGAAGTACGAGGTGTTCAGGTAGCCCTGCATGATCTGCGACTTGCTGAACTTGGTGCCGACCTTGATGGAGATGAACATCTCCTTGAACTTGCGCGTGAGCGTCTGGTCCTGGCTGAGGTAGGTGTTCTTGACGAACTGCTGGGTGATCGTCGAACCACCCTGCGTCTCACCACCCTGGGCCATGTTGACGAGAGCGCGGGCGATGCCCTTGAAGTCGACGCCCGGGTCCGTGTAGAAGCTCTTGTTCTCCGCCGAGATCACAGCGCTCTGCATGGCTTCGGGAATCTGGGCGATGTTGACGTTCTGCCGGTTGACGCCGGTGCCCGTCGCCACCATCTGCTTGCCGTCGGCCCAGTAGTAGACGTTGTTCTGGGACTGTGCCGCCGTGTTCTCGTTCGGGACACCCACCATGGCGTAGCTGACGCCGACCAGCGCCACCAGGCTGCCGAAGAAGGTGATGCACAGCCCGGAGACGAGCTTCCAGGAGGGGACCCAGCGGCGCCAGCCGAATCTGTTCGCCCTGGGGTAGTCGATCAGGCGCTTCTTGCCGGGCGCCGTCGACGCCCGGCCTCTGCCACGCCCCGGCCCGGCAGGACCACCCGGACCACGGCTTCCGTTGTCGGCCCCTCTGCGGCGACTGTTTTCCGTACCTCTCTGCGCCGCCCGGCGTGCCTCGGCACGGCCGCCGTACGGACGCTCCTCACCTCCCGAGCCCGAGTCCGACCCATAGGAACTGGACCCATAGGAGTCGGAAGGAGACCCGGTGGCGCCTCGCGGTGCCACGCGGCGGCTGGAGGTCGGTCCGGACTGGCCGCGTCGGGCCGCGGCACGTCCGCCTCCCTGCGGCGGCGGCGGTTTGCGACGGTGCTCGCTCATCGAACGATTACTCCTCGGGCAGGCGCACCCGTGGGCGCCTGGAACGGCGGCTGATTTCCGGTCCCCCCGAAATACGGATGTGGTCGGTCCTGCATTCACCCGTACGGCACCGAGGACGTGGACGCCCCCCAGGCGTCACTTGGTTCCCGGTGGTGTGCATGCCGCACAGACTACGCACCACCAAAACCCGCCGAGCCCTGAAGTTCACCCCAAATCAGGCAAGTTGCCTCCAACGAATTGGTGATGTGATCCCGTTCACCGTCGTCCCTCTTGTCGCACGAGGGAAGCCGATCTATCGTCGTGATGTATCGAGTCGATACATCAGAGCGAGATAAGCGCACCGCGGACGAGAGGAGGCGACCATGAGCCGGCGCTCCGGCATCCTTGAGTTCGCCGTCCTCGGTCTGCTCCGCGAGTCCCCGATGCACGGCTATGAGCTGCGGAAACGCCTCAACACGTCACTCGGCGTGTTCCGTGCCTTCAGCTACGGAACGCTCTACCCCTGCCTCAAGACGCTGGTCGCCAACGGCTGGTTGATCGAGGAGCCGGGAAGCACCGCCGAGGACGCTCTCGCCGCGCCGCTCGCCGGCCGCCGCGCCAAGATCGTCTACCGGTTGACGGCCGAAGGTAAGGAGCACTTCGAGGAGCTCCTGTCCCAGACCGGCCCCGACGCGTACGAGGACGAGCACTTCGCGGCGCGGTTCGCCTTCTTCGGGCAGACCTCGCGCGATGTGCGGATGCGCGTGCTGGAGGGCCGCCGCAGCCGGCTGGAGGAGCGCCTGGAGAAGATGCGCGCCTCGCTGACGCGCACCCGGGAACGCCTCGACGACTACACGCTTGAGCTCCAGCGCCACGGGATGGAGTCCGTGGAGCGCGAAGTGCGCTGGCTGAACGAGCTCATCGAGAGCGAGCGGGCCGGGCGGGACCTGAAGGGTTCCGCCTCCGGGGGGTCCGCTCAGCAGAACACCACCAATGGAGCGCCGGGCGCCCTGCCCCGGTCCGGGGATTCTCTCCGGCCGGATGCGTCCGACGACACCGCCACGTGAGACCCGTTCAGGGCCTCACTCGTACACACAGGGAGCAACCGGAATGGGTTCGGTTCGCGTAGCCATCGTCGGCGTGGGCAACTGCGCCGCATCGCTGGTGCAGGGCGTCGAGTACTACAAGGACGCCGACCCGGCGTCCAAGGTCCCCGGCCTGATGCACGTGCAGTTCGGCGACTACCACGTCAAGGACGTGGAGTTCGTCGCCGCGTTCGACGTGGACGCCAAGAAGGTCGGCCTCGACCTGGCGGACGCCATCGGCGCCTCCGAGAACAACACCATCAAGATCTGCGACGTGCCCAACACCGGTGTCACCGTCCAGCGCGGCCACACCCTCGACGGTCTCGGTAAGTACTACCGCCAGACCATCGAGGAGTCCGAGGCCGAGCCGGTCGACGTCGTCCAGATCCTCAAGGACAAGCAGGTCGACGTCCTCGTCTGCTACCTGCCCGTCGGTTCCGAGGCCGCGGCGAAGTTCTACGCCCAGTGCGCCATCGACGCCAAGGTCGCCTTCGTCAACGCCCTCCCGGTCTTCATCGCCGGCACCAAGGAGTGGGCGGACAAGTTCACCGAGGCCGGTGTGCCGATCGTCGGTGACGACATCAAGTCGCAGGTCGGCGCCACCATCACGCACCGCGTCATGGCGAAGCTGTTCGAGGACCGGGGCGTCATCCTGGACCGCACGATGCAGCTGAACGTCGGCGGCAACATGGACTTCAAGAACATGCTCGAGCGTGAGCGCCTGGAGTCCAAGAAGATCTCCAAGACGCAGGCCGTCACCTCCCAGATCCCCGACCGGGACCTCGGCGAGAAGAACGTCCACATCGGCCCGTCCGACTACGTCGCCTGGCTCGACGACCGCAAGTGGGCGTACGTCCGCCTGGAGGGTCGCGCCTTCGGTGACGTCCCGCTGAACCTGGAGTACAAGCTCGAGGTCTGGGACTCCCCGAACTCCGCCGGTGTCATCATCGACGCCCTGCGTGCCGCGAAGATCGCCAAGGACCGCGGCATCGGCGGCCCGATCCTCTCCGCGTCCAGCTACTTCATGAAGTCCCCGCCGGTCCAGTACTTCGACGACGAGGCCCGCGAGAACGTGGAGAAGTTCATCCGCGGCGACGTCGAGCGCTGACCCGGCACACCGCCGGGCGCTGAAGCTCCACCGCTCAAGCTCGCAAAAATCGCTCCTGCCAGGGCTCAGAAGGGTCCCCGGGTCATCCGATCCGGGGACCCTTCTCCTGTCTGCGGCCCCATATGTGAGGCTGTGCCCCATGCCCGTCGTCCGCGACCTGCGTGTCCTGCTGAGCCTGCGGAACTTCCGCTGTCTACTCGTCATACGCCTGCTCTCCCAGGGAGCGGACGGCGTCTACCAGGTCGCCCTCGCCGCCTACGTCGTCTTCTCCCCCGAGAAGCAGACCTCGCCGGCCGCGATCGCCTCTGCCATGGCCGTCCTGCTCCTCCCTTACTCCCTCGTGGGCCCCTTCGCCGGCGTCCTGCTGGACCGCTGGCGCCGCCGCCAGATCTTTCTCTACGGCAATCTCCTGCGCGCACTGCTGGCCGCGGCCACCGCTGTCCTCATGGTCAGCCACGTCCCCGACTGGCTCTTCTACGCCTCCGCCCTCTGCGTCACGGCCGTCAACCGATTCGTCCTTTCCGGTCTGTCCGCCGCACTGCCACGGGTGGTCGACACCGACCGGCTGGTGCTCGCCAACTCCCTCTCCCCGACCGCCGGCACCCTCGCCGCGACCGTCGGCGGCGGACTCGCCTTCGCCGTACGGCTGGCAGCCTCGGATTCCGATGCCGCCGTGGTGCTGCTGGGTGCCACGCTGTACCTGGGCGCGGCCCTCGCCTCCCTGACCATGGCCCCCGACCTCCTCGGCCCGGACCGGAAGCCGGCCCAGCCGAGCCTGGGAGCGGCGGCGATCACCACAGCGCGCGACCTCATGGAGGCGATTCGGCATCTCGCCGCACCGCGTCGCCGTGAGGCAGCCTGGGCACTGGTCAGCATGACGGCGATGCGCTTCTGCTACGGCGCGCTGCTCGTCCTGGTGCTGATGCTGTGCCGCTACGCCCTCTCCTCCGACCCGGACGACGGGCTCGGGTTGCTGGGGCTGGCCCTGAGCATCTCCGGAGCGGGATTCTTCGCCGCGGCCGTGATCACGCCATGGACCGCGGGGCGGCTCGGCCCCGGCCGCTGGATCGTCGTGTGCGCCGCGTCGGCAGCCGTACTGGAGCCCGCCCTGGGCCTCCCGTTCACGACCGTTCCGATGCTCGTCGCCGCCTTCGTCCTGGGACTCATCACCCAGGGCGCGAAGATCGCCACGGACACCCTCGTGCAGTCGTCCGTCGACGACGGCTTCCGCGGCCGGATCTTCTCCGTCTACGACGTGCTCTTCAACGTCGCCTTCGTCGGGGCCGCCGCTGTAGCCGCGCTGATGCTTCCGCCGGACGGCCGCTCCGCGACCCTCGTCATCACGGTCGCCCTTGTCTACGCAGCGGTTGCCGCGGCCATGGCCCGCTTCGAGTACGACCGCCGGGCACAACAGGATCACGCGACCCCTCAGTGAGGAGAGAAGACCAAAGAGAGAAGAGGGGCGATGTTTCACGTGAAACATCGCCCCTCGTTGCGTCACGGCGTGGTCATGTTTCACGTGAAACATGACCACGCCGTGCCCCTTCAGCCCTGCCCGGCCCACCACTCCTTGAGCGCGGTCACCGCCGCGTCGTGCCCCATCGGCCCGTTCTCCAGCCGAAGCTCCAGCAGGTGCTTGTAGGCCTCGCCGACCTCCGGGCCGGGACGGATACCCAGGATTTCCATGATCTGGTTGCCGTCGAGGTCCGGACGGATCGCGTCGAGCTCCTCCTTCTCCTGGAGTTCGGCGATGCGCTGCTCCAAACCGTCGTAGGCACGGGAGAGCGCCGCGGCCCGTCGCTTGTTGCGGGTGGTGCAGTCGGACCGGGTGAGCTTGTGCAGACGGTCCAGCAGTGGGCCCGCGTCACGGACATAGCGACGGACCGCCGAATCCGTCCACTCCCCGGTGCCGTAGCCATGGAAGCGCAGATGGAGTTCGACCAGCTGCGAGACGTCCTTCACCAGCTCGTTGGAGTACTTCAACGTCGTCATGCGCTTCTTGGTCATCTTCGCTCCGACCACCTCGTGGTGGTGGAACGAGACCCTGCCGTCGTTCTCGAAGCGCCGGGTGCGCGGCTTGCCGATGTCGTGCAGCAGCGCGGCGAGCCGGAGGGTGAGGTCGGGGCCGTTCTCCTCCAGCGCCATGGCCTGTTCCAGGACGATCAGCGTGTGCTCGTAGACGTCCTTGTGCCGGTGGTGCTCGTCGCTCTCCAGCCGCAGGGCAGGCAGCTCGGGCAGGACATGGTCGGCGAGGCCGGTGTCGACGAGCAGGGTCAGCCCCTTGCGGGGGTGGGCCGAGAGGATCAGCTTGTTCAGCTCGTCCCGGACCCGCTCGGCCGAGACGATCTCCAGACGGCCGGCCATGTCCTTCATCGCCGCGACGACCTCGGGGGCCACCTCGAAGTCGAGCTGGGCGGCGAAGCGGGCGGCCCGCATCATCCGCAGCGGGTCGTCCGAGAAGGAGTCCTCGGGCGTCCCCGGGGTGCGCAGCACACGCAGCGCCAGGTCTTCGAGACCGCCGTGGGGGTCGATGAACTCCTTCTCCGGCAGCGCCACCGCCATCGCGTTGACCGTGAAGTCACGGCGGACGAGGTCCTCCTCGATGGAGTCCCCGTACGACACCTCGGGCTTGCGCGAAGTGCGGTCGTAGGCCTCGGACCGGTAGGTGGTGACCTCGATCTGGTAGCCCTGCTTCTGCGCGCCGACCGTACCGAAGGCGATCCCGACCTCCCAGACAGCATCCGCCCAGGGCCGGACGATCTTCAGTACGTCCTCGGGGTGGGCGTCGGTCGTGAAGTCCAGGTCGTTGCCGAGCCGGCCCAGCAGCGCGTCCCGAACCGAGCCGCCGACCAGGGCAAGGGAGAACCCGGCCTCCCGGAATCGGCGGGCGAGGTCGTCGGCGACGGGCGCCACCCGCAGCAGTTCGCTCACCGCGCGCTGCTGCGCCTGGCTCAGGACAGGAGGAGTGTCTTCATTGGCGTTCGGCACAACAGAACAGGGTACGTGCCCCAGACGGTCCGAAGCGCCTCCATATTCCGGCAGCGCCCCATGTAAAGCCTCCGTTGCGGAGGGGTGGGACATCTCACTCCGTACTCCCGCAAGCGCATCTGTTCGGCGCTTAACAGAGTCTCCTGACGATACTGGATATAGGGGACGGCCCGACCTCGTCTCCCGATCTTGAGGAGCAGACCGCGGCACTTCCGTTCAGCGCACCTCGTTACCATGCGTGGACGCACATTCCGACGACCACTGACGACGACGAGGGACGGACGAGCGCGTGGCCGAGGCGGCAGACTTCCAGGGGACGCCCTCACCTGCCCGCCGCTGGCTGCGGCGCACCGGGGCACTGCTCGCGGGTGCGCCCCTGCTGGCCGGACTGATGCAGCTGTCCACGGCGGCGCCGGCCCAGGCGGCCGGCTCGGACACGGTGTCCGTCGCCCTGGACTCGCTGAGCCCCAGCGCCCCCAGCGACGGGGACACGCTGACGGTCTCCGGCACGGTGACCAACAACGGCAAGCAGGCCGTCACGGACGCGCACGTGGACCTGCGGATGGGCGGCCTGCTCAGCACGCGCTCCGAGATCGACACGGCCGCCCGGCACTCCGAGGACCTCCAGTCGGGCCTGGGCACCGAGGTCGGCGGCAAGTACACCGAGGACTTCGACTCGCTCCCTTCGGGGGTCGCGGAGCACTTCAGCATCTCCGTGCCGGTCGACAAGCTGGACCTTGGCCAGGACGGCGTGTACCAGTTCGGCGTCTCCCTGTCCGGCAAGACCTCCGCGCAGCAGTGGGACCAGGTCCTGGGCATCCAGCGGACGTTCCTGCCGTGGCAGTCCTCCGAGGCCGACACCAAGACGAAGACGACGTATCTCTGGCCGCTGATCTCCACCGTCCACGTGACGGCGAAGACGGGCGCCGGCGAATTGCAGACGCCCGTCTTCCAGAACGACGACCTCGCCAAGGAGATCTCGCCCGGCGGCCGGCTGGCCCAGATGCTGGCGCTCGGCAAGGATCTCGACGTCACCTGGGTGATCGACCCGGATCTGCTGGCCTCCGTGGACGCGATGACACGCAACTACCGGATCCAGGGCACCGGCGACACCACCACGGCCGGCACCCATCAGGCGGTGGCCAAGCAGTTCCTGGCCAACCTGCAGGACGCGGTGACGGACAAGGAGGTGGTGGCCCTTCCCTTCGCCGACCCGGACCTGGCCTCCCTCGCCCACAACGGCACCAGCGTGACCGGCTCGCTGAGCCACCTCAAGGACGCCACCGACGTGGCCGCCACCACCGTGAAGACCGTGCTCCATGTCACACCGAACACCGACTTCGCGTGGCCCGTGGACGGCGCCGTCGACCCCTCGATCATCAAGGTCGCCACCTCGGCGGGTGCCGACAAGGTGATCGCCCGCAGCGACAGCCTCCAGGAGACCGGCGGGCTGACGTACACGCCCTCGGCGGCGCGCCCCATCGGCGGCGGCACTACGGCGGTGGTCGCCGACGCGCGGCTGTCCACGACGTTCCAGGGCGATCTGACGAACGCCGACTCCGCCACCCTCGCGGTGCAGCAGTTCCTCGCCCAGAGCCTCGCGCTGAACACCCAGACCGGCAAGCAGCGCAGTATCGTCGTCGCCCCGCAGCGGATGCCCACGGCAAGCCAGGCCCAGGCGATGGCGACGGCGATCACCGCCCTGCAGGACGGCAACTGGTCGCAGTCCCAGGACCTCGAGGCGGCCGCCAAGGACAAGCCCGACCCCGGGGCGACGACGAAGATCCCCTCGTCGTCCGCGTACCCGTCCTCGCTGCGCAAGCAGGAACTGCCCCGGACGGCTTTCGAGCAGATCGCCCGCACCCAGGACAAGCTCGACAACTTCCAGGTGATCCTCACCGACGAGTCGCGGGTGGTGACCCCCTTCGGGCGGGCCATAAACCGCGAGATGTCCACGTCGTGGCGGGGCCGCGGCAGTGCGGCGGACAGCTTCCGTACGAGCGTGGAGTCCTGGCTCGACGACCTCATCGGCCAGGTCAAGCTGATCGACAAGTCCGAGACCAAGCTCTCCGGGCGCAGCGCCACCATCCCGGTGACCGTGCAGAACAACCTGGTCCAGGGTGTCGACCACCTCGTCCTGCGGCTCACCTCGACCATGCCGACGCGGCTGGAGATCGGCGGCAAGCCCTACTACGAGCAGCCGGTCGAGGTCTCCGGCGGCCACAGCCAGTCCGTGAAGTTCTCCACCTCGGCCAATGCCAACGGCCGGGTCGAGGTCACCGCCCAGCTCTACACCGAGGACGGCCAGGAGTACGGTGCGCCCGTCAGGTTCGACGTGAAGGTCACCGAGGTCACACCGACGGTGATGCTGGTCATCGGCGGCGGCGTGCTGCTGCTGGTGCTCGCGGGCTTCCGGATGTACACCCAGCGCAAGCGGGCGGCCGCCCGGCGGGCCGAGGAGGGCGACGGCCCCGACGAGACGGGCGGGGACTCTCCGGACGCTCCCGACGCCCCGGAGGCTCCCAGCACCCTGGAGACTTCCGGCCCCCCGGAGACTTCCGGCGCCTCGGAGGCCAGGAGCCCCGAGGTCACCGGGGGCGCCGACGGGCCGGGGAACCCCGCTGCCCGTGGGGATCGTCTCCAGGAGGAGTCCGTCGCCCGGTCCCGGGAAGACGACCCGGAGCAGCCGAGTGACCCGACACCGGACACCGCACCGGAAAGCGCCGACCCGTCCGAGACGGGTGAGAGAGTGGACCGTTGAGCGATGTCGTGGCCGGTGGGCCCGGGACGATGAGGCAGGGGTAACCATGAACGCGCCGTACGACGGTGAAAGCGGCCAGGGCGCGGCCGGTTCGGGCTACCCCGAGCCGCCGCCGGAGCCCGGCCAGGTCCCGCCGCAGCAGGCGGCTGACATGTACCTCCAGGACGCCTACGACCAGGACCCCTACCGGGCACGCGACCTCTCCGCCCAGGACCCGGTCGCCGAGGCGCTCTACGACCGCGCCGCACACCCCCCGCCGGCTCCGGGCAGCTACCCGCAGCAGCCGCTGTACGGGCAGCCCGCCCAGTCGCCGTACGCCCCCGACCCGCACGTGTGGGCCCAGACCCCGGCGCCGGAGCCGGACGCCCCGAGCCAGTACCTCCCGTACGGCGACAACCCGCGCACGACCCAGTTCGTGGGCGTGGACGACCTGGTGTCGCACTCCGGTGAGGAGCGCCACGAGCCGGACGCCTTCGCCCATCTCTTCCGCGACCAGCAGCAGAGCGGCTATCCGAACCAGCAGCAGAACGGCTACCGGAATCCGCAGCAGGACGGCGGGCGGCTGCCGTCTGAGCCCCCGGCGGTGCCGGGTCCGGCGGTCGCCCCGGGAGGGCCCGGGCAGGTGCCGCCGTACCAGGCACCGACGCCGCCGGCCGCTCCGACGGCCGCGGTCGACCAGACCCTGAACCTCGGTGCCGTGCCCGCCGCGGCCCCGGCGTCCGCCCCGGTGTCCGCGCCCGCGAAGAAGGGCGGGAAAGCCGCGGGCCTGCTCAAGTCGAGCGCCGTGATGGCGGCGGGCACGATGGTCTCCCGCCTCACCGGCTTCGTCCGGTCCGCGCTGATCGTCTCCGCGCTGGGCGTCGGTCTGCTCGGCGACACCTTCCAGGTCGCGTACCAGCTGCCGACGATGATCTACATCCTGACCGTCGGCGGCGGCCTCAACTCCGTCTTCGTACCGCAGCTGGTGCGGGCCATGAAGGAGGACGAGGACGGCGGCGAGGCCTTCGCCAACCGTCTGCTGACCCTCGTCATGGTGGCGCTGGGCCTGCTCACCGCGGCCACCATCGCGGCCGCGCCGTTCCTGATCCGCCTGCTGTCCGACTCGGTCGCCAGCGACCCGGCGGCCAACGAGGTCGGCATCACCTTCGTCCGCTACTTCCTGCCCTCGATCTTCTTCATGGGCATCCACGTGGTGATGGGTCAGATCCTCAACGCGCGCGGCAAGTTCGGCGCGATGATGTGGACCCCTGTCCTCAACAACATCGTCATCATCGTCACCCTCGGCCTGTTCATCTGGGTGTACGGCACGGCCGCGCACTCCGGCATGAAGGTCACGACCATTCCGCCGGAGGGCCAGCGGCTGCTCGGCCTCGGCGTGCTCCTCGGGCTCGTGGTCCAGGCCCTGGCGATGATCCCCTACCTGCGCGAGACCGGGTTCCGGCTGCGGCTGCGCTTCGACTGGCGGGGCCACGGCCTCGGCAAGGCCGCGACCCTCGCCAAGTGGACCGTGCTGTTCGTCCTCGCCAACCAGGCGGGCGCGCTGGTCGTCTCCCAGCTGTCGACCTCGGCCGGCAAGAGCTCCCCGGTCGACGGCACCGGCTTCGCCGCCTACGCCAACGCCCAGCTGATCTGGGGCCTGCCGCAGGCCATCATCACGGTCTCCCTGATGGCCGCGCTGCTGCCCCGCATCTCCCGCTCGGCCGCCGAGAACGACACGGGCGCCGTGCGCGACGACATCTCCCAGGGCCTCAGGACGACCGCCGTCGCGATCGTCCCCATCTCCTTCGGCTTCTTCGCCCTCGGCATCCCGATGTGCACCCTGATCTTCGGTTCCTCGGGCATCAGCGAGGCCACCAACATGGGGTTCATGCTGATGGCCTTCGCCCTCGGCCTGATCCCCTACTCGGTGCAGTACGTCGTCCTGCGCGCCTTCTACGCCTACGAAGACACCCGCACCCCCTTCTACAACACGGTCATCGTCGCGGCGGTCAACGCGGGCGCCTCGGTCGCCTGTTACCTGCTGCTCCCGGCCCGCTGGGCGGTGGCGGGCATGGCCGCCTCCTACGGTGTGGCCTACGCGATCGGTGTCGGGGTGGCCTGGCGGCGGCTGCGCAAGCGGCTCGGCGGCGACCTGGACGGCTCCCGGGTCACCCGCACCTATGCCAGGCTCTGCATCGCTTCCGTACCGGCCGCGCTGCTCAGTGGTGCGGCCTGCTACGGCATCGGCCACACTCTGGGGCAGGGCGTGATCGGTTCCTTCGCCGCGCTGCTGGCCGGCGGGGCGGTCCTGCTCGGCGTCTTCTACGTCGCCGCGCGCCGCATGCGCATCGAGGAGCTCAACTCCCTCGTGGGCATGGTGCGCGGGCGTCTGGGGCGCTGAGGCGGGGGTAAGCGCACAACCATCGTTCGCCGCCGCGTGTCGTGCATAGCGGGGGACTGTGGGCACAATTGGTTTCGGCGTCGGACAGCGTGCAACGGATGGGGAGGCAGGAACGACGGTGGCGGAACGGAGCACGGCTGCCGTCGACGTGGCAGACAACAGCGGTGACAAGCCGCTGACCGCCAAGGCGGACCAGTCCACGGCCGACGGGGTGGCCAAGAACCCGGAGCGGGACACGGACAGCGACGAAGCACAGGGAAACGGCATGGCCGCGGGTGCTGAGAAGCAGGCCGCACCCCCTGAACTGCACAGCGGGCACAAGCTCGCCAGACGCTACCGTCTTGAGGAGTGCGTCACCCGTCTGGACGGATTCAGCAGTTGGCGTGCGGTCGACGAGAAGCTTCGCCGTGCCGTCGGCGTCCATATCCTGCCCGCCGACCATCCACGGACCCGTGCGGTGCTGGCCGCCGCCCGCTCCGCCGCACTTCTCGGGGACCCGCGCTTCGTGCAGGTGCTGGACGCCGTCGAGGAGAACGACCTCGTCTACGTCGTCCACGAGTGGCTGCCGGACGCGACGGAGCTGACCGCGCTGCTCGCGGCCGGACCGCTGGAGCCGCACGACGCCTACCAGATGGTCAGTCAGATCGCCTCCGCCATGGCGGCCGCGCACCGCGAGGGACTGGCGCATCTGCGCCTGAACCCGAACGCGGTGCTGCGCACGTCCACCGGGCAGTGGCGCATCCGCGGCCTGGCGGTGAACGCGGCGCTGCGCGGTATCAGTTCCGACACCCCGCAGCGCACCGACACCGAGGCGATCGGTGCCCTGCTGTACGCGGCGCTGACCCAGCGCTGGCCGTACGAGAGCGATGCCTACGGTCTGGCCGGGCTGCCCAAGGACGTCGGCCTGATCGCACCCGACCAGGTGCGTGCCGGTGTCCACCGCGGCCTGTCCGAGCTCGCCATGCGGGCTCTCGTCAACGACGGCGCCACCGCCTCCCGCCACGAGTCCGCGTGCACCACGCCGGAGGAGCTGGTGAAGGCGATCGGCGAGATGCCCCGCATCCGTCCGCCGGAGCCGGCGTTCACGGCACCGCCCGAGTACCAGCGCACCACGTACCAGCAGGGCACCTACGGCCGTCCCACGCCGCCCGGCGTGACACAGCCGCTCCAGGCCCCGCCGCCACCGCTGCAGAGCCGTACCGGCAAGGCGCTGAAATGGGCCGTCTCGGCCCTTCTCATCGCCGCCCTGGGCCTGGGCAGCTGGCAGCTCGCGGACGCCCTGATGGACCAGGGCGACAAGTCCGGCGGAGACACCACCAACACCCAGACGACGGACGACGGCGACAAGAACAGCGCCAGCCCGGCGCCGGCCGCCGCGATAAAGATCCAGGACGCGCAGGAGTACGTCGCCAAGGGCGATGCCCAGCATCCGAACGACGTCAGTAAGACGTACGACGGGAGCACCTCGACGTACTGGAGGACGAACACCTTCGTGAGCGGACCGGAGCTTGCTCCGTACAAGCCAGGTGTGGGGATCGTCTACGACCTGGGCTCCGCGAAGGAAGTCACCACGGGAACCATCTCCCTTCGCTACTCTGGCGATCACACAACGGTCGCGCTGTACGCCGCCGACTCGCTGAACCCGGGATCGATCAGCTCGATGACGCAGATCGGCAGCGTCACCACCACCGGGAACACCGCCACGGTGAAGGTCAGCAAGAAGGTGAAGAGCCAGTACGTGCTCATGTGGATTACCGCCGTGCCGAATTCGGGTGCGGATCCCGACGCGTACGCACAGGCCGGCTACAAGCAGGCCGTCACCGAGGTGAAGTTCACCGGCTGACGTCTCACCGGCGGCACCGAAGGCGGAGGGGGCAGATGGCGGAGGGCGCCGGATACGGCGGAGTGAGCGACCAGGATCTGCTCGCCCGCCATGTGGAAGGCGACCCCGATGCCTTCGGTGAGATCGTGCGACGGCACCGGGACCGGCTCTGGGCGGTCGCCCTGCGGACCCTGGGGGACCGCGAGGAGGCCGCTGATGCCGTCCAGGACGCCCTGGTATCCGCCTACAGGGCCGCGCATACCTTCCGGGGCCAGTCGGCCGTCACAACGTGGCTGCATCGGATCACGGTCAACGCCTGCCTCGACCGCGCGCGCAAGGCGGCCTCCCGCAAGACCGCTCCCGTCGACGACACCGAGCGGCTGGAGCAGCTGCTGGAACCGCATGAATCGGCCTCCGCTCCGGCCGAGCGGAACGATCTGCACCGCCAGCTCCTGGAAGCGCTCGGCACCCTGCCCCACGACCAGCGCGCCGCACTCGTCCTCGTCGACATGCAGGGCTATCCGGTCGCCGAGGCGGCCCGGATCCTCGATGTACCCACCGGGACGGTGAAGAGCCGCTGTGCTCGCGGCAGAGCCAGACTCCTCCCGCTGCTCACCCATCTACGGCCGGAAAGCACCGGTGACGAAAACGACCGGGACCCGGCACGGAACCGGGCGGAGGGGACATCCGTCCCACCCGCAGCGGGACCTCAGAACGGGGGCCCGCAGGACACCGGGCCGAGTGATCCAGCCGCAGTGAAGGGCGGAGGTGGGCGAGCATGACTTCGACGACAGACACGACCGGGCACCCGGACGTCGCGGAGATCTCCGACCTCACCGAGGGTCTGCTCCCACCCGCCCGGACGGAGGAAGTACGACAGCACCTGGACGGGTGCGAACTCTGCGCCGACGTCCATACCTCGCTGGAGGAGATCCGGGGTCTGCTGGGCGCGCTGCCGGGCCCCCCGCGCATGCCGGCCGATGTCGCGGACCGTATCGACGCCGCCCTCGCCGCCGAGGCTCCGTTGAAGGCGACGGCACCCGTGGCTCATGTTTCACGTGAAACATCTCCCCGCGAGACGCCGTCCCCGGGGGACCGCCCTGCCGGGCGGCCGAGTGGCTCCGCCGGTCCCGGCCGCAAGGAGCGCGGACGCAAGCACGGTCGACGCCGCCACACGGTCGTCCTCGGCGCGGTCTTCACCGCCGCCGTTCTCGGCGCCGGTTCCTACTTCCTGCAGTCTCTCGGCGGCGACGGGACCCCGACGGCTCAGAGCAAGCCGACGGCCTCCGCCGGATCCTTCTCCAAGACCACCCTCCAGGGCCAGGTGAAGGATCTCCTCGGCACGAAGCCGAGCACGCAGCGGGGCTCCCAGAAGCCCTTCAGCGTGGAGTCCCAGCCCAGCGGCAAGCCGAGCTCGACGCCAAGCCCGACGGTCAAGCTCCAGCCCACGACACAGGTGCCTGTGTGCGTGCGCCAGGGCATCAGCCAGACCGATCTTGTCCTCGGCGCGAAGAAGGGGACCTACGAGGGGCAGGACGCCTATCTCGTCGTGCTCCCCGACTCCTCCGATGCCTCCCGGGTGACGGCCTACGTCGTCGACGCGTCCTGCGACAGCAAGGGGGCGGCCTCCCCCGGCAAGGTCCTCCTGACGGAGTCCCTGGCTCGTCCCTGAGCGTCCCCCGGCGACGGTCTGAGCGGCTCTACGCATCGTCTCGCCCCAGCGTGGAAATCCGTACGGTGTCGGATGCCCGTGTGCCCGGACACACCGGGAATGCGCGCCCCTTAGGATCCGTTGGGTGGGGTGAGAGCTTCTGAGGAAGCTCCCACCGGTCGAATGACGTAGACCAGAGACGAGGAATCAAGCCGTGAGCGACGTCCGTAACGTGATCATCATCGGCTCCGGGCCCGCCGGCTACACGGCGGCGCTCTACACCGCGCGCGCGTCGCTGAAGCCCCTGGTGTTCGAGGGGGCCGTCACCGCGGGCGGTGCCCTGATGAACACCACCGAGGTGGAGAACTTCCCGGGCTTCCGCGACGGGATCATGGGCCCCGATCTCATGGACAACATGCGGGCGCAGGCCGAGCGCTTCGGCGCCGAGCTGATTCCGGACGACGTCGTCTCCGTCGACCTGACCGGTGAGATCAAGACCGTCACCGACACCGCCGGCACGGTCCACCAGGCGAGGGCCGTCATCGTCACCACCGGTTCCCAGCACCGCAAGCTCGGTCTGCCGAACGAGGACGCCCTCTCCGGACGCGGCGTCTCCTGGTGTGCCACGTGTGACGGGTTCTTCTTCAAGGACCAGGACATCGCCGTGATCGGCGGTGGCGACACAGCAATGGAGGAGGCCACCTTCCTCTCCCGGTTCGCCAAGTCCGTGACGATCGTCCACCGCCGGGACACCCTGCGCGCCTCCAAGGCGATGCAGGAGCGCGCCTTCGCCGACCCGAAGATCAAGTTCGCCTGGGACAGCGAGATCGCCGAGGTCCAGGGCGAGCAGAAGCTGGCCGGTCTGAAGCTGCGCAACGTCAAGACCGGCGAGCTCTCCGACCTGCCGGTGACCGGTCTGTTCATCGCGATCGGCCACGACCCGCGCACCGAGCTCTTCAAGGGCCAGCTGGACCTCGACGAGGAGGGCTACCTCAAGGTCGCCTCGCCCTCGACGCACACGAACGTGACGGGGGTGTTCGCCGCCGGTGACGTGGTGGACCACACCTACCGTCAGGCGATCACCGCAGCCGGTACCGGCTGCTCCGCCGCTCTCGACGCCGAGCGTTTCCTCTCCGCCCTCGCGGACGAGGAGAAGGCCGCGCACGAGAAGACCTCCGTCTGACCTTCCCCCTTCCACCCCACCACCGCACGATCAAGTAAAGGAGCCCGCCGTGGCCGGCACTCTGAAGCATGTGACCGACGCCGACTTCGAAGAGGTCGTCCTCAAGAGCGACAAGCCCGTCCTGGTGGACTTCTGGGCCGAGTGGTGCGGCCCGTGCCGCCAGATCGCTCCGTCGCTTGAGGCGATCGCCGCCGAACACGGCGAGAAGATCGAGATCGTCAAGCTGAACATCGACGAGAACCCGAACACGGCGGCCAAGTACGGCGTCATGTCGATCCCGACCCTGAACGTCTACCAGGGTGGCGAGGTCGCCAAGACCATCGTCGGCGCCAAGCCGAAGGCCGCGCTCGTCCGCGACCTCGAGGACTTCATCGCCGAGTGATGTTTCACGTGAAACACGAATGGGCCAACCCCTGGGGGTTGGCCCATTCGCTTTGAGGCGCTCAGAGCGGCCGCAGCGCCGGCTCCTTCTGTACGGCCCCCAGAAGCCTGTCGAGCGCCATCTCCACGTCTTCCTTCCAGGAGAGCGTCGTCCGCAGCTCCAGCCTCAGCCGAGGGTGCGAGGGGTGCTGTCGGACCGTCTTGAAACCCACAGCCAGCAGGTGCTCGGCAGGCAGCAGACAGGCCGCTTCCTTGTAGCGGGCGTCGCCGAACGCCTCGATCGCCTTGAAGCCCCGCCGCAGCAGATCCTTGGCGACCGTCTGCACCATCACGCGTCCGAGCCCCTGCCCCTGATAGCCGGGCATGACGAAGCCGGTCATGAGCTGGACGGCGTCCGATGACACCGGGCTCGTGGGAAACGCCGTGGAGCGGGGAACGTAGGCAGGCGGAGCGTAGAGCACGAAGCCGACCGGTACGTCGTCGACATAGACCACTCGGCCGCACGATCCCCAGTCGAGCAGGACGGCGGAGATCCAGGATTCCTTCTCCAGCGCGGCTGTACCCGCTCTCACCGCTGCTTCGCTGCTGACGGGATCCAGCTCCCAGAAGACACACGAGCGACAGCGCTGGGGAAGGTCCTGAAGGTTGTCCAGCGTGAGCGGTACGAGCCGACGCCCCATGAAGGCTGTTCCTCGCTTCCTTCGCCCGCGGCGTCGCGAGCGGCTGTCAGAGCGCTGCGTTCCCTGAGCAGACTGCCGAAGAATCCGACGGTCGCGCCCAGTCCCAGACCCGCGCTCACCAGTCCGGTGCGGCTCATCGATCGCATGGCCCCCGCCTCTCTCAGAGGTGCTGCCAGCTGTCAGGTGGATGCGCCATACCGAACGCATCGTATCCACACAGCGTTTCCATCGATACCGCCTGAAAGCAAAGAGCGGACCGTGTTCCGGTACACACCGGACATGGTCCGCTCTCTGGGCGACAGGGCGCCGACCGGGCGGGAAACGCCCGGGACGGTCAGTCCTCGGACTCCACAGGCTCCTCGGAGGCCGTGGGGTCACCGTCGTGGATGCCCTGGTGCAGAACCGGTCCCTCACCGGGGGCGAGCGTGCCCAGGATCCGCTCAAGGTCTTCCATCGATGCGAACTCGACGGTGATCTTGCCCTTCTTCTGCCCCAGGTCGACCTTCACCCGTGTCTCGAAGCGGTCCGAGAGCCGGGTCGCGAGGTCGCTCAGGGCCGGCGAGACCCGGGCGCCTGCCCGCGGTCCCTTGGCACGGGTCGTCGTCTGGGGCCGCGAGCCCATGAGGGTCACGATCTCCTCGACGGCCCGTACCGACAGTCCCTCGGCGACGATCCGGTGGGCCAGCCGGTCCTGCTCCTCCGAGTCGTCGACGGAGAGCAGCGCCCGGGCGTGCCCGGCCGACAGGACTCCGGCGGCCACCCGGCGCTGGACCGCCGGGGAGAGCTTCAGCAGCCGCAGGGTGTTGGAGACCTGAGGGCGGGAGCGCCCGATGCGGTCGGCCAACTGGTCGTGCGTGCAGTTGAAGTCCTTGAGCAGCTGGTCGTAGGCAGCGGCCTCTTCCAGCGGGTTCAGCTGAGCGCGGTGCAGGTTCTCCAGCAGCGCGTCCAGGAGAAGCTTCTCGTCGTCCGTCGCCCGGACGATTGCCGGGATCGCCTCCAGGCCGGCCTCTCGGCAGGCCCGCCAGCGCCGCTCGCCCATGATGAGCTCGTAGCGGGAGGGGCCCAGCTGCCTGACGACGACGGGCTGGAGGAGGCCGACCTCCTGGATGGAGGTGACCAGCTCCTGCAGAGCGTCCTCGTCGAAGACCTCACGCGGCTGACGCGGGTTCGGCGTGATGTCGTCGAGGGGAATCTCCGCGAAGTGGGCTCCCATCGGAGGAGCGGGCGTCGCCGCCCCCACGCCGAATACCGAGGGCTCCTCGGTTTCATGTGAAACAGCCGGCAGCGTCGTCACCTTGGCCGCAGCGACGCCGCGGTCGGTCGTCAGCACCGGAGCCGCGGCGGGGGACGGCACTACCGTTCCCCCCACGGCCGTCTGGGCCGGGGTCATCTCGGTCGGGGCAGCTGGGATCAGCGCACCGAGACCACGACCCAGCCCCCTCCGTCGCTCGCTCACTGGATCCCCTCCACCATGTTCGGGTTGCTCTGAGCGCCGATATGGGCCTGCGTCGGGTCGTAGCTGACCCCGATGCCCTTCAGCGCGATTTCTCGGGCCGCCTCAAGGTACGAGAGGGCACCGCTCGATCCAGGATCGTAGGTCAGTACCGTCTGCCCGTAGCTCGGCGCCTCGGAGATACGGACCGAGCGGGGAATGCTCGTCCGCAGCACCTCGTCACCGAAGTGGCTGCGCACCTCGTCCGCGACCTGGGAGGCAAGGCGCGTCCGGCCGTCGTACATGGTGAGCAGGATGGTCGACACATGCAGGTCGGGGTTGAGGTGCCCCCGTACCAGGTCGACGTTGCGCAGCAGCTGGCCCAGGCCCTCCAGCGCGTAGTACTCGCACTGGATCGGGATGAGCACCTCGGCGCCCGCGACGAGCGCGTTGACCGTCAGCAGGCCGAGCGAGGGCGGGCAGTCGATGAGGATGTAGTCCAGCGGCTGCTCGTACGCCAGGATCGCCCGCTGAAGCCGGCTCTCACGTGCCACCAGGGACACCAGCTCGATCTCCGCACCGGCGAGATCGATCGTGGCGGGGGCGCAGAAGAGACCTTCGACGTCCACCACCGGCTGGACAACCTCCGCCAGCGGCTTGCTCTCGACCAACACGTCATAGATGGACGGAACTTCGGCGTGGTGGTCGATCCCCAGCGCAGTGGACGCATTGCCCTGTGGGTCGAGGTCGATCACCAGGACACGGGCACCATGCAGAGCCAGCGACGCGGCAAGGTTGACGGTGGTCGTCGTCTTGCCTACACCGCCCTTCTGGTTGGCGACCACCATGACTCTGGTCTGCTCCGGACGTGGCAGTCCTTCGCCGGCGCGGCCCAGGGCTTCCACCGCAAGTTGGGCAGCACGACCGATGGGAGTGTCGTCCATCGGAGGCGGTGTTTCACGTGAAACATCCGCCCCCATCGACTCGGTACGGGGACCGGGGACCGGATCGGTCATCGGTCCCGCGATGTTGGCGTCGGACCGCAAGGATTCACTCTCCTCGACTTCAGGCTCGCAATGAACAGAGCCTCCCATGTCTTCGGGGTCATGAACCAGTGAGGCCTGTTGTTCTGTGGAGAAATCCACCTCTGTGGACAACTCCGTGCCCCTCAAGGGGGACGGAGTGTCACCAGAGGCCCCCTCTCCGAGGGCTCCGAGAGATTTTCGGTCGCGTGGTTCGGCCGCGGCGCGGGTCCGGCCGATGATGCCGTGCAGCAGTGAGCGACGTTTCACGTGAAACACGATGCACAGCGAGCAGTTCCGAAAAGCCGCGACACTCCGTCATGCGTAGGTTTGGCAGCTTGTGTGGAGTACGTCTGGTCGTCAGGACGGATCAGCGGCGCCTACGTGCCCTCCCGGTACGAGCCGCCTTCGCCCGCTTGGCTGCGAAGCGCACACCGCCCGGGCTCTCCCCGACCTCCACACGGACGACGGTCGACAGCGGATCCACCACGCCCTCACCCACATGCAGGATCGACGTGGACACCGCACCGAGCTTGGTCAGCGCCGTGGCCGCGGCCTTCAGCTCCTCCTCCGCCGTGTCCCCCTTGAGGGCGAGCATCTCGCCGTAGGGGCGCAGCAGCGGGACCCCCCAGGCGGCCAGCCGGTCCAGCGGGGCCACTGCGCGGGCCGTGACCACGTGCACCGGAGGCAGCTTGCCCATGACCTCCTCGGCGCGGCCACGGACCACGGTCACATGGTCCAGGCCGAGCAGCTCGACGACCTCGGTCAGGAAGTTGGTGCGCCGAAGCAGTGGCTCCAGCAGGGTGATGTTGAGGTCCTCCCGGACCAGCGCCAGCGGAATGCCCGGCAGGCCGGCTCCGGAGCCCACGTCGCACACCGTCACCCCCTCAGGGACGGCCTCCGAGAGCACCGCGCAGTTCAGCAGGTGCCGCTCCCACAGGCGGGGCACTTCCCGTGGGCCGATCAGACCACGCTGCACGCCTGCCTCGGCGAGCAGCTCCGCGTAGCGGACCGCATCGGCGAAGCGCTCGCCGAACACTTCCCGCGCCTGCTCAGGCGCCGGGGGGAGCTCCGCAGCCTCCGTCACGGGGACCGTCCTTCCGTACAGCGCCGGTGCTCCGCGCACCGGCCACCAGAACTACCAGGCTGACAAAGTTCGGCCCCGCCTGCTCAACAGACGGGGCCGGTACAACGAGGGGACCGCTCAGGCGGGCAGTACGACGACGAACCGCTGCGGCTCCTCGCCCTCGGACTCGCTGCGCAGCCCGGCCGACTTGACCGCGTCGTGCACGACCTTGCGCTCGAACGGGGTCATCGGCTTGAGCTTCACGGGCTCACCGGTGCTCTTCACCTCGGCGGCGGCCTTGGCGCCCAGCTCTGAGAGCTCGGCGCGCTTCTTGGCGCGGTAGCCCCCGATGTCGAGCATCAGCCGGCTGCGATCACCGGTCTCCCGGTGCACGGCCAGGCGGGTCAGCTCCTGGAGCGCCTCCAGCACCTCGCCGTCACGGCCGACCAGCTTCTGCAGGTCACGGCCGCTCGAGTCGCTGATGATCGACACGGAGGCGCGGTCTGCCTCGACATCCATGTCGATGTCACCGTCGAGGTCGGCGATGTCCAGCAGACCTTCGAGATAGTCCGCCGCGATCTCGCCCTCCTGCTCCAGGCGGGTCAGGGTGTCTGCACCCTCGGCAGCGGCGGAGGTGGTGCCTTCCGTCACGGGATGGGCTCCTTCTTACTTCTTGGACGGGGACTTGGGGCGCTGCGGACCGCCCTTGCGCTGACCGGACTGGGCCCTGCTGCGGCCGTTGGAGCCGCCCTTCGGGGCCTGCTTGGCGGCCGGCTTGGCATCCTGCGGCTCGTCGGACTTCTCCAGCGAGGTCGTCGTGTCCGCCTCGTCGGCGGAATCCGACGCGTCCGAAGAAGCCGACGCGGAGTCGCCGGCCGCCTTCGTGACGCCGGACTGCCGCTGGGCCTTGGTCTGGCGCTTGGGCTGCTGGCGCCTGGCGGCGCCGGTGGTCGTGACGCCGTCCTCGGTCTGTGCGACGGCCGGGGCCTCGCCCTTCGCCACGGTGCCGTCGGCCTGGGCCACGAGACCGGACTTGGTCAGCGCGTTGATGAACGAACGCTCGAACTCGTTGCGGTCCCGGCCCTTGGCGACGATCGCCTTGACGATGGTCTTCTCGCTGCGCCGACGGGTCTTGCCGTGGTGCGTGACGTGCTTGGTGAGGCGCTCCAGGTAGGCGGCCTGGGCCTTGGAACCCGGGGTCGGGTTGTTGCGGATGACGTACATCTGCTGGCCCATGGTCCACACGTTGGTGGTCAGCCAGTAGACGAGGACACCGACCGGGAAGTTGATACCGAAGACGGCGAACATGACCGGGAAGACGTACATCAGCATCTTCTGCTGCTGCATGAACGGCGTCTTCACCGTGGTGTCGACGTTCTTCGTCATCAGCTGGCGCTGCGTGTAGAACTGCGACGCCGACATCAGGACGATCATGACCGCGGTGACGACGCGGACGTCCGTGAGGGAGGCACCGAGCGCCTCCACCTTCGAGGAGCCGTCCGTGAACTTCGCGGCGAGCGGGGCCCCGAAGATGTGGGCCTTACGGGCGCTGGCGAGCAGCGACTCGTTGATGACACCGATCGTGGAGCCCGTCGCGATGCCGTTGAGCACGTGGTACAGGGCGAAGAAGAACGGGGACTGCGCCAGGATGGGAAGGCACGAGGAGAGCGGGTTGGTACCCGACTCCTTGTACAGCTTCATCATCTCTTCGGACTGACGCTGCTTGTCGTTCTTGTAGCGCTCCTGGATCTTCTTCATCTCGGGCTGGAGCGTCTGCATGGCCCGGGTCGCCTTGATCTGCTTCACGAAGAGCGGGATCAGGCAGATCCGGATCAGGATCACCAGGGACACGATGGACAAGCCCCAGGCCCAGCCCGTGTCGGGACCGAAGATCTTCCCGTACACCGAGTGGAACTGGACGATGACCCATGAGACGGGTGTCGTGATGAAGCTGAAGAGGCTGGCAATCGTGTCCACTAATCATGCTCCTTGGGCATGGGACGAAGTCTCTGCGGCCGGGCTCGAAGGAAGCTCGGAGGGAGGCTTCTCCTCGGTGGCCGGTTCGGCGGCGGAGGGCCCGCCCCTGCGTGCACGCCAGGCGTCACGCAGCATTTCGTGCCACCGCGGGCGCTTGCGCGGCGGAACATGGTCCACACCGCCGAGCGACCACGGATTGCACCGCAGGATGCGCCAGGCCGTGAGTGCCGTGCCCTTGATCGCACCGTGCCGGTCGATGGCCGTGTAGCCGTAGTGGGAGCACGACGGGTAGTACTTGCACACCGGGCCCAGCAGTGGACTGATCGTCCACTGGTACAGCTTGATCAGAGCCAGCAGCGGGTACTTCATCGCGCGCCCCCTCCCAGCAGCCGCTCGATGGCGGCGTCCAGGTCTCGGGCCAGCTGTGCATGGTCGGCGTCGCCCGCTCCGGGCAGCGCTCGTACGACTACCAGGCTACCGGGGGGAAACAGGGCGACTCGCTCACGCATCAGATGACGCAGTCTGCGCTTCACGGCATTGCGCACCACGGCACCACCCACGGCCTTGCTCACGACGAAACCCGCACGCGTCGGGGGAGCGCTCTCCCCAGGCGCGTGCGGGTCCGTGGCACCGCTACGAAGGTGGACGACGAGGGACGGGCGACCTGCCCGGCGCCCCCGTCGTACCGCGGTCGCGAAGTCCTCGCGCCGCCTCAGCCGATGCTCGGTAGGCAGCACGACGTCATGACCTGACCGGGATCAGGCGGACAGGCTGGCGCGACCCTTTGCACGACGGTTCGCGAGAATCGCGCGACCGGCACGGGTACGCATCCGCAGGCGGAAGCCGTGGGTCTTGGCGCGACGACGGTTGTTCGGCTGGAAGGTGCGCTTGCTCACTCGGGGGCTCCAGAAATCAAATCGGTGTGGCGGGTGCCGTCCTGGCTGTCACCGTGCGCCCACGAGTAGCTCGCATCACGCCCGAGTGCACCGCTTCCCGATCACCTTCAGCGATCTGTGCCCATCGGAGGCAGGCGGCAGCAGCCATCGACAACTCGACCTGGTTACGGTACGCGGGGCTACGCCATTCGGTCAAACCAGCGGTGACGGAGAGACACTATCCACAGCCTGGGGACAACAACTTGAACCGCAGCCGCCACGCTGACTACCGTGGCTGAACTCCGATTCGTTCCTTTATCCCCGCCCGACCTGATTTTCATCCCGACCCGTCCTCGAACCACACGTTCGTGGGACCTGTGAGAGAGCGTGCCCTGTGGCTGACGTACCTGCCGATCTTGCCGCAGTGTGGCCACGAGTACTGGAGCAGCTCCTCGGTGAGGGCCGCGGTCAGGGTGTGGAGGCGAAGGACGAACACTGGATCAGGCGCTGCCAGCCGCTCGCGCTGGTCGCGGACACGGCTCTGCTCGCCGTACCGAACGAATTCGCGAAGAACGTACTGGAGGGCCGTCTGGCCCCCATCGTCAGCGAGACCCTGAGCCGTGAGTGCGGGCGCCCGATCCGGATCGCGATCACCGTGGACGAGTCCGCGGGCGAGCCCCCGGCCCCGCCGGCGCCCCCCGTGCAGAAGCCGCGCTACGACGAGCCCGAGCCCCCGCCGTCGCCGTACGACGGAGGGTACGGCCGGCACCGCGCCGACCAGCTGCCGGACCAGGGCGGCCGCGACCAGCTGCCCACCGCCCGTCCCGCCTACCCCTCCGAGTACCAGCGCCCCGAGCCCGGCGCCTGGCCGCGCCCCGGACAGGACGAGTACAGCTGGCAGCAGCCGCGGCTCGGCTTCCCGGAGCGCGATCCCTATGCCTCGCCGTCCCAGGACGCGTACCGCTCGGACGGCTACGGCGGCCAGGACCCGTACGCCCAGGAGTACCGCCCGCAGCAGCCGCTGGACCGGCCGCCGTACGAGCAGCAGCGCGCCGAGTACGAATCGCCGCGCCCGGACTACGACCGGCCCGACTACGACCGCTCCGACTACGACCGGGCCGGTCACGACCGGCCCGCGCATGACCGGTCCGCCCACGACCGGTCCGACTACGACCGGGACTCCGGGCGCCGTGAGCTGCCCGAGCCCCCGGGCGGGCCGGCCCAGGGGCACCGGGGCGGGCCCGGACGACCGGACATGCCGACCGCCGGCGGGCCCGGGCCACTGGGTGCGAAGCCCGCGCCGGCCGGCGGCCCCGGTGAGCCGACCGCCCGCCTGAACCCGAAGTACCTCTTCGACACGTTCGTCATCGGCGCGTCCAACCGCTTCGCGCACGCGGCCGCGGTCGCCGTCGCCGAGGCGCCGGCGAAGGCGTACAACCCCCTCTTCATCTACGGGGAGTCGGGACTCGGCAAGACGCACCTGCTGCACGCGATCGGGCACTACGCGCGGAGCCTCTACCCGGGCACGCGGGTGCGGTACGTGAGCTCGGAGGAGTTCACCAACGAGTTCATCAACTCCATCCGCGACGGCAAGGGCGACAGCTTCCGCAAGCGCTACCGCGAGATGGACATCCTGCTCGTCGACGACATCCAGTTCCTCGCGGACAAGGAGTCGACGCAGGAGGAGTTCTTCCACACCTTCAACACGCTCCACAACGCGAACAAGCAGATCGTGCTCTCCAGCGACCGGCCGCCCAAGCAGCTGGTCACGCTGGAGGACCGGCTGCGGAACCGGTTCGAGTGGGGTCTGATCACCGACGTCCAGCCGCCGGAACTGGAGACGCGGATCGCGATCCTCCGCAAGAAGGCGGTCCAGGAGCAGCTCAACGCCCCGCCGGAGGTGCTGGAGTTCATCGCCTCCCGCATCTCGCGCAACATCCGCGAGCTGGAGGGCGCGCTGATCCGGGTGACGGCGTTCGCGTCGCTCAACCGGCAGCCGGTCGATCTCGGGCTGACCGAGATCGTGCTGAAGGACCTGATCCCCGGGGGGCAGGACTCCACGCCGGAGATCAGCGCGTCGGCGATCATGGCGGCGACCGCGGACTACTTCGGGCTCACCGTCGAGGACCTGTGCGGGAGCTCGCGCGGGCGGCAGCTGGTCACGGCGCGGCAGATCGCGATGTACCTGTGCCGGGAGCTGACGGATCTGTCGCTGCCGAAGATCGGGGCGCAGTTCGGGAACCGGGACCATACGACCGTGATGCACGCCGACCGGAAGATCCGGGCGTTGATGGCGGAGCGGCGGTCGATCTACAACCAGGTGACGGAGCTGACCAACCGCATCAAGAACGGCTAGTCCTACGGCGTTCAGGGCGCCCTTGGGAGAGATCCCGGGGCGCCCTTTCGGCGTCCTGGGGTGGTGCCGAGGCGTGGTCCGCTGCGGGTCCGTGGGGGCTTGTCGCGCAGTTCCCCGCACCCCTGACGGGGCGCGTGCCCTGAACGGGGTCACAGGCAAACGCCCCCCGCTGTTCGATTACCGGCCTGGTTACGGGCGTCCTCCACAGATTTGCCGACTTTCTTGCGTCCACACCCTGGGGACTGTGAAGTTGTCCCGAACGTCGTCCACAGGCTGGGGGCTGAAACGGCATCAGGGCAGCTCAAGTGGCTGTGGAATCGTGGATGACGGATCTCCACAGTCTGTGGACGAAGGCGGAATCCACAGACTGTGGATGAAGTTGTCCACCGGTAGCCCACAGGCTGAGGGGTAGTTGTCCCCAGCGATCCCCAGCTTCTCCACACCGCTGTCCACTGTTCGGCAACGTGACGCGCCTGCTCACCGTGTCGAGTGAAAGGCGTCACACAAAGGTGCCGGGTTGGGCTGTGGGAAAGGTGGGTAAAGCTGGGGACGGTGTTGGGGAGAACTCCCCTCGGGCTGTGCATGGCGTGTGCAGAACTTTCTGTTCTCCACAGCGGCACCCAGTTGTCCACCGGTGTCACCCACAGGGGCAGTGGACAAAATCTCCGCCCTGAGCTGGGCAAACGAGGTTATCCACGGTATCCACAGCCCCTACTACTACTGACAACTAGAGAGAGCTGGGAATCCGTTTCGAAGAGGGCCCTGTGCACAACTCGCTCTTCGGCTCCTGACCGCGCCTCGTCACGACTTGACCCCGAGGGGCACCAGCTGTCAGTGCGGTGCGTCAGACTGGTCCCCGGTGTTCTTCCCCTCCCAGAGGCCGACGACACCGAGACAGACGACGAAGAAGACGCAGCAGGGCGAGAAGCCCCGGCAACAGCAGGAGGCGGGCTTACGGTGAAGATCCGGGTGGAACGCGACGTACTCGCGGAGGCAGTGGCCTGGGCGGCACGCAGCCTCCCGGCCCGTCCGCCGGCGCCGGTCCTCGCAGGCCTGCTCCTGAAGGCCGAGGACGGCCAGCTGAGCCTGTCGAGCTTCGACTACGAGGTCTCCGCGCGGGTCAGCGTCGAGACCGAGGTCGAGGAGGAGGGCACGGTCCTGGTCTCCGGGCGCCTGCTCGCCGACATCTGCCGTGCGCTCCCCAACCGGCCGGTGGAGATTTCCACAGACGGTGTACGGGCCACGGTGGTCTGTGGATCGTCCCGGTTCACGCTGCACACCCTGCCGGTGGAGGAGTACCCGTCCCTGCCGCAGATGCCGAACGCGACGGGCACGGTCCCCGGCGAGGTCTTCGCCTCCGCGGTCTCCCAGGTGGCTATCGCCGCCGGGCGTGACGACACGCTGCCGGTGCTCACCGGTGTGCGGATCGAGATCGAGGGCGACACGGTCACCCTGGCCTCCACCGACCGCTACCGCTTCGCCGTCCGCGAGTTCCTGTGGAAGCCGGAGAACCCGGAGGCCTCCGCGGTCGCCCTGGTGCCCGCCAAGACGCTCCTGGACACCGCCAAGGCCCTCACGAGCGGCGACAGCGTCATCCTGGCGCTCTCCGGCTCGGGCGCGGGCGAGGGGCTCATCGGTTTCGAGGGCGCCGGCCGCCGTACGACCACGCGGCTGCTCGAGGGCGACCTGCCGAAGTACCGGTCGCTGTTCCCGACCGAGTTCAACTCCGTGGCCGTGATCGAGACCGCCCCCTTCGTGGAGGCCGTCAAGCGTGTCGCCCTGGTCGCCGAGCGGAACACCCCGGTGCGGCTCAGCTTCGAGCAGGGCGTGCTGATCCTTGAGGCCGGTTCCAGCGACGACGCACAGGCTGTGGAGCGGGTCGACGCGCAGCTGGAGGGCGACGACGTCTCCATCGCCTTCAACCCGACCTTCCTGCTCGACGGCCTGAGCGCGATCGACTCGCCGGTGGCCCAGCTGTCGTTCACGACGTCCACGAAGCCGGCGCTGCTCAGCGGCAAGCCCGCGCTCGACGCGGAGTCGGACGACGCGTACAAGTACCTGATCATGCCGGTGCGACTCAGCGGCTGACCAGCGGCCGAGTTGTCCACAGCTGTGCACGGTGCCGGGTGTCCCCTGTGGGTATCCGGCACCGGCGTCCGGTGGGTTTCCCCAGGTGAGCGGCTATGCCCACAACTGTGCGCAAAGGGCCGGGATTAGGCTCGGAGGCGGGCACGAACGTGCCTCTCCTGCCACACCGCAACCTAAGGAACCAACTGATGGAGCTCGGTCTCGTCGGCCTCGGCAAGATGGGCGGCAACATGCGCGAGCGGATCCGCCGCGCGGGCCACACCGTCGTCGGATACGACCGCAACCCGGACCTCGCCGATGTCCACAGCCTGGAAGAGCTTGTGGGCAAGCTCAGCGGGCCGCGCGTGGTGTGGGTGATGGTCCCGGCCGGGGCGCCGACCCAGTCCACGATCGACGAGCTGGCCGAGCTCCTGGAGCCCGGTGACGTGGTCGTCGACGGCGGCAACTCCCGCTGGACGGACGACGAGAGGCACGCGGAGGAGCTGGCCGCCCAGGGCATCGGCTTCGTCGACTGCGGGGTCTCCGGCGGCGTCTGGGGCCTGGAGAACGGCTACGCGCTGATGTACGGCGGCGCGGCCGAGCACGTCGAGCAGGTGCGGCCGGTCTTCGACGCGCTCAAGCCCGAGGGCGACTTCGGCTCGGTGCACGCCGGCAGGGTCGGTGCGGGCCACTTCGCGAAGATGGTCCACAACGGCATCGAGTACGCGATGATGCAGGCCTACGCCGAGGGCTGGGAGCTCCTGGAGAAGGTCGACTCCGTCACGGACGTGCGCGAGGTCTTCCGCTCCTGGCAGGAAGGGACGGTCATCCGTTCCTGGCTGCTCGACCTCGCGGTGAACGCCCTCGACGAGGACGAGCACCTGGACCGGCTGAAGGGTTTTGCACAGGACTCCGGCGAGGGCCGCTGGACTGTGGAAGCCGCCATAGACAACGCGGTGCCGCTGCCCGCGATCACCGCCTCGCTGTTCGCGCGGTTCGCCTCCCGGCAGGACGACTCGCCGCAGATGAAGATGATCGCCGCGCTGCGCAACCAGTTCGGCGGCCACGCCGTAGAGGCGAAGTAGCACCGAGAAGCAGTACCGAGCAGTACCGAGCAGAGACGAAGCAGCAGGTCACGGGGAGGTCGGCGGAACACCATGCACGTCACGCATCTGTCGCTGGCCGACTTCCGCTCCTACGCCCGGGTCGAGGTCCCGCTCGACCCGGGCGTCACCGCCTTCGTCGGCCCCAACGGCCAGGGCAAGACCAACCTCGTCGAGGCAGTCGGCTATCTCGCCACCCTCGGCAGCCACCGGGTCGCCTCCGACGCCCCCCTGGTCCGCATGGGCGCCGACCGGGCGATCATCCGGGCGCAGGTCCGGCAGGGCGAGCGGCAGCAGCTGGTCGAGCTCGAGCTGAACCCGGGCAAGGCCAACCGGGCCCGCATCAACAGGTCCTCGCAGGTCAGACCCCGTGACGTGCTGGGGATCGTACGGACCGTGCTGTTCGCGCCCGAGGACCTCGCGCTGGTGAAGGGCGATCCCGGTGAGCGGCGCCGTTTCCTGGACGAGCTGATCACCGCGCGCTCGCCGCGGATGGCCGGTGTGCGGTCGGACTACGAGCGCGTCCTCAAGCAGCGGAACACCCTGTTGAAAACCGCCGCCCTCGCCCGGCGGCACGGCGGCCGTTCCATGGACCTGTCCACGCTCGACGTGTGGGACCAGCACCTGGCGCGGGCCGGCGCCGAGCTGCTCGCCCAGCGGCTCGACCTGGTCGCCGCGATCCAGCCGCTGGCCGACAAGGCGTACGAGCAGCTGGCGCCGGGCGGCGGTCCGGTCGCGCTGGAGTACAAGCCGTCGGCGCCCGGCGAGGCGCACACGCGCGAGGACCTGTACACGCAGCTGATGGCGGCCCTGGCGGACGCCCGCAAGCAGGAGATCGAGCGGGGCGTGACCCTGGTCGGCCCGCACCGCGACGACCTGGTGCTCAAGCTGGGGCAGCTGCCCGCCAAGGGGTACGCCTCGCACGGCGAGTCCTGGTCGTACGCGCTGGCGCTGCGCCTGGCGTCGTACGACCTGCTGCGGGCCGAGGGGAACGAACCGGTGCTGGTGCTCGACGACGTGTTCGCCGAGCTGGACGCGCGGCGCCGGGAGCGGCTGGCGGAGCTGGTGGCGCCCGGTGAGCAGGTGCTGGTCACCGCCGCCGTGGACGACGACGTGCCGCACGTCCTCGCCGGTGTGCGGTACGCCGTGGCCGACGGGACGGTGGAGCGGGCATGAGCACCGACGGACCCGCGCCCAAGGACGAGCCCTCCGGTGTCGACCTCGCGCGCGTGGCGCTGAGGGCGGCGAAGGAGGCGGCACGCGCGCGCGGCGACGCGGCGCAGCAGAAGAAGCAGGCGCGCCGCGGTGGCCTGCGCTCCGGCGCGCGCGCCGACGGCCGCGACCCCATGGCGCTCGGATCCGCCATCAACCGGCTGATCACGGAGCGCGGCTGGGAGACGCCGGCCGCGGTCGGCGGGGTCATGGGCCGCTGGCCGGAGATCGTCGGTGACGATCTGGCCAAGCACTGCGTGCCGCAGCGGTACGACGAGGACGAGCGGGTGCTGGTCGTCCAGTGCGACTCCACCGCCTGGGCGACCCAGCTGCGCCACCTCGCGCCCGCGCTCGTCGCCCGGCTGAACGAGGACCTGGGGCACGGCACCGTACGCCTGATCAAGGTGCTCAATCCCGGCGGTCCTGCCCGGCGCTACGGCCCGCTGCGGGCCCCTGGGAGCACGGGCCCCGGGGATACCTACGGGTGACTTACGTCACGATCGCAGCCGGGTGCGAGGCCGTTCCAGGGCCGGCCCGGCCGATCGTCGTACGACCGCACGCGGTTGCGAATCGCGACCTGACGCCGGAGTAGCCAAGGGTTGACAGTCGGAAGCGCTGAGTGCCTCCGTGAGCCTCTTGGAGCCCCCATCCGCATATCGGGAGTCGGCACAGGCCGGTTCAGGGCGGCACATGAGGACTCAGGTACCGGCAAACCCCCATCACTGTCGGCGCTACCGGTAGACTGGAAGACAATCCCGCCCCGAACGTGGGGACCGTCCGGGAAAAGCTGAGCAACGCTGATCAAGGCTTACCAACGCAACATGCCGCAGCCGCTCCGGCAACCCGCCGACGAGCCCGGCTCGTGCTGTGCCAGAAAGGGCGCTTCGTGGCCGATTCCGGCAACCCCAACGAGAACATCCCGTCCACCGACGCGGGCGCGCACGGTGAGGCCGCTGGTTCTGGCCCGGCCTCCGCCTCGTACGACGCCAGCGCCATCACCGTGCTCGAAGGGCTGGACGCGGTCCGCAAGCGACCCGGTATGTACATCGGCTCCACCGGCGAGCGCGGCCTGCACCACCTGGTGCAGGAGGTTGTGGACAACTCTGTCGACGAGGCTCTGGCGGGCCACGCGGACACGATCGACGTGACGATCCTGGCCGACGGCGGCGTGCGCGTCGTCGACAACGGCCGTGGCATCCCCGTCGGCATCGTGGCGTCCGAGGGCAAGCCGGCCGTCGAGGTCGTGCTGACCGTGCTGCACGCGGGCGGCAAGTTCGGCGGCGGCGGTTACGCCGTCTCCGGCGGTCTGCACGGTGTGGGTGTGTCCGTCGTGAACGCGCTGTCGACCAAGGTCTCCGTCGAGATCAGGACCGACGGCCACCGCTGGACGCAGGACTACAAGCTGGGCGTTCCCACGGCTCCGCTGGCCAAGCACGAGGAGACCGGCGAGACCGGCACCTCGGTCACGTTCTGGGCCGACCCGGACATCTTCGAGACCACCGAGTACTCCTTCGAGACGCTGTCGCGGCGCTTCCAGGAGATGGCCTTCCTCAACAAGGGCCTGACGATCCGGCTCACCGACGAGCGCGAGCAGGCGAAGGCCGTCGCCGGTGCGGACGAGGCGGGTGCGGACGAGAAGGCCGAGGTCAGGACCGTCACGTACCACTACGAGGGCGGCATCGTCGACTACGTGAAGTACCTCAACTCCCGCAAGGGAGACGTGGTGCACCCCACGATCATCGACCTGGAGGCCGAGGACAAGGACAAGAGCCTGTCCCTCGAGGTCGCCATGCAGTGGAACAGCGGCTACAGCGAGGGCGTCTACTCGTTCGCCAACATCATCCACACGCACGAGGGCGGCACCCACGAGGAGGGCTTCCGCGCGGCGCTCACCTCGCTGATCAACAAGTACGCGCGCGACAAGAAGCTGCTCCGCGAGAAGGACGACAACCTCACCGGTGACGACATCCGCGAGGGTCTGACCGCGATCATCTCGGTCAAGCTGAGCGAGCCGCAGTTCGAGGGCCAGACGAAGACCAAGCTGGGCAACACGGAGGCCAAGACCTTCGTGCAGAAGGCGGTCTACGAGCACCTGAACGACTGGCTGGACCGCAACCCGGTGGAGGCCGCGGACATCATCCGCAAGGGCATCCAGGCGGCCACCGCGCGCGTGGCGGCCCGCAAGGCCCGCGACCTCACCCGCCGCAAGGGCCTGCTGGAGTCGGCGTCCCTGCCGGGCAAGCTCTCCGACTGCCAGTCGAACGACCCCACCAAGTGCGAGATCTTCATCGTCGAGGGTGACTCCGCCGGCGGCTCGGCCAAGTCCGGCCGCAACCCGCAGTACCAGGCGATCCTCCCGATCCGAGGCAAGATCCTCAACGTCGAGAAGGCGCGGATCGACAAGATCCTGCAGAACCAGGAGATCCAGGCGCTGATCTCGGCCTTCGGCACCGGTGTGCACGAGGACTTCGACATCGAGAAGCTCCGCTATCACAAGATCATCCTGATGGCGGACGCCGACGTCGACGGCCAGCACATCAACACCCTGCTGCTGACCTTCCTGTTCCGCTTCATGCGCGACCTGGTGGAGCAGGGGCACGTGTACCTGTCCCGTCCCCCGCTCTACAAGATCAAGTGGGGCCGGGACGAGGTCGAGTACGCCTACTCCGACCGCGAGCGCGACGCCCTCCTGGAGCTGGGCCGGCAGCGCGGCAAGCGGGTCAAGGAGGACTCGATCCAGCGCTTCAAGGGTCTCGGCGAGATGAACGCCGAGGAGCTGCGCGTGACCACCATGGACGTCGACCACCGGGTCCTCGGCCAGGTCACCCTCGACGACGCCGCCCAGGCCGACGACCTGTTCTCGGTCCTGATGGGCGAGGACGTCGAGGCCCGCCGCCAGTTCATCCAGCGCAACGCCAAGGACGTCCGCTTCCTCGACATCTGAGTCGGTCTCAGCTGACCGCACCAGGAAGGATCTTCACCAGCAATGGCCGACGAGAACACTCCTGTCACCCCTGAAGAGGGCGGCGACGTCGTGATGCGGATCGAGCCCGTCGGGCTCGAGACGGAGATGCAGCGCTCGTACCTCGACTACGCGATGTCCGTCATCGTGTCCCGTGCGCTGCCCGACGTCCGGGACGGTCTCAAGCCCGTCCACCGCCGCGTGCTGTACGCGATGTACGACGGCGGCTACCGCCCCGAGCGCGGCTTCTACAAGTGCGCCCGTGTCGTCGGCGACGTCATGGGCAACTACCACCCGCACGGCGACTCCTCCATCTACGACGCCCTGGTCCGCCTCGCCCAGCCCTGGTCGATGCGCATGCCGCTCGTCGACTCCAATGGCAACTTCGGTTCCCCGGGCAACGACCCGGCGGCCGCCATGCGGTACACCGAGTGCAAGATGGCGCCGCTGTCGATGGAGATGGTCCGCGACATCGACGAGGAGACCGTCGACTTCACGGACAACTACGACGGCCGCTCCCAGGAGCCGACCGTCCTGCCGGCCCGCTTCCCGAACCTGCTGATCAACGGCTCCGCCGGTATCGCGGTGGGCATGGCGACCAACATCCCGCCGCACAATCTGCGCGAGGTCGCGGCCGGCGCCCAGTGGTGCCTGGAGAACCCGGAGGCCTCGCACGAGGAGCTCCTGGACGCGCTGATCGAGCGGATCAAGGGCCCGGACTTCCCGACCGGCGCCCTCGTCGTCGGCCGCAAGGGCATCGAGGAGGCCTACCGCACGGGCCGCGGCTCGATCACCATGCGCGCGGTCGTCGAGGTCGAGGAGATCCAGAACCGCCAGTGCCTGGTGGTCACGGAGCTGCCGTACCAGACCAACCCCGACAACCTCGCGCAGAAGATCGCCGACCTGGTGAAGGACGGCAAGGTCGGCGGCATCGCGGACGTCCGTGACGAGACCTCGTCGCGCACGGGCCAGCGGCTGGTCATCGTGCTGAAGCGGGACGCGGTCGCCAAGGTCGTCCTCAACAACCTCTACAAGCACACCGATCTGCAGTCCAACTTCGGCGCCAACATGCTGGCGCTGGTGGACGGGGTCCCCAGGACGCTGTCGCTCGACGCGTTCATCCGGCACTGGGTGACGCACCAGATCGAGGTCGTCGTCCGCCGGACGCGCTTCCGGCTGCGCAAGGCCGAGGAGCGGGCGCACATCCTGCGCGGCCTGCTCAAGGCGCTGGACGCGATCGACGAGGTCATCGCGCTGATCCGGGCCAGCGACACGGTCGAGATCGCGCGCACGGGCCTGATGCAGCTCCTGGAGATCGACGAGATCCAGGCCAACGCCATCCTGGAGATGCAGCTGCGCCGGCTGGCCGCCCTGGAGCGCCAGAAGATCATCCAGGAGCACGACGAGCTCCAGGCGAAGATCACCGAGTACAACGCGATCCTGGCCTCGCCGGTCCGCCAGCGCGGCATCGTCAGCGAGGAGCTGGCCGCGATCGTCGAGAAGTACGGCGACGACCGCAAGACCATGCTGGTGCCCTACGACGGTGACATGTCCATCGAGGACCTGATCGCCGAGGAGGACATCGTGGTCACCGTCTCGCGCGGTGGCTATGTGAAGCGGACCAAGACGGACGACTACCGGGCGCAGAAGCGCGGCGGTAAGGGCGTGCGCGGCACGAAGCTGAAGGAAGACGACATCGTCGACCACTTCTTCGTCTCGACCACGCACCACTGGCTGCTGTTCTTCACGAACAAGGGCCGGGTGTACCGGGCGAAGGCCTACGAGCTGCCGGACGCCGGCCGGGACGCGCGCGGTCAGCACGTGGCGAACCTGCTGGCCTTCCAGCCGGACGAGGCCATCGCCGAGATCCTCGCGATCCGCGACTACGACGCGGCGGACTACCTGGTGCTCGCCACCAAGGCCGGTCTGGTCAAGAAGACGCCTCTGAAGGATTACGATTCGCCCCGCTCCGGCGGTGTCATCGCGATCAACCTGCGGGAGAGCGAGGACGGTTCCGACGACGAACTGATCGGTGCCGAGCTGGTTTCGGCGGACGACGATCTGCTTCTGATCAGCAAGAAGGCACAGTCGATCAGGTTCACCGCCTCCGACGACACTCTGCGACCCATGGGCCGGGCCACCTCCGGTGTCAAGGGCATGAGTTTCCGTGAGGGGGATGAACTTCTGTCGATGAATGTTGTTCGACCCGGTACGTTCGTGTTCACTGCCACCGACGGGGGGTACGCGAAGCGGACCCGTGTCGACGAGTACCGCGTCCAGGGCCGCGGCGGCCTCGGCATCAAGGCCGCCAAGATCGTGGAGGACCGCGGTTCGCTGGTCGGCGCGCTGATCGTCGAGGAGAACGACGAGATCCTCGCCATCACCCTGGGCGGCGGTGTGATTCGCACGCGAGTCAGCGGGGTCAGGGAGACGGGCCGTGACACCATGGGCGTCCAACTGATCAACCTGGGCAAGCGCGATGCCGTCGTGGGTATCGCACGTAACGCCGAGGCCGGCAGCGAGGCGGAGGAAGTCGACGGTGACGACACCGTGGACGAGACCGCCGAGACCGCCGAGGGTCTCGAGACCAGCGGTACGGACGAGGGTGAGGCGCCCTCGGCCGAGTAGCACGAGGAGAGAGTCATCGTGAGCGGAGCCACGGGCGCCGGATCGGCCGGTACCTCGACGGGTACGGATGCGGACGGCGGCGCCCGTGGCTCCGCCGCGTCCGACGGGGGCGGTGCGCCGCAGCCGCCGGACACGCACACGACCCAGCTGAAGGCGATCAAGGCGCCCGCGCCGGACGCACCGGGATCGCAGGGGGGAACCGTGACCGACACCCGAGGGCCGGCCGCGCCGGGCGACCGACCGGCGCCCGCGCAGCCGCAGCAGCAGGGGGCTTCCCCGCTGCCCGGGGAACGGCGTGGCGAGCAGCCCGCCGGGCCCTACCACCCGCCGCAGGCCTACCCGGCGGCGCAGGCCGCGCAGGCGCCCGCAGCGGGCGTACGACGGCCGCGTACGGGCACTGCCGGGACGCGCACCGCGCCCCGCACCCGCAAGGCCCGGCTGCGGGTCGCCAAGGCCGACCCCTGGTCGGTGATGAAGGTCAGCTTCCTGCTCTCCATCGCGCTGGGCATCTGCTCGATCGTGGCGGCGGCGGTGCTGTGGATGGTGCTGGACGCGATGGGCGTGTTCTCCACGGTCGGCGGAACGATCTCGGAGGCGACCGGCTCCAACGAGTCGAACGGCTTCGACCTCCAGGCCTTCCTCTCCCTCCCGCACGTCCTGACGTTCACGGCGATCATCGCGGTCATCGACGTCGTCCTCGCGACGGCGCTGGCGACCCTCGGAGCCTTCATCTACAACCTCTCCGCGGGCTTCGTCGGCGGCATCGAGCTGACCTTGGCCGAGGACGAGTAACCGGACTTCAAACCTCGCCCGACGGTCCCCCGACAACCGATTTTGGGACTGCCCCGGTCGTGCGCTAATCTTCAGGAGTCAGCGCGCGGGACATACACCGCACAGCGCGGCGGGGCTATAGCTCAGTTGGTTAGAGCGCATCCCTGATAAGGATGAGGCCACAGGTTCAAATCCTGTTAGCCCCACCAGCCAAAAGACCACCTGCTCACGTGAGCAGGTGGTCTTTTGACACCCACGGTTGACACCAACAGCGACGGTCAGCCGATGAGCGGATCTTCCAGCAGCTCGGCGAGCATCGCGACGGCTTCCCGCTCACTGTCGCCCACCACGTGCGTGTAGACGTCCATCGTCATGCTGATCTGGCTATGCCGGAGGATCGCCTGTGCGACCTTGGGATGCACTTTTAGGAAGGCGAGCAGGGTCCCGCAGGTGTGCCGGGCGAGCCGGACCGTGATGCGACGGACGCCGGCGCGCTTCACGAGCCGCCCGAAGGTCCGCGAGAAGCCCACCGGATCGAGCATGCCGCCATGCTCGGACGAGAAGATCAGGTCCTGATCCGGTTCCTGTGCCCAGTGCTCACCGGCGATCTTCCGTTCCAGCTCTTGCAGTTCCCGGCGCTCTTCCAGGGCGCGAGCGCAGAACTCCGGCATGGGGAGCACTGCCTGTGACGACTCGGTCTTGAGATCCTTGAGGACCAGGCCGACGCCCTTCTCACGCTGCACCTGCCTGACCGGCGTGAACTGCCTCCCCTCGAAGTCGACGTCCTGCCAGCGCAGACCCAGCACCTCACTACGGCGGAGACCGAGCACCAGGACGAGCACGCAGGCCGCGTAGAGGCGATGCGCACGGGCCGCGCGGAGGAACGTGACCGCCTCACGGGCGTTCCATGCAGTGCCCTTGTCCTTGCTGACCTTGGGCATGTCGACCAGGAGAGCGACGTTGCGCGTCAGAAGCTCCTCGCGGATGGCCCGGTTGAGGGCGTTCCGGAGCACACGGAGCACCTCGAACCGCGTGGGCGCCGGCACCTTGTCCCGCTTCAGCGTGGCCATGAAGGCGCGGACCTGGGCAGGAGTCAGCTTGACCAGCGACTTCTTACCGAGGTGCGGCATCAGGTACAGCCTGACCTTGGACTCGTACTTGACGTACGTGTTGTGCTCGGAGTCCGGCTCAACGATGTGCTCCAGCCAGTAGGCCAGCCACTCCCCGAGCGACCAGGAGCGTGAGGGCACCGGGACGCCGTTGCGCTCCTGATCCTGGAGCTTGCCGAGCTTCTCGTTGGCTTCGTCCCAGGTGGCGCCGTACACGGTCTTACGGACACGGTTGCCGTCCGTGTCGGTGACGTACGCGCGGCCCATGTACCGGCCGTCCGCCCGCTTTGAGATCGTGCCGCCGCCGTTGGGGCGCCTCTTGGTCACCGGTCGCCCCTTTCGATCTGCCTGCGGATGAAGTCCCCGACCGAGTCAGCCGGGATGCGACGGCAGCCGTCGACTTTGATCGAGACCAGGCGGTGAGTACGGATCAGGTCGTAGACCTTGGTCCGGCCCACCTTGAGACTCGCCATGACCTCCGGCACGGTCAGCAACTCGGGTGCGGCGGTGGTCATGCGGCGGCTCCTTCCCGGTCGAGCAGGGCAGGTAGTTCCTCGCGGGCGGTGTCGCGGTTGAGCTGGATCTCCCGGCGGATGTTGGCGGCGAGCCAGGATTCGCCGGGGGTGTGGCCGTGCCCGGCGTAGGTCCAGTGGGCGAGGGTGAGCGTGGTTGTCTCCGTGTCGTCGAGGTCGGGCAGGCCGAGGGCTTCGCGTTGCTGGGCGGCGCGGTAGTCGGCGCGGGTCTGGCGGAGGGCGCCGAGGGTGGTGGAGTAGCGGCGGGACTTGGTCGAGAAGTGGCCCCGGAAGCCGAGCATGTGAGCCCAGTCGCGAAGCTTCCGGTCCGGGTAGAGGGCATGCAGGTCGAGGCACGCGGCGATGAGCCGGGCGGGGTGGTCCGGTACGTCGAGCAGGACCAGGGCCTCTTTGTTGCCGATACGGCGGTCGACCGTGCCGGTGGTCTCAGCGGCTTTGGTGGCGTACTTGGCGACGTAGGAGGCGACCGCCTGTTCGGTGATCTCCTCGCCGTGGCCGAAGGCGCCGATCGGCTGTACGTCGAGCTGGGTGCCCCAGCGCAGCAGGCGGGCAGGCTGGTCTCCCGCGGGCGGTACGTCGACAGCGACGCGGGCGGCGGCGGCACGGATCGCGTCGGTGAGGACGTTGAGTGTGGCCCAGGCCGGCGGCGGGCTGTCGGGTCCGTCGGGACCGTCGAAGCGGATCACGGCATGGAAGTGGACGGCTCCGCGCTTCTGGTATTCGGCGACCTTGCCGAAGGCCACCCGGGACTGTTCGCGAGCCTCTTTCTGGGTGAGGCCGACGCGGCGGGCGATCTCGCGACGGAGGTAGATCGTGAAGTAGCGCCACAGGTCGGAGGCGTGGTTGTTCCATAGCACGGCGCCCGCGTAGTCGTAGGTCTCCGGATCGAGCGGGGTGCCGAGTTCGGGCGCGTCCTCACTGTGTCGCTGGCCGCAGCGGCAGGGGCGGTTACCTGGACGGTTGTGGACCGGGCCGAACGAGGGCGCCGTCAGGGTGGCGAAGACCCGCGGGTGATCCCGGATCGTCTCGGGGGTGCCTTTGGCGGGGTCTCCGACGAGGCCGGCGCGGATGAGGTGGTAGGTGTCTCCGGCGTAGGTCCAGGCGCAGGCGGGGCAGCGGGACGCGCGGCGGTTGCCGCACGCGATCCGCAGCCGTCCGCCGGGTTCGGTGTCGGTGTCGTACCGGTGGAGGATCTGGCCGGTGGTGCGGTCGCGGGTGACGGTGGAGCCTTGCAGGTGGATGGGGTCGGAGCAGCCGCCCGTACGGCGGATCTGGTCCTGGACGCGGTCGAAGCCGGGGGACCCGGCCAGCCTCAGCACGTCGGCGAGGGTGGCCGGGTCCTCCAGGCCCGCCGTGGTGGCGGCGTTGGTCACGTGAAGCACCGCCCGGAGTCGCACAGCCCGTCGGCGTCCCACTCGTCGAATGGCAGGGTGTCCCAGCCGTCCGGGATCGCCCGGTCAAGGGGCTTGAGGAAGCGGGTCAGGTAGACGTGATCCTTGCCGAGCATCTCCCGGCGCTCGTTGAGGAGCGTTTCGAGCTGGCACGACTTGGCGAACAGGTCGGGAGCGGTGCGGCGCATCTCGCGCCAGTCCTCGGGCCTGTGGAAGGGGCAGAAGAAGCACGCCGACTTGGGCGGCACCGGCAGACCGGCGTCCCGGATGATGCGCTGGCAGTCCGTACGGCGCAGGCCGAGGTCAAGCAGGGGGTAGGTGATCTGCTCGTACGCCTCGCTACGGCGGCTGTTGGCGCGCTGGATCTCATCCAGACTGATGCCGACGCCGACCGTGGCCGGGTTGTCAGCAGTGGCGCCGTTCTTCTTCAGCCACTTGCCGATGACCTTGATTTTGAAGTCTCCGGTGCAGGCCCGGGTGCCGGGCGCTCCGCTCGGGGAGAGGCGGACCGGGATCGGCAGCGAGCGGGAACCGGGCTTGGTGATGCGGCCCCACAGGGTCTCGCGGGTGCCGTCGCGCTTGGTGCGGTGCAGTTCTTCGAGGCGGATGCCGTGGGCTTCGGCGTACGGCTTGGCGTACTGGCGGAAGTAGGCCAGGGTGCGGGGGTCTTCGGAGTCCTCGCCGACGTTGGCGAACAGGAACGTACGGAAGTCGATCCGTTCCTGTGCAGCCAGCACCAGGCAGGCCACGGATTGGACGCCCCCGCCGAAGCTGAACGTACGCAGGTTCGTCATCGCTGGCCCTCCTTGCTGTGGGCGGGGCCGTGGTTGGCGGTGTAGCCGTCGACCAGTGCCTTGACCTGGGTGTCGCCCGTGGCCGTGGCGCGGGCGCCGCAGTGGCAGACGGCCGATGCGGTGGCGGGGGCGTCCGGGGACGGCTTGCTGACGTGCAGGCCGGGACGGTCCGGGGTCGGGGTGAGGTCAGCCACGGCCGGTCACCTCCGGCGCGTCGGCGGTCATGGCGTCCAGGGCGTCGGCGGCTTCGATCGCGGCGGCGGCGAGGATGCGCAGGGCCTCGGAGGTGCCGGGGGCGGCGAGAAGGGCGATTTCGACGCTGTCGCCGCCGATGCGGAGGCTGACGAAGGGGCGGGTGCGGTCCGCGAACGGTGTGACGCGGAAACGGGTGTCCGGCTCGATGTGGGCCGAGACGGTGAGGTTCTCCACAGCCGTCACCTCCCGGTCCGGGCGAGCGCCGGGGCGGGGGCGGTGGTGCCGGTGCCGTGGCAGGCCGGGCAGTCGACGCGGAGGGTGGTGCGGGTGCCGTCCGGGTTGCGGGTGCCGGTGGCGATGGCGGCGGTGGCGAAGCCGTCGCAGTCGCGGCAGGGGCGCGGGCTCGGGGTGTTCCGGGGCATGATGGGGCTTCCCTTTCGGGTCCGTTGGATCAGGAATGGGTGCAGGCGCCGGGGCGGCGGATCTTTGGCGAGAGAGCCGCCCCGGGGCCGTTCAGCGCTGGTTGTTGAGGTCCTTCAGCAGCGACTTGAGGACGACCGCGACCACGGCCACCGAGACGGCGGTGATGGCGACGACGAGGAGCATGGAGACCAGGACCGCGCCGACGACCAGGACCACGGCGCCGCCGCCGGCCGCGAGGGCGAGCGTGGAGCCGGGGGTGAGCTGAACGGTCGGCCGGGCCGAGACCGGGGCCACCTGGGTGACCGGGGCCGGGGCGGGAACCGTCGGGACGAGGGGCGCCGGGGCGGTGGTCTGGGGCGCGGCGGGTGCCGGGGTCGGAGCGGTGTCGGGGGTGGGGTACTTCGGGGTGAACATCGGTGGATCTCCCTTCGGGGTCAGGTGCAGGTGTGGGTGCGGGCGGCAAGTTCGGCGGCGGCTCGGTCGAAGTACTCGTTCGAGGCGCCGCACTTGGGGGCGGTGCAGGCGGCGATGTGCTTGGTCTGGCCACGGCCGTTGTTGAACGTGGCGACCTTGACCGGCCCGATGCGGATCACGTCGTAGAAGCGGTTCGGGCGCACGATGGAACCTCCCTTCGTGGTCAGGCGAGTTGGGTGATGATGGCGAGTGCGAGGTCTTCCGGGAGGCCGAGGCGGGCGCGCAGGGTGGCCGCGTCGATGTCTGCTCCGGTGCGGGCGCGGTGGTCGGTGGCGACCTTGCGGGCGTGGTCGATGAGCGCCGGGGGCACGCTCACAGTGGCCTTGGGCAGCGCCGGGACCGGTTCCGGCTCAGGGATCTCCGGGGCGGGTTCAGGCGTCTGGGGGCGGTCGACTTCGACCACGGCACGCGGCTCCGGTATCGGCTCGGAAGCGGGTTCCGGTGCCGGGTCCGGGGTGTGGTCGGTGTGCTGGTGGGCGAGGAGGGTGCCACCGAGGAAGGCGACCGCAGGCCAGCCGGCGACGCCGAGGCGGAGCAGGGCGGGCGGGTGTTCCACGTCGAGGAAGCCGGCCGTGGCGATGTTCGCGCCGAGGGAGGCGACCAGGGCGACAAGGAACCAGCACCAGGCCAGCCGGGAGCGCTGGGCGCGCAGCCGGCGCCAGGCGGCGACGAGCAGCAGGTCGACGGAGACGGGGTAGGCCCAGGCCTTCCAGCCGGTCTGTCCGGCGGCTTGGGCGAGGTCGTGCAGGTGGGCGAAGGACAACGCCCCCGCGATCACGGCTTGCACCAGCACGGCGTCCGGTCGGATCGAGAGCTTCATGTCTTCACCTCCTTCAGGGCGTTGGAGCAGGTCAGGGGACTATTCGGGGGCTTCGCCGGATCCGAGGCAGTTGAGGCAGAACCCGGTCTGCTGGCCGACCGCGCGGCGCTTGCGGCCGACCTCGACCGTGCGGGAGACCTCACCCGTGCCCTTGCAGACCTCGCACGCGGCGGGTTTCGGCTCCGGGGCCTTCTTCCTGGCCATGAGCGATCTCCTCTCGGTTTCGGGCATGGAGCGGGTAGGGACCTGGCGCGAAGCGGTCGCGCGGACCGTGGTGCGAAGGGGGGATCAGTCGGTGACCGGCTCCGGGATTACCAGTGCGGGAGCCTTCACCGGCGCGCTGCGGACGACGGGCCGGAACGGGTCCAGGAACGCCAACTCCGGTGTCAGGTCCGCGAATTCGCGGCAGACGGCCGCCGCTTCGTCGGGGGTGACCTCGGGGGTGCGGACGCGGGACCAGCCGCCGGAGGTGTCGCCGGCCACCGCGACGCCGGGACGGTCCGCACGGATCGCGGTCACGGCCGACACCGCGTCCGGGGCGATGTCCCCCAGGCCCATCTCAGCGGTCTGCTTGTCGTTGACGCGGTGGACCACGCGGCCGGTGAGCTGGGCACGCAGAGCGGTCGCGCCCCTGCCGAGGTCGGAGCCGAAGCGCTGCCCGCAGACCTCCAGGTAGATCCCGATCGCACGGGCCATCTGCCCGAGCCGCACCAGTTGCATGACGGTGTGGTCGCGAGCCGCCTCGTCCTTCTTCGAGGTCACCAGGAACAGTTCGGCGATCTCGTCGATGAGGACGACCAGCGGCACCGGGCGAACGTCCTCCGGGAGGTCCCACAGGTCGGAGGCGCCGTGCAGGGCGAGCAGGTCGAAGCGCTCTTCCATCTCACGGACCAGCGCGTCGAGCAGCAGGCCGGCGGACTGCGGATCGGTCGCGAGCGCCGACAGACGCGGGGCGTAGCGGGATTGCTCGACACCGCGCTTGCAGTCGATACCGACCAGCCCGACCGGGAGCTGAGCCAGCCCCTTGACCAGGTTGCGTTGGAGCATGGACTTCCCGGACTGGTTCGCGCCCAGGATCAGACCGTGCGGGACCTTGCGGTAGTCCCGCTCGTACACCGAACCGTCCTCGCGCAGCGCGACCGGGACGATGAGGTCACGGGGCTTGGCTGTGCGCGGCATACGGACCCGATTGAGGACGTCGTAGCCGGTCATCCGCAGTTCCACGTAACCGGGCTTGGTCTCGGACACGGTCACCGACCGCACCCCGAAGGCGTGCCGGAGCCGCTCCGAGGACGCGGCGATGTCTGCCGGTTCCAGACCGGCCGGGAGCCGCAGGGTCACCACGAGTCCGGTCGAGGTGCCCCGGACCCGGCGGACCTTCGGCGGGACCGGTCGCACCTCGGAGTGGGCGATGGTGCGGGTCATGAAGGCCCGCAGGCGGGACGGCTGCACCGTCAGCCCGCACACCTCCATGGTCGAACCGTAGGTCCAGGTGAACCGGCCCCAGGTGACCGGCAGGCCGACCAGCGACCAGTACACGCGCGGGGCGCGGACCTTCGCGTAGCCGAGCCCGCCGGCACCGGCAGCGACGCTGCCCAGTTCCAGCCAGGGCGTGACGTCGGTCATGGTCAGGCCCCCAGCGGGGTGACCGCGACCGCGCGGAACGAGATCCCGTGGCGCTTCTCGCCGTTGAACGTGTTCTCCCAGTCGCGGGCCTTGAGGCCGGTCACGGCGACCATGGTGCCCGGCGCGAGTCCCTCCGGCAGTCCGGTCTCCGGGACGGTGACCTGGTAGAGGTTGCCCTCCCCCTCGTCCGAGACCAGCAGGCCCACGGTGGACATGCCGACGTTGGGGTTGTCCCGGTCCACGGCACGCTCACCGGTCCGCTTGTTGACCATCTTCGGTTCGGGCGCAGTCGCCACGAACACCACAGCGGTCGAAAGGTCGACCTTGAAAGACGGCATGAGCACATCCCTCGTTCTTGGAGGCGGCCTTACGCAACCTCTCTAGACATCTCGATGGAAGCACATCTCTAGAGACGTCGTCAAGGGAGATGTCTAGAGATGTTGAGAGTGAAGGATTGCGGTTACACGCACTGAGCGGGTGACCTGCCCATGCCCTAGGCTGTCTAGAGAAGAGAGGAGGGCTTCCGAATGGCCACCACCGACGACGACCGTCGGCCGAAGTACCAGCGGATCGCAGACTCCCTGCGCGAGGCGATCCAGTCGGGCGAATACGGTCCCGGTGATCGGCTTCCGGGAGAGAACGAGCTGATGGCCGCGCATGGCGTGGCCCGCATGACTGCCCGTCAGGCGTTGGGCGTGCTCAAGGACGAAGGCGTTGCCGAGGCCCGCAAGGGCGCCGGCGTTTTCGTCCGGTCCTTCCGACCGCTGCGGCGCCGAGGTATCCAGCGGCTTTCCGAGGAGCAGTGGGGTAGCGGTCGATCCATCTGGGCGGCCGACACCGAGAACCGGACGCTCGAAGTGGACCAGGTGGCAGTGTCGGAGGAAGCCGCCCCGGAGAACATCGGGCGCGTGCTTGACCTTGCCGATGAGGAGATGGTGTGTGTCCGCCGGCGGCGGTACGTCCTGGACGGGAAGCCCGTGCTGCTGGCGACCAGCTACCTCCCCACGTCAGTGGTGGGAGGCTCCGCCATCACGCACGCGGATCCGGGGTCAGGTGGGATCTATGCTCGCCTTGCCGAACTCGGCTACAAGCCGGTGCACTTCCGCGAAGAGATCCGCTCGCGCATGCCCTCGAAGGATGAGGCGTCGCAGCTGGGCATCTCCTCCGGCACACCCGTCATCCTGATCTGCCGGACCGCGTTCGCGGACGAAGGGCGCCCGGTCGAGATCAACGAGATGACCTTGGACGCGGCCTCATACATCCTGGAGTACGACTTCGACGCGTAGGTCGACGCGGATCTTGTTACAGGTTTCTCTACCTCATCAAGCCGGCTGCGCTCCGCTCCGCCGGGCGCGCTCCCGGCTCCGCTCCGGGCGACGCTCCTGCCTTCGGCCCGCTCCGCCCGCGCTGCGCCGACGCGCGCCCACGCGACGAGAGCCGGGTCATGGGTCGATCACCGTACAGAAGCGGCCACGGTCAGAACAGCCTCCGGCGGGGGCGCTCAGGCTCCGAGATGGCGGGGGCGCCGTTCGCGAGTGCCGGCGAGTCAGTGGCGTGCGTGGGTGCTCCCATCCCGTCTGCCATCGACCCAGGCAGAGCCGAGCAGACGCGGCCCAGGGCGTCCAGGTCGTTCGTACAGTGGCGCGCTCCACCTGGACGCCCTGAACCACGCCCGCTCCACGGTGTGTGGGCCGACGGCAGACGGGATGGGAGCCGGGGTGGGTGGTGGGTTGGGCTGAGGAAGCGAAGTAGTCGGCATAGTGACACACGAGGCGATCAATGTGGCTTAAGTCACAATAGGGTGGTTGTCCACAGGCTGTGACACACGTCGTCCACAGGCTTGTGTACCTACACGTACGAGGCTCACGCAGGGTAAACGGCTTTTCCATTTCCCAACTCGTATACGCCTGTGCACACGAGCGTCCACAGGGGCGATCAACTCGCCTAAGCCCAGGTCACATTGGCTGCACTCTGGGGGAGACGCATCTGTCAGTGCGGTGCCCTAACGTGGGCGGAGTAACAGGAAGGGCGCGCCTACCCCTTGGCGAAGGAAAACAGGCGCGCCCAACTTCGACCCTGGAGGACCTATGCCCATCCCGGCTCTCGGTGGCACTTCGATACTGGATAGCCACCTGCTTCGTACTGTCGCATGCGGCACTGACAGTCGCAAGGAGTCCATGATCTCCGTAGCGGTTGTTCTTGCCTGTGTGATCAATGGCGACACCGTGAGCGGAGCGCTCCGCCAAGCGACTTGGCTTGTTGTCGCGATCATCGTTCTGATCATCGTGCAGGCCGTTGCCGTAAGCCTTCCGGGACTATCTGTCAAGCCCGGCGTTTTGTCTGACACCAACGTCTGACACCAACAGGCACGGACACAGGCAGATCAGGGCGGACCGAAACGGACAGTGCCAGGCTGGGTAGTCACGGAGCACCTGGCTCAACGGTCCTCCCTGATCGACCTGATAAGGATGAGGCCACAGGTTCAAATCCTGTTAGCCCCACCGGAATGAAGACCCCCGGACCATCTGGTCCGGGGGTCTTCGTCATCTACGGTGGGGGCGATCATGCAGGTGGTCAGACGTGTCGTCGCCGGCAGTTTCATGCTCTGCGGGGCCCTGCTCGGTGCGCGGGAACTCCGGCAGCAGGCTGCCGGTCGCCGCGCGAAGAAGAGTCTGATCGGGCTCGCGTTCGCCCTGTGTGCTGTCGGCGTGCTGATCAGTCAGGTGTAGCGGGACAGTCGACCGGCCGCGGGAGTAGCCTCCTCGCGGAGGGGGTTGTCATGTCTGCGTGGGTCACCTTGGGAGCCGGCTGCTTTGTCGTGGCCGTGGGCGTGTTGGCCTTGATCGGTCGGGGAGTCGCACCGCATGCGCGGTCGCGCAGGTCCGGTTGGGGGCGGGTGGCGATGGGGGGCGGCTTCGTCCTGGACGGCGGAGCCAGGGTTCTCGGCGTCTCGTCCGGGGTGGCGTTGGTTGTTTCCACCGTTGCCCTGGGGTTCGTCGTGCTCGGTGCGGTGCTGCAGATCCGGGCCGGAGAGCTCGCCAGGGCTCTTCGGGCCGGCACCGGGGGCTGAAGCCGGGACGGCGAACGGGCGATCGCCGGGAGTCCAGGGGCGGGCATGGAAAAGCCCGATCGCTGGCGACGGGGGATGCACCAGCGACCGGGTTGTGGTCAGCCTAACAAGGTGGCCTGTGCGGTGGGAGTCAACTTCTCGGCCGTCGTGAGCAGTTGTGATCGGGATCACTCAAAGGCGGTCAGGGGTGGGGGTGGATCAGGTGTCGCAGGGCGGGTCGTAGGCCAGGCGGGGGAGGTACTCGCGCCACTTGGCGGGCGTCAGGACGTTGCGGGTGACCGCGCAGATGCGGCTGACCGCCCGGTCGACGTCGAGGCTCCACAGGCGGACCGTGTCGGCGCCGCTGGAGACGCCCAGCATGTTGCTCCGCGGGCTGAAGGAGAGGAAGTTGCCCGTCTTGGCGTTGGGGCTCATGGACTGGCCGATGGGGTGGGCCGCGGACGGGGACGACACGTTCCACAGGCGGACCGTGTTGTCGTTGCCGCCGCTGGCCAGGGTGCGGCCGTCCCGGCTGAAGGTCAGGGAGACCACCGCCTCGGTGTGGCCGGTGAGGGCCGAGCCGAGGCGGGTCGCGTGGGCCGGGTCGGAGACGTCCCAGAGGCGGACCGTGTCGTCGTCGCTGCCGCTGGCCAGGGTGTGGCCGTCGGGGCTGTAGGCGAGGGTGTTGATGGGGCCCAGGTGGCCCTTCAGGGGGCTGCCGAGGGGCCTGGCACGGGTCCGGTCGGAGACGTTCCAGAGGCGGACGGTGCCGTCGGCGCTGCCGCTGGCCAGGGTCCTGCCGTCCGGGCTGAAGACGAGCGCGTTCACGTACCCGGTGTGGCCCCTGAGGGGCTCCCCGAGGCGCTTGGGGTGGGCCGGGTCGCTGACGTCCAGGAGCTGGACCGTGCGGTCGTCGTAGTCGGCGGCCACGGTCCGCCCGTCGGGGCTCAGCGCCAGCGCCTCCGAACCCGCGTACCGGGTGTCCAGCCGGACCGGCGCACCGTACTGGACGGGACGCGCGGGGTCCGAGACGTTCCACAGCTGTACCCAGCTGAGGTTGTTCTCACTGGTCAGGATGATCAGGGTGCGGCCGTCCCGGGTGAACACCATCGACCGCAGGTCCCGCGACCCGGTCGTGAACGGCGTGCCGAGCGCGGTGGGCCGGGCCGGATCCGTGATGTTCCACAGCCGCATCCGGCTGTCGCCGCCGCCGGTGGCCAGGACCCGGCCGTCCGGGCTGAACGCCCCCGCCGCGCCGATCATGTCCGAGCCCGGGATCGACCACAGCCGCACCTTGCCGTCACCGCTGCCGGTGGCGAGGGTGTGCCCGTCGGGGCTCCAGCCGACGGCGTACATCTCGCCGCTGCTGCCCGCGAGCGGCTCGCCCACCTGGGAGGGGAAGGCCGGGTTGCCGACGTTCCACAAGCTGGCCGTGGAGTCCGCGCTGCCCGCGGCGAGCATGGATCCGTCGGGGCTGAAGGCCACCGACCAGACGGGCCCGGTGTGGCCGGTGAGCGGTGCGCCGAGGGCCTTGGCGTGCGCCCGGTCGCTCACGTCCCACAGCCGTACGGTGTCGTCCTTGCTGCCGCTCGCGAGGGTGCGGCCGTCCGGGCTGAAGGCCACCGAGTGCACGGTCCCGGTGTGTCCCGTGAGCGGAGTGCCGACGCGCTCGGGGCGGCGGGGGTCGGACACGTCGTACAGGAGGATCGTGTTGTCGTCGCTGCCGGCCGCGAGGGTGCGGCCGTCGGGGCTGAAGGCGATGGAGCGCACGGCCTCGCTGTGGCCGGTGAGGGTGCCCAGCGCGGCGGGCCGGCGCGGGTCGTGCACGTCCCACAGGCGGACGGTGTGGTCCTCGTCGGCCGCGGCGAGCGTCTTGCCGTCCGGGCTGAAGGCGACCAGGTAGACGGTGCCGTCGTGGCCGGCCAGCGGGGAGCCCAGGGCGGTCGGGTGCTTCGGGTCGGAGACGTCCCACAGGCGGACCGTGCCGTCGTCGCCGGCGCTGGCCAGGGTCTTGCCGTCCGGGCTGAAGACCGCGCTGGAGACCCAGCTCGTGTGGCCGAGCAGGGGCTTGCCCAGGGGCTTCGGCCGGGTCGGGTCGCTCACGTCCCACAGCCGGACCGTGCGGTCGTAGGCGGCGGTGGCCAGGACCTTGCCGTCGGGACTGAAGGTGGTGAGGTAGACGGCGCCGGTATGACCGAGCAGCGGGGTGGCCAGCGGGGCGTTGACGATGGAGATCAGGCGGTTGTTGGCGCCCTCGTCGTCCTGGCGCAGGTTGTGGGCCACCAGGTCGAGCTGAGCGGAGAGCGACGGGTCGGAGTACTGGAAACGGTCGGCCTCCGCCACCACCTGCTCGAAGACCGCGTCGTCCCGCTGCTGCCGGGCGATCACGGCGGAGCCGGCCGCCAGCAGCGCGAGCACGACCAGCGCCGACACGGCGGCCCGGCTGAGCCAGACCGTGCGCCGGCGCAGCCGTACCGAGGCCGCCAGGAACTCCACCGCGCTGCGGGTCAGGAAGGTGTCACCGGCGGACTTCGCCCAGGTGTGGGCCTGCTCCAGGCGGGATCCCCGGTAGAGCAGCGCGGAGTCCTGGGACGACTCCTCCCAGGCCCGGCCGTCCTCCTCCAGGCGCTGGCGCAGCAGATTGCCGTTGCGGTCCTCGTCGAGCCACTCGCGCAGCCGGGGCCAGGCGTGCAGCAGCGCCTCGTGGGTGATCTCCACGGTGTCCGCGTCGAGGGTCACCAGCCGGGCCCGCACCAGGGCCTCCAGCGACTCCTCCGTCTTGTGCGGGTCGGTGGACTCCGCGGCCAGCTGGCGTCGGGTGCCGCGTCTACGGGTCGCCTGGGTGTCCTCGCCGAGCCGTACCAGCCGGAGCAGGAGCAGCCGGGCGGCGGTGCGGGCGGCCGGGTCCAGGCTCGACCAGGCGCGTTCCGCGGTCGCCGCCACGGCGCCCTGGATGCCGCCGGCCGCCCGGTAACCCGCCAGTGTCAGCCGGCCCGCCTTGCGGCGCTGCCAGGTGGCGAGCAGGGCGTGGGAGAGGAGGGGGAGGACACCGGCGTCATGGGCGCCGCGCGGGCCGTCCGCGCTCACCTCACGGACGATCAGCTCGGCGAGACCGGGCTCCAGCTCCAGGCCCACGGCCTTGGCGGGCGCGGTCACGGCCTCGCGCAGTTCGGCGGTGGTCAGCGGGCCGAGCACCATGTGCCGGTGCTGGAGTGCGTCGGCCAGCTCCGGGTAGCCGAGGCACTGCTCGTAGAAGTCGGCACGGATGCCCAGGACGACCAGTGCGGGGGCCGGTTCTCCGGGGACGGAGGGGGTGCTGGCCGCGTGCAGGAGCTGGACGAAGGACCGCCGGTCCGCCTCGTCGGCGCAGAGGGTGAAGGTCTCCTCGAACTGGTCGACGATCAGGACCGGGCGGGCCGGCAGGCCCGGACGGGGTCGCGAGGGCGGTCGTGTTTCACGTGAAACATCGACGGTTGATCCGGCAGCCGTCTGCCCGTGCACCGTGTCCCCGGACACCGTGCGCTCAGTCGCCGTGTGCTCGGTCGCCGTGCGCTCGGCCCCTGCTTCCTGGCGGGCCCAGGCCGTGACCGCCCTGCGTACGGCGCCGGGATCGTCGAGGTCCGTCGGCTCGGCCAGCTCGGGTATCCGGCGGGTCAGCTCTTTGACGGGGTCCGCACCCGGGACGAGCTGAAGTACGCGGCGCGGGCGGTCGCGGTCCTCGTCGGCGGCGAGGGCGCCGCTCTGGAGCGCGGTGACCAGGCCGGCGTTCAGCAGTGAGGACTTCCCGGCGCCCGAGGCGCCGACCAGCATCACCAGACCGCCCTCCGCCTCCGCGGAACGGAGCTGGGCGACCAGTGCGTCGGTACTGCGTTCCCGCCCGAAGAACCAGCGGGCGTCCTCGCGGCGGTAGGAGGCCAGGCCCCGGTAGGGGCAGACGCTGTCGACCGGCGGCGGCTGCTCCGTCTCCTCGGCCTCCGGCGCGGGCAGGTCGCCGACCGGATCGGCCACGGCCCGCGCCCACAGCTTCTGCCACTGGACCATGTCGTAGAGCCCGGCGGACACCGGCGTCGGCTGGGCGCGGCGGGCCTGCGGGATCAGGACCTGGAGGACGGCGGAGAGGGCGACGAACTGTGCGGGCACGTTCTTCGCCCGCCGCCAGTCGCTGATCCGCTGGGCGGAGACCCGGACCGGCCGGCCCCGCTCGTCGACGCGATGCAGTCGGTCCACCGCCTCGGCGACGCGCTTGAGCGGAGGATTGCCGGCCTCCTTGTACAGCAACGCGAGGCGTTCCGCGAAGGCTGTCCGTGCCCCTGCGTCGGGACCCAAGGCTCTCCACCCCTTACTTCCGCCGCTGCTGGCCATCCGGACCGGAAAACCCACTTTATACGGCTGACCTGCGGCGAAGCCCTGGACCGGACGTCCTGCCCTCCTCATCCGGGCCCCTCGACTGGCAGGATTTCACCGCAGTAACGCGGTGATCGGGGGCGTCCCGACCGGCCGACCAGCTCAGCATGCGCAGGGACAGCTCACGGCACCGCACGTTCTCGGTCACCTTCGGCCGGCGGCCCTTCGCCGGAGTGGCCGTACCACGCGAGCTGCTCCCGTCCCACTGAGCCGGCGTCCGGCACAGGCGGCGGCCCTCCACCTCCCGCGCCGTTCGGCACCGGTCCCCACGTGGGGAGGGACCGGTGCCGAACGGCACGGGATCACATCCAGCCGGCCGTACGTGCCGCCTCGACCGCGTGTTCCTCCGTGGCGTCGGCCTTCGCGGTCAGGGCGGCGTCCTGTCCCGCCGCCGTACCGCCTGCCGCCGTCGCCGCGGCCTGCGAGGCGGCGAGGGCCGCGCGCAGGGCCGTAGCCGTCTCGGTGCGGTCGTCCAGGGCGGCGGCCACCTGTGCGGCCAGTGCCGCGGTGGCGGCGGCGTTGCGGGCGCAGCGGGCGTCCGCCGCCGGGTCGGGTGCGGTACCGGTCAGCGTGGTGAGCGACTGGGCGGACAGCCGCAGCGCGTTCGCGGCCCGGCCCACCGGACCGGTCGGGACGGTCTGCGCCGCGTCGGGGTCGATCCCCGCGTGGCGGCAGGCGGCCACCGCACGCTCGTACGCGCTGCGGGCGCGGGCCGCGTGCAGTTTCCTGAAGGCCTCTGCCGAGAGGGACTCCGAGGGGTCGGTCGTGTCGGTCGTCATCTGTGCCTCCTGGCCGAGGGGTGCCGTGCTGGGGCAGAGCGTCGCCGCGGGTACGTGGGGGCCGGTCGCACGGTTCCCCGCGCCCCTTCGGGCGCGTCCGCGCTAGCCGAACAGTCCCAGTGCCGAGTCCAGCGACCAGCTCTGCCAGCTCATGGCGAACAGGCCGACCACGGAGATCAGGGCCATCATCAGGTTCTGCCCCTGTTCCGCCCAGTCGTGGATCATGAGGACCAGGTAGATCAGGTTGAGCAGGAACCCGGCCGCCAGCGCGATCGGGGTGAGGAGGCCGGCGACCAGTCCGAGGCCGAGGGCGAGCTCCGCGTAGGCCACGACGTGGGCCATCAGGCGGGGGCGCGGCGCGACGACGGTGTCGAAGCCCCGCCGGACCACCGGCCAGCGGTGTTTCTCCGCGACACCGGCCGCCCACCGGATGCCTCCGCCGCCGAACCACTGCTTCTTGTCCTTGTGCCGCCAGCTCTCCAGCCACCACAGACCGAGCCCGATGCGGAGCACCGCGAACCATTCGGCACCGTTCAGCAAGGCTGATCGCATCCCGCACCCTCCCCGGATCCCCAGGACCATCTATCTGACGGTTCGTCAGTTCAGCGGAAGGCGGCGCCCGTCGCAAGGGGGAGGGCGGGACGAACTCCGGGCGACAGGCGCCGGACGGCGGGCGGGGCGCGGTGGGCCTTGCTGGTGCGGGCTCCTGGGCCTAGCCTGAATGCCGACGGTTTATCTGATGGACCGTCAGATAAACTCGGAACTCCGCAGGCAGCAGGGGGTAGGCATGGCAGAGAACGCGACCGGCACCCAGGATCTGCCCAGGGTGATCAGCGTGGACGACCACGTGATCGAGCCCGCCCACCTCTTCGAGCGGTGGCTGCCGGGCAAGTACCGCGACAAGGGGCCCAAGCCCTTCACCGCCGGCATCGGCGAACTCGCCTACGTCGGCGGCAAGTACCGCTTCACCACCGACCCCGCGGGCCAGACCACCGACTGGTGGGAGTACGAGGGCCTGCTCTTCCCGTACAAGCGGATCATCGCGGCCGTCGGCTTCTCCCGGGACGAGATGACGCTCGACGGCATCACCCGGGAGCAGATGCGGCCCGGCTGCTGGGACCCGAAGGAACGCCTCAAGGACATGGACATGAACCATGTCGAGGCCTCCCTCTGCTTCCCCACCTTCCCCCGCTTCTGCGGGCAGACCTTCGCCGAGGCCGACGACAAGGAGGTCGCGCTGGCCTGCGTCCGCGCCTACAACGACTGGATGGTCGAGGAGTGGTGCGGGGACAGCGGCGGCCGGCTGATCCCGCTGTGCCTGATCCCGCTGTGGGACATCGACCTGGCCGTCGCCGAGATCCGGCGCAACGCCGAACGCGGCGTCCGCGCGGTCACCTTCAGCGAGATCCCCACCTACCTGGGCCTGCCGTCCATCCACTCCGGCTACTGGGACCCGTTCTTCGCGGCCTGCGAGGAGACCGGCACGGTCGTCAACATGCACATCGGCAGCAGCTCGCAGATGCCGGCCGCCTCGCCCGACGCGCCGCCCGCCGTCCAGGCCTCGCTCAGCTTCAACAACGCCATGGCCTCGATGATGGACTTCCTCTTCTCCGGGGTCCTGGTGAAGTTCCCCCGGCTGAAACTCGCGTACAGCGAGGGCCAGATGGGCTGGATCCCGTACGCCCTGGAACGCGCCGACGACGTCTGGGAGGAGCACCGCGCCTGGGGCGGGGTGAAGGACCTGATCCCCGAGCCGCCCTCGACGTACTACTACCGGCAGATCTTCTGCTGCTTCTTCCGGGACCGGCACGGCATCGAGGCGATCGAGACGATCGGCGTGGACAACGCCACGTTCGAGACGGACTACCCGCACGTCGACTCGACCTGGCCGGAGACCAAGCGGGTGGCCCAGGAACACGTGGGCGGACTGGACCCCGAGGTCGCGTACAAGCTGCTGCGCGGCAACGCGATCCGGATGCTGGAGCTGCCCTTCACATAGGTCGAAGGGCCGGTTCAGCGGGTCCCCTGCTGGGCAGGGGACCCTCCATGAAGGTCTCCGTCGATGCCGACGTCTGTTACGGGTCGGGCGAGTGTGCCTTCCGGGCACCCGCCGTGTTCGGTTTCGAGGACGGGTACGGTTTCGTCCTGCCCGGACGCGAGGAGCCCGGGGACGAGGACGAGCTGATCCGGGACATCGCCGAGCGCTGCCCGTCGCAGGCGATCCGGATCGACGGCAAGAAGGTCACTGACTAGCGGATGCGCAGCACCGGCACGGAACTCACCGAACTCCTGGCCACCCTCGGCCGCGGCTACGTCCGCGACTTCCCGGGCCCCTGGGGCAAGACCCTCGCGGCCCGCGCGCTCAACCCCTACCTGCGCGACCATCCCCGCCGGCGCGTCGTCGAGACGCTCTCCGGCGACCGGTTCGCGGTCGACACCCAGGACCTCATCCAGCGCTACCTCTACCTCTTCGGGGTGTGGGAGCCGCACATGACCCGCTGGCTGCGCGGCCGGCTGGCGCCGGGGGACTGCTTCGTCGACGTCGGCGCCAACATCGGCGTCTTCAGCGTCCTCGCCTCCCGGCTGGTCGGGGAGCAGGGCCGGGTGGTGGCGGTCGAGGCCTCCCCCGCCTTCCACCGCCGCCTGGAACAGCAGAGCGCGCTCAACGGATGCCGGAACATCCGCGCGGTCAACGCCGCCGTCTCCGACACCCACCGCACCCTGACCTTCGTGCTCGCCAGCTCCCGCAACATGGGCGCCAACAGCATCGTCCCGTGGGACGGCCCGGCCGAGTCCAGCTTCGACATCGAGGCCGTACCGCTGCCGGAACTGCTCCGGCCGGAGGAGATCGGGACCGCGCGGGTCGTCAAGATCGACGTGGAGGGCGCCGAGGGCGCGGTGGTGCGCGGGCTCGCCCCGCTGCTGGAGAAGCTCCGCCCGGACGCCGAGATCACCGTCGAGGTCACCCCCGACCGGATGGCCCAGCTGGGCGACTCCGCCGACGACCTGCTGCGCACCATGACCGACGCCGGCTACCACGTCTACCGGCTCGCCAACAGCTACGCGGCCGACAGCTACCCCCGCGCGCTGTACGGCGAACCGGTGGTCCCGGTCCGCTGGGACCGCCCGGTGACCGAGGAGAGCGACCTGGTGTTCTCGCGGGTGGACGCCGCGACCCTGTGAGGAGGGGCGCCGCGGCACGCTCCCGTGGACGTCAGCCGTACCGCCAGCCGAGTGCCGCCAGGGCCCGGGCCCTGGCGGCCACGACCGTCATCCGGGCCTCCCGCTCCACCGGGTCGGTGTGCGCGGGGCGGCCGGTGACCTGACCCTCCCACTTGCGGTAGAGCAGGCCGACCTCCGCCGAGAACCAGCCCCGGCTGACGGCGTCGAGGGCGAGCAGCAGCCCGGTGTCCTCGGAGGCGGGCAGCGCCATCCAGCCGCCGAGGGCCAGCAGCAGCTCGCGGCGGACGCAGAGGGTGGCCGGATGCACCTGGGCGCGGAAGTCGTTCGCCGACCAGTGGCCGAGCACCGTACCGCGCTCGATCGGGCCCTCCTCCGGGTCGCCGGGGAAACCGGCCGTGGAGCCGTCCGGCAGCAGGTCCAGGGCCCGTGAGGTGGCCCAGCCGAGGTCGGGACGGGACTCCAGCGCGGCCAGGTCGCGGCCCAGCGCGCCGGGCGCCAGCTGGTCGTCGGCGTCGAGGACCTTGACGTACGGCCCCTGCGCCCGGGCCAGCGCCATGGTGCGGGCGACCCCGGGGCCACCGGCGCGGCCCTGCCGGAACGACACCCGCGGGTCGTCGGGGACGTGGGCGCGGACCTCTTCGCTGTGTCCGTCCTCCTGGACCAGCCACTCCCACTCCCACCCGTCCGGCAGCCGCTGCTCGCACAGCGACCGGTACGCCTCGGGCAGGAAGCGGGCCGACGGCGCGTGGACCGCGGTGACGACGGTGACGCGCCGGGTCACGGCAGCGCTCACCACCTCTCCAGGTGTGTGGTGAAAAGCAGCTCGGTACGGTCGCCGGGGAGCGTGACGGCGGTGATGTCGACGATGCGGTCGTGGGTGTCGTACGACGTCTTGCGCAGCAGGATCACCGAGGTGCCGGCCGGCAGGTCCAGCTCCCGGGCCTCCTCCGGCGTCGGCGGCCGGGCGGTGAAGCGCTCCTCGACGCGGTCGACCTCGATGCCGACGGTGTGCAGCTGGTTCTGGGTGCCGCCCGGCCAGGGTTCGTTGGCCTCGTCCAGCAGGTCCGGGTTGGCCGCGATCAGGTCGCGGACGAGGTAGGAGGTCACCAGGCTGAAGGGGGCGGTCTCGGCGGCGTGCCGGGTCCGGTAGGTGCGCTCCAGGAGCACGGTGCCCTCGGGCACCCCGAACGCGTCGGCCAGGTCGCTGGGCGCGGTCAGCTCTCGGTAGCGGGCGAAGAACACCAGGTCGTCGATGACCAGGCCGGTGTCGCGCTCGGTCGCACCGGTCTCGGCGCGGGTGGCCTCCGGCATGCGGGCGCGGTCCTTCTCCCACTGGTGCCGTCCGTTGTCGCGGACCGCGCGGGTGCGCGGGCGGCGCACGAAGGTGCCGCTGCCGTGCCGCTTGTCGATCAGTCCCTCGGCGCTCAGCAGCCGCAGGGCGTTCTGGACCGTCGGCACGCTGCGGCCGTAGCGGCGGGCCAGCTCCGCCTCCGAGGGGAGCCGGGCGCCCGGCTTGGGCTCGCCCTGCCGGATGGAGCGGCGGAGATCGTCGGCGATCTCCTCGTAGGCCTTGGGCACATGATCAGCGTACGACTCCTGAAGAGGAGTTGAGGAGTCGGGAGGGAGCAGAGAGGTGGTCGGGAGGGAGTCGGGAGACCCGTCCGTGGACGTGCGGAGGCCCGCGGCCGGATAGATCCCGGTCGCGGGTCTGTGTCGCAGTAGGCGCTGGTACGTACGCAAGTCGCCCTGCGCCGTTGCGTCCGATCCGTCTCCAGCCTGGGCTGGTCAGCAGTCGAGCGGTGCCGCGGGGGGTTCGGCCGGGTTCTCCGACTCGGTGGTGTCCACGGGGCGCTGGCGGCAGCTGGGGGTCTTGCCGTGGGCCTCGGCCCGGATCCGCTGCTTCATCGTGGGCGGGAGGGACCTTGCCTGGGACCAGAGCCAGTGGGTCTGTGCCGGGATCGTCACCCGGTCCGTGCCGTGCTCCTCGCCCGTGCTGTTGCGCGGGGTCTCGGTCTGCGGTACCGCGGCGGCGGTGGCGGCGGAGACGAATCCGAGCGCCGTGCACAGCGCGAGGAAGGCGGTGACGATGGCGGTCCACAGCTTCATGACCTTGGAGTTCCGGGCCATGGCCCCTCACTTTCGGGTTGGGCGATTTGCGTACTTTCCTCATGATGTGTATGGGGGTCGCGAAGTGGGGGACGTCGGCCTGTGGCGCGTCGATGTTCTGATGAACACCACACGGATGGGTGCATGGCGTGGGAAAAATCCCAAGAAAGGGTCATGAACGCAGTCGAGGGGGAGCAAAGTAACCGTCCGTGGGGGTGTGATCACCCTCCGATCGGAGCGGTCCGACCTTGTGCAACGCCTTGCGGCGGACCGGAGTTGGGGGTCGGAAGCCAGGTCACCGATCGGTATCGGTCGGTGTGTATAGTCGGGCGCCAGAGGTCCCCTACGTCAAGGAAGAGACGAGGTCGCGCGGTGAAGAAGCTTCTCCTGGTCGCACTGGCCGCCATCGGCGGGCTCCTCGTGTACCGCCAGATCCAGGCGGATCGCGCCGAGCAGGATCTGTGGACGGAGGCGACTGACTCCGTGCCCACGGGTTCGTGAGTACCGACAACAGACGACACTGAGACCCCGACCGCCGGCGCGGTCGGGGTTTTGCGTTGCCGGGACGGCCGCGCGGTGCGTTGCGGGGGTTTCACGGGGGGCGTTTCGGACGGTCGTGCGGATCGTCGGGTGGCGCGGAGGCGGGCGGGGCAGTATGGGGCCCGGCCGGGCCGTGACTCCGGCGGTCGGCGGACGACGACTGGGGGCGCGCGTGACACGGCGGTGGCGTACGGCGGCATGGCGGGGCATCTGCGTGACGGCCGCCCTCGCACTGACGGCACTGCTGCCGGCCACCGGCGCCTCGGCCGCCTCCGCGGACGGTGACGGCGGTTACGCCTTCGCCCCCGACGCCCGTACCGTCACCGGAGCGGCGAGCACCACGGACGCCGTACCGCTGGACCCCGGCACGACCTACCGCAGCACCCTCCCCGACAAGGGCGAGCGGTACTTCCGCCTCGAACTCACCGCCGGCACCACGGCCTACGTCCCCGTCACCGCCGTTCCGCCCGCCGCCGCGACGGTCTCGGCCAGCGACGGCATCGAGGTCTCGATCGAGGACGCCAACGGCACCGCCTGCGACTACGACAGTGCCCGCTTCGGCGCCGGGCTCAGCCCCCGGCCGGTCACCGCGGTGGGGCGGCGGGACGCGGGCAAGGCGCTGTGCCAGGGCGCCGGCACCTACTACGTGGTCGTCGAGCGGGTCGTGTCCGGCTCACGGACCACCACCCCGGGCAGCTGGGACCTGGAGATCGCCCCCGTCACCGAACCGGCCCTGGCCAGGGCCGGCGCCACCACCGCCCCCGAGGTCTGGAACTCCGCGTCACCCGAGCCGCTCACCTCGGACCCCCGCCACCGCACCGGGGGCGCCGGCTTCAGCACGGCCCGCACCCTGGACCAGGGCGTCTGGCAGACCGGCATCACACCCGGCCAGACCCTCTACTACGCCGTCCCGGTCGACTGGGGCCAGCAGCTCCACGCCACCGTCGACCTCGGCAGCTCCGGCGGCGACGCCCGTGGCTATGTCAGCGCCGCGCTCAACCTCTCCCTCTACAACCCCGTCCGCGGCCCCGTCGACGACGTCTCCCTCGGCTACGACGGCACCCAGAAGTCGTCCTCCCTCGACCCCCTGCCGCCCGTCGCCTACGCCAACCGGTACGCCGCCTCCGGCACGGAGAACGCCGTCCGCTTCGCCGGCGCCTACTACCTCGTCGTCCACCTCACCGGGCAGACCGCGGACACCTTCGGGCAGGGGCCGTACGGCGTCACCCTCCGGGTCCGCGTCGACGGCACCCCGAACTCCGGTCCCGCGTACGCCGGTTCATCCGTCCCGAAGGGGATCTTCGGCGTGTCCTGGGACCGAGGCGGCCTGTTGGCAGCGGGGGGCGACGACGACACGGCGATGCGGGCGCTCGCGGCCGGCGGCATCGGCACGGGCACCGCCCTGCTGCTCGTCCTCGGCGTGTGGACCCTGACCGCGCGGCGCGCTCAGAGCCGGGTCAGCGCCCAGAAACCGACGGCGTAGCAGGCCAGCGCGAGGAGAAGGATGGGCACGGCCGCCTTGGCGGGCGGCCCGGGCCGGGGCGCCCGCCGCCGCCGTCGTCGGCCGTGGGTACGGACCGACGGCGTCGCGGTCTGCGGGTCCCGCGCGGTGTACGTGGCGGTGGGGGTGGGGGTGGGGGTGTCCGTGTGCGACGGCTGGACCGGGGGGAGCGGCTGCGCGGGCGGCCAGGGCGTGTGGGGCTGCGCGACCTGGGCGGCCTGTGGCCGGGAGTAAGGCGGGTAGGGCGTGGCCGGGCCGGGCCGCCCGGTGGTGGGGGTCGGGCTGACCGGCGTCCTGGGCGGGGGGAGCCGGAAGCTGCCGGTCTCGGACATGGAGACGGGGGCCGACCTGTCGACGCCCTCCGCTCCCGCCCGGGCCCCCGTCCCCGTCCCGTCCTCGGCCCCGGGTGCCGCGGTGGCCGGGCCCGCTCCCGACGCCGGGCCCTGTCCCGCCCCGGCTGGCGTGGCCGGTCTCGCACCCGGACCCGTGCCTGAGCCGGGTGCCGAGCCCGTACCCGAGCCCGTCCCCGTGCCCGCCGCGGCGGCCGGTTCCTGAGCGGCCCATTCGTCGGCGGCCTGCCGACCCGGGACGGCTGCGGCCGCCCGCGCCCCCGTCACGGTCGTCGTGTCCGGACCCGGTGCCGCCGGACCCGGTGTCGCCGCTCCCCGAGCCCCCGTCCCTGGACCCGTCCCTGGATCCGTCCCAGAACCCGTCCCTGAACCCGTCTTCGTCCACGTCCCCGGCGCGTCAGAGCCTGTCGAAGCTGTCGAAGTCCCCGGCGCCCCGTGCGCCGTGTCGACCCCCGAAGCCAGCCGCACCGGACCCGTCGGCGCGAACCCCGGGGGCAGCGGGCCCAGTTGGTCGAAGATCTCGATCGACTCGTTGTCGGCGTCCGTCTCCGGGAGGAGCTCGCGGGCCTCGGCGAGGGCCCTGCGGGCTCCCGTGGCCGTGCGGAAACGGGCACGCGGGTCCGGCTGGAGAAGACTGGCGACGACCTGCCAGAGCGGGTCCGGGATGCCCTTGGGCGCTCCTGGGGTGCCGTGCTCGGCGAAGTGCTGGACGAGCGCCTTGGCGTCGGGCTTGGCGCCCTCCAGGAGATACAGGGCGACCAGGCCGACGGCGAACAGATCGGCCGTGAAGTCGGGCTCGGCGCCCAGGAGTTGCTCGGGTGCGATGTAACCCGGCGTACCGACCACGAGGTTGGTCTCGGTCAGCCGGGCCTCGCCGAACCGCATGGCGATGCCGAAGTCGGACAGGCGCAGCCGGGGACGGGCGGTGCCGGTCGCTTCCAGCAGGATGTTCGCGGGCTTGATGTCCCGGTGGACCACACCCTCGCCGTGCACCGCGGCGAGGCCGGCGAGGAGCTGGTCGAGGAGGGTGCAGACGAACAGCGGGGGCAGGGGACCGTAGTCCCCGACGAGGTGGACCAGCGAGCCGCCGGCGACCAGGTCCATCGTGAACAGGACCTTGTCGTCGTCGGCGGCCCAACTGGCCGGAGCCAGCACATGGGGATGGTCGATGCGCAGCGCCTGCTCCCGCACGAAACGCAGGAGCGCGTGGGCGTCGCTCTGCTGGAGCACCTTGGCCGCCACGTAGCGCTTGCGCCGGTGGTCCCAGGCACGCCAGACGGCGCCCACTCCGCCATGACCGATCGGGTCGGCCAGTTCGTACCGGCCCGCGAAGACCTCACCCATGACTGCCCGTACCCCTCCCCCTCGGGTTCCCCTGCCACCCCCCTTGCCTGTTACCCCCCTTGCTTCCCCCGGATGAGCGATACGACCCCTCTCGCGTGACCCCCTCTGCCAGAGCCTGGCCCCGCCCGGTTCACCGGACCCCCTCCGGTGTGCCGGGCCGTGGCTCAGCTCTGGTGCGACTGGTAGTGCGTGACCGCGTCCGACGTGCGGCCGGCTCCGTAGACCCGGAGGAACTCCGCCAGCTCCGGGTGGGTCGGAGCGAGCGTGTCCGCCGCGTCGATGATGTCGCCGGCGGCGGCCACCGAGCGCAGCAGCGACTGGATCTCCCGGACCACCCGCTTGACGGTCGGCGCCCCCGAACCGCTCGTCGTCTGCGTGGTGTTGCTGAGCACCGAGCCCCCTTGGGACTTCTTGATCTCGTCCATGCGCTCGGTCGCCTCGGCCGCGCTCACGCTGCCGTCCGCGACCTGAGCCGAGAGGTCCTGGAGCAGCTGCACCCGCTGGACCACGGCCGGGTTGCCGATCTTCGCCCGCTGTCCGCTCATCAGCTGCGACAGCATGGGCGCGGACAGTCCGAGGACCGCCGCGAGACGTGCCTGGTTGAGCCCCAGGTCGTCGATGAGCTTACGGAAGAGCGCCCCCAACGGCTCTCCGTACCAGTTCCGCTGCAGCTCCCGCGCTCTGGCGGTGGCTTCCTGCTGTGCGGCGTCCATTGCGTCTCCCCATCGCTTCCCCAAAAAAACCACGGTTCGCTACAGCGAACCCCGTCGAGCATCTTACGGAGAGTGGTCATCTGCGGGGACCCCCAATCTTTTTGCGAGGTTCGGGGGGTGACCCGGTACTCTGGTCTGCGGCACCGACCCCGCGGATCTTCCGCTGGCCGGTCGCTTCCCGTACGGGGCCTTAGCTCAGTTGGTAGAGCGCCGTCTTTGCATGGCGGATGTCAGGGGTTCGACTCCCCTAGGCTCCACTCGTACAGCCCCTCTGACCTGCGGAAACGCGGTCAGGGGGGTTCTTTTCTGCCGATTTTCCGGGCCGGTGTGGCCGTGTGATCGACCGACGTGTCCGGAGCGGCACCGACCAGGCCGCTGCCGTAGGCGGGGCCGCGCACTGCCGTGGCCCGGTCTCTCCCGTCGGCCGTGCGGTGCGGGGCAGCCGCTCGAAGACGGCCGCGAAGTCGTCCGGTGAGACACGGAATTCGGGTCGGTCGCTCCTCCCATGGGAAACCCCCCTGACCTGCGTGAAGCGCGGTCAGAGGGGTTAAGCGTCCGCCGGGGCGGGCGGACGTCTGGTTTCACGTGAAACGGGGGCCGCCGAAGAGCGGTCCGGCGGGCTCAGCGGTTCTTGTCGTCCCGGGAACGGGAACCGTGCTCCTCCGCCTCCTTCGCCTGGACCTCGGGGTCCAGGGGAGAACTGCCGTCCACCGAGCCTAGGCGGCCCGCGTCCGGGACCTCCGTGGCGGCCGGCGGCTCGACCAGCCAGTCGGGGTTGGCCTGCTTGTCCCACCACTTCCAGGCGGCGAAGGCCGCACCGGCCAGCACGCCGAACACCGCGAACGCCTTGAACGCACGGCCGCACGACGAGCGCCGCTGATTCCGGCGGGCCAGCCTCTCGATCTCCTCGGCCGACACGTTGCCGCGCAGCGCGGCCAGCGCCGCGGCACCCCGCGCGGTCGCCTCGTCACGGACCGGACCGGCCGCCGCGACCGCCTGCTCGATCCTCGGACGCGAGTAGTCGGCGGCCTGCCGGGCTGCCTTGCGCGTCAGGTCGGCGGCGTCGTGCGCGGCCTGGTCCATCTTCGGCGGCACATGGGTGAGGGCCTGCTCCAGGCGCGGCACGAGACGGGCGTCGTACTGGACGCGGGCCTGCTCAGCGGCCTGCGACACCACGGGCGCGAGCCGTACGCGTGCCTCTTGTGCGTAGTACGCGGCACGCTCCTTGGCCGTGTCGGCATAGGGCGCCACCGCTTCCGCGGCGTGCCGCACGCTGTCCTTCGCCGAACTGGTCGCGGCGCGCACGCTGTCTTTGCGGGTCACGGGTTTCCTCCTCCTCGGTGGCGTACGGTATTTCGACTTTCCACCCTTTTACGGATCATGCCTGTCCGCAGGCCGGGAGGCGCGCGAGGACGGGCATACGGGTGCAACCAGAGCTAAGAGGGGCTTGTCGACGACAATGCCACGGATCGGCGCCATGCGCCCCCGCATCGCGGAAGGGGTTCCGCAAGTGATTCGTGAGGATCTGGGCCGGGACGCTCCGGCCGGGCATCGGACCCGCCGTACCGTGCGAGGATCGTGGGCACTGAATCCGAGCACAACGGAAGGCGGACCGTGGCCGAGCAGCTCTACGCCACCCTGAAGACCAGCCTCGGCGACATCGAGGTCCGGCTCTTCCCGAACCACGCGCCCAAGACGGTCAGGAACTTCGTCGAACTGGCGCAGGGTGAGCGTGAGTGGACCCACCCGGCCACCGGCGCCGTCTCCACCGACCCGCTCTACGACGGCACCGTCTTCCACCGGGTGATCAGCGGCTTCATGATCCAGGGCGGCGACCCGCTCGGCTCCGGCATCGGCGGCCCGGGCTACAAGTTCGAGGACGAGTTCCACCCCGACCTGCGCTTCGACCGCCCCTACCTGCTCGCCATGGCCAACGCCGGCCCGCGCACCAACGGCTCCCAGTTCTTCATCACGGTCAACCCCGCTCCCCACCTCAACCGCAAGCACACCATCTTCGGCGAGGTGACCGACCCGGCCGGCCAGAAGGTCGTGGACAGCATCGCCGTCGTCCCCGTCAGCGGACCCAACAAGCGGCCGGTCAACGACGTCGTCCTCGACACGGTCGTCGTCACGAAGCGCGCCGGCTGACCGGGTACGAAAGGGAAGCACCCGAAGGGAACCAAACGCCCCGCTCGTCCGTAAGGATGGGCGGGGCGGAACACTGCCCACGACGAGCGAGGGGACCCCATGGAGGACCAGGCGACAGGCAGCGCGCGCGACGCCCACAGCCTGCCCAAGTGCTACCGGCACCCGGACCGGGAGACCGGCGTGCGCTGCACCCGCTGCGACCGCCCCATCTGCCCCGAGTGCATGGTCAGCGCCTCCGTGGGCTTCCAGTGCCCCGACTGCGTCCGTGGCACCACCGCCGGCCAGAGCGGCCCGCCCGCCGCCGCCTCCCAGCCCCGCACCCTCGCCGGCGGCACGATGACCGCCGACCCACGGCTGCTCACCAAGATCCTGATCGCCGTCAACATCGCGGTCTTCTTGGTCCAGAAGTCCGTCGGAGACGACTTCACCAGCCGTTTCGAGCTGTTCGGCCAGGCCTGGATCACGCAGAACGGCGGGCTCGAAGGCGTCGCGCAGGGGCAGTACTACCGCCTCCTGACCGCGACGTTCCTGCACGACCCCTCGAACTACATGCACATCGTGTTCAACATGCTGAGCCTGTGGTGGATCGGTGGCCCGCTGGAGGCCGCGCTGGGCCGCGCCCGCTACCTGACGCTGTATTTCGTCTCCGGCCTGGCCGGCAGCGCGCTCACCTATCTGATCGCCGATCCCGCCAGCCCTTCGCTCGGCGCGTCCGGCGCGATCTTCGGCCTCTTCGGCGCGACCGCGGTGCTCATCCGCCGGCTCAACTACGACATGCGGCCGATCATCGCCCTGCTGGTGATCAACCTCATCTTCACGTTCAGCGGCGGCATCGCCTGGCAGGCCCACATCGGCGGCCTGGTCGCCGGTGTCATCACCGGCTACGCGATGGTGCACGCCCCGCGCGAGCGGCGGAACCTGATCCAGTACGGCACGTGTGCGCTGGTGCTGGTCGCGGCCGTGGTCATCACGGTCGTCCGGACCGCACAGCTCACCTGAGCCTGCGCCTGATCACGGCGGCGCACCGCACCGATACCGAACCGTTGTCCACAGTCGGTGGCGGATCTTGTGCACAACGTGCGCGCACAACTGCGCCCCCTCCGACTCACCTGCGTTGTCGCAGGTCAGGGAGGGGGCGAGCGGTACTGCGGTGGGTGTTGTGGTAGTCGTACCGGCGTCAACACCCGACTGGTTATCCACAGATCGTCTTCTTTTCCCCAGGTCCATGCACAGGCCTGTGGATAACTCAGCGGATAACCCTGGGCAGAGCTACTTCCACTGCGTGGAGACGCCGAAGCCGGCCGCGATGAAGCCGAAGCCCACGACGATGTTCCAGTTGTCGAGGCTGTCGATCGGCATCGAACCGTCGGTCACGTAGAAGACGACGATCCAGGCCAGCCCGATGAGGAACATGGCCAGCATCACCGGCGCGACCCAGGCACGACTGTTGAGCTTGATGGCGGTCGCCTGCTTCGCCGGGGGCGGCGTGTAGTCGGCCTTCTTGCGGATACGTGACTTCGGCACGAGGGTCTCTCCTGTCGATGCGCTGCGTGGCCGCGCAGGTAACTGGGTCGGGCTCGGGGCAGCGTACAAGGGGACAGTAAGGGCAGACTGAGCGCTCCCCCGGGCGTCCGTTAGCGTAGTGCTTCCGTGGCGCTGAAGGAGATAAGGGTACGTTGAGCAATTCTGCCGACTCCAACGCGACCGGATCAACGGGTTCCGGCCCGGCCGATGAGGGCGGTTCCCGGCCCGGCCCCCGGCCGCGCCTCCGTCCGGTGCGGATCCTCACCGTGGGCGTCTTCGCTCTGGCCGGTCTGCTCTTCTTCACCAGCTTCAACACGGCCAAAGGCACCGACATCCGCTCGGACGACAACCTGCTCAAGCTCTCCGACCTGATCCAGGAGCACAGCCGCAAGAACAAGGAGCTGGACGAGTCCAACGCGAGCACGCGCGACCAGAACGAGAAGCTCGCCAAGCGCGACGACGGCTCCACCAAGGCCCAGGACGACCAGCTCGCGGGCCTGGAGAAGGACGCGGGCACCCAGAAGCTGACCGGCAAGGCCATCACCGTCACGCTCAACGACGCCCCGCCGAACGCCACCGCCAAGCTTCCGGGCTACCCCGAGCCGCAGCCCGACTACCTGGTCATCCACCAGCAGGACCTGCAGGCCGTGGTGAACGCCCTCTGGCAGGGCGGCGCCCAGGGCATCAAGGTCATGGACCAGCGGCTGATCTCCACCAGCGCCGTGCGCTGCGTCGGCAACACGCTGATCCTCCAGGGCCGGGTCTACTCGCCGCCGTACAAGATCCAGGCGATCGGCGACCCGGCGAAGCTGCAGAAGTCGCTCGCGGACTCCGAGGCCATCCAGAACTACATGGTGTACGTGAACGTGTACGGCCTCGGCTGGAAAGTGACCGAGGACGGGACGGTGACTCTGCCGGGCTACTCGGGCACAGTGGATCTGCACTACGCGAAGCCCGTGAAGTAAGCGGAGTAAGTGGAGTAAGCAGCTCGTCACTTTCTGGAGCCGCCGGTGCGCGTGATCGTCAGGACCGTCAGCGAGCTCTGCATCACCGTCGGCACGCTCATCGTGCTCTTCGTCGCGTACGTGTTGTTCTGGACCGGCGTGAAGGCCGACAGCGTGATGCACGACCAGATCGACCAGTTACAGCGGCAGTGGTCGGCGAAGGCCACGGTGCACCCCACGGCGACGGCGACCGCCGCACCCGTGACACCCGCCGCCTACCACTACGGCAAGCCCTTCGCGATCATGTACATCCCCCGGTTCGGTTTCACGTGGAACAAGCCGGTCCTGGAGGGCACCGGCACCGATGTGCTGAAGAAGGGCCTCGCCCACTACGCCCGGACCGCCCGGCTCGGCCAGGTGGGCAACTTCGCGGTCGCCGGCCACCGGCGCACCTACGGCGACCCGTTCCTCGACTTCCCGAAGCTGCGGGTGGGCGATGCGATCGTCCTGACGGACGGGACGACCTGGTTCACGTATCGGATCGACAAAGGCCCTTACAAAACAGTTCCGACGGACGTTGAAGTGATCGACCCTGTGCCACGTAAGTCGGGGTATACGCGTCCGGGGCGCTATCTCACGCTGACCACGTGCGATCCGGAATGGGGGCACAGCCATCGGCTGATCGTCTGGGCGCACTTGGACTCCACACAGCCCGTGGAGTCAGGCAGACCCAAGGCGCTGCGCCGTTAGTCTGGTGCAGTACGGCGGGTTTCTGGTGCCGTGGTGGAACGGAAGGGACGGCATGTACGGCTGGATCTGGCGGCATCTGCCGGGCAACGCGTGGGTGAGAGCGCTGATCTCACTCCTGCTCGTCCTGGCCGTGATCTACGTCCTCTTCCAGTACGTCTTCCCCTGGGCCGAACCGCTGCTGCCCTTCAACGATGTGACGGTGGACAACCAGTGAGCGCGCGGATTCTCGTCGTCGACAACTACGACAGCTTCGTCTTCAACCTGGTCCAGTACCTGTACCAGCTGGGCGCCGAGTGCGAGGTGCTGCGCAACGACGAGGTGTCGACGGCGCACGCCCAGGACGGCTTCGACGGGGTACTGCTCTCACCGGGTCCGGGGACACCGGAGGAGGCCGGCGTCTGCGTGGACATGGTCCGGCACTGCGCCGCGACCGGGGTCCCGGTCTTCGGTGTCTGCCTCGGCATGCAGTCGATGCAGGTGGCGTACGGCGGTGTGGTGGACCGGGCGCCGGAGCTGCTGCACGGCAAGACCTCGCTGGTCGAGCACGGCGGCAAGGGCGTCTTCGCGGGCCTGCCCTCGCCCTTCACGGCGACCCGGTACCACTCGCTGGCCGCCGAGCCGGCCACGGTGCCGGCCGATCTTGAGGTGACCGCCCGCACCCACGACGGGATCATCATGGGGCTCAGGCACCGTGAACTGCCGGTGGAGGGCGTGCAGTTCCACCCCGAGTCGGTGCTGACCGAGCACGGGCACCGGATGCTGGCCAACTGGCTGGTGGAGTGCGGTGACCAGGCGGCCGTGGCGAGGTCGGCGGGGCTCGCCCCGGTGGTGGGCAGGGCCACGGCGTGACCGCGCTGCGCCCCGAGCGCGAGACCGGTGCCTCGTACGGGGATCAACCGTACGAGGGGTCAGGCGCGGGCGCGCTCGGGGAGACGGCGTTTCTCCCGCCGATCCAGGAGCCTCCGGCGTTTCTCCCGCCGATCGACGAGGAGACCGTCGCGCTGCGGATCCCTGATCCGCCGCCCATATCGGCTTCTGCGGGCACGGCAGCCCCTTCCGGCACTGGAACCCCAGGAGGCGGCCGAGCGGCCCGCAGAAAGGCCGCCAAGCGGCGTGGCGGGCGGCACGGCAGCGCACCGGAGTCGGCGGCGCAGGAGAACACCGCGCTGAACCCTGCGCTGAACCCTGCGCTGAACCCTGCGCCGAACAACGCTGCGAGCACCGCGGCGGGCCGGCCGCTCTCCCGGGTCGAGGCCCGTCGCCAGCAGCGGTTGCGCAAGCCCAGCCCGGCCGTCATGGCGAGCCGGGCGATAGGCGAGGTGTTCATCACCACCGGCGTGCTGATGCTGCTGTTCGTCACGTACCAGCTGTGGTGGACCAACGTCCGCGCCCACGCCCAGGCCGGCAGCGAGGCCAGCAGTCTCCAGAAGGACTGGGCGAGCGGCAAGCGCGCCCCCGGTGTCTTCGCGCCCGGGCAGGGCTTCGCCATCCTGCACATCCCGAAGCTGGACGTGGTGGCGCCGATCGCCGAGGGCGTCAGCAACAAGAAGGTCCTCGACAAGGGGATGGTCGGGCACTACGGCGAGGGCGCGCTGAAGACCGCGATGCCGCAGGACAAGACCGGCAACTTCGGTCTGGCCGCGCACCGCAACACGCACGGTGAGCCGTTCCGGTACATCAACAAGCTTGCGGCCGGTGACGCGGTCGTCGTCGAGACGCAGGACGAGTACTTCGTGTACAAGGTGACGTCGATGCTGCCGGTGACGTCGCCGAGCAACGTGAGCGTGCTGGACGCGGTGCCGAAGGGTTCGGGTTTCACCAAGCCGGGCCGGTACATCACACTCACCACCTGCACACCGGAGTTCACCAGCAAGTACCGGTTGATCGTGTGGGGCAAGATGGTCGAGGAACGCCCGCGCAGCAAGGGCAAGCCAGACGCGCTCGTCGAGTAGGGGCAGAAGAACAGTGGCAGCGACCGCCGACGACACCGAAGAGCAGACCGACGCGCCGGACGCGGCGTCCGTGCCGGGGCGGCGGCCGATCGGCCGGATCGCCATGGCGGTCAGCGTCTTCGGCGAACTCCTGATCACGGCGGGCCTGGTGCTCGGCCTGTTCGTCGTCTACTCGCTGTGGTGGACGAACGTGATAGCGGACCGCAAGGCCGACCGGGCCGGTGACAAGGTCCGGGAGACCTGGGCCCAGCAGGACACCGGTCCCGGCGCGCTGGACACGAAGAACGGCATCGGCTTCCTGCACGTGCCGTCCATGAAGAACGGCGAGGTCCTGGTCGAGAAGGGCACGTCGACGGACGTCCTGAACAACGGCGTGGCCGGCTACTACACCGACCCGGCCAAGGCCATGCTCCCCACCACGGGCAAGGCCGGCAACTTCACCCTCGCCGCCCACCGCGACGGCCACGGCGCCAAGTTCCACAACATCGACAAGGTGAAGGTCGGCGACCCGGTCGTCTTCGAGACCCGCGACAACTGGTACGTCTACAAGGTCTACGACATCCTCCCCGAGACCTCGAAGTACAACGTCAAGGTCCTCTCCCAGGTCCCCGTGGAGTCCGGCAAGACCAAGCCGGGCCACTACATCACCCTGACCACCTGCACCCCGGTCTACACGAGCCGCTACCGCTACGTGGTGTGGGGCGAACTGGTCCGCGTGCAGAAGGTCGACAGCGAGCGGACCCCGCCGAAGGAACTGCGCTGAGACAGCGCGGGGCGTGATCCGCCGGAGCACATCCCCGGCCGGAAACAAGAGGTGGCCCTGCCGGATCGACCGGCAGGGCCACCTCTCACTTCTCACTTAAGGCCTCGGCTACCCGAAGGTACCGCCGAAGAAGTTGGTACCGCCGTTGTTCCCGCCGTTGTTGCCGTTGCCCGTGCTCACCGTGGTGAGGGTGATCTGCGTGTTGCCGGGATCGTCGACGCCGGTGTTGGCCCCCGGGTCCTGGTTGGTGACGAGGGCGTTGTCGCTGGAGTCGCCGTTGAACTGGATGTTGGTGAAGCCGGATGCCTGCAGGGTCTGCCTGGCCTGGCTCACGGTCTGACCCAGCACGCTCGGGACGGCCGTCTGCTGCTGGGCCTTGCCGATCTGGATGTTCACCGTGGAGTTCTTCTTGACCTGGGTGCCGGCCGTCGGGTCGGTCGAGATGACCTTGCCGACCTGGTTGGCGTCGCTGGTGTCGACCTCGATGCAGTTGCCGGTCAGGTTGTTCGCCTGCATCTGCGCCTTGGCGTCGTCACAGCTCCTGCCGGTGACGTCGGGGACCGGCACCTTCTCCTCGGCCTTGGCGATGGTGAGGGTGATCGTGGTCCCCTTCTCCACCTCCTTGCCGCCGATGGGATTCTGGTCCAGGACCGTGTTCGGGTCCTCGGTGGAGATGCGGGTCTGGGTCTTGACCACGAACTGGTAGTCGGAACCCTCCAGCTTCGACTTCGCGTCGTCGAGGCTCAGGCCGATCACGCTGGGGACGGAGACCTTCGGCGCGCCCGTCGACACCACCAGGTTGACCGTGTCGCCCTTTTTCACGTCCGAGTTCGCCGCCGGGTCCTGGGAGCAGACGCTGCCCTTCGGCGCTTTCTCGCAGGGCTTCCTGGTCGGTGTTCCCAGCTTCAGGCCGGAGTTGACGGCCATCTTCTGCGCGTCGGTGTAGGTCTGGCCGACGAAGTTCGGGGCCTTGAAGGTTTCCGTCCCGCCCCCGCTGACCACCCACTTCCCGATCAGGATCGAGCCGACCAGGACGAGGATCCCGGCGACCACGAGGAGGATCGTGGAGGTGTTGTTCTTCTTTTTCTGCTGGCGGCGGCGGTCCGGGCGCTCGTCGTAGCCGTAGCCGCCGTCGTCCGGATTCATCGGGGGGAGCATGGTGGTGGCGCCGGCGTCGGAGCGCATGGCCGTGGTCGGCATGTCGTCCGGGTAGCCCCCGTAGCCGACGGAGCCCATCGCCGCGGTGGCCGCGACCGGCTGGCCGTCGAGGCAGGCCTCGATGTCGGCGCGCATCTCGTCGGCCGACTGGTATCGGTAGTTCGGGTCCTTGACCAGGGCCTTCAGGACGATGGCGTCCATCTCGGGCGTGATCTCGGGGTCGAAGACCGACGGGGACTGGGGTTCCTCGCGGACGTGCTGGTAGGCGACCGCGACCGGGCTGTCGCCCACGAAGGGCGGCCGTACCGTCAGCAGCTCGTAGAGGAGGCAGCCCGTCGAGTACAGGTCCGAGCGGGCGTCGACCTGCTCGCCCTTCGCCTGCTCCGGGGAGAGGTACTGGGCGGTGCCGATGACGGCCGCCGTCTGGGTCATGGTCATGCCGGAGTCGCCCATGGCGCGGGCGATGCCGAAGTCCATGACCTTGACCTGGCCGTTGCGCGTCAGCATGACGTTCGCCGGCTTGATGTCACGGTGGACGATGCCGCTGCGGTGCGCGTACTCCAGGCCCTGGAGGATGCCGATGGTCATCTCCATCGCGCGCTCGGGCAGCAGCTTGCGTCCGGAGTGCAGGAGCTCGCGCAGCGTCGAGCCGTCCACGTACTCCATGACGATGTACGGGATCGAGACCCCGTCGATGTAGTCCTCGCCCGTGTCGTAGACCGCGACGATCGCGGGATGGTTGAGCGAGGCGGCCGACTGGGCCTCCCGGCGGAACCGGGCCTGGAAGGACGGGTCGCGCGCGAGGTCCGCGCGCAGCGTCTTCACCGCCACCGTGCGGCCGAGCCGCGTGTCATGGGCGAGGTAGACCTCCGCCATGCCACCACGGCCGAGCACGTGGCCCAGCTCGTACCGGCCGCCGAGGCGACGCGGCTCTTCCATAGTTCCCTACCAGCCCTCTCCGTCGGTCCCGACCGGCACGGGTGTGCGGTCGGAGGCTGCCGTCCGGGCCTACCGTACCCGGCTGTGTTTGTGTGACCTGGCCAAGCCCGTAACCCGATACAGGACCGGTATGTCAACGTGCACCGATGTGAAGGGGACGTGAGCGGGCTCACTTCTTGGCGTTGATGACCGCCTCCATCACGCTCTTCGCGATCGGGGCCGCGAGGCCGCCGCCGGAGATGTCGTCACGGTTGGCCTGGTCGTCCTCGATGACCACGGCGACCGCGACCGGCTTGCTGCCGTCGGGGAGCTTGGCGTACGAGATGAACCAGGCGTAGGGGTTCTCGCTGTTCTCCACGCCGTGCTGGGCGGTACCGGTCTTGCCGCCCACGGTGATGCCGTTGATCTGCGCGTTCTTGCCGGTGCCGTCCTTGACGACCGTCTCCATCATGGACTGGAGGATCTGGGAGTTCGAGGAGGAGAGCGGCTGGCTCATCTCCTCGGGGTCGGTCTGGGAGATGGTGTCCAGGTTCGACGACTGCAGCTTGTCGATCATGTACGGCTTCATCAGCTTGCCGTCGTTGGCGACCGCGGAGGCGACCATGGCCATCTGCAGCGGGGTCGCGGCGGTGTTGTACTGGCCGATCGAGGAGAGCGCGGTCTGCGACTGGTTCATGTTGTCGGAGAAGACCGAGGCGCTGGAGCGGACCGGGGTGAACTGCTCGGAGTCGAATCCGAACTTCTTGGCCTCGGCGAGCATCTTGTCGTTGCCGAGGTCGGCGCCGATCTTGCCGAAGACGGTGTTGCAGGAGTAGCGCAGCGCGATCCGCATGGTCGCGTTCTTGCAGGGGATGCTGCCCTCGTTCTTCAGCTCGGTGGTGGTGCCGGGCATGACGTAGGGCAGCGGGGAGTCGGTGTTCTCGTCGGCCGACTTGTACAGCCCGTTCTCCAGCGCGGCGGCGGCGGTGACGACCTTGAAGGTGGAGCCCGGCGGGTAGGTCTCGCGCAGCGCCCGGTTCAGCATCGGGTCGTTCGGGTTGTATTTCTTCTGCAGCTTCTTCCAGGCCGCGGCGTCGGTGTCCGAGGTGCCGGCGAAGGCGGAGGGGTCGTACGACGGGTAGGAGGCGAGGGCCAGGATCTTGCCCGTGGAGGGCTCCAGGGCAACGACGGCGCCCTTGCCGCCCTGTGCCTTCAGGCCGTCGTAGGCGGCCTTCTGCGCGGCGGCGCTGAGGGTGGTGACGACGTTGCCGCCCGACTTCTGCTTGCCCGTGATCATGTCGAGGGTGTTGCGGAAGAAGAGCCGGTCGTCGTTGCCGGTGAGGATGCCGTCTTCCAGGCTCTCCAGCTGGTTGGCGCCGAAGGCCTGGGAGGCGTAGCCGGTGACCGGCGACCACATGGGGCCGTTCTTGTAGGTGCGCTTGTACTTCAGGTCGTTGAGACCGGAGGAGCCGGACGCCGTGGACCCGGTGATCGGGTTGCCGTCGACGATGATGTCGCCGCGCGGGGTGGAGTAGCGGGCGATGGTGACGCGGCGGTTGGCGGGGTCCTCGCGGAGGGTGTCGGCCTTGACGTACTGGAGCCAGTTGTCGCGCAGCAGCAGGGTGAGGACGAGGAGGCCGCAGAAGATCGCGATCCGGCGCAGGGGCTTGTTCATGAGGGACGGACCACCTGGGTCATCTCGGCGTCGGGGTTGGCGGCGGGGGCCGGGGCCGGGCGCCGGGCGGTGTCGCTGATGCGGATGAGGATGCCGATCAGTGCCCAGTTGGCGATGACGGAGGAACCGCCGTAGGCGAGGAACGGCATCGTCATGCCGGTGAGCGGGATGAGGCCCATCACACCGCCGGCGACGACGAAGACCTGGAGGGCGAAGGCGCCGGAGAGGCCGACGGCGAGCAGCTTGCCGAACGGGTCGCGGGCGGCGAGCGAGGTGCGCACGCCGCGCTCCACGATCAGGCCGTAGATGAGCAGGATCGCCATGATGCCGGCGAGGCCGAGCTCCTCGCCGAAGGTGGCGAGGATGAAGTCGGAGTTGGCGGCGAACCGGATGAGGTCGGAGTGGCCCTGGCCGAGGCCGGTGCCGAGGGTGCCGCCGGAGCCGAACGCCCACAGGGCCTGCATCGCCTGCTCGGAGTGGCCGGCTACGCCCTGCCGGGAGAGCGTGTACTCCTTCATCGGGTCCATCCACGCCTGGACGCGCTGCTGGACGTGCGGTTCGAAGCTGGCCACGCCGACCGCGCCGGCCGCCGACATCAGCAGACCGAAGACGATCCAGCTGGTCCGCTCGGTGGCGACGTACAGCATGATGATGAACATTCCGAAGAACAGCAGCGAGGTACCGAGGTCGGTCTCGAACACCAGGATGAGGATCGAGATGAACCAGACGACCAGGATCGGGCCCAGGTCGCGGCCACGCGGCAGGTACAGCCCCATGAAGCGGCGGCTGGCGAGCGCGAGGGCGTCCCGCTTGACCATCAGGTAGCCGGCGAAGAACACCGCGAGGACGATCTTCGCGAACTCACCGGGCTGGATGGTGAAGCCGCCGATGGAGATCCAGATCTTGGCGCCGTAGACGTTCAGGCCGAGGCCCGGGACCAGCGGGAGCAGCAGCAGGAAGAGCGCGGCCACCATGGAGATGTAGGTGTAGCGCTGGAGTGCTCGGTGGTCCTTCAGGAAGATCAGGACGACGATGAACAGCGCGATGCCCATCGCGGTGTAGAGCAGCTGGTTGGTGGCCTTGCCGCCCGAGACGTGGATCGACTGCAGCAGCTTGGACTGGTCGAGTCTCCAGATGACGACCAGACCGAGGCCGTTGAGCAGGGTGGCCAGCGGCAGCAGCAGCGGGTCCGCGTAGGGGGCGAACTTGCGGACGGCGAGGTGGGCGACGGCGGCGAGGAGGCCGAGGCCCAGGCCGTAGCTCAGCAGTCCGGCCGGGACCTTGTCGTTGATGGCCAGGCCCACGTTGGCGTAGGCGAACACCGGGATGGCGACGGCGAACACCAGGAGCGCGAGCTCGGTGTTGCGCCGGCTCGGTGTGCCGATGGAGCCGATCGTGGACGTGTGGTTCGTCGACGTGTTGGTAGTACTGCTCATCGTGTGACGGGGCCTCTCACGGCTTGCCTGCTACTGCTTACCGCACAGCGAGACGACCTTCTGCTCATCCTCCGAGAGGGTGGGGCCGGGGCTGGGGGTCGCTGAGGGGGACGGGGACGGTGACGCCGTGGAGGACGTCGACTTCGACGGTGTGGGCGAGGCCTTGGACGTGAGAGAGGTCTTGGTGGTTCCCGTGGTGCCTCCGGCCTCGCCCTGGCCGGTCTTGGAGCTGGTCTTGGACTCGGCGGCGGTGCGCTCCGACTCCTTCTGGCAGGCGGAGGCCTGCACGGCCAGTTCCTGGACCTTCGACTGGGCGTCCTTGAGGCCGCCCTCGGCGATGGTGGCCTTGACCTGCTTCTGCTGGTAGGGCGGCAGGTACTTGAGTTCGATCTCGGGGTGGTCCGTCTCCACCTTCGACAGTGACACCCACGCCAGGTCCTGGCTGATGCCCTGGTAGAGCGCGACGTGCTCGCCGTTGGAGCCGACGTAGTACTGCGTCTGCGTCCAGCGGTAGCCGCCGTACAGGCCCCCGCCGATCACGGCGAGGGCGAGGATGCCGAAGAAGGATCTCTTCAGCCACCTGCGGCCCTTGCGGGGCTTGACGAAGTCGTCGTCCGTGTAGTCGCCGAAGCTGTCGGTGGGGACGTAGCCGGTGGTGTCGCCGGAGCCGGGCGGGCCGAACTCGCCGCCCCCGCCGTGGCCCTGCCGGCCGAGGTTGGCTGCGCGGCCCGCCGGGGTCTGCATGTAGCCGTTGTCGTGCAGGTGGTGCTGGTTCTCGGCGACCGCGCCGACCACCACCGGGGTGTCGGAGAGCTGGCCCGCGAGGGTGTCGCCGGTGTCCAGGTCGAGGACGTCCGCGATGATGACCGTGATGTTGTCCGGGCCGCCGCCGCGCAGCGCGAGCTGGATCAGCTCCTGCACGGTCTCCTGCGGGCCCTGGTAGCTGGCGAGGGTCTCCTCCAGGGTCTGGTGGGAGACGACCCCGGAGAGCCCGTCGGAGCAGATGAGATAACGGTCACCCGCGCGCACCTCGCGGATCGACAGGTCCGGCTCGACGTGGTCGCCGCTGCCGAGGGCGCGCATCAGCAGCGAGCGCTGCGGGTGGGTGGTGGCCTCTTCCTCGGTGATCCGGCCCTCGTCGACGAGCCGCTGCACCCAGGTGTGGTCCTGGGTGATCTGCGTGAGCAGGCCGTCACGGAGCAGGTACGCGCGGGAGTCGCCGACGTGCACGAGGCCGAGCCGCTGCCCGGTCCACAGCAGGGCGGTGAGGGTGGTCCCCATGCCCTCCAGCTGCGGGTCCTCCTCCACCATGGCGCGCAGCTGGTCGTTGGCGCGCTGCACGGCGTGGCCGAGGGAGGTGAGGATGTCGGAGCCGGGCACGTCGTCGTCGAGCGTGACCAGGGTGGAGATCACCTCGGAGGAGGCGACCTCGCCGGCGGCCTGGCCGCCCATGCCGTCGGCGATGGCGAGCAGGCGGGGACCGGCGTAACCGGAGTCCTCGTTGCCCTCCCGGATCATGCCTTTGTGCGATCCGGCGGCGAAGCGCAGTGACAGACTCATGCGCACCTCGCCCGTCGGCTCCGGATACATCCGCACGGTGCCCACCCTCCGGTCGGGAGCGCGCAAAGGACCGGCGTCCGGTCCGCCGCTGCGTGCTCGCTCCGCTCGCGCCTACTCATGATGTAGCACTACTTCCGCAGCTCGATGACGGTTTTGCCGATGCGGATCGGCGCGCCCAGCGGGATCGGCGTGGGAGTCGTCAGCCGGGACCGGTCCAGGTAGGTGCCGTTGGTGGAGCCGAGGTCCTCGACGATCCACTGGCCGTCGCGGTCCGGGTAGATCCTGGCATGACGGCTGGAGGCGTAGTCGTCGTCCAGCACGATCGTCGAGTCGTGGGCGCGGCCGAGGGTGATGGTCTGGCCCTGGAGGGCGACCGTCGTACCGGTGAGGGTGCCCTCGGAGACGACCAGCTTGGTGGGGGCGTTACGGCGCTGCCGGCCACCGGCCGCGGGCTGCTGGCCGCGCTGCTGCGGGGGCGCGGCCTGCTGCCGGGCGGCGGCCGGCTGCTGCCGGCGTCCTTCTTCCCTACGCGATCCGCGCTGGGTGACGCGCGTACCGAACAGGTCGCTGCGGATGACCTGCACGGCCACGATCACGAACAGCCACAGTACGGCCAGGAAACCCAGCCGCATGACCGTGAGGGTCAGCTCTGACATTGCCCCCGCTTCACCCTTCGGCTTGCCGGTAAATGATGGTGCTGCTGCCCACGACGATCCGCGAGCCGTCGCGGAGCGTAGCGCGGGTGGTGTGCTGCCCGTCCACCACGATGCCGTTGGTGGATCCGAGATCCTGGATCGTCGAGGGCGTTCCGGTCCGGATCTCGCAGTGCCGGCGGGAGACGCCGGGGTCGTCGATCCGCACGTCGGCCTCGGTGCTGCGGCCCAGCACGAGCGTCGCGCGGGAGATCTGATGGCGGGTGCCGTTGATCTCGATCCAGTAGCGGGTGCGGGCGCCGGGCGCCGAGGCGCCGACGGGACCCGAGGGCGGCCGCTGGGCGGCCGGCTGGGTCGGCTGCGGGTACCCGTACCCGCCGGGGCGGGCACCGGGCGGCGGGGCGCTCGGCATCGGCGGGGCCGCGGCGCCGCCGCCCTGCGGGTAGCCGTAGCCGCCCGGGCGCTGCGGCGCACCGCCCGCGGGGGCGCGCTCGGGGGCCTGCTGGTTGCTGGAGGACGCGAGCGTACGGCTGCGCACCCGGTACAGGCCGGTGTCGAGGTCGTCGGCCTTCTCCAGGGTGACCTTGATCGGCCCCATGAAGGTGTAGCGCTGCTGCTTGGCGTAGTCGCGGACCATCCCGGCGAGCTCGTCGCCCAGCTGCCCGGAGTAGGGGCTGAGCCGCTCGAAGTCGGGCGCGCTCAGCTCCACGATGAAGTCATTGGGTACGACGGTCCGGTCCCGGTTCCAGATGGTCGCGTTGTTGTCGCACTCGCGCTGCAGCGCGCCGGCGATCTCCACGGGCTGGACCTCGGACTTGAACACCTTGGCGAAGGTGCCGTTGACCAGACCTTCGAGACGCTGCTCGAACTTCTTCAGGACTCCCACAGGGCACCTCCTCTGTCGCCTTGCCCGTACTGCCTGCCGTTGCCGTTACCGCTCACTGATCGTATCTACGCGTCCGGCAATCAGCCGGTTCCCCGAGCGGCCCCCCTTCGAACCGATCGGATCGCTTCTCCTGTCAAGGATCGGCGCTACTTCTTCCCAGGATCGTAGAGGTGGCCCACGACCAGTGTCCCGCACCTGACTGTGGACCCGATCCGTCTCCTGCATAGATGGGCTCGACCGGTACGAGGTTGATACGTGAATGCCGACCGCCCGGTACGTGATCACCAGGTGAGCGCTGCCCCGGGATAAGGGATGTGAACCCACCCTGCCCCACGTGCTAGTGTTCTCGATGTCGGAAGGGGCCGGCCCAAAGGAAACAACGGGGCCGAAGCCGGAAGACACACCCAATGCGCGGGTGGCGGAATAGGCAGACGCGCTGGATTCAGGTTCCAGTGCCCGCAAGGGCGTGGGGGTTCAACTCCCCCCTCGCGCACAGAGAGAAACCGACGAAACGGGCTCTCACCGGTGACGGAAGTCACGGTGGGGGCTCGTTTCTCGTTGTCCGGACGACAGTAGGGGCCGGCCCGTGAGATAGCTCACGGGCCGGGCCGCGGGGACGCGGCGACCGCTCCCAGCAGGACGACGAGCAGACCGGCGGAGAAGGCCGCGGCGTACGGCCGCCGGTCGCGCGGCCACGACCGGCTGGGTGCTGCGCGGTGCCAGCCGGGCCGCCCGCGCGGCGGTGCAGAAGACGGCGTGCCCGAAGCCGCGGTCGGCGACCGTGCCGACGACGGTGACGCCGCCGTGCTCCGTGCGGAGGGTGCGGCCGGGCTTCGCCCAGCTCCCGGTGACGACCACCTCGCGGGCGGTGCGCGGTGCGCGGCCCGAGGCGATCTCGTACGACCCGAAGGCGGCGACCGGCCAGGGGTGGCCGACGAGATCGCCGGGCGCGTTCTCCGCCCGTACGGCGAAGGTGCGGTCGAGGCGGCGGCGTACTTCGTGGTGCGCGAGGCGCTCGCCGACGTCGACCGGCACAGTGGCGCGGGCCGCGCCGAGGTGTCCGGCGGGCACCGGGACGGCCTGCTGCACCTGGAGGTGCGCGACGACGGCCGGGGCGGCGCGGACGCCGGGGCGGGCAGCGGCCTCACCGCACTCGCGGACCGGGTGTCCGTCCTCGATGGCAGACTCTCCCTGTCCAGCCCGCCGGGCAGATCGACCCTGCTGCGTGTGGAGTTGCCGTGCGAGCCGATCGACCTCTGCGCGTAGTCCTGGCCGAGGACGGCGTGCTGCTGCGGGAGGGGATCGCGGGGCTGCTGGCCCGGTTCGGTCACGAGGTGGTCGCCGCGGTGGGGGGACGCGGAGGCGCTGGTCGCGGCGGTCGAGGAGCACGCGCCCGACGTCGTCGTGACGGACGTGCGGATGCCGCCGGGCTTCCAGGACGAGGGGCTGCGCGCGGCGGTGCGGCTGCGCGCGGCCCGGCCGGCGCTGCCGATCCCGGTCCTCAGCCAGTATGTGCAGCGCAGTTACGTCGCCGAACTCCTCGACTCCGGGGACGGTTCGGGCGTCGGGTACCTGCTCAAGGACCGGGTGGGGCAGGTGGCGGAGTTCGTCGCGGCGTTGGGGGAGGTGGCCGAGTGGGGGACGGTGGTCGACCCCGAGGTGGTACGGCAACTGCTGCGCCGGGATCCGCTGGAGCGGCTGTCGCCGCGCGAGCGGGAGGTGCCGGCGCTGGTCGCGTAGGGGAAGCCGAACGGGGCGATTACGAGAGAGCCGGTGGTCTCGGAGGCGGCGGTCGGGAAGGTCATCGGGGGGATCCTGACGAAGCTGGACCTGCCGTCGACGGAGGATTCGCACCGCCAGATGCCGGCTGTGCTGGCGTATTTGAGGGCGTGACCCCTTTTCAGGGTGTTCCGTGGCGTTTTCGGCTGCGGGTGCGTGGGGGCTGGTCGCGCAGTTCCCCGCGCCCCCAAGAAAGTGGGTCCGCTGGTCCCACCCGAAAAGGGGCGCGGGGAACTGCGCGGACAACCCCCACCGGTCGGTGGATATACGACGACGGCGATCCACCCTCCCCAGACCACCCCGAAGTTATCCACAGGGTCTGACGGCTTTCGGCCCTCACCTGTACCGTCTCCACGAGTTGATGTTCGTGCGTGTGCGTGCGTGGAGTACGGGGGAGGCGGTCGACGTGACCGGAGTGGAAGAGCCGACGGCGGCCGGCGGGCGCAAGCTGCCCGCACCGAAGGGTTTTGCGCGGTGGCCTTCGCAGGGCTCTCCCAAGGAGGAGGGCAAGGCGCTGCGTTCGGCGGTGCCGCGCCGCGGCCATGACGCCCTGGACCTGGACGGCTCCCGTCCCGACGCGGTCCGTGCGGTCGAGGAGTCCAACCGGGACCGCATCCCGGAGCTGATCCCGATAAGGGTCGGCAGGATGGCGGCGAGCCCGTTCGCGTTCCTGCGCGGCTCGGCCGGCCTGATGGCGCACGACCTGGCCCGCACCCCGATGACCAGGATCGCCACCCAGATCTGCGGCGACGCCCACGCGGCCAACTTCGGCCTGTACGGCGACCCGCGCGGCGACCTCGTCATCGACCTGAACGACTTCGACGAGACGGTGCTCGGTCCCTGGGAGTGGGACCTCAAGCGGCTCGCCGCCTCCCTGGTGCTGGCCGGCCGGGAGGCGGGCGCCGACGAGGACATGTGCCGCAAGGCGGCGGGCGACGCGGCGGGCGCCTACCGCCGCACCATGCGCCTGCTGGCCAAGCTCCCGGTCCTGGACGCGTGGAACGCGATCGCGGACGAGGAGCTGGTCTCCCACTCCGACGCCCACGACATGGTCGGCACCCTGCGCCGGGTCTCGGAGAAGGCCCGCGCCAACACCAGCGGCCGGTTCGCGGCCCGTTCCACCGAGCCCACCGAGGACGGCGGCCGCCGCTTCGTGGACGCCGTGCCGGTGCTGCGCCGGGTCCCGGACGCGGAGGCGGAGGCGGTCACCGCCGCCCTGGAGCACTACGTGACCACGCTCTCCGAGGACCGCCACCCGCTGCTCGCCCGGCACGCCCCGCACGACGTCGCCTTCCGTATCGTCGGCACCGGCAGCGTCGGCACCCGCTCCTACGTCGTCCTCCTCCTCGACCACCGCGGCGAGCCGCTGATCCTCCAGGTCAAGGAGGCCCGCCCGTCCGCGCTCGTCCCCCATCTCGCCACGGCCGGCTTCGAGACCCCGGCCGTCGACCACGAGGGCCGCCGGGTGGTCCTCGGCCAGAAGCGGATGCAGGTGGTCAGCGACATCCTGCTCGGCTGGACCACGGTGGAGGGGCGTCCCTTCCAGGTCCGCCAGTTCCGCAACCGCAAGGGCAGCGTCGACCCGGCCGCGCTGTCCCCCGACCAGATCGACGACTACGGCCGGATGACCGGTGCCCTGCTGGCCCGCGCCCACTCGCACAGTGCCGACCCGCGTCTGATCGCCGGCTACTGCGGCAAGAGCGAGGAGCTGGACGAGGCGATCGCCGCGTTCGCGGTGGCCTACGCCGACCGCACGGAAGCGGACCACGAGGAACTGGTGACCGCGGTGCGGGCGGGACGCATAGCGGCGGAGCTCGGGGTGTGACCCGGGTGATTGGTGCGATCCGAGTGATCCGAGTGATCCGAGTGATCTCCGGCCTCCGGCCTCCGGTGTCCCGAGAGGTGTTGACGTGAAGTACGTCGAAATAGCCGAGGGCGCGACGGACAAGGGCACGGCCGCGGTCTCCGTCGACCCCGGCCCCTACCTGGCGCGGCTGCCGGAACTCGCCGTCGGCCTGCCGCCCGGCGCCCGTGCCTTCGCCACCGATCCGCGCCACTACGAGTTCGGCGGCCGGCGCTGCGTGAAGGACCTGCGCCCGCTGGACATGCGCCGCACGGCCCCCGCCGACATGGAGATCCGCTTCCGCCACGACTGCCGCAGGCACGACGAGGACCTGATCGTCCGCTACACGGGCGTCTCCCGCTTCCAGACGGACATCCTGGGCGCCTGCGACCTCACCTCGCTCGGCGAGGTGATCCTGGACGAGATCCTGCCGCACCCCGGCGGCTGCACCCACGAGCTTGCCTGCCGCCCCGGCACCCTCGTCGTGGCCTGCACCGATCTGGTCGCCGAGTGGGTCCCGGCCACCGCCGACGACGACAGGCCCTAGGCTGGTCGGGTGACGACCCCGGAAGCTGAGCAGTCCCAGGCACCGCGGCCCGAGGAACGGCTGGAGCAGGCCGTGCGGGCCGCCGAGCAGGCGTTGATCGAGTACGAGATCGCGGTCGAGACCTTCCGTGTCGAGGTGGAGAACTTCTCCCGCCTGCACGAACAGAAACTCGGCCCCCTCTACTTCCGCATCGAGGAGCTGGACGCGCGGATCGCCGAGGCCAAGGCCGCGCGCAGCGGCGACCCCGAGGACATCCGTGCCGCCGAGGAGGCCCGGGCCCGGGTCCTGCCCATCCCCGGCGTCGAGGAGCTGCTGCACGGCTGGATGGACGGCGACGGTCTGTTCCCGGAGGCCGTCGCGATGCTCACCGAGCAGGAGGTCCGGCCGCCGCAGCGGGTCCGCCCCAGCGAGGAGGCCCGCCGGCTCTACCGCGAGCTGGCCCGCAAGGCCCACCCCGACCTGGTGCAGGACGAGGCCGAGCAGCAGCGGCGTGAGGAGTTCCTGAGCCGGGTCAACGCGGCCTACGCCCGCGGCGACGAGGCCCTGCTGCGCGAGCTGGCCGAGGAGTGGGCGGCCGGCCCGGTCCCGCCGGAGCGCAGGCCGAGCCGGGCCGAGGAGCTGTACGCCCGCCTGGAATGGCTCTCCGAGCGCAAGGAGCTGCTCGGGCTGGTCGCCAAGGAGCTGGAGAACGGCCCCATCGCCGGCCTGCTCCGGCTCGCCCCCGACGACCCCGACGCCCTCCTCGACGAGATCGCCGAGCGGCTCCGCAAGGACGTGACCGAACGCGAGGCGGAACTGGCGGCCCTCCTGACCCAGGAGTAGCCCCCCGCTCCGGTCGGGTAGCGTCGGGGACATGAACTTCGCAGCACGTGTGCCCACGGTCGAGGTCGCGGACCTCAAGGACGGCGACTTCCTGCTGGACGTCCGCGAGGACGACGAGTGGCAGGCGGGCCACGCCGCCGGCGCCCTGCACATCCCGATCAGCGAGTTCGTGGCCCGCTACGGCGAGCTCACCGAGGCGGCCCCCCAGGACGCCCGCGTCCACGTCATCTGCCGCTCCGGCGGCCGTTCGGCCCAGGTCACCATGTACCTGGTCCAGCAGGGCATCGACGCCGTGAACGTGGACGGCGGCATGCAGGTGTGGCAGGCAGCGGGCCGCGAGGTGATCACGGACAGCGGCGAATCGGGCTTCGTCGTCTGAGGGGAACCAGACAACGCCGGTCCGGAAGCGCCCCGTCAGGGGCGCGGGGAACTGCGCGACCAGCCCCCACCGTCCCGCAGATCACCCACGACCGGGCGCCCCCTGCTCCGCATCCCCTACCCCAGTAGATGCGCGGCGAGCAGTTCCCCCAGCGCCTCCTCATGAACCCCGGCCCCGCCGAGCGCCAGCTCGATCTGCTTCGCCCACGCGTGATACCGGTGCAGCACGTACTCGGTGTCGGCCCCGAACCCCCCGTGCAGGTGCTGCGCGGTCTGCACCACCCGCCGCACCCCCTCGGCCGCCCAGATCTTCGCCACCGCCACGTCCCCGGCCGCCGGCAGCGCCCCGGCCGCACCCGACGCGATCCGCCACGCGGCCTGCCACAGCGTCGCCTCCATGGCCCGCAGGTCGATGTACCGGTCAGCGGCCTGCACGGCCACCGCCTGGAACGTGGCGATCGGATGTCCGAACTGCTCCCGCTTCCCGGCGTACTCGCCGGTCATCCGCAGCACCCGCTCACCCAGGCCGAGCGCCAGCGCGCACGTCCCGGTCACCAGCAGCTCCCGCAGCCACTCCCAGGCCCCCTCCGCCGTCACCACGTCTCGCCCCGCGACCCGCGCCGACGCCAGCCGCAGCTCCCCGAGCCGCTCCCCGCTGGTCGACACCTGCTCGGCGACCGTGACCCCGGACGCGCCTCCGGCCGTGACGCCGGACGCGTCCCCCTCGCCACCCGGTGCCACCAGCGCCAGCACGCTCCGGTCCGCCTCGGTGCGCGCCGGTACGAGGACGAGGCCGGCGTCGTACGCCCACGGCACCGCCGTCTGCACCCCGTCCAGGACCCACCCGTCACCGTCCCGCCGCGCGGTCACCGCCAGCTCGGCGGGGTCGTGCCCGGTGCGTCCGCTCGCGGCGACGGTCAGCACCAGCTCGCCCCGCCCGGCCCGCGCCGCCAGCCGGTCCCGCACCTCCGCCGTCCCGTACCTCTCCAGGGCTGCCAAGGCCGCGCTGTGCTCCAGCAGCGGCACCCTCGCCAGTACCTTCGCCGACTCCCGCAGCACCAGGCACAGTGCGATGGCGTCCAGACCGGCGCCTCCGTACTCCTCGCCCAGCAGCAGACTCAGCAGATCCGCGCCGGCCAGCCTGTCCCACAGTTCCCGGTCGAAGCACTCGGCCACGGCACCGGTGGTCAGCGCCGGGCTCGGCACCGCGTCCGGCGCCACCCCGGCGAACACCCCGCGCGCCGCCTCGGCCGCCGCCAACTGCTCCTCGGTGAAGGTGAAGTCCACGGTCCTGTCCTCCCGGCGGGCATCCGCTGATCTGACGATCCGTCAAGATAGAACAGGTTCTAGAAGAAGGGAACCCAAAACCACTGCGATCACCGGCTCCGCCCGTCGTAGGCTGACGGCCGCTGTCCGCCGATGGGGGACGGACACACGAGGGAGGACACATGGGGATCCGCAGCCTGACCCGCACCGAGGCCGAGCGCAGGGCCGCACTGATCACGGTCGAGCGGTACGACGTGGACATCGACCTCACCGCACTCGCCGACGGACCAGAGCTCCGCTCCGTCTCCACGGTCACCTTCAGCTGCTCCGAGCCGGGCGCGGAGACCTTCGTCGACTGTGCGGCCGAGGTCCGCGCCGCCACCCTGAACGGCACCCCCCTCACCCCCTCCGGCGACGGCCGGATCCCGCTGCCCGGACTGGCCGCGCACAACGTGCTGCGCGTCGAGAGCGTCCAGGCCGACACCATCGCCGGCGAGGGCGTGCACAAGGCCGTCGACCCCGCCGACGGCGAGGTGTACGTGTGGACGAGCTTCGAACCCGACGAGGCCCGGTTCGTCTGGGCCTGCTTCGACCAGCCCGACCTCAAGGCCCCGCACGCCTTCACCGTCACGGCCCCCGCCGCCTGGACCGTCCTCAGCAACTCCGGTGACCCGCGGATCGAGGAGCAGGGCGCGGCCCGCCGCTGGAGCTTCCCGGACACCCCGCCGCTGTCCGTGTACAACACGGTCGTCAACGCCGGCCCCTTCCACGGGATCCGCCGCGAGGCCGACGGCCACGACCTCGGCGTCTACGCGCGCCGCTCGCTCGCCGAGGTCCTGGAACGCGACGCCGACGAAGTCTTCACCCTCACCCGGCAGGGCCTCGCCTTCTACGCCGAGGCCTTCGCGATGCCCTTCCCGCAGCGCAAGTACGACCAGGTGTTCATGCCCGAGTTCGGCGGCGCGATGGAGAACTACGGCTGCGTGACCTGGTCGGACGCCTTCCTGCGGCGCGCCGAGCCGACGCCCGCCGAGCGCGAGCTGCTCGCGGTGGTGCTGCTGCACGAGATGGCGCACATGTGGTTCGGCAACATCGTCACCATGCGCTGGTGGGACGACCTCTGGCTGAACGAGGCCTTCGCCGAGTTCGCCTGCCACTGGGCCGCCGAGGGCGCCACCCGCTACACCGACGCCTGGGCCGGCCACCTCCTCGGCGGCAAGGTCCGGGCATACCTCTCCGACCAGGGCCCGGTCTCGCACCCGATCCACCAGCCCATCCACGACGTCGCCCAGGCCGCGTCGATCTTCGACAACATCACCTACCCCAAGGGCGCCTCCGTCCTGCTCCAGCTGATGACCTACGTCGGCGAGGACCGCTTCCGCACCGGCATGGCCGCCTACTTCGCCCGGCACGCCTGGGGCACCACCACCCTCCAGGACCTGATCGACGCCCTCGCCGAGGCCAGTGGCCGCGACCTGACCGGCTGGCGCAAGGCCTGGCTGGAGAGCGCCGGCACCGACCGCTTCACCCTGGAGCACGACGGCGACACCGTCACCCTGGTCGCCGACGGCAGCCCGCGCCCCCAGGTCCTCGCGGTCGGCGCGTACGACCGCGCGGGCGACGCCCTGGAACGCACCGCGCTGGTCCGCGTCGAGGTCACCGAGGCCCGCACCCCGGTCACCGGCCTTCCCGCCACGTCCGACCTCCTTCTGGTCAACGACGACGACCTCACGTTCGCCACCACCCGCCCGGACCCCACCACCCGGGACACCCTCTTCCGCGCGGCGGCACAGCTGCCCACGGCCATCTCGCGGGGCGTGGCCGCCGCCACTGTCTGGGACATGCTCACGGCCGGCGAGGCCACGGCGGCCGAGGCCGGCCACTGCCTCACCGCGGTTCTCGCGGCCGAGACGTCCGACGCCGTGATCGAGCCCTACCTCACGCTCGCCATCAACATCGCCGAGCTCTGGGCCCCGCCCGCCGAACGTCCCGCGCTGGCCGAGGCCGTGGCCGCGACCTGCCGCCGAATCGCCGCCGCCCCGGGCCGCCGCCAGGTCGCCCTGCGCGGCCTCGCCCGCACCGCGACCGGCGCCGAGGACCTGGCCTGGCTCCGCGAGCAGGCCGGCGACGACGTCGACCTGCGCTGGCGCGCCCTCGTCCGCGAGGCCGAACTCGGCGGCGACGTCACCGCCGAGTCCGCCGCCCTGCTCGAACGCGACACCGACCCCGACGCCTGGGTCCGCGCCCTCACCGTCCGGGCCGCCCTCCCCGACCCTGCCGCCAAGGCCGAGGTCTGGCAGCGGCTGGTCGTGGACCGCGAGGTGCCCGTCGCAGCGGTCTCCGCGGTGGCCGCCGCCTTCTGGCGCCCCGGCCAGGACGCCCTGCTCGCCCCGTACGCCGAGCGCTACCTGGCCGCGGTCCCGGAGCTGAACCAGGGCGGCATGATCCCGGCGATGACCTACGCCTCCCACCTCTTCCCGCCGTACGCCATCGATGCCGCGTACCTCGAGAAGGCCCGTCAGGTGGCCGGTGAAGCGGCCCCCGTGGTCCGCAACACCCTTCTGGAACGCTCGGACGCCGTCCGCCGCATGCTCCGCGCCCGGGCCGCGAACGCCTGACCCCGGGCAGGGCCGTCGGAGTCCCGTCCGATCGTTCGGTTCCGGCCAATCCCATGGTCGCGGTGCCCGTGCCGTCGATCAACCCCTGTGGAGAACCTCGGCCGCCACCTGTGGAAAACCTGCGGAACGGTGGTCGGCGGGCGCGCTCGGACGCGGTATGACCTGGGGTGATCCCGGGCGGCGGGCGCGGGCGCCGTGGTTCGGAAGGGCCGACGGCCGTGCCCGGAGTGGTGATGGCCACGCCGTTGGCCTGGTCCCCGGGGCTGCGCCCGGTGGCCGGTGCTGAGTACCGTTCCGTGCGAGTGCCGGGCAGCGGCACACCGTGCGGCGCCCGATCGGATCGGTGTCCGCCCGGACGGCGCGGCGGAATCGGGGAACGGGGCGGCATGGACGACGCGTACGACGAGGGCGTGGACGCCCGGCACGGGCCGGACGCCCCGAGCGGGACGCGTGCGGAACCCGAGCCGGCCCCACCGGACGGTCCGGACCGTCCGGCTCCTCCGGAGCAGCCGCCACCCGGCCCGCCGGCCCCGCCGGCGGAGAGCCCCGCCCTCCCTCGTACCGGTGTCGCCGCCCTGTCCCCGCGCTACCAGGTCGGTGCGGCCCTCGCCCTCGCCCTGATCGCGGTCACGGCCTGCGTGCACCTCGGGATGGTGTTCCTGAGCCTGGCGCCTGCGAACACGGTGACCAAGCAGCACGGCAAGGCGATCGAGGACTGGGTGTACCCGGAGTTCGAACAGAACTGGAAGCTCTTCGCGCCGAACCCGCTGCAGCAGAACATCGCCGTGCAGGTGCGCGCCGACGTGCTGATGCCGGACGGCAGCACGACCACCACCGGCTGGAACGACCTGTCCGCACAGGACGGCAGGGCCATCGACGGCAGCCTGGTGCCCAGCCACACCGTGCAGAACGAGCTCCGTAGGGCCTGGGACTTCTTCACCTCCACGCACGGCACCGACAACCGTCCGATCGGCCTGCGCGGCTCCCTGTCCGAGCAGTACCTGCGGCGGATCGTCGTGATGCGCATGTACAAGGGGGACGCCACGAGCCAGAAGGGCACCATCGAGCGCGTGCAGGTCCGCTCCGGCACCACCAACGTGACCCCGCCGGACTGGAGCGGCGAGAAGGTCTCCGACACACCCGTCTACCGGGTGCTGCCCTGGTGGACGGTCACGCAGGACGAAGCGAACGGCGGTGTCCGGTGAACCGTCTCGCCCTGTGCCTGTCCCGTGCCATCGCCCGGGTCACCGAGGCGGCGCTCGGCCCGTACCAGACGGCCGTCATCCGCATCGGCTTCGCCGCCACCTGGCTGCTGTTCCTGCTGCGCGAGTACCCGCACCGCCAGGAGCTGTACGGCCCGCACGCCACCTGGAGCTTCGGCCTCGCCCAGCAGCTGACCTCCGACAACCACGCCTTCACGGCGCTGATGGCCTCCGACAGCCCGGCCTTCTTCGAGGTCTTCTACCTCCTCGCCGTCGTCTCCAGCGCCCTGCTGCTGGTGGGCTGGCGGACCCGGGCCACCGCCGTGTTCTTCATGATCGGTGTGCTGTCCCTGCAGAACCGCAGTGTCTTCGTGGGCGACGGCGGCGACAACGTGCTGCACCTGATGTCCTTCTACCTGGTGTTCACGCGCTGCGGGCAGGTGTGGTCCCTGGACGCGCGCCGGGCCGCCCGCGAGAGCGCCGCACGCGCGCGTGGCGAACGCGTGGCCCCCGACCTGGCGGGCCTCGCCCTGTGGGCGGTGTCCGGTCTCGTCCTGCTCGCGGCGGCCCTCACCGGCCGCACCGGCGGCGGCTGGCTGGTCCCGGCCGTGCTGTGGGCGACCTGGGCGGGCAGCGCCCTGTGGTGGGCGGCCGGCCGTCGGGCGCGCACGTCCGAGCCCCGGATCCTGCTCGACGTCGTCGCGAACATCCTGCACAACGGCGCCCTGTTCGTGATCATGGCCGAGGCCTGCCTGATCTACGCCACCGCCGGCTGGTACAAGATCCAGGGCTCCCGCTGGCAGGACGGCACCGCCGTCTACTACCCGCTCCACCTGGACTACTTCTCGCCCTGGCCGGCCCTCGCCGACCTGCTGTCCGCCAACGGCACGATGGTGATGCTGGTGACCTACGGGACGGTCATCGTGCAGGTCGCCTTCCCGTTCACGCTGTTCAACCGGCGGGTCAAGAACGTGCTGCTGGCCGCGATGATGACCGAGCACGCGGTGATCGCGGTCGTCCTCGGGCTGCCCTTCTTCTCGCTGGCCATGATCGCGGCGGACTCCGTCTTCCTGCCGACACCCTTCCTGCACCGGGTCGGCGGCTGGGCGGCACGCGCGCGTGACCGGGTGCTCCGCCGGACCGCCCCGGAGCTGCCCGGGCAGCGCTTCCCGGAGCCCGACGAACAGCCCCGCGTAGGCTTCGGGGCATGACCGACTTCCTGGACCACTGGGCGCGGCTGGCCGGCTCCGCCGTCCTCCTGGACGGCTTCCACGCCCTCAAGCACGCGCTGCGCTTCGGCGCACAGGTGCCGGTGGCGGTCACGGCGGACCGGGCGGCGGCGCTGGCCCTGGCCGAGGAACTGGCGCCGGACGTACGGGAGGCGCTGGCCGCGCTGCTGACGGAGGTGCCGGCCCAGACGTACGCGTCCCTCGTCCCGCGCCCGCACCCCACGGCCGTGGCCGGCCTGGCCGTACGGCCGTCCCGGGAGGCCAACCTGCGCGAGCTGGCCCGCGTCCCGCGCACCGCCCCGATCGTGGTCCTCGACGAGCCCCGCAACCTCGGCAACGCGGGCGCGGTGATCCGCCTCGCGGCGGGCTTCGGCGCGACGGGTGTCGTCACGACCGGCACCCTCGATCCCTGGCACCCGACGGTCGTCCGCGGCGGCGCGGGCCTCCACTTCGCCACGGCGGTGGAGCGGATGCCGGTGCCCGAGCTGCCGCGGGGTCCCGTGTTCGCCCTGGACCCGGAGGGCGAGGACATCAGGGCGACGAAACTCCCCGACGACGCGATCCTCGCCTTCGGCTCCGAGCGGACGGGCCTCTCGGCCGACCTCCGCGCACGCGCCGACCATCTCCTGCGCCTGCCGATGCGCCCCCAGGTCAGCAGCTACAACCTGGCGACGAGCGTGGCGATGGCGCTGTACCACTGGAGTGCTCTCTAGGAGAGGGGACTGGAGCGCTCCGTAAGGGGCGCGGGGAACTGCGCGACCAGCCCCGACGGCGCCGCACCCGCGATGCCTGCCGGAGACGTCGGCCGGTCGTGCCCCGCGCGTCACCCCTCCCTGCGCACCTCGATCACCCGGAACCGGTTCGCCACGAACGCCCCGTCGCACAGCGCGGCGTTCGCCGCCGGGTTGCCGCCCGAGCCGTGGAAGTCGGAGAAGGCGGCGGTCTGGTTGACGTACACCCCGCCCACCAGGTTCAGCGACAGCTGGGCCGCCTCCTCCAGACAGACCTCCTCCACCGCACGCTCCACGTCGGCGTCGACCGTGTACGCGCCGACCGTCATCGCGCCCTTGTCCCGGACCGTCCGCCGCAGCAGTTCCACCGCGTCGGCGGCGGAGTCGACGGCGACGGCGAAGGACACCGGGCCGAAGCACTCGCTCATGTAGGCGGCCTCGGCGTCCGGCTTGGCGCCGTCCAGCTTCACGATCACCGGCGTGCGCACGACCGCGCCCGGGAACTCCGGGTTGGCGATCTCGCGGGAGGCGAGGGCGACCTCGCCGAGCCCGGCGGCGGCCTCCAGACGGGCCTTGACGTCGGGGTTGACGATGGCGCCGAGCAGAGCGTTCGCGCGGGCGTCGTCGCCGAGCAGGCCGTCGACCGCGCGGGCGATGTCGGCGACCACCTCGTCGTACGTCTTCGGGCCCTCGTCGGTGCGGATGCCGTCGCGGGGGATCAGCAGGTTCTGCGGGGTGGTGCACATCTGGCCGCTGTAGAGGGAGAGCGAGAAGGCCAGGTTGGAGAGCATGCCCTTGTAGTCGCCGGTCGACTCGACCAGGACCGTGTTCACGCCGGCCTTCTCGGTGTACACCTGCGCCTGCCGGGCGTTGGCCTCCAGCCAGTCGCCGAAGGCGGTCGAACCGGTGTAGTCGATGATCCTGATCTCGGGGCGGGTCGCGAGCGTCTTGGCGATGCCCTCGCCGGGGTGTTCCGTGGCCAGCGCCACCAGGTTCGGGTCGAAGCCGGCCTCGGCGAGGACCTGGCGGGCGACCTGCACGGTCAGGGCCAGCGGCAGCACCGCGCGCGGGTGCGGCTTCACCAGGACCGCGTTGCCGGTGGCGAGGGAGGCGAACAGGCCCGGGTAGCCGTTCCACGTCGGGAACGTGTTGCAGCCGATGACCAGCGCGATGCCGCGCGGGACCGGCGTGAACGTCTTGGTCAGCGCGAGCGGGTCCCGCTTGCCCTGCGGCTTGGTCCACTCGGCCGTGCCGGGGGTGCGGACCTGCTCCGCGTAGGCGTAGGCCACCGCCTCCAGGCCGCGGTCCTGGGCGTGCGGGCCGCCCGCCTGGAACGCCATCATGAAGGCCTGGCCGCTGGTGTGCATGACCGCGTGCGCGAACTCGTGCGTCCGGTCGCTGATCCGCTTGAGGATCTCCAGACAGACCACCGCGCGCGCCTCCGCGCCCGCGTCGCGCCACGCGCGCTGCCCGGCCCGCATCGCCGGCAGCAGTGTGTCGACGTCGGCATGCGGGTAGGTCACGCCCAGCTCGATGCCGTACGGGGAGACCTCGCCGCCGGTCCAGTCGTCGGTGCCGGGCTGGCCGAGGTCGACGCGGGTGCCGAGGAGGGCGTCGAAGGCGGCCTTGCCCGCCGCCGCGTCCAGGCTGCCGTGCTCGCCGTAGGCCTTGGGGTGCTCGGGGTGGGGGGACCAGTACGCACGCGTGCGGATCGCCTCCAGCGCCTGGTCAAGCGTGGGCCGGTGCTTGGCGATCAGCTCGGGCGCGGTGAGTTCGGCGGTCATGCGGGACCAACTCCTCGTCTGATGAGCTTCCCCTTGAAGCTCATGACCTGGGCGGAAACGGCCGGACAGAGTTAGAGTAACCGAACGATCGGTCGGGACAAGGGGGCCTGCCGCATCTGTGGAAAACCCCGTGCGGGAGGATCGCGCACATGACAGCACTCGACCTCAGCAGCACCGTGGGCGTCGTCGGCACCGGCACCATGGGCCAGGGCATCGCCCAGGTCGCACTCGTCGCGGGCCATCCCGTCCGGCTGTACGACACCGTCCCCGGGCGGGCCCGGGAGGCGGCCGCGGCGATCGTGGCCCGCCTCGACCGGCTCGTGGAGAAGGACCGGATGACGGCCGCCGCCCGGGACGCCGCCCGCGCCCGGCTGCTGCCCACCGACGAGCTCACCGGGTTCGCCGACTGCACGCTGGTCGTGGAGGCCGTGCTGGAGCGGCTGGAGGCCAAGCAGGAGCTGTTCCGCGCCCTGGAGGACATCGTCGGCGAGGACTGTCTGCTCGCCACCAACACCTCCTCCCTGTCGGTGACCGCCATCGGCGGCGCCCTGCGCAGCGCCTCCCGCCTGGTCGGCCTGCACTTCTTCAACCCGGCCCCGCTGCTGCCGCTGGTGGAGGTCGTCTCCGGGTTCGCCACCGACGTCACCTCGGCCACGCGCGCGTACGAGACCGCCCGCTCCTGGGGCAAGACGCCGGTCGCCTGCGCGGACACCCCGGGCTTCATCGTCAACCGCATCGCGCGGCCCTTCTACGCCGAGGCGTTCGCGGTCCACGAGGCGCAGGCCGCCGACCCGGCCACCATCGACGCGGTGCTGCGCGAGTGCGGCGGCTTCCGCATGGGCGCCTTCGAGCTGACCGACCTGATCGGCCAGGACGTCAACGAATCCGTGACGCACTCGGTGTGGCAGGCGTTCTTCCAGGACGTCCGCTTCGCGCCCTCCCTGGCCCAGCGCCGGCTGGTCGAGTCCGGCAGGCTCGGCCGCAAGACCGGGCACGGCTGGTACGACTACGCGGACGACGCCGAGCCCGTCGAGCCGCACACCGCCGAGCCCGCCGACCCGCCCGTCTACGTCGTCGCCGAGGGCACCCTGGGTCCCGCGGCCGAACTGCTCGCGATGATCCGCGAGGCCGGCATCCAGGTCCGCGAGGAGGACGAGGACCACGGCACCCGCCTGGTCCTGCCCAGCGGCGGCCAGCTGGTCCTCGCCGACGGCCAGACCTCGGTGGAGTTCCGGGACGTCGTCTACTTCGACCTCGCCCTCGACTACCGCCGCGCCACCCGCATCGCCCTCTCCGCAGGCCACGACATCCTGCCTCAGACGCTCGGCGAGGCCATCGGCCTCTTCCAGGCGCTGGGCAAGCAGGTCAGTGTCATCGGCGACGTGCCCGGCATGATCGTCGCCCGGACGGTGGCCCGGGTCATCGACCTCGCGCACGACGCCGTCGCCAAGGGCGTCGCCACCGAGGAGGACATCGACACCGCGATGCGGCTGGGCGTCAACTACCCGCTCGGCCCCTTCGAGTGGAGCCGCCGCCTCGGCCGCGACTTCGCCTACGACCTCCTCGACGACCTGCACCTGCGCGACCCGAGCGGCCGTTACGCGCCCTCCCTCGCGCTGTACCGGCACGCCTACGCCACCGAGAAGCGGGAGGGCGCCTCATGACCACCGCCAAGCGCGACACCTACACCCCCGAGACCCTGCTCTCGGTGGCCGTCCAGGTCTTCAACGAGCGCGGCTACGACGGCACCTCCATGGAGCACCTCTCGAAGGCGGCCGGCATCTCCAAGTCGTCGATCTACCACCACGTCGCCGGCAAGGAGGAGCTGCTGCGCCGCGCGGTCAGCCGGGCCCTGGAGGGCCTGTTCGCGATCCTCGACGAGGAGCACGCGCGCGTGGGCCCCGCCGCCGACCGACTGGAACACGTCGTACGGCGCATGGTCGAGGTGCTGATCACCGAACTGCCCTACGTGACGCTGCTGCTGCGGGTGCGCGGCAACACCGACACCGAGCGGTGGGCGCTGGAGCGGCGCCGGGACTTCGACCACCGGGTGGCCGACCTGCTGAAGGCGGCGGCCGCCGAGGGCGACATACGCGGAGACGTCGAGGTCCGCCTCGCGACCCGGCTGGTCTTCGGCATGGTCAACTCGATCGTGGAGTGGTACCGCCCGGACGGCCGCGGCGCGAGCGAGCGCGAGGTCTCCGACGCGGTCGTCCGGCTGGTCTTCTCCGGCCTGCGCGCGCACTGACGCCGGTCGTCCTCAGCCGTCCTCCGGCTCCAGGTCCTCCTCCTCGAAGACCAGCAGGGTGCGGGTGCTGAGCACCTCGGGGATGGCCTGGAGCCGGGTCAGCACCAGCTCGCGCAGCGCCCGGTTGTCGGGCGTGTGCACCAGGAGCAGGACGTCGAAGTCCCCGCCCACCAGGGCGATGTGGGAGGCGCCGGGCAGCTGCCGCAGCTGCTCGCGCACGGTCCGCCAGCTGTTCTGGACGATCTTCAGGGTGATGTACGCCGAGGTGCCCTGGCCGGCCCGCTCGTGGTCCACCCGGGCGCCGAAACCGCGGATCACTCCGTCCTCGACGAGCCGGTTGATCCGTGCGTAGGCGTTGGCGCGCGAGACATGGACGCGTTCGGCGACCGACCGTATCGACGCCCGGCCGTCCGCCTGCAGTATCTGCAGGATGTCCTGATCAATGGCGTCCAGCGGGCGCGCGGGCGGCAGCGCCGCGCGGTCCTGCGGGCCCTCGGCCATTTGTTCAGGTGCCATGTCCCTCCACCTCCCTACCATGGACGTACTGCGTTCATTGCAGGTTGTGGAGAACCGTTTGTCCACAGCCTGGAGGTGCCTGTAGCCAAAATGTGCCGACGACCGAACAATCGGTAGGTGGGATGGGTCACAGGCGATCCGTCTCCCGTAGCCACCCCCACAAGGAGGTGCCGTCATGACGGTCATGGAGCAGCGCGGCGCATACCGGCCGTCGCCGCCGCCCGCCTGGCAGCCCCGGACGGACCCCGCGCCGCTGCTGCCCGACGAGCGCCCGTACCGCGTTCTCGGGACGGAGTCGGCCGCCAAGGCCGACCCGGAGCTGCTGCGCCGGCTGTACACCCAGCTCGTCCGCGGCCGCAGGTACAACGCACAGGCGACCGCCCTCACCAAGCAGGGCCGCCTCGCCGTCTACCCCTCCAGCACCGGCCAGGAGGCCTGCGAGGTCGCCGCCGCCCTCGCCCTGGAGGAACGCGACTGGCTCTTCCCCAGCTACCGCGACACCCTCGCGGTGATCGCCCGGGGCGTGGACCCCGTCGAGGCGCTCACCCTGCTGCGCGGCGACTGGCACACCGGCTACGACCCGTACGCGCACCGCGTGGCCCCCCTCTCCACCCCCCTCGCCACCCAGCTCCCGCACGCCGTCGGCCTCGCCCACGCGGCCCGCCTCAAGGGCGACGACGTGGTCGCGCTCGCCATGGTCGGCGACGGCGGCACCAGCGAGGGCGACTTCCACGAGGCCCTGAACTTCGCCGCCGTCTGGCAGGCCCCGGTCGTCTTCCTGGTCCAGAACAACGGCTTCGCCATCTCCGTCCCGCTCGCCAAGCAGACCGCCGCGCCCTCCCTGGCCCACAAGGCCGTCGGATACGGCATGCCGGGCCGCCTGGTCGACGGCAACGACGCGGCCGCCGTGCACGAGGTCCTCGCCGACGCCGTACGGCACGCGCGCGAGGGCGGCGGCCCGACCCTGGTCGAGGCGGTCACCTACCGGATCGACGCCCACACCAACGCCGACGACGCCACCCGCTACCGCGGCGACACCGAGGTCGACGCCTGGCGCGACCACGACCCGATCCTGCTCCTCGAACGCGAGTTGACCGACCGCGGCCTGCTCGACGAGGACACCGTCAGGTGTGCCCGCGAGGACGCCGAGACCATGGCCGCCGACCTGCGCGAGCGAATGAACCGCGACCCCGAACTCGACCCCATGCACCTCTTCGACCAGGTGTACGCCGAGACCACCACGCAGCTGCGCGAACAGCGCGCCGTGCTCCGCGCCGAGCTGGAGGCCGAGCAGCAGGAGCAGGAAGGCGGGCAGCGATGACGACCGTCGCCGTCAAGCCGGCCACCATGGCGCAGGCGCTCACCCGCGCACTGCGGGACGCCATGGCCGCCGACCCCGCCGTGCACGTCATGGGCGAGGACGTCGGCACCCTCGGCGGGGTCTTCCGGGTCACCGACGGCCTCGCCAAGGAGTTCGGCGAGGCCCGCTGCACCGACACCCCCCTCGCGGAGGCCGGCATCCTCGGCACCGCCGTCGGCATGGCCATGTACGGGCTGCGCCCGGTCGTGGAGATGCAGTTCGACGCCTTCGCCTACCCCGCCTTCGAGCAGCTCATCAGCCACGTCTCCCGGATGCGCAACCGCACCCGCGGCCGGATGCCCCTCCCGATCACCGTCCGCATCCCCTACGGCGGCGGCATCGGCGGCGTCGAGCACCACAGCGACTCCTCCGAGGCCTACTACATGGCCACCCCCGGCCTGCACGTCGTCACCCCCGCCACCGTCGCCGACGCCTACGGCCTGCTGCGCCGGTCCATCGCCTCCGACGACCCGGTCGTCTTCCTCGAACCCAAGCGCCTGTACTGGTCCAAGGACTCCTGGAACCCCGAGCACCCGACGGACGTTGAACCCATCGGCCGCGCGGTGGTGCGCCGAACCGGGCGCAGCGCCACGCTCATCACCTACGGCCCGTCCGTACCGGTCTGCCTCGAAGCCGCCGAGGCCGCCCAGGCGGAGGGCTGGGACCTGGAAGTCGTCGACCTGCGCTCCCTGGTGCCGTTCGACGACGAGACGGTCTGCGCCTCCGTACGGCGCACCGGGCGAGCGGTCGTCGTACACGAGTCGGGCGGGTTCGGCGGACCGGGAGGGGAGATCGCGGCACGTGTGACCGAGCGCTGCTTCCACCACCTGGAGGCACCGGTGCTGCGCGTGGCCGGGTTCGACATCCCCTACCCGCCGCCGATGCTGGAGCGCCACCACCTGCCCGGCGTCGACCGCATCCTGGACGCGGTGGCGCGTCTGCAGTGGGAGGCCGAGGGCTGATGGCACAGGTGCTGGAGTTCAAACTGCCCGACCTCGGGGAGGGGCTCACCGAGGCGGTGATCGTGACCTGGCTGGTCCAGGTCGGCGAGGTCGTCGCGATCGACCAGCCGGTCGTCGAGGTCGAGACGGCCAAGGCGATGGTCGAGGTCCCCTGCCCCTACGGCGGTGTGGTCACCGCCCGCTTCGGCGAGGAGGGCGCCGAGCTGCCCGTCGGGGCACCGCTCCTGACGGTCGCCGTCGGCGAGGCGACGACTGTCCCCGAGCCCGAGGGATCCGGCAACGTCCTGGTGGGATACGGCACGGGGACGCCTCCGGCGCGCCGCCGCAGGGTCCGCAACGCCGCCCCGGAACGGGCCAACGGCTCGGCCGACCGGGGCAGCGCAGACCGCGACAGCGCAGACCGGGGCACCGCCCCGGAACCGGCGCCGTACGCCGCTCTCACGGAAGCGGCAACGGTCACCCACGCGCACGTGCCCGCAGCGCCCGCGTCGTCCGCTCCGCTCACCGAGGGCCCCGTCCCGGTGATCTCCCCCCTGGTCCGCCGCCTCGCCCGGCAGAACGACCTGGACCTGCGCAGGCTGTCCGGCTCGGGCCCCGACGGCCTGATCCTGCGCGCCGACGTCGAGGACGCCCTGCGGGTCAGCGCGGCCCGTGCCACCGCCCCCAAGACCCCGCCCACCACCACGCACGCCCTCTCCGGCACCCGCACCCCCCTCAAGGGCATCCGGGGCGCGGTCGCCGACAAGCTCTCCCGCAGCCGCCGGGAGATCCCCGACGCGACCTGCTGGGTGGACGCCGACGCGACCGAACTGATGCGCGCCCGCACGGCGATGAACGCGGCGGCGGGGCCGAGGATCTCCCTCCTCGCCCTCCTCGCCCGGATCTGCACCGCCGCCCTGGCCCGCCACCCCGAGCTGAACTCCTACGTCGACGTCGAGGCCCGCGAGATCGTCCAGCTCGACCACGTCCACCTGGGCTTCGCCGCCCAGACCGACCGTGGCCTGGTCGTCCCCGTCGTCCGCGACGCCCAGACCCGCGACGCCGAGTCCCTGACCGCGGAGTTCGCCCGCCTGACCGAGTCGGCACACGCCGGCACCCTCACCCCCACGGACCTCACCGGCGGCACCTTCACCCTCAACAACTACGGCGTCTTCGGCGTCGACGGCTCCACCCCGATCATCAACCACCCCGAGGCGGCCATGCTCGGCGTGGGCCGCATCGTCCCGAAACCCTGGGTCCACGAGGGCGAGCTGGCGGTCCGCCAGGTCGTCCAGCTCTCCCTCACCTTCGACCACCGGGTCTGCGACGGCGGCACAGCGGGCGGCTTCCTGCGCTACGTGGCCGACTGCGTGGAGAATCCGACGGTACTTCTCAGGACGCTCTAGCCGCAGCGCCCCGTCAGGGGCGCTGGGGGTACCCCCGGCCGAAGGCTGGGGGAGGAACTGCGCGATCAACCAAACACAACCCGCACTCGCGCACGGACGTCCTGCCCCCGCCCCTTGGGCGCACGCAACCACACCCTGCACATCCCACGCCCCCATCGGTTCCCCGTGATCAGAACGCCCCCCATACTCGAAAGGTGACCGCCACCGAGCCCCCGCCCTACGACGCGATCGTGTTGGCCGGCGGCGCCGCGAGGCGCCTCGGCGGGGCCGACAAGCCGTCCGTCAGGGTCGGCGGACGCCCGCTCCTCGACCGCGTCCTCGCGGCCTGCGCCGGCGCCCGCCGGACCGTCGTCGTGGCAGCCCCCCGCCCCACCTCCCGCCCGGTCCACTGGACCCGCGAGGACCCGCCGGGCGGCGGCCCGGTCGCCGCGCTCGACGCCGGCCTGCGCCACACCGCCGCCGACTGCGCACTCGTGCTCTCCGCCGACCTCCCGTTCCTCGAAGAGGCAACGGTGGAGCGCCTGTTGTCGGTCCTGCACACGACCGGCGCGGACGCCGCGCTGCTCACCGATGCCGACGGCAGGGACCAACCCCTCGTGGCGGCCTACCGGACGGCGGCACTGCGCCACGCACTTGCGGCCCTCGCCGCGGGCGACCGCGGTCTCACCGGCCTCCCCCTGCGGCGCCTGACCGCCGCACTGAACCTCACCCGCGTCCCGGACCCCCTCGCCTCCTTCGACTGCGACACCTGGGACGACATCGCCGACGCCAGGGCACGCATCAGGGAGCATGGGCACGTGTTGGACGAATGGATCTCCGCAGTCAAGGACGAACTGGGCATCGACCTGGACGTCGACATCCGCCTTCTGCTCGACCTGGCCAGGGACGCCGCGCACGGCGTGGACCGCCCTGCCGCCCCGCTGACCACCTTCCTCGTCGGCTACGCCGCCGCACAGGGCAAGGGCGGCCCCGAGGCGGTCGCCGAGGCCGCCCGCAAGGCCGCCGCGCTGGCCCAGCGCTGGGCGGAAGAAGCCGACCCCGCCCCCGGCGACCCCGCGCCCGGCAACCCCGCCCCCGGGCCCGGCCGGTGACCGCCCCCGGCATCCGGTCCGGCACCCCCGCCGCCGCGGACACCGACGACGATCTCGACGTCGAGGAGGCGCTCGCCCTCGTGAGAAAGCCCAGGGACCCCCGGCAGGACGCGAGCGCAGCGCCCACCCTCCACGGCGAACACGGTGAACACGGCGCGCCCGGCGAACGCGGCGCGCACGCGCACGGCGGTCACTCGGCCCACCGCCACCGGGCCACCCCCTGGCCCCAGGCCCGCGAGACCGCCGCCCGTGCCGCCCGGTCCGCCGTCCGGTCCGGGGCCCGTCGCGCCCCCGTCTCCGTACCGCTGGCCGACGCCCTAGGCCTGACCCTCGCCGCCCCGCTGGACGCGCTCACCGACCTGCCCTCCTTCGACACCTCGGCGATGGACGGCTGGGCGGTCGCCGGCCCCGGGCCCTGGGACGTCCGCGAGGAAGGCGTGTTGGCCGGGCACGGGCAGCCCGAGCCGCTCACCGACGGCGAGGCGGTCCGTATCGCCACCGGCGCCCGGATCCCGGCGGACACCACGGCCGTGCTGCGCAGCGAGCACGGCCGTCTCGACGCCCAGAGCCGGCTGCACCCCACCCGTGAGGTGGTCCACGGCCAGGACATCCGTCCGCGCGGCCAGGAGTGCCGCACCGGCGACCAGTTGCTGCCGCTGGGCACCCTGGTCACCCCGGGCGTCCTCGGCCTCGCCGCAGCCGCGGGGTACGACACCGTCACCGTCGTCCCCCGCCCCCGCGCCGAAGTTCTGATCCTGGGCGACGAGTTGCTCACCGAAGGACTCCCGCACGACGGACTCATCCGGGACGCGCTCGGCCCGATGCTGCCGCCCTGGCTGCGCGCGCTCGGCGCCGAGGTCACCGCCGTACGCCGGCTCGGTGACGACGCCAAGGCCCTGTACAAGGCGATCACCTCGTCGACGGCCGATCTCGTGGTCACCACGGGCGGTACCGCCTCCGGCCCGGTCGACCACATCCACCCCACCCTGGAACGCATCGGCGCCGAACTCCTCGTCGACGGCGTCAAGGTGCGCCCCGGCCACCCCATGCTGCTGGCCCGCACCAAGGAGAACCAGCACCTCGTCGGCCTCCCCGGCAACCCCCTGGCCGCCGTCTCCGGCCTGCTCACCCTCGCCGAGCCCCTGCTGCGCACCCTCGCCGCCCACCCGGCCCCCGAGCCGTACACCCTGCCGCTGGCGGAGGCGACGCACGGGCACCCGTACGACACCCGGCTCATCCCGGTCGTCCTGCGCGGCGACGCCGCGGTCCCGCTGCACTACAACGGCCCGGCCATGCTCCGCGGCATCGCCGCCGCCGACGCGCTCGCGGTCGTGGCGCCGGGCGGAGCACGGCAGGGGGAGGAGACGGAACTCCTCGACCTCCCCTGGGCGGCCGCCGGCATCGGAGTATGTTTCACGTGAAACTTCCCGGCCATGACGCCATCGCCCGCCAGGCGGACGAACACCTGGCGACCCAGCGGGTGAAACTCCCGACCAAGGTCGTGGACCGCCCGATCCGCCAGGTCACCAAACGGCTCGCCATGGCCCTGCTGGTGCTGGTCGCCACCGCGTTGATCGTCTACGTCGACCGTGACGGGTACACCGACAACTCCGACGGTTCCGTCGACCTGCTCGACGCCTTCTACTACGCGACCGTCACCCTCTCCACCACCGGCTACGGCGACATCACCCCCGTCAGCGACGGTGCGCGGCTCACCAACATCTTCGTCATCACGCCTCTGCGTGTGCTGTTCCTGATCATCCTGGTCGGCACCACGCTCGAAGTCCTCACCGAACGCACCCGGGAGGAATGGCGCCTGAACCGCTGGAGGTCCGCCTTGCGGGATCACACCGTCGTCGTCGGGTTCGGGACGAAGGGCCGGTCGGCGATCCAGACCGTCTGTGCGACCGGGCTGAAGGCGGAACAGGTGGTCGTGGTCGACCCGAGCTCCAAGGTGATCGAGGCGGCCACCGCCGACGGATACGCGGGGGTCATCGGCGATGCGACCCGCAGCGAGGTGCTGAAGCGGGCCGAGGTGCAGCGGGCGCGGCAGATCATCATCGCGACCCAGCGCGATGACACGGCCGTGCTGGTGACCCTGACGGCCCGGCAGCTCAACAAGGCCGCGAAGATCGTGGCGGCGGTCCGCGAGGAGGAGAACGCGCCGCTGCTCAAGCAGTCCGGCGCCGACGCCGTCATCACCAGCGCCAGCGCGGCCGGCCGGCTGCTCGGGCTGTCCGTGCTCAGCCCGGCGGCCGGCATGGTCATGGAGGACCTCATCCAGCAGGGCAGCGGACTGGACCTCGTGGAACGCCCCGCGGTCAAGGCCGAGGTCGGCAGGACACCGCGCGAGACGGCGGACCTGGTGGTGAGCGTCGTACGCGGACACCGGGTGCTCGGGTACGACGACCCGGCCGTCGGCACCATCGAGGCGACGGACCGGCTGATCACGATCGTGCGGGCCTCGCCGGGCAACCAGGTCGCACCGGACGTACGCCCGTTGCCCCGCGCCTGACCGGGCGAGTCGCCGGTGACGTCACCGGCCGGGGCCGGACGGGCGGGGAGTAGCGTCGGCCGCATGTATGCGATCACGATTCCCGAACCTGGTGGGCCCGAGGCGCTGGTGTGGGCGGAGGTTCCCGATCCCGTGCCCGGTGACGGCGAGGTACTGGTCGAGGTGGTGGCCGGTGCCGTCAACCGCGCCGACATCATGCAGCGGCAGGGCTTCTACGACCCGCCGCCGGGGGCCTCCCCGTACCCCGGTCTGGAGTGCTCCGGGCGGATCGTCGCGCTCGGCCCGGGTGTCTCCGGCTGGTCGGTCGGCGACGAGGTGTGCGCGCTGCTCGCGGGCGGCGGGTACGCCGAGAAGGTCGCCGTGCCGGCCGGGCAGCTGCTGCCGGTGCCCGAGGGCCTGGACCTGAAGCAGGCCGCGGCGCTGCCCGAGGTGGCGTGCACGGTCTGGTCGAACGTCTTCATGATCGCCCACCTGCGCCCCGGCGAGACCCTCCTCGTGCACGGCGGCTCCAGCGGCATCGGCACCATGGCGATCCAGCTGGGCAAGGTGGTCGGCGCCAGGGTCGCGGTCACCGCGGGCACGAAGGAGAAGCTGGACTTCTGTGCCGAGCTCGGCGCGGACATCCTCGTCAACTACCGCGAGCAGGACTTCGTCGCCGAGGTGAAGCAGGCCACCGATGGCGCGGGGGCCGACGTCATCCTGGACAACATGGGCGCCAAGTACCTGGACCGGAACGTGCAGACGCTCGCGGTCAACGGGCGGCTCGCGATCATCGGCATGCAGGGCGGCGTCAAGGGCGAGCTGAACATCGGCGCGCTGCTGGGCAAGCGGGCCGCGATCAGCGCGACCTCGCTGCGCGCCCGTCCGCTCGCCGAGAAGGCGGCCATCACCGCGGCGGTGCGGGAGCACGTGTGGCCGTTGATCGTCCAGGGCCATGTCCGCCCGGTCGTCGACCGGGAGCTGCCGATGGCGGACGCGGCGCAGGCCCATCGGGTGGTCGAGGCCAGCGAGCACATCGGCAAGGTCGTGCTGGTCGCCCCGTAGCGCCTCAGCCCCGCCGTACCCGCAGGCCGACGAAGGCGAGGCCGAGCCCGAGGCCGATCAGGACCAGGCCGCTGCCGAGCGGAAGGACGTGCAGCATGGGCTCGGTGTCGTCCTCCTGGCCGGAGCCCATCGCCTGGCCCGCCTGGGGCGGCTGGGGCGAGGTGGGGGCGAGGACGGCCTCGCGGGGCGGCTGTGCGGAGTCGGCCGCCGGGCTCCCGGCACCGCTCCCCGCGGGCTCGGTCGCCGCTCCTTCGCCGAGACCGCCATGGTCGTCGGAGTCGTCCGAGGTGCCGGGGGTGCCGGGGGTGTCGCGGGCGGCGGAGTCGTCAGCCTCCTCAGGCTCCTCGGGGTCGTCGGGGTCCTGGCCCTCGATCTTCGTCGCCGGTCCCTGAGGCCGTCCCGGCCGCATCCGGCCCTCGCCCGCCACGGTGCCGGCCAGCGACGGCTCGGGGGTGGCCGAGGCGCGGGCGGAGCCCGAGGGCACCGGCCGGGGAGTGAACCCGACGGCCGTGACGCACGGCAACAGGACCGCCGCGAGAACCAGCAGCAGACGTACGGACAGCCGACGGGCGAGCGCGAGCCTTACCCGGCGCAGGGACTGCTCGCGGGCCGCGGGCGGCCGGATGCCGGTGAAGGGGAGTCGCAGCCTTGGAGTCACGGCGGTGACCTCCTGGAGCACGGTCGTCGTCAGGGCAGACGATCATCAGCCTCACATTCGCCCGCAGAACTGGCATTTCTGACTCGGCCGAAGGGGCTACGGCCGGCCCGGAGCCGGTCAGAGTGGTGGATCAGCCCTCATGGGGGGCACCACGGTGGTGAGGTGTACGGGTGCGAGAGAATGGCGGCATGGAGATGCCGAGGAACGAACGGTCGCCCGAGAATCCGCAGATCCTGGTCGTGGGCCAGGACGGGATGGCACTCGGCGGCGGCAACGGGGACGAGGACTCCCGCGAGATCCCGGTGACGGAGATGGTGGAACAGCCCGCCAAGGTCATGCGGATCGGCAGCATGATCAAGCAGCTCCTAGAGGAGGTGCGTGCGGCTCCCCTCGACGAGGCCAGCCGGGTCCGGCTCAAGGAGATCCACGCCAGCTCCGTGAAGGAGCTGGAGGACGGCCTGGCCCCGGAGCTGGTGGAGGAGCTGGAGCGGCTCTCGCTGCCGTTCACCGAGAACTCCACCCCCTCCGACGCCGAACTGCGCATCGCGCAGGCCCAGCTGGTGGGCTGGCTGGAGGGGCTGTTCCACGGGATCCAGACCACCCTGTTCGCCCAGCAGATGGCCGCCCGCGCCCAGCTGGAGCAGATGCGGCGCGCGCTGCCGCCGGGCGTCGGCCACGAGGGCGAGGAGCACGGCCCGGCCGGCCGCTCCGGCGGGCCGTACCTCTAGGGACTCCCGGGACACTCCCGAAGCGGCGAAGGGCCCGGCGGACAGCCGCCGGGCCCTTTCTACTGCGCCGCGCGCCGTGCGTCGGTGCGCCCCGCGCCAGTACGTCCCGCCCCAGGACGTCCCGCGCCGGAACGTCCCGCCTCAGCCGGTCGCCGGGTTGCCCGTCGACACCTTCAGCTCGATGGTCGGCATGTCCTGCGGGTCGACGTCGGTGCCCGAGGACGGGAACTGCTCCATGACCGTGCCGTCGCCGTACGTGTTCTCGTCCACGGAGACGATCTTCATCTGCCAGCCGGCGGCCTGGAAGCACTCCTTGACCGACTTGATGTACTTGAACTTGAAGTCCGGGACCTGGATCTTGTCCGGGTCGTCGTAGGACTCCTGGGGTTCGGTGCACTCGGTCTTCTCGACGGTCTTCGAGGTGTCGGGGCCGCGGTAGCCCGAGGCGTGCGAGGCGGCGGTGCTCGCGGTGCTGCCACCGCCCCCGCCACCACCGCTGCCGCCGGTGTCGTCACCGCCGCCGTTGTTCAGCGCCAGCGCCACGACCAGGCCGATCACCGCGACCAGCGACACCGCGATCGACCCGATGACCACCGGCCGGTTGCTCTTCCCACCGCCACCGCCGCCACCGCCGCCACCACCGACGCCCCCGGCGGACGGCCCCTGCGGCGTGATGTTGTAGGGCGGCGGCGTCGACGCAGCCGCCGCCGGCGGGGCGTACCCGGCCGGGGTCTGGTAGCCCGCCTGCTGCGGATAGCCGTAGCCGGGTGCGGGCGCCGCGCCCCCGTAGGGATTCGGTGCCGGTGCCGGCTGGTACGGCGTCTGCACCGGACCGGGAGGCGCCGGCGTCCCCTGGCCGACCGGCGGGAAGACCGCGGAGCCTACCCCTGAGCCGCTCTGCGTCGGCGGGATGCCCGGGACGATGCTGGGCGCGGCCGGGTGGAGCGAGGCGGCGACCCGCAGGCACTCGTCGCGCATGGACTCGGCGGTCGGGAAGCGCTCGTTCGGGTTCTTCTTCAGCGCGCGGGCGACCAGCGCGTCCACGGCCGGGGGCAGGGCCCGGTTGACCGAGGAGGGAGCGACCGGCTCCTCCTGGACGTGGGCGTAGGCGATCGCCAGCGGGGAGTCCGCGTCGAACGGCAGCCGCCCGGTGACCAGCTGGAACAGCATGATGCCGACCGAGTAGAGGTCGGACCGCGCGTCCACGCCCCGGCCGAGCGCCTGCTCCGGGGAGAGGTACTGCGGGGTGCCGACGACCATGCCGGTCTGGGTCATGGAGGTGACCCCGGACTGCATGGCGCGGGCGATCCCGAAGTCCATCACCTTGACGACACCGCGCTTGGTCATCATCACGTTGCCGGGCTTGATGTCGCGGTGGACCAGCCCCATCTCGTGGCTGATCTCCAGCGCGGCCAGCACGTCGGCGGTGATCTTCAGCGCCTTGTCGGCGGGCATCGCGCCGTACTGCCGTACGTCCTCGTCCAGGACCGAGCCGAGCGGGCGGCCCTCGACGTACTCCATGACGATGTACGGCATCGTGGAGCCGTCGAGCGCGTCCTCGCCGGTGTCGAAGACGGAGACGATATTGGTGTGCGTGAGCTTGGCCACTGCCTGGGCCTCGCGGCGGAAGCGCTCGCGGAAGGCCTGTTCCCGGCCGAGTTCGGTGTGCAGGGTCTTGATCGCGACCTGCCGGTCCAGGACCGAGTCGTACGCCAGGTGCACGGAGGCCATGCCGCCCTCGCCGAGCAGGTCGCGCAGCTGGTAGCGGCCACCGGCCAGAGCCCGCCCCGCATAACGGCCATGTGCGCCGTCCTGGCTCATTTCCCCGTCCCCCGTTGGGTACTCAGGCACCCTTGTTGATCGAATGTCTCATTCCCGGCCAAGTCTGCCGGAGGGCACTGACACGTCAAGCGTGGTGCCCGTTCCGTGACCGTACGCGAAAGAAGAGGCGCGGAAGCATTACAGCTGCCCTACGTCCGGTACACAGAATTTGCACGGCGGCGAGTGGTACGGGTTTGATGGCCGGTCCGTCCAGGGGTCGGATCCCGGACCGACGGGTTGCGCGGAGGCTGTAGCGTGGCCGACGGAGACCGTGACAACACCGCGCGCACCGCGGGCAGAAACGACGGCGAGGACCGATGGCACAGACGCACAGCGCCCAGGGCCCGTCCGACCCCGAGGCGACTGGCGGCGGGATGTCGGACGCGCCGGAGATGTGGGGCAACCACGGCCTGGTCGGCGACGGCCGGTACCGGCTGACCCACCGGCTCGGGCGGGGCGGTATGGCCGAGGTGTTCGCGGCCGAGGACATTCGGCTCGGCCGGACCGTGGCCGTCAAGCTGCTGCGCGCGGACCTCGCCGAGGATCCGGTCTCCAAGGCCCGCTTCACGCGCGAGGCGCAGTCGGTGGCCGGCCTCAACCACCATGCGATCGTGGCCGTGTACGACTCCGGCGAGGACGTCGTCGGCGGTCAGTCGGTGCCGTACATCGTGATGGAGCTGGTCGAGGGCCACACCATCCGCGACCTGCTGATCAACGCGGAGGCGCCGGGCCCCGAGCAGGCCCTGACCATCGTCTCCGGGGTCCTCGAGGCGCTGGCCTACTCGCACCAGCACGGCATCGTGCACCGCGACATCAAGCCGGCCAACGTCATCATCACCCAGACCGGTTCCGTCAAGGTGATGGACTTCGGCATCGCCCGCGCCCTGCACGGCGCGTCCACGACGATGACGCAGACCGGCATGGTCATGGGCACCCCCCAGTACCTCTCCCCGGAGCAGGCGCTCGGCAAGGCCGTCGACCACCGCTCCGACCTGTACGCCACCGGCTGCCTGCTCTACGAACTCCTCTCGCTGCGCCCGCCGTTCATCGGCGAGACCCCGCTGGCGGTGGTCTACCAGCACGTCCAGGACATCCCGGTGCCGCCGTCCCAGACCTCCGAGGGCGTCGCCCCGCCGGAGCTGGACGGCCTGGTGATGCGTTCGCTCGCCAAGGAGCCCGACGACCGCTTCCAGACCGCCGAGGAGATGCGCGGCCTGGTCCAGTACGGCCTGCAGATGCTGTACGACCAGGGCAGCCACACCGGCACCTGGAACACCGGCCCGGTCACCGTGCCCGACGGCCGGCACACCCCGGCGGGCGGTTTCGCCGGTACGACCGTGATGCCGCACCCGGCGGCCGCCGCCGGGACCACCCAGATCCCGCAGCCGATCCTGCCGGGCGGCTACGGAGGCGGCGACGACGGCGGTTTCGAGGGGCACGGCAACCGGGGCAGCGGCCGCGGCAAGCTGTGGATCCTGGCCGTCCTCGCGGTGATCGCCATCGCGGCGGGCGTCGCCCTGGCGATCAACAACGGCGGTGGCGGCGACGGCGGTGGCACCGGTACGACGCAGTCGCCGACCGTCTCGCAGACCACCAAGGACGAGACGCCCAGCTCCAGCCCGTCGGACGAGGCCAGCGACACGGCCACGGACACGGCGACCGACGACAGCGGCTCGAACACCGGCAACGGCAACGGGTACACGCCGTCCCAGACCCCGTCGTACACCCAGTCCCAGACGCAGAGCAGCGAGCCGAGCGACCAGCCGAGCGACACGGCGAGCGCCTCGCAGCCCACGGACACGGAGAGCTCGCCGGACACGCAGCCCTCCGACACGACCGGCACGGGCGACGACGGCGGGGTCGACGGCGGCAACTCGATCGCCGGCACCGGTGTCGGCGGCGGTTGAAGGACACCGACACCCTTCGGCTGACCGGCTGACCGGCTGACCGACCGCCGTCGGGCTGCCTCTGCCGACCGGCCGCACCTACCGGCCGCCGCCGGTCTGCCGCTACCGCACGAACGCGTCGCACACCGCGTCGTACTCCCGGGTCCACCACACGGCGAGCGCCGAGGCGGCCGGGAACTGGGGGTCCGCGCGGGTGTCGCCGCGCTCGTAGTGCCAGCGCAGCATCCAGAAGTCGTTGAGCCGCTCCCACCACACGCGGTGCACGGCCGCCGCGAGTTCCGAGGGCGTGGCGCCGGCCGCGCGCCGGTACGTGCGCGCGTACGCCCGCACCTTCCGCAGGTCGAGCGCTCCCGCCGGGCGCACGAAGAAGATGGCGGCGGCGCGTACGGCCTCTTCCGCGCGGGGCTGCACCCCGAGCCGGTCCCAGTCGACGATCGCGGCGGGCGCGTCGCCCTTGTAGAGCAGGTTGAACGGGTGGAAGTCGCCGTGCACCCAGCCCACCGAGGCGCCGCGCGGGGGGCGCCGGGCGGTGTGCTGTTCCAGGAGCGCACGGCGTTCGAGCAGCCGGTGGCGGGCGAGTTCGTCGAAGGCGTCGGCGGGGCGGTGCCGGCTGACGTGGGCGAGCAGGTCGTCGATGAGCGCGAAGGTGTCGGCGGGGTCGGCGCTCTCGACGGGGTGGGGGCTGGTGGCCGGGCGGGTGCGCCCCTTGGGGGGCATCACGCGCTCCAGGCAGGCGTGCACGGCGCCGAGGAGCGCGCCGAGCCGCGCGCACTCCCCGCGCGTGAGCTGTCCGCCGTGCCGGTGCCGGCCGTCGATCCAGGGGTGCAGTGCGTAGGCGTGGCCGCCGACGACGGCGACCGTGCGGCCGTCGCGGCCGGCGAGGGGCGGGGCGACCGGGACGCCGAGGGCGGCCAGCCGCTGGGTGGCCAGATGACGCCGTTCGATGGCGGCCGGGTCGGCGGTGTCGGGGTCGAAGTGGTGCTTCAGGAAGTAGCTGCCGCGGGTGGTGCAGAGGCGGTAGCCGCGGTTGAGCAGACCTTGTTCGACGGGCTCGCAGGCGAGTGCGGAGCCGGCGGCGTACTGCCGGAGCAGGGCGCCCAGAGGGGGCGCTTGGGGCACGAGAGGGGGTAAACATGAGCGCGGCACGCGGCAGATGGTAGGGCAAACGCCAACCCTGTGAGCTGCGGGTTATCACAGATAGTCATCGATGGTCGCTTTCGGTCACGCGATGGACCGCGGCGAATACAAGTGCGAAATACGCGCCGCCGGGACGGCGCCCGGGGCGTAGGGTCGCTGCGCCGCGCGCGGCGTGCGCCCGCGCTTCGGCGAGCAGACCGGACCCCTGGATGTCTTCCCGTGGCCCCGGGCGGCGGGATAACGTGCCGTTGCTCCGGCCTCCTGCAAGGCTCTGACCAGCAACCTTCCGGCCCGCGTCGATCTACTAGGAAACCCAAGCAAAAAGTACTTGGATTTCCAAGCAAAAACGCAGGTCAGGAGGGGTTTCACAGAAATGTGAGGCACTGGGTAACGTGCATGTTGCAGGGCGCTCGCCGGGGCACCTGTCACGCCTGTTCCCGGCCGAGTGGCACCCACCCCGTGTCACGGGTGTCGGAAACAGGTGAGCCGCACTGGTTCACCCGGCAACCCCGGGGGCCGGACCGACGGAGGAGCACACGTGAGCGTGGACAGCAGTGCCGCGGGCACACCGCGACGCAGCGCCGCAGGCAAGGCCGGTACCACCGGCAGCAAGACCGGCACCAAGCGCACCACCAGCCGCACCACCACCCGTACCACCGCGAAGAAGAGCACCGAGCCCGAGCTCGTGCAGTTGCTGACCCCCGAGGGCAAGCGGGTCAAGAACGCCGAGTACGACGCGTACGTCGCCGGGATCACCCCCGAGGAGCTGCGCGGTCTCTACCGCGACATGGTGCTCACCCGTCGCTTCGACGCCGAGGCCACCGCCCTGCAGCGGCAGGGCGAGCTGGGCCTGTGGGCGTCCCTGCTCGGCCAGGAGGCCGCCCAGATCGGCTCCGGGCGGGCGACCCGCGAGGACGACTACGTCTTCCCGACCTACCGCGAGCACGGCGTCGCCTGGTGCCGCGGGGTCGACCCGACCAACCTGCTGGGCATGTTCCGCGGCGTCAACCACGGCGGCTGGGACCCCAACAGCAACAACTTCCACCTCTACACGATCGTCATCGGCTCCCAGACGCTGCACGCCACCGGCTACGCGATGGGCGTCGCCAAGGACGGCGCGGACAGCGCGGTGATCGCCTACTTCGGCGACGGCGCGTCCAGCCAGGGCGACGTCGCCGAATCGTTCACCTTCGCCGCGGTCTACAACGCCCCGGTGGTGTTCTTCTGCCAGAACAACCAGTGGGCGATCTCCGAGCCGACCGAGAAGCAGACCCGCGTCCCGCTCTACCAGCGGGCCCAGGGCTTCGGCTTCCCCGGTGTCCGGGTCGACGGCAACGACGTGCTGGCCTGCCTCGCGGTCACCAAGTGGGCGCTGGAGCGCGCCCGCAGCGGCGAGGGCCCGACGCTCGTCGAGGCGTACACCTACCGGATGGGCGCCCACACCACCTCCGACGACCCGACCAAGTACCGGGCCGACGAGGAGCGCGAGGCCTGGGAGGCCAAGGACCCGATCCTGCGCCTGCGCCGCTACCTGGAGGCCGCAAACCACGCGGACGACGGATTCTTCGCGGAACTCGAGACCGAGTCCGAGGCGTTGGGCAGGCGAGTGCGCGAAGCGGTACGGGCCATGCCGGACCCGGACAACTTCGCCATCTTCGAGAACGTGTACGCCGACGGGCACGCGCTCGTCGACGAGGAGCGAGCCCAGTTCGCCGCCTACCAGGCGTCGTTCGCGGACGTAGAGGGGGTCTGACCATGGCAGCGGAGACCGTGACAGCTAAGAACATGGCCCTGGCCAAGGCGATCAACGAGTCGCTGCGCCGCGCGCTGGAGTCCGACCCCAAGGTCCTCGTCATGGGCGAGGACGTCGGCAAGCTCGGCGGCGTCTTCCGGGTCACCGACGGCCTGCAGAAGGACTTCGGCGAGAGCCGCGTCATCGACACCCCCCTCGCCGAGTCCGGCATCGTCGGCACCGCGATCGGCCTCGCCCTGCGCGGCTACCGCCCGGTGGTGGAGATCCAGTTCGACGGTTTCGTCTTCCCGGCGTACGACCAGATCGTCACCCAGCTCGCGAAGATGCACGCCCGCTCGCTGGGCAAGGTCAAGATGCCGGTCGTCGTCCGCATCCCCTACGGCGGCGGCATCGGCGCGGTCGAGCACCACTCCGAGTCCCCCGAGGCGCTCTTCGCGCACGTGGCGGGCCTGAAGATCGTCAGCCCTTCCAACCCCTCCGACGCGTACTGGATGATGCAGCAGGCCATCCAGAGCGACGACCCGGTGATCTTCTTCGAGCCCAAGCGGCGCTACTGGGACAAGGGCGAGGTCAACCCCGAGGCCATCCCCGGCCCGCTGCACAAGGCACGCGTGGTCCGCGAGGGCACGGACCTGACCCTCGCCGCCTACGGCCCGATGGTGAAGGTCTGCCAGGAGGCCGCCGACGCGGCCGCCGAGGAGGGCAAGTCCCTGGAGGTCCTGGACCTGCGGTCCGTCTCCCCGATGGACTTCGACTCGATCCAGGCCTCGGTCGAGAAGACCCGCCGCCTGGTCGTGGTCCACGAGGCACCGGTGTTCTTCGGTTCGGGCGCGGAGATCGCCGCCCGCATCACCGAGCGCTGCTTCTACCACCTGGAGGCCCCGGTCCTCAGGGTCGGCGGCTACCACGCCCCTTACCCGCCGGCCCGCCTGGAGGAGGAGTACCTTCCGGGCCTTGACCGGGTGCTCGACGCCGTCGACCGTGCCCTGGCGTACTGAGGAGAGGGTCGTGACGACGATGACGGAAGCGTCCGTACGCGAGTTCAAGATGCCGGACGTGGGCGAGGGGCTCACCGAGGCCGAGATCCTCAAGTGGTACGTCCAGCCCGGCGACACGGTCACCGACGGCCAGGTGGTGTGCGAGGTCGAGACGGCGAAGGCGGCCGTCGAACTCCCGATCCCCTACGACGGCGTGGTCCGCGAGCTGCGCTTCGCCGAGGGCACCACGGTGGACGTGGGCACGGCGATCATCGCGGTGGACGTGGCGGGCGGGGCGCCGGCCGCGGAGTCCGCCGCGGCCCCGGCTCCGGCCCTGTCCCCGTCCCCGGAGCCGGAGAAGAAGCCGGAAGGCCGCCAGCCGGTCCTCGTCGGCTACGGCGTGGCCGCCTCCTCCACCAAGCGCCGTCCGCGCAAGGGCCCGGAGACCACGGCCGCCGAGGTGACGGTCCGGGCGGCGGTCCAGCAGGAGCTCAACGGCCACGGCCCGGCACCGGTCCCCACCCCCGCCCCCGCCCCGGCCCCTGCCACGGCGGAGGAGCGCCCCCGCCCGCTGGCGAAGCCGCCGGTGCGCAAGCTGGCGAAGGACCTGGGCGTCGACCTGGCCACGGTGATCCCCTCCGGCCCGGACGGCGTCATCACGCGCGAGGACGTGCACGCGGCGGTGCCGGCGGTTGCCGTGCCCGAGCCGGTGGCGGCGGCCGTACCGGTGGCCGCTGCCGCGGCTCCCGTAGCCGCGTACGACACCGCCCGCGAGACCCGCGTCCCCATCAAGGGCGTGCGCAAGGCGACGGCGGCGGCGATGGTCGGCTCCGCGTTCACCGCACCCCACGTCACCGAGTTCGTGACGGTGGACGTGACCCGCACGATGAAGCTGGTCGAGGAGCTGAAGCAGGACAAGGACCTGCAGGGCCTCCGGGTCAACCCCCTCCTCCTCATCGCCAAGGCGCTGCTGGTCGCCATCAAGCGCAACCCGGACATCAACGCGTCCTGGGACGAGGCGAACCAGGAGATCGTGCTCAAGCACTACGTCAACCTGGGCATCGCCGCGGCCACCCCGCGCGGCCTGATCGTCCCGAACATCAAGGACGCCCACGCGAAGACGCTGCCGCAGCTGGCCGAGTCCCTCGGCGAGCTGGTGTCCACGGCCCGGGACGGCAAGACGTCACCCGGCGCCATGCAGGGCGGCACGGTGACCATCACCAACGTCGGCGTCTTCGGTATCGACACCGGCACGCCGATCCTCAACCCGGGCGAGGCGGCGATCCTCGCCGTCGGCGCGATCAGGCTCCAGCCGTGGGTCCACAAGGGCAAGGTGAAGCCGCGCCAGGTCACCACTCTGGCCCTGTCCTTCGACCACCGCCTGGTCGACGGCGAGCTGGGCTCCAAGGTCCTCGCGGACATCGCGGCGATCCTGGAGCAGCCGAAGCGGTTGATCACCTGGGGGTAGGGGCGGCCAGGTCGAGAGAGTGGGCGGTCGCGGATTCGTCGTGCGACCGCCCATTCTTCTTCTCGCCGGCTGTCAGGCCCGAACGCGGGGGACGAACTCGCGTTCTCCTGCGGCTGGTCGTGCTGGTCGTGCTGGTATGCCGAAGGCCCGCCGCGTGGCTTGCGGCGGGCCTTTGCGGGATCGGGGTACGGCGTGTCAGATCGTCGCGAAGCCGTAGTTGAGGAGCTTCGTGGCGTCCGTCGCGCGCTGGGTGATCGAGGAGGAGGCGAGGACGGTGCCGATGACCGTCTTGCCGTTGCGGGTCGCGGCGAAGACGAGGCAGTACTTGGCCTCGGGGCCGGAGCCGGTCTTGATGCCGATGGCGCCGCTGTAGCTGCTGAGCAGCGTGTTGGTGTTGGTCCAGGTACCCATGGTGCGGGTGGAACCGGTCTTGGTGATCGTCTTCGCCGTGTACGCCTTCGTCTTGACGACCGCGCGGAACGTGGAGTTCTTCATCGCGCTGCTGGCGATCTTCGTCAGGTCGCGCGGCGTCGAGTAGTTGTTGCCGTTGCCGATTCCGTCGAAGGAGTCGAAGTGGGTGTTGGTCAGACCCAGGTTCTTCGCGGCCGTGTTCATCTTGGCGATGAAGTTGGCGACGCGCTTGGCGCGGGTGGTGCCCGAGCCGTACGTGTCCGCGAGCGCGTAGGCGGCGTCGCAGCCGGAGGGCAGCATCAGCCCGTAGAGCAGCTGGCGGACGGTGACCTTGTCCCCGACGATCAGGTGCGCCTGGGAGGCGTTGTTGGCGACGACGTAGTCGCTGTACGCCTTCTGGATCGTGACCTTCTTGTCGAGGTTCAGGTTCGACTGCGCGAGCACGACCTTGGCGGTCATGACCTTCGTGGTGGAGCCGGTGGACAGCTTGGTGTCCGCCGCCTTCGTGTACAGCGTCTTCGCGTTCGCGTTGTTCATGACGTAGCCGCCCTTGGCCACGATCGAGGGCTTGGTGACGGCCTGCGCGGGCGCCGCGGTGAGGGCCCCGGTCGCCAGCAGCGCGCCGGACGTGACGGCGACGGCGGCGGCCTTGCGGAGGCGAGTGCCCTTAATACCGGTAATCAACTGAAATACCCCGAGTCGAGTCGAGTCGTAATGCCCCTGGCGTGCGGCCGAGTTGGGGGTGCCGAAGCGAATGGGGCCGCACGTGTGTGACACGTAAGTAGCACAGATGGTTGTGCGGTTGCTGAGGGGGATTTATGTGACGTCCGCATGGTGGACGAGACGGGCCTTGCGTACGTGTTGTATCTATGCTGTGGGCATGAGCCTGGCCGTCAAGCAGCCCCCCGCCGCCGACCGCGTCTACTCCCATGTCAAGCAAGGCGTCCTGGACCGTCACTACGAAGGCGGCGCGCTCCTCACCGAGGGCGAACTCGCCGAGGCCGTGGGAGTCTCCCGCACCCCGGTACGGGAAGCGCTGCTGCGTCTTGAGGCCGAGGGGCTGATCAAGCTCTACCCGAAGAAGGGCGCCATGGTGCTGCCCGTCTCCGCGCAGGAGATCGCCGACGTGGTGGAGACCCGGATGCTCGTCGAGGAACACGCGATGCGCAAGGCCGTACCCGCCTCGGCCGCGCTGGTGGCCCGCCTGGCGGAGCTGCTCGACCGGCAGAAGGCCGAGGCCGCCGCCGGTGACCTGGCCGCCGCGGCCGTCACCGACCGCTGCTTCCACGCCGCGATCGTCCGCGACGGCGGCAACGAGATCCTCTCCCGCCTCTACGACCAGCTGCGCGACCGCCAGCTGCGGATGGGCGTCGCGATCATGAACGCCCACCCCGACCGCATCGCCAAGTCGCTGACCGAGCACGAGGAGATCCTGGACGCGCTCCGCGCGGGGGACGCCGATCGCGCGGTCGGCCTGGTGCACCGGCACGTCGACTGGTTCGCGCACCTGGCGCGGGGTGAGGTCCGATGAGCCGCGGCAGCGCGTCGTTGCCCGGTGATCCGCCGGGCGGCCGCCGGGCCGTGATGATCTGGTGCATAGGCGTCTCGGTCTACTTCGTCGCCGTCATCTTCCGCACCTCCCTCGGGGTCGCCGGCCTCGACGCGGCCGACCGCTTCCACGTCGGCGCCTCCGCCCTGTCCACGTTCTCGATACTCCAGCTGCTGGTCTACGCCGGCATGCAGATACCCGTCGGCCTGCTGGTCGACCGCCTCGGCACGAAGAAGATGCTGTCCATCGGCGCCGTGCTGTTCACCGCCGGGCAGCTGGGCTTCGCCTTCTCCCCGTCGTACGGCACCGCGCTCGCCTCGCGCGCGCTGCTCGGCTGCGGTGACGCGATGACGTTCATCAGCGTGCTGCGGCTCGGCACCCGCTGGTTCCCGGCCCGGCGCGGTCCGCTCGTCGCCCAGCTCGCCGGTCTCGTCGGCATGGCCGGCAACCTCGTCTCCACGCTGGTCCTGGCCCGGCTGCTGCACGGCATCGGCTGGACCCCGGCGTTCGCGGGCAGCGCGCTGGCCGGGGTGGTCGTCCTGGTCCTCGTGTTCCTGTTCCTGAAGGACCACCCCGAGGGGCACGAGCCGGCGCCCTTCCCGCACCAGGGGGCGGCCTACGTACGGAAGCAGATCGCCGCGTCCTGGCGGGAGCCGGGGACCCGGCTGGGCCTGTGGGTGCACTTCACCACCCAGTTCCCGGCGATGGTGTTCCTGCTGCTGTGGGGGCTGCCGTTCCTGGTCCAGGCGCAGGGGCTGTCCCGCGCCACGGCCGGTGAGCTGCTGACCCTGGTCGTCCTCTCCAACATGGTGGTCGGCCTCGTCTACGGCCAGATCGTCGCCCGGCACCACACGGCGCGGTTGCCGCTGGCGCTGGGCACGGTCGGGGCGACAGCCGTGGTGTGGGCGGCGACGCTGGTGTACCCGGCCGACCATGCACCGATGTGGCTGCTGGTGGTGCTGTGCGCGGTGCTGGGCGCGTGCGGGCCTGCGTCGATGATCGGCTTCGACTTCGCGCGGCCCGCGAATCCGCCCGAGCGGCAGGGGACCGCGTCGGGGATCACCAACATGGGTGGTTTCGTGGCGTCGATGACGACGTTGTTCGTGGTGGGTGTGCTGCTGGATGCCACCGGCGACAACTACACCGTGGCCTTCTCGTGCGTGTTCGTGCTGCAGGGGCTGGGGGTGAGCCAGATCCTGCGGTTGCGGGGGCGGGCGGTTCGGCGGGAGCGGGAACGGTTGGTGGCGAGCCGGGTGGAGACGGTGCACGTCCCTGCGTGACTTCTTCTCCCGCCCGTGGAGAGGCTGGGCGACCTGTGGGGGTTCCCGCCGTGGGCGGCTTTCGGTGCGTGGTCGGGTTTTTTCCCACCCGCGCACCGCCCGTTCACCGTCGGTGGAGAGGTTCGGCGACCTGTGGGGGTTCCCGTCGTCGGCGGGTTTCCGTGCGTGCGGGGTCCTGCCTGCGTGGGGTCCTGCCTGCGTGGGATCGGGGCGCCGTGCAATCAGGGCGTCGTGGGGTCAGGGCGTCGTCGGGACGAGGGTCAGGTAGGCGAGGCCCAGGATGCCTCGGTAGGTCAGCCAGGCTGTGCGGTGGGTGTCGAGGCGGGTTCGGGTTTCCGGGGCCAGGGGGTGGGCGGGGTTGGCCGCCAGCCATGTCTCGGTGTCCGCCTGGTAGGCCGACTCGAACTCCTCCCACTCGTCGAGGCTCGCCGTCTCGGTCCACTCCGGGCGGAAGCCCGCGGCCACCGCGAGGTCGACCAGGCCCGCCAGATCGTGGTGGTCGGTGACCGAGGCGTCCGGCCACATCCGGGCCAGCTCCGCCTCCGTCGGGGTCCGCTGCCAGAAGCCCTCGCCGAGCAGGACCCGCCCGCCGTCGGTCACCAGCCGCCGCAGTTCCCGCAGGGCCGTCACCGGATCGTCGCCCAGCGCCTGGCTCGCGCCCAGGCACAGCACCACGTCGGCCGGGCCGCGCCGGGTCCCCGCCGCGGACTCCCGCAGGAACCGCGCCCGTTCCGTGAGCCCCCGCGCCTTCGCGTTCCGCCGCCCGCGCCGCAGATCCTCCTCCCGCAGATCCACCCCGACCCCCTGTGCCGCCGGCACGGCCTCCAGCAGCCGGAGCAGCAGCTCGCCCCATCCGCAGCCGATGTCGAGAACGGTGGCCGGGCAGGTCGCGGCGAGGCGCCGGACCATGCCGGTCGCGCGGGCCTCGGAGAGCGGGCCGTGGAAGGTGAGACGGGTGAGCCGGGGCGGGAGATCGTCGTGCGGTGCGGGGGCAACAGTCATGGCGGGCACGGTAGGTCCCGACGGCGACCGCCGCCCACCGAATTACCGGCGCCCCGCTCTCACCGCTTCCCGCACGGATTCCTACCGCTTCTCACTGCTTCCGTTTCTCACTGCTTCCGCTTCCTACTGCGTGACCGCGAAGTTCCGCAGGATCGCCGCCGTCAGCTCCGGGTCGCCTTCCGCCTTCACCCGGTCCGCGACCGCGTCCGGGGTGGTGCGGCCGCAGGCCAGGCGGACGTAGGTCTCCCAGTCGAGGGTGAAGACGGCGGCCGGGCCGAGGGCGGGCGTGGTCTCCAGGGATCCGCGGCCCTGGATGTCGATGCGGATCGTGCGCAGGAACTCGACCGGCCCGTGCACGTCGAAGATGACCGCCGAACTGCGTGGCGCGTCCGCGTCACTGGCGACCACCTTGGGCAGCGCGCCGAGCAGCACGTCCCGGGCGACCTGCGCGCCCGGCGAGTCGAGGTTGCCCGGCCGGCCCAGCGCCGCCCGCAGGTCCTGCTCGTGCACCCACACGTTGAACGCGTGGTTGCGCATGGCTTCTTCGAGCGGGATCTCCTTGCTCATCGGCCCGCGCACGAGGTGCCCCGGCTCCCGCGACTCGTTGCGCAGCTGGCGGTTGCGGCGGATGACCGTGTACTCCAGCTCCGAGGTCATCTCCGGCGCCGTGTGGTGGCGTCGTACGTCGACCTGCATCTCCGTGTACCGCTGGTGCTCGTTGGTGACGTGGTAGAGGTCGCGCGGCAGGGTGTGGATGGGCCGCGGGTCGCCGAGCATCTCGCAGTCCAGGCCGATGACATGGGAGACCACGTCCCGCACCGACCAGCCCGGGCACGGTGTCCGCCGGTTCCACTCGCCCTCGACAAGCGGCGTCACCAGCTCGGATATCGCTTCGATGGAGTGGGTCCACGCGTCGGCGTAGGGCTGGAGGGTGGGATGCAGACTCACGGAACGGGACCCCTCGGCGGTCGGTACTCGGGCAGGTGATGGCGGCGCTGCCAGCGGGAGGTGGCTGCTGTCGGCGGGTGTCTTGAGACGCTAAGTTACGCTGCTGTGAGGCACCCCGGCAGTGCTTTCGTGTGACGATCGTAGGCCCGTGTGGACGACTCGAATGCCAGGACGGTGGTACTGTGCGCGCCTCACTCATCCAGATCGACGTAAACGAGGGTGAATCGGTCGAATCTCGTCGGCGGCGCGTGACCGCACTGGTACGCGAGCAGACGGACGCCGACCTCGTGGTCCTGCCCGAACTGTGGACGACGGGCGCGTTCGCCTACGAGGAGTTCGCCACGGAGGCCGAACCGCTCGAAGGTCCGACGTACGAGGCGATGGCGAAGGCGGCGAGCGACGCGGGCGTCTGGCTGCACGCCGGCTCGATCCCCGAGCGCGACCCGGACGGCCCCCTCTACAACACGGCGCTCGTCTTCTCCCCCTCCGGTGAGCTGGCCGCGGCCTACCGCAAGATCCACCGCTTCGGCTTCGACAAGGGCGAGGCGGTGCTGATGGGCGCGGGACAGGAACTGGTGACGGTCCGGCTCCCGGAGACCACGCTCGGCGTGGCCACCTGCTACGACCTCCGTTTCCCCGAACTCTTCCGCGGACTCGTCGACGCCGGCGCCGAGACGCTGGTGCTCTCGGCGGGCTGGCCTGAGCGGCGACGCGCGCACTGGACGCTGCTGGCCCAGGCACGGGCGGTCGAGAACCAGGCGTTCGTGCTCGCCTGTGGAACGGCCGGGACGCATGCCGGAGTTCCGCAGGCCGGTCACTCGATCGTGGTCGATCCCTGGGGCGAGGTGCTGGCCGAGGCAGGCTCCGGCGAGGAGATCCTCACCGTCGACCTCGACCCGGCCAAGGTCGCCGCCACCCGCGAACAGTTCCCGGCCCTCAAGGACCGCCTGCTCGGCCTGGACCCGCCGCCCCACCGCCAGGCCCCCCGCTCCTAGTCCCCGTCCCGCTCCCGGTCGGCGAGGTGGATCACGCACACCGCCACCGCGATCAGCAGCGCCGGGTCCGCGTCGTCCCGTACGACGTCGAGGCCGTAGGTCTCCCGCACGTGCAGCCAGCGCCGGGAGACCACGGCCAGCAGCTCACCGTCGTACTCGACGGCGAACTCCCGGTCGAGGATCTTCCCGCTGACGTCCAGTTCGGTGCCCTCGGCCAGGCGCACCCGGTAGTGGTTGCGCAGCAGCGACAGCCGCTTGCGCCTGATGGTGGCCAGCGGCTCGCCCTCGCGTTCGATCACCATCGTGTCGCGCAGGGCGAACATCTTCTGGTGGAAGTCGACGAGCACCCGCCCGTGCCGGTCCTTCAGCTCGAACGTGTCCCGCAGCCGCATCGCCTTGCCGTCGACGAGGAACACCTTGTCGCCGTGCTCGTCCTCGATCCAGTAGTCCTCCCCGAAGCCGAGGAGCCGGTCGCGTACCAGGAATCTCATGCCATTACCCCTTCCCGCCCCACCGGCCCGAAACGCCGGCGGTAATCCGACGGGCTGAGTCCCGTCTCGCGCCGCAGCCGCGCGCGCAGATTGGCCGCCGTACCGAGCCCGCTGCGTGCCGCCACCACGTCCAGCCGTGCCTCGCCGCGCTCGATCAGACGGCAGGCGAGGGCCACCCGCTCCCCGGTCAGCCAGGCCAGCGGGGTGGTCCCCAGCTGGGCGCGGAACCGGCGGTGCAGGGTGGCGGGGGAGACGGCGGCCCGCGCGGCCAGGCCGGCCACGGTCAGCGGCTGTCCGAGCCGCTCCTGCGCCCAGGCCAGCAGCGGGCCGAGCGACTCGTCCGGCACCTCGGGCACCGGCCGTTCCACGAACTGACGCTGCCCGCCGTCGCGGTGCGAGGCGAACACCAGCCGCCGGGACACCGCGTTGGCGATCTCGGCGCCGTGGTCCTGCCGCCAGATGTGCAACCCCAGGTCGAGCGCGGCCGCGCTGCCCGAGGCGGTGAGCAGGTCACCGTCGTCGACGAAGAGCACGTCCGGCCGGAGCAGCACCCGGGGATGCAGTTCCCGGAAGGCGTCCGCCCAGCGCCAGTGCGTGGTGGCGGGCCGTCCGTCCAGCAGCCCGGCCTCGGCGAGCGCGAAGGTCCCGGTGCAGAAACTCACGATCCGCACTCCCCGAGCGTGTGCGCGCCGGACGGCGTCGAGGACGTCGGCACCGCGCGGTACGACGTTGTCGGGCCGTCCCGGTACGACGACCGTGTCCGCCTCGTCCAGGGCGGCCAGCCCCGCCACCCCGCTGAGGGTGAAGAAGCCGTGGTTCATACGCACCTCGCGCGTGGGCGCGCACACCGTCACCTCGTACGGCGGCACGGGCAGCCCCAGCTCGGGCCGCGGCAGCCCGAACAACTCGGTGGCGACCCCGACCTCGAACGGATTGGTGCCCGCGTCGACGATCACGGCGACACGATGGGTCGACCTGTTCGCTTGAGAGGATCCTTGCGCCATATGCGATTTCTAGCACTCACGCGAAGGCCGGTCGACGCCCCAGGATGATCGCCATGACCAGCGAACCCGTCTCCCTCGCCCGCGCCCTCGCCTCCTTCGACGACCTGTGGAGCCCCCGCATCGTCACCGCCGTCAACGACTACGACGTCCGCGTCGCCAAGGTGGAGGGCGAGCACCTCTGGCACGTCCACGACCACACCGACGAGTTCTTCCTGGTCCTCGAGGGCGAACTGCGCATCGCCCTGCGGGAGCCGGTCGGCGAGCGCACGGTCGTCCTCCCCAAGGGCTCGGTCTTCACCGTCCCCCGGGGTACCGAGCACAAGCCCGGCGCCCCGGCCGGAGCGTCGATCCTCCTCTTCGAACCGACCGGCACGTCCACGGTCGGCGACCGCCACGACGACATCCCGGACCACGTGGATGCGACGACGGGCCATGCCCTTAGCTGATCGACGGAGGAGTTCATTGCCTTTGACTCTGCTGTTCGTTCACAGAGTGAGCAACTCTGGGAGGGGACATGCAGCAGGGAGGCCTCTGCGCCGACCTCCACCTTCGGCTTTCGCTCGATCGTGAGGGCAAGACCCCTATCGAACGGCAGGAGGCCGACTGCCGGGCCTGGGCGGCTCGGCATGGTCTGACCGTGCGCCAGGTGCATGTCGATCGCGGGAAGTCCGGGTACAAGGACGTGGCCCGAAAGGGCTTCGAGACGGCTACGCAGGCGGTCATTTCAGGCGCAGCCCGGACGCTGATCGTCTGGAAGCTGGATCGGCTCAGCCGTAAGGGCACGGTCGAAGTCGGTCCGATTCTGGCGGAGTTTGACAGGGTCGGCGGGCGTCTGATCTCTGTCATGGACGGATTGGATTCGAGTCGGCCCGGTGACAGGCTCGCCATGGCCTCGTTGTCGGAGTGGGCGCGTACCGAGGCGGAAACCCAGGGCGAGCGCATCCGCCATGCCGAGCAGTACCTCCGCGGCCGAGGGCGATGGATCGGCGGACAGCCGCCCTACGGCCTTCGTATCGATGCCGATTCGGGACGCCTTGCGCCTGATCCCGACACTGCGGTGTATGCGCGTCTGATCGCTGACGAAGCCCTTGCGGGCCGACCACTCGTGCGCATCGCCAGGCTGCTCAACGAGTACGGGATCCCTGCACCCAGAGGCGGCTTGTGGCAGGTCGGCTCGCTCTCGCAATTGCTCAGGGCGCCGGCGTTCGCGGGGCTGCTTCCGGAGACGGAGACCGTCTGGGACGAGAAGCGTGGCTGCCGCAGGTACACGGGTTCTGTTCGTCCCTACAGGGATCCGGAGACCGGAAGTTCCGTGGTCGTCGGAGAGGGAATTGTGACCGTGGAGGAGCAGCGTCGGATCACGCGGGAGCTGGAGTCCAGGACTCGCTCGCGAGGCGACGGACTCAAGCAACCCACCCGTGGACCGGCCCACCTGCTGACGGGGTTCCTGCACTGTGATGTCGAGGGCTGCGGAGCCCGTATGAGCAGGAACGGCACGTCATATGTGTGCCAGGGCGTCCGCCTCGGACACACCTGCCCGGGAGCGAGAGCGATGGCGACGCCTGTCGAGCACGCCGTGACCGCGGTCTTTCTGCGGCGGAATCCGGCGCTCGCCACGGAGTGGGAGTGCGGCGACGTCATGCAGAGGCGTGCACTGCTGTCCGGCGATGTGGAGACGGTCTGGGTGGCGAGGGCTCCCGGCCGGGGGTGCCGGTTCGATCCCGGGAAGCGGCTTCGCATCGTCTGGGTCGGTGAGGGGCACACGGAATAGCCTCAGGGGTGCGTGTGGTTGGCTTGAACCATGGCAAAACGCGTACGTGTCCGGGCCCCCGAGCTGGTCGGCAAGGGCGGCTGGATCAACACAGGTGACAAGAAGCTCAGCCTCGCGGAGCTCCGGGGCCGCATCGTAATTGTTGATTTTTGGACATTTTGTTGCGTGAACTGCCTGCACGTCCTCGACGAGCTGCGCGAGCTGGAGGAGCGGCACCGGGACACGGTGGTGATCGTCGGGGTGCACTCGCCGAAGTTCGTGCACGAGGCGGAGCACCGGGCGGTCGTCGACGCGGTGGAGCGGTACGGCGTGGAGCACCCGGTGCTGGACGACCCGGAGCTCGCCACCTGGAAGCAGTACGCGGTGCGGGCCTGGCCGACGCTGGTCGTGATCGACCCGGAGGGGTACGTCGTCGCGCAGCACGCCGGCGAGGGCCACGCGCATGCCATCGCGCGGCTGGTCGAGGAGTTGGAGGCGGAGCACGAGGCGAAGGGCACCCTGCGGCGCGGCGACGGGCCGTACGTGCCGCCGGAGCCCGAGCCGACCGCCCTGCGCTTCCCCGGCAAGGCACTGCTGCTGCCCTCGGGGAACTTCCTGGTGAGCGACACCACGCGGCACCAGCTGGTGGAACTGGCCGAGGACGCGGAGACGGTCGTACGGCGGATCGGCTCCGGCACCCGCGGTTTCGCCGACGGTACGGCGGACACCGCCTCCTTCAACGAGCCGCAGGGCCTCGCGCTCCTCGACGACGGCTCGGTGGTCGTCGCCGACACGGTCAACCACGCGCTGCGGCGGCTCGACCCTGCCACCGGTGAGGTGAGCACGCTCGCCGGCACCGGCCGCCAGTGGTGGCAGGGCTCCCCGACCACGGGTCCGGCCCGTGCGATCGACCTGTCCTCCCCGTGGGACGTGGCCGTCTTCGGCGGCCGGGTGTGGATCGCCATGGCGGGAGTCCACCAGCTGTGGACCTACGACCCGGAGAGCGGGACGGTCGCCGTCGCCGCCGGTACCACCAACGAGGGACTGGTCGACGGGCCCGCGGCCGAGGCCTGGTTCGCGCAGCCGTCCGGCCTCGCGGCCACCGCCGACCGGCTCTGGGTCGCCGACTCCGAGACCAGCGCCCTGCGCTGGGTCGACCCGGACGGGCAGGTCCACACGGCCGTCGGCACCGGCCTCTTCGACTTCGGCCACCGGGACGGCGCCGCCGGCCAGGCCCTCCTCCAGCACCCGCTGGGCGTCACGGCCCTGCCCGACGGCTCGGTCGCGGTGTCCGACACCTACAACCACGCGCTGCGCCGCTACGACCCCGCGACCGGCGAGGTCACCACGCTGGCGACGGACCTGCGGGAGCCGAGCGACGCGGTGCTGGCCGGCGACGAGATCGTGGTCGTCGAGTCGGCCCGCCACCGGCTGACCCGGCTGCGGCTGCCCGAGGAGGCGGTCCGGGTGGCGTCGGTCGCCCACCGCACCCGGCGCGCGGCGACCGAGGTCGCCCCGGGCAGGCTCCGGCTGGACGTGGTCTTCCAGGCTCCGGCGGGCCAGAAGCTGGACACCCGCTACGGCCCGTCGACGCGGCTCCTGGTCTCCTCGACCCCGCCGGAACTGCTCCTCAAGGGCGAGGGCGCCGACACCGACCTGTCGAGGGAGCTGGACCTGAACCCGGCCGTGCCGGAAGGCGTCCTGCACGTCTCGGCGATGGCCGCGTCCTGCGACGACGACGAGGCCATCGAGTACCCGGCCTGCCATGTGCACCAGCAGGACTGGGGAGTTCCGGTACGGGTCACGGAGGGCGGGGCGGACCGGCTTCCGCTCATCCTCGCCGGTATGGATCAGCGCCCCTGAAAGGGGCGCTGGGGGTACCCCCGGCCGGAGGCTGGGGGGGGGAACTGCGCGACCAGCCCCCACGCACCCGCAGCCAGAACACGACCGGCCAACCGGCTACCGCCTCCGCGGCACCAGCTTGAACACCGCCACCCCGGCCGCCACCAGCGTCGTCGCCGCCACCACCATCGCCATGCTGTTGATCCACAGCCCGGTGGCGGCCAGGGTCGCACCGCCCGCGCCCGCCGTACCCGCGCCGATCACTCGTCCGTACATCGTGCTTCTCCTATGAGGGTGGTCGCCATATGGGGGGTGGGGTCGGTGAGGGTGCCCGGCAACGGGCTCACGTCGCCACCCACTTCTCCTCGCTGCGGCGCACCAGCCCCCACAGCGAGGTGAAGTAGACGGCGTGCTGGAAGAGGTCGTAGAGCATCTCTGGAACCATCAGCGCGGCGATCAGGACGGCCTTCGGTCCCGCTCGCCGTACCGAGACGGTCTTCTCGACGACGAAGATCAGGCCGATCGCCGTCCAGAACGGCGACAGGCCCGGCCAGCCGTACAGCGAGGTGTACGCGGCCATGTAGGTCAGGTAGACGAGGAAGGAGAGCGCGCCGAAGCCCATGAGGAACTGCTGCATGAAGTAGCGGGCGGTGACGCGGGTCCAGCCGTAGTCGCGGAGGTTCTCCAGTGCGCCGCGCTGCCAGCGGAGCCGCTGGTGCCAGAGTTTGGGGAGCGTCGGCATGACCTCGGTGGTGACCGCGCAGCCTGCCGGGGACATGGCCCGGTAGCCGAGGGTCTTGACCGCCTTGGTCATCTCGTCGTCCTCGGTGAGCGAGGCGAGGCTGTAGTAGCCGGTGCCGCCGCCGAGTTCGCCGGCGCGGCGGGCCGCGCGGACCTCGCGCAGCACGCGGGCGCGGAACATCGTGCCGGTGCCGGTGAGGACCTGTGCCCGGCCGCCGGTGCGCGACAGTTCCCAGGCGTAGCGGTGGAACTCCATGCGCTGGAGCAGGCCGAGGAAGCCGCCGCCGTCCTCGCCGTAGAAGACGCCGCCGACCGCGCCGACCTTGCGGTTGAAGGTGGCGAGCGCGGTCTCGACGAACCAGGGGTTGAGGACGGTGTCGGCGTCCTGGACGAGCAGCAGGTCCCGGTCGTCGAGGTGCGGCAGCACCCACGCGATGGCCTGGTTGAGGGCGCCGGCCTTCTTGTGGGTGTTGCCCTGGGTGGGGAAGACCTGGGCGCCGTGGGCGGCGGCGACGCCGGCCGTGTCGTCGGTGCAGTTGTCGGTGACGACGACGATCAGGTCGGGGCGCCGGGTCTGTTCCCAGAGGCCGTCGATCGCGGCGGAGATACGTTCCTGCTCGTTGTGGGCCGGGATCAGGACGGCGAGTCTGGGTCTGTTGCCCGGTTCCTCGGGCGCGGCGTGGGCACGGCGCGTGGCGTGGCGGCGCACGGCTCGGTACCCCCTGTCGTGAAGATCTCGGTGGGTCCGGAAACCGATGTTCCGGACCCGTCAGTGATCCAGAGTCTTCACGAAATCTGTACAACTCCGGTAGTTGAACGCTGTAACGGATTGCTCACGGTTGCCTGTGATGACCCTGTGGGTACGGCTCTGGCCGCTCTGGCCCATCTGTCCGTTCCATGTCAACAAGTCGGGTGTTGTGCACCGGTCGTCCGGGAGCGGGCGGGCCGGGCCGGGCGCTACTACCCCTCCAGGAACGCCACCAGCGCGTTGGCCAGCAGGAACGGGTCGTCGGCGCCGCACAGTTCGCGGGCGCTGTGCATGGAGAGGATGGCCGCGCCGATGTCGACGGTCCGGATGCCGTGGCGGGCCGCGGTGATCGGGCCGATCGTGGTGCCGCAGGGCATGGAGTTGTTGGAGACGAAGGTCTGGAACGGGACCCCGGCCTTCTCGCAGGCGGCGGCGAAGACCGCCCGGCCCGAACCGTCCGTGGCGTACCGGTTGTTGACGTTGACCTTGAGGATCGGGCCGCCGTTGGCGCGGGGGTGGTGCGTCGGGTCGTGGCGCTCGGCGTAGTTGGGGTGGACGGCGTGCCCCATGTCCGAGGAGAGACAGACGGTGCCCGCGAGGGCTCTCGCCCGGTCCTCGTACGACCCGCCGCGCGCCAGCACCGAACGCTCCAGCACGCTGCCGAGCAGCGGACCGTCGGCGCCGGTGTCGGACTGGGAGCCGGTCTCCTCGTGGTCGAAGGCGGCGAGGACGGGGATGTACGGCAGGTCGGCGCCGCCCGCCGCCACGGCCGCCAGCGCCGCCGTTCCGGCGTGCACGGAGAGCAGGTTGTCCAGCCGGGGGCCGGCCATCAGCTCCTGGTCGCGGCCCAGGTAGGCGGGCGGTTCGATGGCGTAGGTCATCAGGTCCCAGCCGGTGACCGAGCCGGCCGGCAGGCCCGACTCCTGCTCCAGGAAGGCGATCAGGTCGCCGTCGCGGACGTCGTCGCCGAGGCCCCAGATCGGCTGGAGGTGGCGCTGCTTGTCCAGCTTGAGGCCCTCGCTGCTGACCGAACGGTCCAGGTGGATGGCGAGCTGGGGCACCCGCAGCAGCGGCCGGTCCACGTCGACGAGGCGGGTGGAGCCGTCGCGCAGGCTGAGCCGGCCGGCCAGGCCCAGGTCCCGGTCGAGCCAGGAGTTCATGAGCGGTCCGCCGTAGATCTCCACGGCGATCTGGCGGAAGCCGTGCGCCCCGGTGTCCGGGCGGGGCTTGACCCGCAGGTTCGGGGAGTCGGTGTGGGCGCCGACGATCCGGAACGGCGTGTGCGGCGCGGCGCCCTCCGGGACGTACCAGGCGATGATCGCGCCGCCGCGCAGCACGTACCGGCCACCCGTGGTGCCGTCCCAGGCGTCGGTCTCGGCGATCTGCCGGAAACCGGCCTTCTCCAGGCGGGCGCCGGCGTTCGCCACGGCGTGGTACGGCGTGGGGCCGGCGGCGAGGAAGGACATCAGGTCGTCGGTGTGACCGCGATCGAAGCGGGAGGGTTCGCTCATGTGCTTCACCTTAACGACGTTCGGTGGCCCGCTCCCCGGAGAGGGAGCGGGCCACCGTGGCGGAACCGGTCGGCCGGAACGGTCAGAAAGCGGCCTCGTCCAGCTCCATCAGGTCGAGTTCGACGTCGGCCGCGATCTTGCGGGCCAGGGTGACGCCCGGCAGCACGTTGGCCGCGAAGAACTTCGCTGCCGCGATCTTGCCGGTGTAGAAGGGGACGTCCTTCGCGGAGGCCGTCTCCAGCTTCTCGGCGGCGACCGCGGCGCCCTTGAGCAGCAGGTAGCCGACGATCACGTCACCGGAGGCGAGCAGCAGGCGGCTGGTGTTGAGGCCGACCTTGTAGATGTTCTTGACGTCCTGCTCGGTGGCCGCGAGGTCGGTCAGCATCAGGCCGACGATCGCCTCCAACTCGACGGCGGCCTTCGCGAGGTGCTCGCGGGCGCCCGCCAGCTCCTCGCCGCCGGTGCCGAGCGCCAGGAACTTCTTGATGTCCTCGGCGAGGGAGTTCAGCGCCGCGCCCTGGTTGCGGACGATCTTCCGGAAGAAGAAGTCCTGGCCTTGGATGGCGGTGGTGCCCTCGTACAGGGTGTCGATCTTGGCGTCGCGGATGTACTGCTCGATCGGATACTCCTGCAGGAAGCCGGAGCCGCCGAAGGTCTGCAGCGACTGGGCGAGCTGCTCGTAGCCCTTCTCGGAGCCGTAGCCCTTGACGATCGGCAGGAGCAGGTCGTTGAGCGCGTGCTCGGACTTCGGGTCCTCGCCGTTCGCCTCCTTGACCGTGATCGCGTCCTGGATCGAGGCGGTGTAGAGGACCAGCGCGCGCATGCCCTCGGCGTACGCCTTCTGCGTCATCAGCGAGCGGCGGACGTCGGGGTGGTGGGTGATGGTGACCTTGGGCGCGGACTTGTCCAGGAAGTTCGCGAGGTCCGGGCCCTGGACGCGCTCCTTGGCGTACTCCAGGGCGTTCAGGTAGCCGGTGGACAGCGTCGAGATGGCCTTCGTGCCGACCATCATGCGGGCGAACTCGATGATCCGGAACATCTGGCGGATGCCCTCGTGCTTGTCGCCGATCAGCCAGCCCTTGGCCGGGTGGCGGTCGCCGAAGGTCATCTCGCAGGTGTTGGAGGCCTTGAGGCCCATCTTGTGCTCGACGTTGGTCGCGTAGACGCCGTTGCGCTCGCCCAGCTCGCCGGTCTCGAAGTCGAAGAGGTACTTCGGGACGAGGAAGAGGGACAGGCCCTTGGTACCGGGACCGGCGCCCTCCGGCCGCGCCAGCACGTAGTGGAGGATGTTCTCCTCCATGTCGTGCTCACCCGAGGTGATGAAGCGCTTGACGCCCTCGATGTGCCAGGAGCCGTCCTCCTGCCGCACCGCCTTGGTACGGCCGGCGCCGACGTCCGAACCCGCGTCGGGCTCGGTGAGCACCATGGTCGAACCCCAGGTCCGGTCCACGGCGAGCTGCGCCCACTTCTTCTGTTCCTCGGTGCCCTCGTCGAAGAGGATGCGGGCGAACGCCGGGCCGGAGGAGTACATCCACACGGCCGGGTTGGCGCCGAGCACCAGCTCCGCGTACGACCAGATCAGCGACGGGGGAGCGGTGGTGCCGCCGATCTCCTCCGGGAGGCCCAGACGCCAGTACTCCGAGTCCATGAAGGCCTTGTAGCTCTTCTTGAAGGATGCCGGGACCGGGGCGGTGTTGGTCTCCGGGTCGAAGACCGGGGGGTTGCGGTCGGCGTCGGCGAAGGACTCCGCGAGCTCGTTCTCGGCGAGCCGGGTCAGTTCCGCCAGGACGCTCTTCGCGGTGTCGGTGTCCATCTCGCCGAACGGACCGGTGCCGTACAGCTTGTCGCGCCCGAGCACTTCGAACAGGTTGAATTCGATGTCGCGGAGGTTGGACTTGTAGTGCCCCATGGTGACGGCTCCGTATCCGGATCGGCGAGGCACTGAATCCTCGCGCAAGCTTTCACATACCAACGAGTAGCTCCGATGATGCTACCCGCCGGTAATAAGACGCAACCCCCATCCGGTGAAGTGTGAGAAGGGTCTACCTTCTCGCGGACGCCGCGTGTCTCGGTAGGCTTGCGCGCATGTATGGATACGGCCAGCCCATGGACGGTGGGGCCGCGCAGCAGCAGTACGCGTCGTCGCAGCAGCAGATGGCCGGCGGCCTCGGCGGGTACGGCCAGCAGCCGCCGCTCTACCCCGAGCCGTCCCCGCCCTCGCTGGCGGACGCGGTGCGCGCCTTCACCACCGGTCAGCTGACCGCCGAGGACTTCCAGCAGGTCTTCGCCACGTCCAAGGTGTACTGCCCGCGCGGCGACAACCCGGGGTTCCTGGCCCTGCACAACACCCAGCAGCCGGTGATCCCGATGTTCACCTCGCTGAAGGAGCTGCGCCGGTACGCGGGCAAGGAGTCCAAGTACTTCGTGATCACCGGCGCGGAGGTCATCGACCTCCTTCCGACCGGCTACGGATTCGTCCTGGACATGGAGGGCGAACACCGGATGGTCTTCGACGCGAAGGCCGTCGAGCAGATGGTTGAGTTCGCGATGCGGCGGATGTACGGGTAACGCTCCGCTGGGAGCGCCGTGATCTGCGGTCTGTCGAGTGTCGGCTGCGGGCCGCTGAAAACTCGTACCCCGAGAACTCACACTGCGAAAACCCACTCCCCGGTTGTCACAGCCATGCCATAGGCTTCGCCCTGGCAGCCGCGCCCCGCACGCAACCGCTCTTCGGCGGTCGTGTCCGGGTGCCGCGCGGCGCTCTCATCCACCCGGCGAATCCGGGTTCTCACTGGGGGTTTCAGCACTGTGCGTATGCGCAGCACTTCGGTCGCGACGGCGCTCGCGGTCGTCTTCAGCTCGGCGGCGCTGAGCGTCGTGGCGGCGGGGACCGCCTCGGCGGCCGCCACCAGCGTCACCAACGTCGGCGGCCTCGTCGTGGACGGCCCGCTCCAGCGGGTGTTCGTCGGCGACGCCGCGAACGGCCGCATCCTCGCGTCCGACTACAACGGCACCCTGGTCGACTCGAACACCGGCCTGGGCAGCGTCAGCGACCTGGCCCTGTCGGACGACGGCAGCACCCTGTACGCGGCCCTGCCCAATACCCACCAGATCCTCGCGCTGGACCCGGCGACGCTGGACGTGAAGGCGACCTACGCCATCCCGACCGACACCGGCCCCCGCCACCTGGGCTTCGCGGGCGGCAAGGCGTGGTTCTCGTACGGCGACCAGTGGGACGGCGACATCGGCTCCGTCGACCCGTCGGTGGACCCGGCGAGCGGGACCGACCCGGTGGCGATGGAGCAGTTCCCCACCGAGGGCACCTCGGTCGGCATCTGGAACCCGGGGCTGCTGGACACCGACCCGACCCGGCCGGGCCTGCTGGCCATCGCCGACACCGGCAGCTCCAGCGACTCCATGGCGGTGCTCGACGTCTCGGACGGCACCGCCAAGCTCACCGCCTGGTACTTCAGCGACTACACCCTGAACAGCGGCATCGGGGACATCGACCTCGTGCCCGGTGCCGACCAGGTGCTGGTCAACGGCACGGACCGGGACGCGTGGGCCGACGGCAAGTTCAGCAAGGCCGGCTCCTACCCCGGCGCCTGGGGTGCCGACGTCGCGGCGAACGGCCTGGTCGCCCAGGTGGGCGACGGCAAGGTCGCGGTCTACCGGCCCGACGCCACCAAGCCGCTGCGCACCTACAGCATCGGCTCCGGGTACGCCGCCACCGTGCGCTGGGCGCCGGACTCCTCGCGGATCTTCGCGCTGGTCCCGAGCGGCAGCTCCTACACGCTCAAGGCGCTGACCCAGCCGACGCTCAACGTGCCGACGCTCACGGTCAACGCCCCGAGCTCGGCGCCCCGCGCCAAGAAGCTCACCGTCACCGGCAAGCTCTCGGCGACGGTCGCGCTGCCCGCCGGCGCCAAGCTCTCCGTCACCCGCACCGACGTCGAGAGCCCCAGCGGCAAGGCGCTCCCCGCCGTCACCGTCAAGGCCGACGGCACCTACTCCTTCGCCGACACCCCGCCGGCCGGCGGCACGGTCACCTACAAGGTCACCTACGCGGGCGACGCCGACCACACCTCGGCCACCGCCTCCGACAAGGTCGCGGTCTCCCGCGCGGCCACGAGCCTGAGCCTGAACAACAACGGCAAGCTGTACAACTACGGCGCCGACGTGAAGTTCACCGCGCACCTGGGGACGACGTACAAGAACCGCTCGGTCAAGATCTACGCGGACCCCTTCGGCGGTGACAAGGGCAAGAAGCTGATCAAGACCGGCAAGGTGGACTCCCACGGGAACATCGCCGCGTGGGTGGACATGACCCGGGACACGGCCGTCTCCGCGGTCTTCGACGGGGACGCCCGCTACGCGCCGAAGACGGTGAAGTCCACGGCGTACGCCCGGGTCAAGATCTCCACCTCGCTCTCCAGGTACTACAAGACGGCGAAGATCGGTTCGACGTCGTACCGCTGGTTCCACAAGAACACCGGCCCGGTGTTCAACACGACCATGACCTACTACCCGGGCCGTGAGCACCGGCTGGACCTGGAGATCTACTACCAGGGGCAGTGGTACCAGACGGACTCCGAGTACTTCAGCCTCGGCACGAACGGCAAGACGTCCGTGCAGTTCGACGCTCCCGGCGAGTCCGGCATCCGGGCGCGGATGCGTTCGGTGTACGTCAACGGTTCGTCCGGCGACACTGTGAACTCCACGACCTACGGCGCGTGGAACTACCTCTACTTCAGCAACTGATCCACCGATCGCCGATCGGAGAACGACCGGGCCCGGAGGGAATGTCCTCCGGGCCTTCTCCGTTAGGGGTAGCAGAAAGTTCAACGCTCAACTAAACTGGGCGCACAAGGAGGAGCCAACATGCCTGCAGTGACTGTCGAGAACCCGCTCACCCTGCCTCGGGTGGCCGCACCGGCCGACGCCGTGGCCCGTCCCGTGCTCGCCGTCACGACCGCGCCGAGCGGTTTCGAGGGCGAGGGTTTCCCGGTGCGCCGGGCGTTCGCGGGGATCAACTACCGCCACCTCGACCCGTTCATCATGATGGACCAGATGGGTGAGGTGGAGTACGCGCCGGGCGAGCCCAAGGGCACCCCCTGGCACCCGCACCGCGGCTTCGAGACCGTCACCTACATCATCGACGGCATCTTCGACCACCAGGACAGCCAGGGCGGCGGCGGCACCATCACCAACGGCGACACCCAGTGGATGACGGCCGGCTCCGGCCTCCTCCACATCGAGGCTCCGCCGGAGTCCCTCGTCATGTCCGGCGGTCTCTTCCACGGCCTCCAGCTGTGGGTGAACCTGCCCGCCAAGGACAAGATGATGGCGCCGAGGTACCAGGACATCCGCGGCGGCCAGGTGCAGTTGCTGACGACCCCCGACGGCGGTGCGCTGCTGCGTGTCATCGCGGGCGAGCTGGACGGTCACGCCGGCCCCGGCATCACCCACACCCCGATCACGATGATCCACGCGACCGTCGCCCCGGGCGCCGAGGTCACGCTGCCCTGGCGCGAGGACTTCAACGGCCTGGCGTACGTGCTGGCCGGCAAGGGTTCGGTGGGCGCGGAGCGCCGTCCGATCCACCTGGGCCAGACGGCCGTCTTCGGCGCGGGCTCCTCGCTCACCGTCCGCGCGGACGAGAAGCAGGACTCGAACACGCCGGACCTGGAGGTCGTGCTGCTCGGCGGGCAGCCGATCCGTGAGCCCATGGCCCACTACGGCCCGTTCGTCATGAACACCAAGGACGAGCTCATGCAGGCCTTCGAGGACTTCCAGAAGGGCCGCCTGGGCACGGTCCCGGCCGTCCACGGCATGACGGAGACCGGCCCGCAGGCCTAACCGACAGCCCCTCCCAGAAGGCCTGATGCCCCTAGGCGCCAGGCCTTCTGCTTTCGCCGACACCTCTTCGCCAACCGTGTCACCTACCTGCTTGTCACTTGCGCTTCTTCACCGCCCGAGTCGCCCTCCTGCCTTCGCCCCCGCTCTTTCACCGACCGAGTCGGGTATCTCCCTTCGGCCTCGCCTTTTTACTGACCGATTCGGGTGGTGGGTGGGCGATGGTTTCGGGGGTCCAGGGGGCGGAGCCCCCTGGTGCGGGGGCTGGAGGTGCGTTCACCCGGGAGGAGGTGTACAGCGGGGCATCCGTCGGCCTCGCATGGTCCGCTAGGACTCGTGCAGCTGTTGCCCGAGCCCGTACGCCGCTTCGCGGCATGGTGTGCCGTGCTGCTGCTGGCCTCCGGGGTCGGCTACGTCGGCATCCGGCTCTGCTCCGAGTTCCGCACCGCGGTGACCCCGGTCCTGCTCGCCCTGCTCGGCACCGCCCTGCTCGGCCCGCTGTACCGACGGCTCGTACGGGTCGGCGTGCACCGCTCCCTCGCCGCCGGCCTCACCTGCGTCGCGGTCGTCGCCGTCGCCGGCGGTGCCGTCTACATCGTCGTCGCGGCCCTCGTCGACACCGGCGACGAGATCGTCGCCTCCCTCAAACACGCCGCGAAGTCCCTCGCCGAGCACTTCGGGGCCGCCGGCACCTCGGTCGGCGACCTGGCCGGCAGCGCCAAGGAGCTGCTCGCCAAGTTCGGCGGCACCGCCGCCTCCAACGTCATCAGCGGAGTCAGCGTGGTCGGCGAGGGCATCGCCATGGCCGTCCTCGCGCTGCTGCTCGTCTTCTTCTTCCTGCGCGACGGAGACCGGGTCGTCTCCACCCTCCGGGCCGTCGCGCCCGGCTCCAGCGCCGACATGGTCGAGGCCATGGCCCGCAGGGCCTTCGAGGGCATCGAGGGCTTCATGCGCGGCACCACCGTGATCGCGTTCATCGACGCCGTCTGCATCACCGTCGGCCTGCTGGTCCTGCGCGTACCGGGGGCCGTCGGGCTCGGCGCGCTCGTCCTCGTCGGCGCCTACATCCCCTACCTCGGCGCCTTCATCTCCGGCGCCGTCGCCGTCCTGGTCGCCCTCGCCGACCGCGGCTTCGTCATCGCGCTGTGGGCGCTGGGCGTCGTACTCGCCGTGCAGGTGCTGGAGGGGCACGTGCTGCAGCCCGTGATCCAGAGCCGGACCGTGCAGATGCATCCGGCGGTGGTGATGCTGACCATCACGGCCGGCGCCTCCGTCGCCGGGATCCTGGGCATGCTGCTGGCGGTACCGCTCACCGCGGCCGCCTTCGGGGTCGTACACGAACTGCGCGCCCGGTACACCACCGGCTGACACCGGCGGCCGGTTCGGGCAGCAGCCCCCGCTACGGCTTGTCGGCCTCGTACAGCTCGAACCAGATGCTCTTGCCCTGCCCGCGCGGGTCGACGCCCCAGGCGTCCGCCAGGATCTCGGTCAGGACCAGGCCGCGGCCGGAGGAGGCCAGCTCGCCGGGGCGGCGCTTGTGCGGGAGGTCGTCGCCGGCGTCGGTGACCTCGACCCGCAGCCGCCGTTCGGGGGCCTGGCCGGAGACCTCGGCGAGCAGCAGCGCGTCCGCGTCGGTGTGGACGAGGACGTTCGTGAGCATCTCGGAGACCAGCAGCACCGCCGAGTCGACCTGGTCGGGCGAGCCCCAGTCGTGCAGCAGCTCGCGCACGTGCTGGCGGGCCTCGGCGACCCGCTCGGGCTCGTCCTGCGCCACCGACAGCAGGGTGCGCCGGATCCGCGGCCGTACGGCCGGCAGCTCGTCGCCCCGGCCGCCGCCCGGCCGGGACAGCAGCAGCACCGCTATGTCGTCCTCGCGGCGGTCGGCCAGCGGCCCGGTGGTGTGGTGCGAGGAGGGCCCGTGCACGGCCTGGACCAGCCCGTCGGCCAGCTTCTCCAGGTTGCCGTCGCCGTGCTCCTCCATGATCGTCCGGATCCGCTGCCAGCCGCTCTCGATGTCGTGGCCGCCGGTCTCGATCAGGCCGTCGGTGCAGATCATCATGGTCTCGCCGGGTTCGAGGGCGAACCGCGTCGTCGGGTAGTCGGCGTCCGGGTCGATGCCGAGCGGCAGCCCGCCCGCCGTCGGCCGCCGCAGCACCGTGCCGTCGGCCATCCGGATCGTCGGGTCCAGATGGCCCGCACGGGCGATCTCCAGCACCCCGGTCGCCGGATCCGCCTCGACGTACAGGCAGGTCGCGAAGCGCAGGTCGGCGTCGTCCTCGGCGTAGGTGATCCCGTGCAGGAAACGGGAGGCCCGGGAGAGCACCGCGTCCGGGCGGTGGCCCTCGGAGGCGTAGGCGCGCAGCGCGATCCGCAGCTGGCCCATCAGCCCCGCGGCCCGTACGTCATGGCCCTGGACGTCGCCGATGACCAGGGCGTGCCGGCCGGACGGCAGCGGGATCATGTCGTACCAGTCGCCGCCCACCTGGAGCCCGCCGCCGGTCGGGATGTAGCGGGCGGCCGTCTCCATGCCGGGTATGTCGGGGCCCAGCGTCGGCAGCATGGAGCGCTGCAGGCCGTCCGTCAGCTCCCGCTCCGAGTCGGCGATCCCGGCCCGGGACAGGGCCTGCGCCAGCATCCGGGCCACCGTGGTGAGCACGGACCGCTCGTCGGGGGTGAACGACACCTCGTAGGTGAAGCCCGCCATCCAGGCGCCCATCGTCCGCCCGGCCACCGTCAGCGGCAGGAACGCCCAGGACTGCCGGCCGAAGCGCTCGGCGAGCGGCCAGCTCACCGGGTAGCGGGACCTGTACTGGTCGGCGGAGGAGAGGTAGACCGCCCGGCCGGTCCGTGCCACCTCGGCCGCCGGGTAGTCGGTGTCCAGCGGCATGCTGGTGAAGGGGCTGTCCTCGTCGATGTCCTGGCCGTGGTGGCCGATCATCATCAGCCGGTCGCCCTTGACCCCGAAGACGACCAGCCCGTCCGGGGAGAACCCCGGCATCGACAGGCCCGCGGCGACCCGCAGGACCTCCTCGGTGGACCGCGCCTCGGCCAGCGCCCGGCCCGCGTCCAGCAGGAACGCCTCCCGGGAGCGCCGCCAGTCACCGGTCACCGGATGCTGCACGGCGGTGCCGGGGGACGGCTCGGAGACCTCCTGGATGGTGCCGGTCACCCGGTACACGCGCTCCTCGGAGTCGTACACCGGCCGGAAACGGCTGCGCACGGTCCGGATCAGCCGGCCCCGCTCGTCCATGACCCGCAGCCGGACCTCGCCGAGGGTGCCCTCGACCGCGGCCAGCCGGGTGATGCTGGTGTTCTCGTTCCAGTCCACGGGGTGGAAACGGGACCGGACCAGGGCCTCCGACAGGACGGACGGTTCGGCCGGCAGCCCGATCAGCCGGGCCGCCTCCGCGTCCGCGGTGACCAGCCCGGTGGCGGTGTCCCAGTGCCACAGCCCGGTCGCGAGGGCGGCGAGGACGTCCTCCACGGCGGGCAGGGGCTCGCCAGTTCGCATTGCCCCACTTTAAGAAGATGAGATCGAAGACTGCCACTGTTTCCGGTGGGATAAATGGTGGGGAGCCGATCTTTGCCTGCCCGGTACCCTTGACGGGTCCGGGCCCCGTAGCCCGTCCCGGTCGAGGAGAGCACCTCGGCAGACCACGAAGAAGAGGAAAACCCGACGATGCATCGGTACAGGTCCCACACCTGCGGCCAGCTCCGCGCCTCTGACGTCGGCACCGACGTCCGGCTGAGCGGCTGGCTGCACAATCGGCGCGACCTGGGCGGCATCCTCTTCATCGATCTGCGCGACCACTACGGCATCACGCAGCTCGTCGCCCGCCCCGGCACCCCGGCGTACGAGGCCTTGGACAAGCTCTCCAAGGAGTCCACGGTCCGCGTCGACGGCCGCGTTGTTTCACGTGGAACCGAGAACATCAACGCCGACCTGCCCACCGGCGAGGTCGAGGTCGAGGTGGGCGAGGTCGAGCTGCTCGGCGCGGCGGCCCCGCTGCCGTTCACGATCAACACCGAGGACGGGGTCAACGAGGAGCGGCGCCTGGAGTACCGCTTCCTGGACCTGCGCCGCGAGCGCATGCACCGCAACATCATGCTGCGCACGGCCGTGATCTCCGCCATCCGCCACAAGATGGTCGCCCTCGGCTTCAACGAGATGGCCACCCCGATCCTCACCGCGACCTCCCCCGAGGGCGCCCGTGACTTCGTGGTCCCCTCCCGTCTGAACGCGGGCAAGTTCTACGCCCTGCCGCAGGCCCCGCAGCAGTTCAAGCAGCTGCTGATGATCTCCGGCTTCGACCGCTACTTCCAGATCGCGCCCTGCTTCCGCGACGAGGACGCCCGCGCCGACCGCTCGCCCGGCGAGTTCTACCAGCTCGACGTCGAGATGAGCTTCGTCGAGCAGGAGGACGTCTTCCGCCCGATCGAGCAGCTGATGACCGAGCTCTTCGAGGAGTTCGGCAACGGCCGGCACGTGACGTCCCCGTTCCCGCGGATCCCGTTCCGCGAGGCGATGCTGAAGTACGGCTCCGACAAGCCGGACCTCCGCGCCCAGCTGGAGCTCGTCGACATCACCGACATCTTCGAGGGCTCGGAGTTCAAGGCCTTCGCCGGCAAGCACGTCCGCGCGCTGCCGGTCCCGGCGGTCCAGGACCAGCCCCGCAAGTTCTTCGACCAGCTCGGCGACTACGCGGTCTCGCAGGGCGCCAAGGGCCTGGCCTGGGTCCGCGTCGGCGAGGACGGCTCGCTGACCGGCCCGATCGCCAAGTTCCTCACCGAGGACAACGTCGCCGAGCTCACCAAGCGGCTCCAGCTGGCCGCCGGGCACGCCGTCTTCTTCGGCGCGGGCGAGTTCGACGAGGTCTCCAAGATCATGGGCGCGGTGCGGGTCGAGGCCGCCAAGCGTGCCGGGCACTTCGAGGAGAACGTCTTCCGGTTCTGCTGGATCGTCGACTTCCCGATGTTCGAGAAGGACGAGGAGACCGGGAAGATCGACTTCTCGCACAACCCGTTCTCGATGCCCCAGGGCGGCATGGCGGCCCTGGAGACCCAGGACCCGCTGGACATCCTCGCCTGGCAGTACGACATCGTCTGCAACGGTGTCGAGCTGTCCTCCGGCGCCATCCGGAACCACGAGCCCGACATCATGCTCAAGGCCTTCGGCATCGCGGGCTACGACGAGGAGACCGTCGAGCGCGAGTTCGCCGGCATGCTCCGAGCCTTCCGCTTCGGCGCCCCGCCGCACGGCGGCATCGCCCCGGGCGTGGACCGCATCGTCATGCTCCTCGCCGACGAGCCGAACATCCGCGAGACGATCGCCTTCCCGCTCAACGGCAACGCCCAGGACCTGATGATGGGCGCCCCGACCGAGCTGGACGAGACCCGCCTGCGCGAGCTGCACCTTTCCATCCGGAAGCCGCAGCCGAAGTAAGCCGGATTCTGAAGCAGGGCCGGAAATCGCCGTAGATTTCCGGCCCTCTTCTTTTTGTGCCCGCGGGTGTCTTCAGATTTCTTGGTCTGCCACAGGTCATTCCCATCGCCCGGACAGTGTTCTTACCTAGCGTCCCGGTCATGACGGGAACACAGAAGCCGGCACACAAACGGGATCTCACGCGGCGCAAGGTGGTCGTGGCGGGCGGCGCGGCCGTGGCGGTCGCGGGCGTCGGCGGCACCCTCGCCGCCAGCGCCTTCGCGGACGAGACGACGACGACCGCCACCGCGTCCAGCAGCGCGGCGGAGACCTGCTACAAGCTGACCTCGGAGACCACCGAGGGTCCCTACTACATCGACGCGGACAAGATCCGCCGGGACATCACCGAGGACAAGGAGGGCATCCCGCTCACCCTGAGCCTGCGGGTGATCGACTCCGAGACCTGCAAGCCGGTGCGCAACGCGGCCGTCGACATCTGGCACTGCGACGCCCTCGGCATCTACTCGGGCTACGAGAGCCTGTCCACCGGCGGCGGCTCGGCCCCCTCGGACGCCCCCTCCGGCACCCCCACGGGTGAGCCCCCGTCCGGCGCGCCCTCCGGTGGCACCGGCGGTGGCGGCCAGCACGAGGACCCCACCAGCGACACCCGCTACCTGCGCGGCACCTGGAAGACCGACCAGCACGGCCGGGTGAGCTTCAAGACCATCTTCCCGGGCTGGTACCGGGGCCGCTGCGTGCACGTCCACGTCAAGGTGCACGTCGACGGCAAGTGGACCGACGCCGGTTACGAGGGCGGGCACACCTGCCACACCGGCCAGTTCTTCTTCGCGGAGGAGGCGGTCATCGCCTCGGCCGCCGTCACGCCGTACTCCACCAGCACCACCGAGCGGACCACGCTCACCGAGGACACGATCTACGACCAGTCCGGCACCCAGGGCGGTCTCCTCAAGCTGGAGTACCACAAGAAGGACATCGCGAAGGGCGTCCGCGCGTCCCTCACGGTCGGCGTCGAGCCCGACGCGACGCACGACGGCACGGACGACTCGGTCCAGCCGAGCGCCTCGGCGTCGGCCACGTCCAGCTGACACACGTACACACCCTGCACCCGGAAAAGGCGTCGTACTCGGTTACGGCGCCTTTTCCAATGTTTTTCGGAGACTTGTCCGACGGGTCGGGCGGTGGTTTCCGGCCTTAATTCCCCGTGCTGGAAAAAGAGCACCGCTTTCTCAGCTCGCTCCCAGCTTTCCTACCTAGCTTCCAGCCGCATGACAGACAACGAACAGCTCGATGAGCGGCGTCCGGGCGACCCGACCCGGCGCAAGGTCGTCGTCGTGGGCGCGGGCACGGTCGCGGCGGTGGGTCTGGGCGGGGCGTTCGCCGTGAACGCCGTCGCCGGGGAGAGAAAGGGCCCGGGGCACGGGCCCCGGCCGGAACCGCCGGCGGACTGCTACCAGCTGACCTCGGAGACCACCGAGGGCCCCTACTACATCGACGCGGACAAGATCCGCCAGGACATCACCGAGGACCGGACGGGCATCCCGCTGACCCTCGCCCTGCGGGTGATCGACACCGAGACCTGCCGCCCGGTGCGCAACGCGGCGGTGGACATCTGGCACTGCGACGCGATCGGCTACTACTCGGGCTACGAGGCGTCCAGCGGAGGCGGCGGAGGCGGCGGCCCCGCGCCGACCGGCTCCCCGACCGGTACGCCCACGGACGCCCCGACCGGACCCCCGCCCGGCGGTGGCGGCGGCCACCAGGACCCCACCGACGACAAGCGCTACCTGCGCGGCACCTGGCGCACCGACCGGCACGGCCATGTCACCTTCAAGACCGTCTTCCCGGGCTGGTACCGGGGCCGCTGCGTGCACGTCCACGTCAAGGTGCACGTCGACGGGGAGTGGACGGACGCCGGGTACGAGGGCGGGCACACCTGCCACACCGGCCAGTTCTTCTTCGACGAGGAGTCCGTCATCGCGACGACGACCCTCGACCCGTACGTCACCAACACCACCGAGCGGACCACGCTCACCGAGGACACGATCTACGACCAGTCCGGCACCGCAGGCGGTCTGCTCAAGCTCCGCTACCGCAAGGACGACATCGCCAAGGGCGTACTGGGCTCGATCACCATGACCGTGGACTCCGACGCCACCAACGACGGCGAGGACGGCGGCGGCCCGGCCCCGTCCGCCTCGGCATCACCGTCGGCCTCGGCAAGCTGATCCAGCCGATCCGGGGGGACGGCCGGTACGACACCCGTCGCACCGGCCGTCCCCCCCGCGCCGGTCAGGACAGGGACTTGTACGAGCCCCACCCGGAGGCGATCTTCACCCGCACCCCGAACGACCCCTTGCCGGTCCCGCTGCAGCGGTACACGTTTCCGGAGGTGTCGCGGGCGACCAGGTCGGCCTTTCCGTCCCCGGTGATGTCACCCACCCCCACCACGACGTTGTACGACCCGCCCCAGGCGCCGGACAGCTTCACCCGCGCCTTGAAGGTGCCCTTGCCGGTGCCGCTGTAGCGGTACAGGTTGTTGGACTTGTCCTGGGCGAGCAGGTCGCCGACGCCGTCCCCGTCGAGGTCGCCGACACCGACGATCTTCTTGTACGTCTTCCAGTCGTCGTACAGCTTCACGCGCGCGGAGAGCTTGCCGGTACTGGTGCCCTTGTAGAGGTAGACCGCGCCGGTGGAGGCGTTGCGGGCGAGCAGGTCGGGCCGCCCGTCCTTGGTGACGTCACCCGGCGAGGTGAGGACGTCGTACTGGGTCCAGCCGCTGCTGCCGAGGGTCGTGTACGAGGTCGACGGCGTGAGCGCCTTGCCGCAGGCCGGCTTGTACAGGCGCAGGGCCCCGCCGCCGGTTCGCACGACGACGTCGTTGCAGCGGTCGCCGCTGAGGTCGCCGAAGGGCACGAACCTGGTGGACGTGGCCCAGCCGGAGCCGGTGACCTTGCCGGAGAACGTGCCGGTGCGGGTGCCCAGCTGGTACGTCAGCCCGCCCGAGGAGCTGAGCGCGAGCAGGTCGCCTGCCCCGTCCGGGGTCGCCGCCGCACCGCCGAAGTCCCGGGCGACGGCCGCGCCGCCGGTCACCGTGACCTTGCCGGAGGCCAGCTTCACGGCCGTCGCCGCACCCTCTTGGGCGGCGCTCAGCGTCCAGTTCAGGGGACCGTTGAGGGCATAAGCCCCGGACGCCGTACGACCGTTCCAGCTCGGCGCGACGGTCAGGCCGTCGGTCGAGCCGGTGAGCGTCCGGACGGTCTTCCCGGCCGCGTCCGTGAGCGCCACCGTCCAGGACGAGGTGGGGCGGCTGAGCGTCCAGGTGGGCGCCCAGACCTTGCTCGCGGCGGTGGTGCCCTTGAGGGCGGCGGTCGCCGGCACACTCGACCCGCTCACGGCGAGCGCGGGCCAGGCGGTGCGGCTGCCCCACAGCTGGGCGTTGGCGCTGCCGTTCGGGGCGCCGGACCAGACGGCGGTGGCGCTGCCGTCCTCGCCGACGCTGACCCGGCCGAGGACGTAGGCGGCCGACGAGCCCGGCAGCGCCGTCGGGGCGCTCCACGCGCCGTCGCTGCCCACGGACTCCACCAGGTTCCGCTTGCTGCCGACGTCCTGCGGCCACAGGGCGTGCACGGTGCCGTCGTCGGCGATGACGGCGTCCCAGGCCTCGGGCACGTACGACGTGGAGAGCGTCCGCACGGCCGACCAGGCGCCGGTGGCGGCGTCACGGGTGGCGGTGCGGGTGCTGAACGTCGTGGTGTAGTCGACCCAGACCAGGGTGACGTCGCCGTCCGGGGCGATGAGCGGTTCGGGGGTCCCGGCCAGGTTCTCGGTGGGGGTCACCGCGTCGGGCGCCGACCAGGTGCCGTCGCCGCCGCGGGTGGCGGTGCGGATGGTCTGGTCCTCGGACTCGTCGGTGGCCTTGAAGGCGACCGTCGCGGTGCCGTCGTCGGCGGCGCCGACCTCGGGGGCGCTGACGGACTGGTAGGTGGGGCTCGCGGCGGCCGGGGCGGTCCAGCCGGCGGCACCGGCCGCGCGGGAGACGGTCCGTACCGAGGCCGACGGGCCGTCGGTCTGCTTGTAGACGACCACCGTGGTGCCGTCGGAGGTGACCGCGACGCTCGGCGAGGTCGCCCCGTCGGCACCGTCCGCGACCGTGTCGCTGAGCCGCGCGGGAGCCGACCAGGTGCCGTCGGTCCCCCGGGTGGCCCCGTACACCTCCCACGGGGCGCTGGAACCCGGCGACCTGGAGCTCCATACGGCGGTGAGCGTGCCGTCGGGGGCCTCGGCGAGGTCGAGGCCGCCGTCGCCCCAGGAGGCGTCGGTGCCGACGACATCGACGGGCGCGGACCAACCGGAGTGGTCGGCCGCGAGCACGGAGCTGACGACCCGGGTGTCGAAGGGCCCGGACCCCGGCGCGGTCTCGTCGGGGTACTCCCGCCACAGCGCGGTGACCGTGCCGTCGGCGGAGGCGTGCAGCTTGGCTTTGCCCGCTTCGTCCGGGGTGGTGGCGAGCAGCGCCGGGGTGCCCCAGGTGTCGCTGCCGGCCGGCCTGACGGCGGCGTACACCTTGCGTTCGGCGGATCCCGCGGCCGCGAACTGGTCCCAGATCGCGACGGCGGACCCGTCCGGGGTGGTGACGAGATCCATCACCGAGGTGGAGACATCGGTGCCGGTGAGAGCCGTGGCCGAGGTCCATGGCACGACCGGGGCCGCCACGGCCGTCGTAGGAAGCACGGCGCCACCCGCCATCGCCAGTGCCACCGAAGAGATCGCGACCGCCAGCCGGCGGCGCGGCAGGGCGTATCTGCCCACGTGAGTGTCCCTCCCTGCGAGGGTCCCCTGCCCTCGCACAAGTGAGCGGACATTAGCAGCAGTTGGACGTGGACACGCTGGTCAGGTGTCGTACCGGCCGTCCCAGGGCTCGCCGAAGCCCAGGTGGTCGGGGTAGAGCTCGGCCCATCCCCCGTCCTCGTCCTCCTTCGCCACCAGACCGAAGAACACGCCGTCCACGGTGAGCTGGAACGGGCGGATGGCTATGTCCGTGTACGTGCGCCGGGGCAGGCTGCGCAGCATGCCCGCCAGGTGCGCGCGGGCCCGGGCCAGCACCGAACCGGCGCCCTCCGGATCGAGTTGCTGCTCGGCCCAGCTGCCCGCGCACCAGATCTGGGAGTCGCGGTAGCGGCCCTCGGCGTCGAAGAGATGGAGCACCGCGTAGAGCCGTTTCTGCTCCTCCCAGCCCTCGTCGAGCCGGAACCCCTCGGGGAACGCGTAGGTGACCGACGCCAGGAACTGGCCGCCGGTGTAGTGACCGATGGCCTCGGTACGGCCGTGGGGCTCGTAGGCGATCGGGATGAGCTCAGGGGGTGCCATGGCGAAACCATACGGATGTGTCGTGGGCATGGAGGAATCGGGGGCGGCCGGGTGCCACCGGTCTCTCCGGCAGGGAACGGCTGCCCGGGTCAACTTTCGCCGCCCGCCCGCGATACGGGCACCGTACGGCGGAAAAATTCACGGCAACCTTTTGGATCTCCACAACCACAGAGGAGTCGGAAGCCCGTTCACGCGGGCTCGCCCCCAACACCCGGAAGAACGTAAGGACTCCCCCGTGGCCTCTGTCTCTCACCGTCGGTCCCTTCGCAAGCGTCGTACTCTCGTCGTCTCCGCCGCCGTGGTGGCGGCCGGGGTCGGGGCCGGGGCGCTCGTGCTGAGCGCGAACGCGTCCGGTGCCGACCTGTATCACCAGACGCTCGCCGCGAAGGACGGCTGGGCGTCCTCGGGTACGGGCACGACCGGTGGTGCGAAGGCCGACTCCGCGCACACCTTCACGGTGTCCACCCGCGCCCAGCTGGTGAAGGCGCTGGGGTCGGCGAGCGACACCACCGCGCGCATCATCAAGGTCAAGGGCACCATCGACGCCAACACCGACGACAGCGGCAAGAAGCTGACGTGCGCGGACTACGCGGCGGGCACGGGCTACTCGCTCACCTCGTACCTGAAGGCGTTCGACCCGTCGACGTACGGCCGTTCCAAGCTGCCCTCCGGTACGCAGGAGACCGCCCGGGCCGCCGCGCAGAAGAAGCAGGCGGCGAACATCGTCTTCAAGGTCCCCGCCAACACCACGATCGTCGGCGTCCCCGGCACCAAGGCCGGGATCACCGGCGGCATGCTCCAGATCCAGAAGGTCGACAACGTCATCGTCCGCAACCTGACGTTCGCCGACACCGAGGACTGCTTCCCGCAGTGGGACCCGACCGACGGCGACAGCGGCAACTGGAACTCCGAGTACGACGCGGTCACCCTGCGCGGGGCCACGCACGTCTGGGCCGACCACAACACGTTCAGCGACGCCGGCCACTTCGACAGCCTCAACCCGAAGTACTACGGCCGTGAGTACCAGGTGCACGACGGCGAACTCGACATCACCAAGAGCTCGGACCTGGTCACCGTCGAGCAGAACCGGTTCACCAGCCACGACAAGACGATGCTGATCGGCAGCAGCGACAGCGAGCCGAGCGGCAAGCTGCGCGTCACCCTGCACCACAACGTCTGGAAGGGCATCGTCCAGCGCGCCCCGCTCACCCGCGTCGGCCAGGTCCACCTCTACAACAACGTCTACGACGTGACGCCCCTGAACGGCTACGCGCTCCAGTACAGCATCAACTCCCGCGCCAAGGCCCAGGTCGTGGCCCAGAACAACTACTGGACCGTGCCCGGCTCCATCAAGGTCTCCAAGCTCCTCAGCGGCGACGGCACCGGCTCGGTCGCCGGCAGCGGCAACCTCGTCAACGGCACGACCACCGACCTCGTCGCCGCCTACAACGCCGCGAACTCCAAGAAGATCAAGACGACCGTGAACTGGACCCCGACCCTGACGGCGGGCCTGGAGTCCAGCGCGAAGAACCTGCCGGCGGAGCTGGCGAAGTCGGCGGGGGCGGGTGTGCTGACCGCGAGCTGAGAACTTGTTCGCGGCGGTGCTGGTGCTGGGGCCGGTGAGCTGACGGGCCGGGGGGTCAGGTCTGGGGGGACTTGGGCTGGGAGCGGCGGACGCGGCGGCGTAGGGCCGGGCCGAGGCGGACCAGGAGGCGTTTGTCGATGCCGGTGACGCGGCGGTCCATCGCGGACAGCTGCTTGGCGGCGGCCTTCAGCTCCTTGCGGAGTGCTTCGAGCTGGCGGGTGGTCTCGGTGGCGCGCTTCTCGGCGGTGGTCAGCCGGGTGCGCAGTTCCCTGTTCTCCTTGGCGTGCCGGTCGGCCTTGGCGTCCGCCGCGGTGATCCGCTCGCGGAGCCGGCTGAACCGGTAGCGCAGCTGGCCGTCGTCGCCGCCGTCCCAGACCGGCATCGACGGGGGCAGGTCGAGGCCGGCCAGCCGGGCGTCGAAGGCGGCGCCGCCGTCGCCGTGGGTGTAGGTGTTCTCCAGGTCGTTGCGGTCGAGGAAGGCGATGATGCGCTCGAAGCGCTCACCGTGTCCCTTGACCATCGCGGAGAAGTCGGCGTCCTCGTACAGGTCACGCGGGTCGGTGCCGGCGTCCAGCTCGGTGATCGGGCGGTGCGGGATGTCGAAGTAGCGGCACAGTTCGAGGGTGCGCGAGTCGTGGGTGAGGACGACGCTCGGGGTGCCGGCCAGCAGGGCGGCGACATTGCCGTGGATCCGGGTGCCGTACGCGAAGTCGTAGCCGCGCAGCTCGTCGATCCAGGTGGCCGGGTCCAGCGGCATGCGGACCTTGTTCTCCTGGAGCAGGGCGTGGCTGAGCTGGAGCGGGAAGGGGTCGGTGTGGCCGGACTCCGGGGAGGTGTCGCCCCACAGCAGCAGCTCCGCGTCGACGGAGTTCTGCGCGTAGTAGGTGAGGTGGGGGTAGCGCTCCCAGGCGTGCCGGGCGATGCCCGCTATGTCGCCGACGGGTATCGCGTCCGGGGAGAGGTTCAGGGCGATGCGGGAGGCGGCGGTCAGCTCCGTGGCCCGGATCTCCGGGAAGGTGTCGCCGTACAGGAACATCGACGGGCAGCCGATGATGTCGACGTCGTGGAAGCCGAGGCTCTTGAGGTAGTCCGAGGTCAGCTCGCCGCGTACGCCGATGGAGGCGGAGCGGTCCAGGACCGCTCGGGCGAAGCGGCGGACCGAGTCGGCCATCGGGTTCAGCCACTCGGTGTCGTAGTCCGCGGGGGCCTGGGCGCCGACGCCGAACACCACGACCGGGATGGTGAGCTGCTCGATCAGCGTCGAGAGCCGGTCGAGGGAGGCGCGGAAGGTCGGGCGGAAGGCGTTGGCGAGCGGTACGACGAACACGTCGTACCGCTCGTTGATCTCCGCGGCGCGGCGGGCCGAGGGGTCGGTGCGGATGCCGTTGGACGTCACCTCGGTGTCCGGGGTGGTCAGCATCTTGTGCGCCGAGTCGCTGAAGATCAGGTTCCCGGTGTTGGTCCCGATCAGGTCCTGGTGGATGAACTCCGCCGGAGTGGCGACGCGGAACGGGCTCTTGCCGGAGCGGATCAGGATGCGTTTCACGAACGGCACCTTATCCCGGAGGTAAATGCAGAGTGAAGAAGAAGTAAGAGACTGGTCGGTCTCTTACCTGCGATATGGCTCACGTACGCCGAAGGGCCGGCGGGAGGGGTCCTCCGGCCGGCCCTTCGGGGGGTGGCTCTATGCGGTGGTCTCGCCGCCGAAGCGGGTCTTGTACGTCTCCAGGTCCTCGTCCGTGAGCTTCGCGAACAGGACCGGGGGCACGGTGAAGGGGGTGCCGGCCGGGACGGCGGCCAGTGCCTTCGCCTCGTCGGCGGTGACCCAGGACGCGGTGTCGTCGGCGAGGGCGAACGCCTCGCGCATCGTCTTCGCCGTCGCCGGGATGAAGGGCTCCGAGACCACCGCGTAGAGGTGGATCAGGTTCATCGCGGTGCGGAGGGTGAGCGCCGCGCCGTCCTTGTCGGTCTTGATCTCCAGCCAGGGGGCCTTCTCCTCCAGGTAGGAGTTGCCGGCCGACCACAGGGCGCGCAGGGCCGCGGCGGCCTTGCGGAACTGGAGGGACTCCATGTGGGACTCGTACTCGGCGAGGAGCGCGGCGATCTCCGTGCCGAGCTTCGCCTCCGCCTCGCCGGGGGTGCCGCCGGCCGGGACGTCGTCGCCGAAGCGCTTCCTGGAGAAGGACAGGACGCGGTTGACGAAGTTGCCGAGGGTGTCGGCCAGGTCCTTGTTCACCGTCGCCGTGAAGTGCTCCCAGGTGAAGGACGAGTCGTCCGACTCGGGGGCGTTGGCGATGAGGAAGTAGCGCCAGTAGTCGGCGGGGAGGATGTCGAGGGCCTGGTCGGTGAAGACGCCGCGCTTCTGCGAGGTGGAGAACTTGCCGCCGTAGTACGTCAGCCAGTTGAAGGCCTTGACGAAGTCGACCTTCTTCCACGGCTCGCGGACGCCGAGTTCGGTGGCCGGGAACATCACCGTGTGGAAGGGGACGTTGTCCTTCGCCATGAACTCCGTGTAGCGGACGTCGGCGTCGACGTCGTACCACCAGGACTTCCAGTCGCGGGTCTCCCCGGCGGGTGCCGCGTCCGCCCACTCCTTCGTCGCGCCGATGTACTCGATCGGGGCGTCGAACCAGACGTAGAAGACCTTGCCCTCGGCCGCCAGCTCGGGCCAGGTGTCGGCCGGGACGGGGACGCCCCAGTCCAGGTCACGGGTGATCGCTCGGTCGTGCAGGCCCTCGGTCAGCCACTTGTGGGCGATGGAGGAGGCCAGCTGCGGCCAGTCCTTGTCGTGCTTCGAGACCCACTCGCGGACCTCGTTCTCCAGCTTGGACTGGAGGAGGAAGAGGTGCTTGGTCTCGCGGATCTCCAGGTCCGTGGAGCCGGAGATCGCCGAGCGCGGGTTGATCAGGTCGGTCGGGTCCAGGACGCGGGTGCAGTTCTCGCACTGGTCGCCGCGGGCCTTGTCGTAGCCGCAGTGCGGGCAGGTGCCCTCGACGTAGCGGTCCGGGAGGAAGCGGCCGTCGACCGGGCTGTACACCTGGCGGATCGACCGCTCCTCGATGAAGCCGTTCTCGTTCAGACGGCGGGCGAAGTGCTGGGTGATCTCGCGGTTCTCGGCGGAGGAGCTCCGGCCGAAGTAGTCGAACGCGAGTGCGAAGCCGTCGTAGACCGCCTTCTGCGCGTCGTGCGCCTGGGCGCAGAACTCGTCGACCGGGAGGCCCTGCTCCTTCGCGGCGAGCTCGGCGGGGGTGCCGTGCTCGTCCGTCGCGCAGATGTAGAGGACCTCGTGGCCGCGCTGGCGGAGGTACCGGGAGTACACGTCCGCCGGGAGCATGGACCCCACCATGTTGCCCAGGTGCTTGATCCCGTTGATGTACGGAAGGGCGCTGGTGATGAGGTGTCGAGCCATCGGGGGCTGCTCCCAGGTCGGTCTGTTGCTGCTATTGCGAACCTTGAAATCGTAGCCGACATGTGTATGCCGCCCGCTTCCCGTTTTATTGGGTGAGAAGCGGGCGGCATGGGGCCGTGCGGTGTGGTGCGGTGTGGGGTTACGGGCGCCAGTCGATCAGGAGGCCGTCGTAGAGCTCGGCGTCCGTGAGCTCCAGGGGGGTCGGGCCCGCGTGGAAGAAGGCCGCGTTGTCGGTCTTCAGCTTGCGGAGGTAGTCGAAGGCCTTGTTCTCGTGCTCGCCGAACGCGACGAACGAGAAGAAGACGCTGGGGTGGGACTTCGCCGCGTCCGTGAGGGACTGGGTGGCCGGGGTCTTCGCGTCCGGGGCGCCGTCCGTCTGGAAGACGACCAGGGCGGGGGTGCCGGGGGCCTTGGCGCCGGCGTTCTCGTCGTAGTGCGCGAGTACGGCTTCGACGGCGGCGTGGTAGCTGGTACGGCCCATCCGGCCGAGACCGGCGTGCGCCTCGTCGATCGCGTTCTCGGGGGAGGCGGGCGTGAGGTCGGTGGTGCCGTCGACCTCGGTGGAGAAGAAGACGACGTGGACGGTGGGGTTCTCGCCGGCCGGGGTGAGGCGGGTGGCGAGGGCGAGGGTCTGGTCGGCGAGGGCCGCGGCGGAGCCGTCCTTGTAGTACGGGCGCATGCTCGCGGAGCGGTCGAGGACGAGGTAGGTGGCGGCGTGGGTGCCGGTGAGGGCGGCCTTGGCGAGGGCGCTGGATGCGGCGTCGCCGGGGGCCGTGGCCTCGGCTTCGCCTTCGGCCTCCGTGTTCCCACCCGCACCACCCGTGACAGTTTCGTTGTCGGGTGCGGGTGGCCCCTGTGGGGCGGATTCGCCGTCGGCGGCTGCGGCGGCTGCCACGGGTTCCGGGGTGGATTCGGCTGCCGGCTCGGGCGCGGACGCGAGCTCGGGCTCGGGCGCGGGTGTTGCGGCGGCTTCGGCCTCCGGTTCGGCGGCGGCTTCGGCTGCGGGCTCCGGTTCGACAGCTGCTTCGGCCGCCGGCTCCGGTTCGACTGCCGCTTCGGCTGCGGGCTCCGGTTCGGCGGTCGCCTCGGCTGCCGGCTCCGGCTCGGAATCGGGCTCCGACGCCGGCTCCGGCTCGGTCACAGACGCGGGCTCCGTCTCCGGCTGCGCCACCATCTCGGGCTCCGCCGCCGGTTCTGCCTCGGCCGTGGCCGTCGGCTCCGAGGCCGTCTCCTCGGGCGCTTCCGTCGTCGGCTCCGGCTCGGCTGCCGCTTCGGGCTCAACCTCGGCTTCGGCCTCAACCTCAGCCTTGACCTCGGCCTCGGCTTCCGCCGTCGGCTCCACCGGCTCCACCGGCTCCACCGTCACCTCGGCCTCGACCTTGATGACCGGCTCTGCTTCGGCCGTCGGCTCCGATGCCTCGGGCTCGGCTGTCGGCTCGGCCTCGGCCACGGGCTCCGGCGTCTCGGGCTCAGTCGTCGGCTCTGCCTCCGCCTCCGGGGTCTCCGGCCCGGTCGTCGGCTCGGCTTCAGCCGCAGGCTCGGCCGCGGATTCGGTCGTCGGCTCTGCCTCTGCCGTAGGGGCGGACTTGGGGTCCGTTGTCGTGGTGGGCTCCGGTGTTGCTTCCGGCTTGATTTCCACCTCTGGTTCGATCAGGCGGGTTGCCTGCTTCGGAACCGTTACGTTGTCGAAAGCTGCTGAGACCAGATCGTGTTCGTCGGTCGATGCAGGGCGGGGCTCCGGAACTGCCGCCGAGGCTTCCGGTTCCGGCTTCGGCGCCTGCTGCTTCGACTGCGAAGGGAGCTGGTCCGCACCCTCTGCCTCGGCAGGGCGCGGCTTTCGCGACCTGCCGAATGCGTTCCGCAGGAGAGTGAGAATGCCCATGTGCGCAACCCTTCGCGTGAGTTGATACCCGTCAATCGCTGGCCAGGACGGACACGTAAGGTTAGCGGCCCCAGGTTGCGATCTTGGGGAGGGTCGATGACTCCTGTCGGGCGAGCGGCGGTCGAGTCCCAGCCCGTTTCCAAGTACCTGTCGGCATAGGTCAGTTCATCTCCCGTTCATTCGGCGGCTGTTCGCGTGCACAGCCACGCCCCTACCGTCACGCTCACGCCAAGAGTTCGCAAGGGGAGAGTAAAGTGCGCAAGCTGCTGCCGATCGTAGGAACACGGGCCCACTCGCATCCGGGCGGGCGGTCCGCCCTCACCTGCCGGTTCCGGTGCGGTGACGCCTGCTTCCACGAGGTGCCCAACACCAGCTCCAACGCCTACGTGGGCGATGTCATCGCCGACGCCGTGAGCCGTCGGAGCGTGGTGCGGGCCGCGGCGGTCGTGGCCGTCGCGGTGGGTGCGGTGGGTGGCGTGGGTGGTGCGGGTGCGGTGTCCGCCAGTGCCGCCACCGGCGGCGGTGCCTCCAAACCCGCTGCCGGGGCCCGGGGGCTCCGGTTCGGCTCCGTCGCGCCCAACACCGCCGACACCGTCACCGTTCCGGACGGCTACGGGCAGAACGTCGTCGTGCGGTGGGGCGAGCCCATCCTGCGCGGGGCGCCCAGGTTCGACCCCGAGAACCAGACGGCGGCCTCCCAGGCGGGGCAGTTCGGGTACAACAACGACTTCCTCGCGCTGCTGCCGCTGCCCGGCGAGCCGCGCCGGCAGATCCTCGTCGCCAACCACGAGTACACCGACGAAGTGCTGATGTTCCGCGGGTACGACGCCGCCAACCCGACCCGCAACCAGGTCGAGGTGGCCTGGGCCGCGCACGGGCTGGGGGTGGTGGTCGTGGAGGAGGACCGGAAGACCGGGGCGCTCACCGCCGTATCGCGGCATGCGCTCAACCGGCGGGTCACCGCCACCACCGAGTTCCGGCTCACCGGTCCCGCCGCGGGCAGCGGTCTGCTCCGGACCTCCGCCGATCCGAGCGGCCGCAAGGTCCTCGGGACGCTCAACAACTGCTCCGGCGGCACCACCCCGTGGGGGACGACCCTGCACGGCGAGGAGAACTTCAACCAGTACTTCGCGAACGGCACGCGGGCCACGGACAAGCGCTACGGGCTCGGGACCGGGGCCACCGAGCGGAAGTGGGAACGCTTCGACAAGCGGTTCGACGTGGCCCAGGAGCCGAACGAGTCGCACCGGTTCGGGTATGTGGTCGAGCTGGACCCGTACGACCCGGAGTCCACGCCGCGCAAGCGGACCGCGCTCGGGCGGTTCAAGCACGAGGGCGCGACCGTGCGCATGACCGACGACGGGCGGCCCGTCGTCTACTCCGGTGACGACGAACGGTTCGACTACTTCTACAAGTTCGTCGGCAGCAAGAAGATGAAGCGGGGCAACGGGCGGGGCGTGCGGGAGCACAACGCCACGCTGCTCGACGAGGGGACGCTGTACGTCGCCCGGCTCACCGGGGACTCGCCCGCCATCGAGATCGACGGGACCGGGAAGCTGCCCGCGGACGGGGAGTTCGACGGGAGCGGGGAGTGGATTCCGCTGGCCACGGCGACGGCGGGCGGTGCCGTCTCGCACGTCGAGGGGATGAGCGCCGAGGAGGTGTACGTCTTCACGCGGCTCGCCGGTGACAAGGTCGGCGCGACGAAGATGGACCGGCCCGAGGACATCGAGCCCAGCCCGCGCACCGGCAAGGTGTACGTCGCGCTCACCAACAACACCAACCGGGGTGTCGGCGCGAACGCCGCCGCCGACGAGGCCAACCCCCGCAACGCCAACAAGCACGGGCACATCCTGGAGCTGACCGAGCGCTGGAACCGCGCCGACAGCACCGGGTTCGCCTGGACGCTCTTCCTCGTCGCCGGTGACCCGGAGGACCCCGCGACCTACTTCGCCGGCTTCCCCAAGGACGACGTCAGCCCGATCTCCTGCCCCGACAACGTCGCCTTCGACCCGCACGGCAACCTGTGGATCTCCACCGACGGCAACCAGCTCGGCTCGCACGACGGCCTGTTCGGCGTGGCGACCACGGGGGCCAGGCGCGGTGAGCTGAAGCAGTTCCTGACCGTGCCGACCGGCGCCGAGACCTGCGGTCCGCTGGTGCAGGACCGGCGGGTGCTGGTGGCCGTGCAGCACCCCGGTGAGATCACGGGCGCGAGCGTGGAGAACCCCGCGAGCACCTGGCCCGACGGGCCCGGCAAGATCGTGCGGCCCGCCGTCGTCGCCGTGTGGCGCAAGGACGGGTGCGACATCGGCGTGTGACGGAAGTTGTCAGTGACTGTGGTCGGTGGCGTTGGCCGGTGGCTGTGGTCAGTGACAGTGATCAGTGGGGGGAGGCGATCGCTCTTGCCGCCGCCACCTCCTGGCGCAGTGGTTCCAGGACGCTGTCCGGTGGGCCCGTGAGGTCGGTGCGTACCGCGACCAGGGTCTCCGAGCTGCGGACGCCCTCCGCCAGCTCGCGCAGTTGCAGGGTCACCTGATCGACCTCGGCCCGGTCCGGGGGCGGCGCTCCGTGCCGTACCCGGACCCGGGCCGCCGTCGTCGCGTCGACGATGCGTTCCACCGCGACGACCAGGGGCCACCAGGCCGCCGCCCGGCGGCCGGTGGGCGGCGGCTCGGTCAGGGCGCGCTGGAACTCGGTGCGGACCACGGACAGGTCCCGGTAGAGGCGGCGGCGCAGCCGGGCGCGGGCAGCCGGCTCCGCGCCGGGCCTGAAGGCCAGCTCGACATAGGCCGCCGTGTCCGCCACCGCGTCGGCCAGCCGGTCGCCGACCCGGGTGCGCCAGCTCTCCGGCCACAGCAGGTACCCGGCGATCAGCGCGATCGCGCAGCCCATCAGGGAGTCGAGGAGCCGGGGCAGCAGCAGGGCCGTGCCCTGGTGGTTCAGGTTGTCCGAGAGGAGCAGGATGACCGGGGTGATGGCGGCGGTCTGGAAGCCGTAGCCCCGGGGGGTCAGGGCCGGGACCAGGGGCGCCAGGACCATCATCACCGGTACGTCCCACCAGCCGCGCGGTACGACGGTGAGGACCGTCGCCGCCACCACCAGGCCCGCCACCGTGCCGAGCGCGCGCAGCAGCGCCCGGGAGAAGACCGAGCCGAAGTCGGGCTTGAGGACGAAGGTGATGGTGAGGGCGACCCAGTAGGAGCGCGGGACCGGGACCAGGGAGACCAGGGCCTGCGCGATGCCGATGCACAGGGCGAGGCGGATGCCGTAGCGCCACGAGTTGGCGGAGAGCACGACGTTGCGGGCGGCCCGTGCGGTGCGGATGCCGAGGGCGGCGGGGCGGCCCAGGCGGTCGTCGATGCCGCGGGGGTCGACGTCGGGGCTGGTGGCGACCTCGGCGACGTGCCGCAGGGCGTGGTCGACGGCCCGGCCGGTCTCGTTGCCGGGCGCGGGCAGGTCCAGCCCTGTCGGGCCGGTGTAGCCGGTCTCGATCGCGTCGGCGATGTGCAGGACCGCCGTCGGGACCTCGGGCGGCAGCGGCTTTCCGGCGCGCCGGGCGAGCCGGACGGCGGGGGCGGCCTCCACCACCGGGGTGATCGCGTTCAACTGGGCGAGCATGCGGGTGAGTTCGCTGCTGCGGCCGTGGTACCGGGCGCGCCGGGCCAGGATCAGGTCGTACGCCTCGTTCAGCGACTGGGTGACGGTGTGCCGGGCGCGGTCGTACGCCTCGTCGTCGTCGCCGTCGCTGACGGACAGCAGGTCGGCGACGGTGCGGTAGGCGGCGGCGACCGCCGAGCGTTCCGGTACGCCCGAGCGCAGCGGCCAGGCCAGCAGGGCGAGGAGCAGGACGAGCAGGCCGCCGCCGGTCATCAGCACCGGGGTGAGCCACCAGGCGCCGGGCAGCGGCAGGCCGGCGCCGATCACGGAGTTGAGCAGGAGCAGCAGGCCGGAGACGGAGGAGACCGCGCCGATCGTCGAGATCATCCCGGAGAGCAGCGCGATGCCGGTGATCACGGCGACCGTGAGCCAGCCCTGGCCGTAGACCAGCGAGCCGACGGTGACGCCGACGGCGCCGAAGAGCTGCGGGACCGCGATGTTGAGGATCCGCATCCGGTAGGCGTCGGCGGTGTCGCCGATCACCCCGGACAGGGCGCCCATCGAGGCGAGCGCCCCGTACGCGGGCTGTCCGGCCGCGAGCCCGACGACGAGCGGGAGGCTCATGGCGAGCGCGGCGCGGGCGAGGGCGGCCCAGTTGAGGGGGGCGGCCTGCTGGGGCCGGAGGTTCCTTACCAGCCAGTCGGGAGGGGTGAGGCCGATGGGGAACTCGCGGGACATGCGCCCATTATCAGGGCTTGTGCCGGTGGAGCGTGATCTCCACGACGAGGGCACGGTGGCCGGTGTCGGCGACGGCAGCAACGAGGCTGCGGGCACCGCTTCGGGGGCTGCCGCCCCCGGCCCCCCCGCATCGGCCTGAACGGCCTCGTCCTCAAACGCCGGACGGGCTGGGGTGGGTGCTGTCCGGCTTTCGGGTTTGGGTTTCGGATGGGTTGGGGTGGGTGCTGAAGGGCCTCGTCGTCAAATGCCGGGCGGGTTGGGGTGGGTGCTGAAGGGCCTCGTCGTCAAATGCCGGGCGGGCTGGGATGGGTGCTGCCGGGCTTTCGGGGGGCGTGATTCTTCGTCGAGTCGTGCCAGGAACTCGCCCAGCGCCCGGTTGAACTCCTTCGGCTGTTCCAGGTTGGGCATGTGGGACGCCCCGTCGATGATCCGGAGTGTGGAGTCGGGGAGGAGGGCGTGCATCGCCTCGGCGTCGGAGACGGGGGTGTACGCGTCGTCCGCGCCGACCACGATCAGGGCGGGGACCGTCGCCCCGGCCAGCAGCGGGCGGTAGTCGGGGCGTTCGGCGCGGCCCCGCAGGGCTGCCGCGGCGCCCTCGGGGTGGGTGGCCGTCATCATGCGGTGGACGTGGGCCTTCACGTCGGGGTGGGCGTGCGGGGCGACCATCTTCTCCAGGACCTCGTCGGCGTAGCCGCGCATGCCCTCGCTCAGCAGCCGGTCGGCCATGGCGTTGCGGGCCCGTCTGCCCTGCGGGGTCTCGGGGTCGGGGAAGGTGTCGGCCAGGACCAGGCCGCGGACCCGGTCGGGGCCGAGGCGGTCGTAGCACTCCATCGCGATCTGGCCGCCCATCGACAGGCCGGCGACCACGCAGGTCCCTATGTCCAGTGCGTCGAGGAGTTCCTCGAGGTCCGCCGCGAAGCGGGCGAGCGGGGTGCTGCCGGGGGTGACCGGGGAGGCGCCGTAGCCGCGCAGGTCGGGGGCGACGACCCGGCGGGCCGGGGCGAACTCGGCCACCTGGGGCTGCCACATCGTGCGGTCGAAGGGGTGGCCGTGGATGAGGAGGAGAGGGAGAGCGGGCGGGAGGGGGTGGCGCGGGGTGTGCGGGTTGTGTGGTGTTTGCCGGGCATTGTCGTCGTATGCGAGGAAGGGGGGCATGCGGACGACCCTAGGGATCCACAACTTCTCGGTGCAATAAAATCTTTGCGCTCGGTGCAATGAGAGATGCCGTCGGAGAGGGGACCGCGTGGACGACTTCCGGGGGATCGCCGACCGGATCGCGCTGGACATCGCGCGGGGGCGGCTGCGGGCCGGACAACGGCTGCCGCCGCAGCGGGCGTTCGCGCGCCGGCACGGGATCGCCGCCTCGACCGCCGGGCGGGTGTACGCCGAACTCGTGCGGCGCGGGCTGGTGGTGGGCGAGGTCGGCCGGGGGACCTTCGTGCGGGCCGCGCAGGCCGTGCCGCAGGGGCGGGCGCTGGTCGAGGACGGTGCCGCCCGGGTCAATCTGGAGCTCAACTACCCCTCCGTACCGGGGCAGTCGGAGCTGCTGGCCCCGGCCCTCGCGCCGCTGCTGCGGCCCGACGCGCTCACCGTCGCCCTGCGGCCTGCCGCCGCCGACGGCACCCCGCACGCCCGGGAGGCCGCCGCCGCGCTGCTGGCCACCGGCGACTGGCGGCCCGCCCCCGGCCGCATCCTCTTCACGGGCAACGCCCGGCAGGCGATCGCCGCCACCCTCGGCTCCCTGGTACGGCCGGGCGGCCGGGTCGGGGTGGAGCCGCTGACGTATCCGCTGGTCAAGGAGATCGCAGGCCGGCTCGGTGTCACGCTCGTCCCGGTGCGGGCGGACGAGGACGGGCCGGTCGTCGAGTCCGTGCTCGCCGTGCACCGGTCCGCGCCGCTCTCCGCGCTCTACCTCCAGCCGACCCTGCACAATCCGACGTCGGTGACCGTCCCGGCCGAGCGCCGGATCCGACTGGCGCGAGCCGTGTCCGACGTGGGGCTTCCGGTCGTCGAGGACCGGATCTGGTCGTTTCTGCACGACGGTCCCGAGCCGCCGCTCGCCGCCCTCGCGCCACGGCTGGTCCATCTCGTCGACGGGCTCTCCAAGCGGGTCGCGCCCGGTCTCACCGCCGGGTTCGCCGTCGTACCGGAGGACCGGGTGGGCGCGGTGGCGGCGGCCGTGCGGTCCGGCGGGTGGAGCGCGGGGGCGTTCGCGCTGGAGGCGGCGGTGCGGTGGATCGGGGACGGGACGGTGGCACGGCTCGTGGCGGCCAGACGGGAGCAGGCCGCACGGCGGCAGCGGCTCGTCCGCGAGGCGCTGGCCGGGTTCGCCGTACGGGCCGACCCGCACGGGTACTTCGCCTGGTGGGAGCTGCCCGAGCCGTGGCGGGCGGACGGTTTCACGGCCGCCGCGGCGGCCCGCGGGATCGCCGTCACCCCCGGTACCGCCTTCCGCGTGGACCCGAAGCGGACGCCGGACGCGGTACGGCTCGGACTGGCGTCGGCGGCGGAACCGGAACTGGCGGCGGCCCTGCGGACGTTGGCCGCCCTCGCGGCGCGCGGCCCGCGGCAGCCCCCGGCGGACGGTCAGTCCAGCAGGCCCTCGTAGTCCGGCAGTTTGTAGGTGGTGTCGGCGTAACCGCCGGTCAGGTCCGTCGTGTTGTTGCCGATGTTGGCGATGATGTCGTAGCCGTTCGCCTCGATCGCCTTGCGCTGCGAGGTCTTGAAGTCCGCGACGGACTCGGTCAGCAGCTGGGCGACGGTGCGCGCGTAGAGGCCGTCGACCGTGTAGCCGACCGACTTCAGGTTCGCCTTGGTCACCACGTTGTAGAGGTCGCTGCGGGCGCTGACGAAGAACACGCTGATGCCCTTGGCGTGCGCGTCCTGGGCGAGGGCGAGCACCGGCGGGGTGGCGGGGATCGTGATGCCGCCCTCGAAGTAGGTCTCCAGCGAGGTGTTGTCGATGTCGAGGACGATCGCCTGCTTGGCACCGGAGGTGTTGGCGGCGGCGCGGTTGTCGATGTAGGTCTGCGCGGGACCGGTGACGGCGGCGACGTCGGACAGCCACTGGGCCTCGGTGACGGTCGAGTCGGCGGCCTGGGCGGGCAGCGCGGCGGCGAAGGACAGGGCGAGGCCGGCCGTGAGGACGACGGCGGCTCGGCGCGCGGCGGGACGGTTCATCGGTGGGGGCTCCTCAGCTCACGTCGGCCGCCGGTGTTCCGTACCGGTGGCCGTCGTTGCGCCACGGTGGTCGGCCGGTGCGCCCGCCGGGTGACTCCCGGAGAAGCAGCCGGTTACATGACTGGCATGTTCTGGTCAGGAGTCTGTGAATCGGCCCTGAGTGAACCGGAGTCGGCCGCGCCGGCGGCCGTTCGCACCGGCTCGTCCGGCTCCTCCGGACCGGACCGGCGCAGGCGGCCGCCGATCCAGGCCATCGCGGCCACCGTCAGGCCGAGGGCCAGGAGCAGCCAGGAGACCGTGCGGAGAGTGGAGGTCAGGGCGTCGTAGACGGCTGCGGCGGCCGGGTGCGGGACGTCCGGCGGCAGGTCGGCCAGGGTGAGCCGGCGTCCGATCACGAGGGCGAGGCCGAGCAGGGCGCCGCCCAGGGCCGTGCCCAGCGCGGTCGCCATGACGGCACGGCGGCGGTGGACGGCGAGGGCGATGCCGCCGACCGCGAAGACGACGGCGGCGACGGGCAGCCAGAAGCCGGCGACCTCGAGCACGTGGAACCCCTTCCGGAGCCGGTCCAGTTCGGCCGCCGGGAGTACCGCGACGGCCGTGTGCTGGACCGGGATGCGGGCCGCGAGCGGCACATGGTCCTGGGTGAGCTGGTCCTTGACCTGGGCGGTGACCGGCGCCAGGTCGACGGTGACGGGCTCCTCGCGCTCGTCCTGGAGCGCGCGCAGCACGGCGTCGTGGGTGGCCCGGTTGCCGGCGTCCCAGGCCAGCCGGAACGCCCGGGTCTGGGTGAAGGACCGGACCGCGTCGCGCACGAACGGCGCGACCGTGCCGCGCATCGGCCGGCCGACGTCCACCTCGCGCATGATGCCGTCGCCGACGGTGTCCGCCACGGCGTCCCGGACGTCCGGGTCGTCGGCCAGCGGCGCCATCGTGCTGACGTACTGTCCGGTGTCCGCGAGCCCGTACGCGGCCCAGGCCGCGAGCACGCCGAACGGCAGCAGCAGGCAGCCCAGCGCGATCAGCAGGGCCGACAGGGCGCGCCGGAGACCTGAGGGCGGCGCGGGCCACGGGGACCCCGGGGGCACTGAGGGCACGGTTCCAGGCAAGCCCCTGAGGGCCGGTCAGGCGAGCGGGGTGATGCATTCGGGGCATGCGGGGGTATCGCGGGGCGGAGCGGCGCGCGAACGGGCGGTACGGCGGTGACGGTGGTGACGACGGCGGCGGCGACGGCGGCGACGACGGTGCGGGCCCCCGGAATCCCTTGGGGCGCCGCGCTCCGGTGGAGGGTTGACCCGAACGGGTGTTTCCTGGTTTGGGAGCGTCGCCGGGCGCCCGCGGTGCCTCGGCGACTGGTGAGGGGAAACAGGGGAAACAGGTGGGCCCCGGCCGTGGGGGCCGGGGCCCACGCTCGGGACCGCGCGCGGGACGCGGGGCTACCGGATGCGGTGTCCGGTCGCGTCCTCGTGCGTGTAGAACCGGTAGAACATGACGATGAACGTCACCGCCGCGACCGCGAGCGCCATGCCGACGGACCGGAGGACCGAGTCGCCGCTCTGGCTGTACAGGAAGCCGAAGGCGATGCCGATGAACGCGGTCCACACCACCGCGTGCAGCTCGCGCCGCAGCCGGGGGGCGATGGTCAGCACGGCGAACAGCACCACCGCGAAGACGAGCGCGGTCAGGAAGCCGAACAGCAGGTTCCAGCCGGTGATGGGCCCGCCCATGCGCCGGTTGGCCGCGGCCCAGTAGCCGTAGATCAGCCCGGTCACGACCGGTACGGCCATCCGGGCCCTGGCGTGCATCCGCGTACTGAACACGTCGGGCGTCCGGCCGCTGCGGGGCATACCGCCGGACGTGGGTGCAGCTTGAGCCATGAGCGTGCTCCTCTCTCCTCGCCCCCACCTTCCAGAGCACACCTGCGGGTACCCCCTGGCAAGTCGGTCGGCACATCTCGACGGCGTCCCGTAGGCGTCCCGTACGGCGTTCCGTACGACGGCTTGCACGGCGTCCCGTACGACGTGCGACGCGTCCCCGCCCGTGTTTCCCTGACTCTCGTGACCGACCACCAGGCCCTGCGGCGGCTCAAGGAGCTGCTGTGGGTCAGGGGCCGGAGCATCGCATGGGCGGCGCCGCTCCTGCTGCTCGCCGGGATCACGGCGGTCGACCTCAACACCACGGAGCGGTTCCGGATCGTCTCCTGGATCGTCCTGGTGCCCGGTATCGCGGCGGCGATCTGCGGGGTGTGGACGACGGCGGTCTTCGCGGTGCTCTCGGTCCTCGACTACGTCGCCGTGGACAGCGCCTGGCCCCAGCAGCACCAGGCCGGTCTGCCCGACTTCATCCTGGTCACCTTCGCGGGGCTGCTGGCCATCCTCGCCTGCGTGGTCCGCAGGCAGGGCGAGCGGCGGATGCTGCACATGCGGGACATCGCCGAGACGACCCTGCGTACGGTGCTGCGGCCGCTGCCGCAGGGGTGGGCCGGGCTGGAGCACGCGGCGGTGTACCTGGCCGCCGACAGCCTGGCCCGGGTGGGCGGCGACTTCTACGACATCCAGCCGGGGCTGTACGGCACGCGGGTGCTGGTCGGGGACGTGCAGGGCAAGGGGCTGGGGGCGGTGGAGACGGCGGCGGCGCTGCTCGGGACGTTCCGCGAGGCGGGGTACCACGAACGGGACCTGGCGACGGTGGCCGACCGGCTGGAGACCCGGATGGTCCGGCACCGGGGCCATACGGTGGCGCTGGGCCGGGACGACGGCGACCGCTTCGCCACGGCGGTCCTGCTGAGCTTTCCGCCCGACTCCCCGGACGTCGTGGAACTGATCAACTTCGGTCACGAGCCGCCGCTGGCGGTGGGGCCGACGGGGGTACGCCCCCTCCCCCCGGGCCACGGACTCCCCCTCGGCATGGCCGACCTGACGACCACGGCCGGCCCCCCACCCACCCTGACCGTCACCCTCGCCCCCGGCGAGACCCTCCTCATCACCACGGACGGCGTGACCGAGGCGAGAAACGCCGCCGACACCTTCTTCGACCTCACCAGGACGGCAACCCTCGCCCCGACCCCCGCGCCGCCCCTCCTCGTCACCCACATCCGCGACGCCGTACTCCACCACACCCACAACCACCTCTCCGACGACACCACAATCTTCGCGGTACGCCGCACGGCAACCCCCTAGGGCCGCGGGGCAAGGGGAGGGCGGACCGGAACAAAGCAGCACGCCGCACCGCAACCGGCCGGCCGTCGGGGGCGGGCGGGGACAATGCAGCACGCCGCGACGCAGCTCCCTAGGGGCGCGGGGAACTGCGCGACCGGCCACGATGGCGCTGCACTCCGCAACCGGCCGGGAGTCCAATGGCGGGTAGCGGCAGTTCGGCACCGCCGAGCCGCACCGTCATGGCTGAGCGCCGTCGCGGCGGGGAAAGAAGGCGGCGGCAGTGCCAAGGAGAGCGGGGATGCCAAGGGGGGCGGGGGTGTGAAGGGGAGCCGGGGTGTCGAGGAGAGCCGAGGTGTCAGGGGGAGCCGGGGTGTCAAGGGGAGTGAGGGTGGTCGTGGGGGGAGGGTGTGGGGGGCGTACCGGTTGTTACCCGGGTCAAAGCTCCCCTGTGGCACCCGCTTTGCAAGCGCAGCGGTTACCGTGCTGGCGTAAGTGAAAACGGGGAACAAAGGGGGAGGGCCGGATGCCCGGAACCGTGCTGCTGATCGCGGCCTCGCCGACAGGCAAAGCGCGCATGGTGGACGCGGCCTCCGTGCTGTCCGTGCTCGCGGCCGTGCCCCCGGCGATACTCTCCGGCACCGACACCGCGAACGTCGTCGAACTCGCCGACCCCCTGGAACCGCAGGCCGTCCTGACCCGGCTGCGGGCCGCCGCGGCCGCCCCCGGCCCGCTCACCGTCTTCGTCACGGGCCAGCTCCACCTGGACCGCAAGCAGCGGCTGCCGCACCTCGCGCTGGCCCGGACCACGCCCGCCACCGTCCGCTACACCGGCCTGCCCTGGCACTGGATCCGGGAGGAGCTGAGGCTGCGGCCGGCCGGGGCGACGACGCTGGTGCTCGACCTGCACGCGGACCCGGAGACCTGGGAGCAGCTGCACACCGTTCCGCTCGACTGCGGGCGGAACAACACCGTGCACGGACGGATCGCGCCGCCGCCCGCCCGGCGGGGGGTCGCCGTACCGTCGTACATGAAGGCCGTGGCGACCGTGCTGCGGAGCGGGCACCGGCCGGCGATGGCGGAGCTGCACCGGCAGGTGCTCGCGCGGCTCGGGGCGGAGGCCGCCGCCGACTTCCTGCTCAGCACGCACACCCCGGACAGCGGGGATCCGCACGACGCCATCAGCGCGGCGGTGCGGGACGGCCGGTACACCGAGGCGGACGATCTGGCCGCCCGCTGGGAGCAAGCGGCCGCACGAGCGCACGGGCCGGCCTCCGAGGACGCCCTGCACTGGTCCGAGGTACGGGCCGACCTCGCGATGTTCGCGGGGGACGCGGCCCGCAGCTGCCGTACCTGGCTGACCGTGGCGCACGCCCGGCTGGCCGCGGGGCAGCCGGCCGACGCACCGGCCGTCGAGGCGGCCGTGGACCGGGCCCACCACCAGTGGGGCGCCATCAAGGACACGGCGCGGGCCCGCGAACTCGGGCCCGCGCTCGCGGAGTTGAGACTCAGGGTGCCGGGCCGCCGGGAGGGCGCGCTGGAGAACGTCCAGCAGCACCTGCGGCAGTTGCAGACGAACTAGCCATTCACGACAAGCGGCCGCACGAACCTGCTGTGGTTCGTGCGGCCGCGTGGCACTCGTGCGCGGGCTATTCGCTTCGCCGGCGCATGAAGGAGACCGCCCTCGCCGTGTTCCGGTCGAGCGGGCGGGCGGGGAAGGCGAGTTCCCCCTTGACCACCTCGGACGTGTCGCCGGTGGCCGTTGCCACGCCCGCCGAGAAGGCGACGGCGAGGATCTCGGCCATCATGCTGTTGACGCCCGCCTCGGGGAACGGCAGGACCGTCTGGAACGCCTCCTGCTCATGGGCTTCCAGCCAGTCCCGGTCCGCGGACACGGTCAGCCAGTCCCCGTCGGACCTGATGCGGATGTCCTCCGCGCCCAGGAGCAGCGCCTCGGTGGCGATCATTCCCGCCAGTTCGACGGCGTCATAGGCGCCCGAGCGGAAGAACCGGCTCTCGTTCCCGCGCAGGTAGTCCAGCACGTCGAGCGGGGTGACGTCGTCAGGGCCGTATGTCAATTTCGCCATCCCGCCTGAGCTTGTTGAAGAGATTGAAGGCAGATGAGGGGATGTGGAACTCGTAGCCTTCGAATTTTGGGGACTTGGGCGATTCAGGAATCTTCCGGGTCACCGCTCCTGCCTCCTCCAGCTTACTCATTGCGGCGTCCGTGATCTTGACCTTGATGATTCCGGGCCCTTTCCCCTTCCGAATGGCGAAGAATTCCGCATCGGCGTAATGAGTGGCGACGAAGAAACCTCCTGGCCCGTCGGTGTGACCTGCGGTAGCCGCAGTCGCGTCCAGGCCCTTGTTGAGGATATCTACCAACGACTGCACGTCGGATCCGTGGTAGAACAAGCCACCACCGGCGGGCTTTCCCGGCAGCCCCTCGGATTCCAGGACCGACGTCTCGGACTCATATGCCCCTCGGCGCCATCCGCTCAGTCCGCCGATGACGGTCACGCCTACTTGCTGGGCGAGTTCGTCCGCCGCGTCCTCGTACTGGTCGGCGAGTGCGTCGCAGCCCTGTTGGCGGAGCATGTATGCGGCGCGGTAGAGGCGGTAGGCGGGGCGGACGGGGAGGTACTTGTCGAGGTAGGCGCCGGCGCCGCCGTTCGCTCCGGTGAGGGCGTCGTAGGTGTCACCGATGAAGTCGAAGGGCGACTTGAGCCCCTCCAAGAAGCCGTCGCCGAAGACCTTCAGGCCCTCGCTGAGGCTGTGGACGTGCCCGTCGTCGGGGTCACGAGGAGTCAGCCCGCTGGGGTCGGTGTAGAGAGTGGGTGCGTCGTTGGCGTAGGCGTAGGCCGAGGTGTAGGCGCTGTCGAGGCCCGGAGTCACCGGGTCCGGGCGGTTGAAGCGGCCTGTTGTGGTGGTGTACTGGCGGGCGTGGAGGTCGAGGTTGCCGGTGGTGGTCTCGTAGCGGGCGCCGGTGTAGCCGGGTGTGCTGGCGGGGGCGCCGGTGGTGACGGTGTTGAGGGTGCGGGTGCCGTAGGGGTCGTAGGTCCAGCGCTGGTAGAGGGTGCCGGTGCTGCCGGTGACGTCGACCGGGGAGCCCTGGATGTCGTGGTGGTAGTAGAAGAGAGCGCCCGACGTGGTCTCGGTGGCGGCGGGCTGGCCCAGGGGGTCGTAACGGTAGGACTGCTTGATCGCTCCGGCGCTGTCGTACTCGGTGGCCAGCTGGGGGACCGAGGCGCTGAGGTCCCAGTCGAGGCGGCCCTGGACGGTGCCTGACTTGCTGGTGGTGAGCTGGTTGCCGGCACCGTCGTGGGTGTAGGTGTAGCCGGTGCCGGCGATGGTGGCGGCGGAGATCTGTCCGGCGAGGTCGTAGGTGTAGGTGTCGGCGCCGGCCTTGGTCTGGTTGCCCTCGGTGTCGTAGGCGTAGGCGGTGGTCGTGGAGCCGGTCGTGCTGGACATCAGCTCGTCGGCCGCGTCGTAGTTGTAGCTGGTGCTGGTGGTGCCGAGGGTCGAGGTGAGCCGGTTGCCCACCTTGTCGTAGGTGTAGGCGGTGGCGCGGGCGGCGGGGCAGCCCACGTCGGTGGGTTGCGGGGCGCAGCCGGAGGTCAGGCGGCCGGCGTCGTCGTAGGTCTGGTCCCAGCCGCCGGTGCCGACGCCCGCGCGCGAGACGTTCACGTGGATCGGGAGGCCGCCGGGGGACAGGCTGAGGGAGGTGCTGGTGACGGTGGTGCCGGCTTTCGCGGAGGTGACCCCGGTCAGGTGTCCGCCGAAGTCGTAGGCGCGGGTCTCGGTCTCGGTGTTGGGCAGGGTGGTGGTGGTGAGGTTGCCCGCCGGGTCGTAGGCGTAGCCGGTGGTCTTGGAGTCGGCCGTCATGGTCTTGGTGCGGCCGTCGTCGTCGTAGGTGTAGCCGATGGTGTTGCCGTCGCCGAGGGTGCGGCTGAGCATGTGGCCGGCGGCGTCGTAGGTGTATGAGAAGCCGCGGTTCTTGGTGAGCCGGCCGACGAAGTCGTAGCCGAAGTCCTCGGTGAGGGAGCTGTTGACGCGGGAGGTGAGCCGGCCGACGGCGTCGTAGCCGTAGCTGACGTCAGGGGTGGAGTCGGAGTAGTCGGTCTTGCTGAGCAGGTTGCGGGCGTCGTAGGTGAGAGTGGTGGTGCCGCGCGGGGTGGTCGTGCCGTTCTGGTTGCCGTCGGGGTCGTAGGAGTAGGTGGTCTTCCGGTTCAGCGGATCGGTGACCGAGTTGAGACGGTGGTCGTCGTCATATCCGTAGGCGGTGACGTGGTTGTTCGCGTCGGTGCGCGTCTTGAGGTCGCCGACCTCGTCGTACTCGTACAGCGTGGTGCCCTGGCCGACGGCGTCCAGCCGGTGCAGCCGGTCGAGGTCGTCGTAGTAGTAGGAAGCGGTGGCGCCGTCCGGGTCACGCTGCCATGCGAGGTGCCCGTTCGCGTCGTAGGTGGTGTCGGTCTGACCGGATATGTTCCATACGGTCTGCGGGTTGCCGTTGGCGTCGTAGTCGTACCAGGTCGTGTAGTTGTCCGCTGTGGCACCGGCTGCGTTGCCGCGGGGTTCGGTGGTCGAGGCGAGGCGGCCGTCGGCGTCGTAGGTCCAGCTCTGCTTGTTGCCCAGCGGGGAGGTGGTGCTGAGCATGTTGCCGTCGGCGTCGTACTCGTAGGTGGTGGTCTTGGTCAGCTGGTCGGTGGTGGTGTGGAGCCGGTTGTTCTTGTCGTAGGCCGAGACGACGGTCTTGGTGTACGGGTCGGTGACCTTGGTGACGTTGTCGTCGGCGTCGTACTCGTAGAGGGTCGACTTCTTCAGCGCGTCGGTGACCTTGACGGGCCGGTTCACGGCGTCGTACTCGGTGGTCACGTAGGCGCCGGTCGGGTCCGTGACCTTGGTGCGGTTGCCGGCGTCGTCGTACTCGTAACTCGTCGTGTAGGCGGCCGGGTCGGCGCCGGGCAGGTTGCCGCGTGCGGAGACGGTGCTGCTCAGCCGGCCGAGCTTGTCGTAGTTCCAGACCGTCTTGTTCTGGAGCGGGTCGGTCTCCGAGGTGACGTTGCCGTACGTGTCGTAGGTCCGGATGATCGACTTTTTGAGCGCGTCCGTGGTCTTGGTGAGGTTGCCGGCGTCGTCGTACTCGTAGCCGGTGACGTTGCCCTGGTTGTCCTTGATGGACGTGAGCTGTTCGGCGCCGTTGTACTCGTAGCCGGTGGTGTGGCCCAACGGGTCGGTGACAGTCTTCAGCAGACCGCGTCCGTCGTAGGTGTAGTGGGTGGTGTACCAGTCCGGGTGGCCGTCGGTGACGTTGCCGCGTGGGCTGGTCATGGTCAGGACGCGGCCCGCGGCGTCGTAGGTGAAGGTGGTCTTCTCACTCAGCGGAGTGGTCACCGACGTCCGGTTGCCGGCGCTGTCGTAGTCGTACGTCGTCTGGTTCCCCCGCGGGGAGGTGACGGTGTGCAGGGCGCCCTGCGCCGTGTACGTGTACGACGTCTTCCCGCTCAGCGGGTCGGTGCTGGAGGTCAGCTGGTTGGACGTGTTGTAGCCGTACGAGGTCGTGTAGGTGCGGCCGTCGGTGTGGCTCTTGACGTTGCCCGCGCTGTCGTAGCTCCAGCTCTCGGAGTACCCGAGCGAGCTGGGGGAGCTCCGGGAGAGCACGTGCCCGGCGCTGTCGTACGTCATCGACGTGGTGTTGCCCCGCTGGTCGGTGATGTCGACCGGCCGCAGCTTCTGGTCGTAGTCGTACGAGACGGTCTTGCCGTAGGGGTCGATGCTCTGCATCAGCACGTTGCCGGAGTACAAGTCGGTCCACACGCCCCCGTCGGGCGCGGTGGTGTACGACTCGCGGCTGCTGTCGTCCGTGTCGTCCCAGGTGAAGTTGGTGGTCTTGTTGTTCTGGTCGGTCTGGGTCTTGATCCGCCCGTCCGGGTAGTACGTGTTGGAGACCGTGCCGTTCGCCGGGTCGGTGTAGGAGGACAACCTCTTGTCCGTGTTGTAGGCGTAGTGGGAGGTCCTGCCCGCCGGATCCGTGACCGAGGTCAGCAGGCCGCCGTCGTAGCCGTAGGAGACCCACGTGGTGTCGGGAAGGTCGACCCTGCTGAGCAGGCCGTCGGTGTTGAACGTGAAGCCGGTGGAACGGCCCGCCGCGTCCTTGACCGAGGAGAGCTTGCCGGAGCTGTAGGTCAGGGTCAGGCCCTGGCCGGCCTTGTCGACCACGGATGTCAGCTGACCGGAACCGCTGAACGTGCGTTTGGTCTGGTCCGGGGTGGTGAGTGTGTAGGTGCTACCGCTCTTGGCGAGCTTCACCGTGGACGCGGCCGGTGTGGTGTACGTGCCGTCACTGGCCTGTGTGAAGACGAAGCTCGCTCCGTCGTCGGCCTGGTAGGTCACCGAGCCGGAGGAGACCGTCAGCTTCGAGTCGAACGGTGTCGCCCAGCCGCGGCCGAGCAGTCCCGTCGTGGTGGAGTCGGAGCGGTAGGTGCGGTCCAGGGACACCTGGGTGCCGACGCCGACCATCCTGGCGTCGGTGAGCTGCTCGTAGAACATGCCGGTGGCTGTGTTGACCGGGTCGGCGCGGTGGGCCTGCCCGTAGCAGGAGCAGATGCCCGCCTGCGCGCCGGGAATGCCCGGTGTGTAGAAGGCCGTCACCGGCGGGGAGGTGGTCCCCTTCGGGCTGTAGGTGCCGTCCGCACCCGTCATGAAGATCCAGGCGTAGTACTTCTTGCCGTCCTGGAGAAGACCGCCGAGGTGGTTGGAGACCCACCAGAAGCACTGGTCGGCCGGGTAGGAGTTGCTCGGCCACCAGCCGTAGCACCAGGCGCCGTTGTCCGGGGTGTCGCCCACCGGATTGTCGGTGGCCTTCTTGACCTCGTGCTGGTAGACGATGTTGCCGCCCTCGTCCACGAGGTACATCCACAGCCCGGAGTACGAGGAGGCGGTGGTGCCGGCGGCGAACTGCAGATGTCCGCCGATCGTCAGGTAATCCGGATACGCGACGGCGGTGGAGGACACCCAGGCCGGGTCGGCGGTGGCCGCGGCGGCCAGGGTCGTTGCCCGGCTCCCGGCCGAGGGACTCTTGGCGGCGGGCCCCTGCTTCGGGAGCTGCTTCGGCCGGGCGTGCGGCTTACGGGACGGCTTTCCCAGGCCCTTGCCGTGGGCGGACCGGAACTTCCCCATCGGCGACAGGTCGTCCCGGGACTGCTTCACCTGCTTTCGCCGCTCGGCCAGCGTCATGGCCTTGGGTGGCTTGGGCAGGTCCGCGGCCGTCCGGACCTTGGCCGGGGCAGCCGCGGACACGGCGGCGGGGCCGGCCGGGAGAGCCCAGGCCGGTACCACGCCCGCGATGGCTATCAGAGCCAGGGTCAGGATCGCTATGAGTGGTCTTCGTGCTCGTGTGTGCACTGTGCATCCCTTGTGTGGAGGCGGTGAACGAAGCGCCGGGATGATCTTTGGTCAGTGCACACGCGGCCTAACGCGCGGCTTGCGCATGTGGCCGAAACGAGCAAGCGGACTGCCGTTTCCGGTCGTGAAGTGCCAGCTGGGTCGGTGGCTGTGACGGTCTGTCGCCTCAGATGTGGCGTGAACACTTCATCGAGGGTGTCGAGTTACGGGGTGAACCATGCGTTGACGTGCGGTGAAAGGCCGGGGCGGCCGACCCGGGGGCGGGGAGACTCCGGGCCGGCCGCGGGGTGTCGTCCGGCTCAGGCGTACGGGTCGAACGTGATCGCGCTCGGCTTGGCCTTGTTGAGGTGGTCGTCGAACTTGGCGTCCTGGAGCGGGAAGTTGGCGTCGCCCCAGTCGGAGGCGTTCAGGACGGTGCGCAGGTTGGACGCCATGTTCTCCCAGGTGAGCAGGTTCTCCTGGTGCCAGGCGCCGTCGTCGTTCTCCGGGGTCTCGCCCCACTTGGCGAACCGGAAGTCGTGGGTGCTCAGGCCGTCCTTGTGGTAGACGACCTGGACGCGCTGGCTGCTCATCGGCACGTCGGCGACGGCCTCGGTCTCGAAGTCGCCGTGCTGGGAGGCGGACAGGTACGACGGGGTGGAGTCGCCCTGCTTGACCCAGACGACGATGCACTCCCAGTCGTGGCGGTGGCCGATGCCGGGGGAGGCCTCGTCCTTCTCGAAGTAGCTGGCGTAGATGGTCCCGCACCAGCCGTTGTTGCACTTGGTCCGCGAGTAGGTGTTGGCGTGGTCGAGGTGGCCGGTGCGGCAGCTGCCGGTGACCGAACCGGTCGGCTTGAGGCCGCCGTTGAGGTTGCCGTCCGGGTCGATGGCGGCGGCCGGGTAGCAGCTGTCGGTGTCGTAGTCGTACAGCGGCTCGAAGTTCTTCTCGTACGTGGTCGCGTTCTCCGGGAGGTTCTGGAGCACGCCGGCGGAGGCGGTGAAGGGGAGGGCGAGGGTGAGCGCGGCTGCGCTGCCCGCGACGGCGGCGGCTCGGCCGAGACGGCGGGTCCTGGTTCGGGACATCGGGGGCTCCAGTCGACGGTCCGGAATTCGGGGGTCCGGGGGGTTCGGGGGGTTCGGGGGTTCGAGGGGGCGGACGTTCCGGGTTCGGAAGTTCCGTGTTCGGGGGTTCGGATGTGCGGGGGCACGGTCCGTTGGTACGGTCTTTTCGTCCCGGACATGACATCCGGGTGCTGACCAAGAGTGGCAAGTTGAGAGTTCAATGGAAGGGCTTTCTGTCAAACAGGGGGCGGCAATTCGCGGAACTGATCAACGTCCGTCCACAGCGGAAAGCCCCCGGCGAGACCGGGGGAGGGTCTCGCCGGGGGCGGTCGTGGGGTGGGGGTCGGGCGGTCGTGGGGCGGGGGTCCGGAACCGCGTGGCCGGTGGAGCGGCTAGTGGCCGCTCGTGTGCTGCGCGGTCGCGGTCGCCGCGGCGGGGGAATCGGGGGAGTTGTCCGTCGCCCGGGCCGGGCCGGCGTTCGCCGCGGTGATGAGCGCGGCCACGGCGATCACCGCTGCCGCGACACTCCGCGCGGTGGGGGTCCACCCGATCGAGCGGACCCGGGACCGGGCGCGTGCGGTGGGGCGTGCGGATGTGCGTCCGAGCACGGCGACCTCGCAACAACAGGGGCGGGTTAAGCACGTTTAATTCGCGGTTTAACCTAGGGGTTGGCAGAGCGCAACGGCAAGGGGTCCAGGGGGAGTTGGGGGTAATGACGAGATGCAGGAACGGGACGACCCGGAGACCATCGGGCGACGGGTGCAGCAACTGCGCACCGAACGGGGGCTGACCCAGCGACAGTTGGCCGAACCGGCCTACACGCCCGCCTACATCTCCACGCTGGAGGCCGGGCGGGTACGGGCCTCCGACGAGGCGCTGCGGCACATCGCGGGCCGGCTCGGCGTGGGCTACGAGGAGCTGGCCAGCGGGCGCCCCGCCCACATCGCCACCGACCTGAGGCTACGGCTCACCGAGGCGCAGCGCACCCTGGCCACCGGCGCGGCCGAGGCCGCCGCCGCCCAGTACGCGGACCTCTTCGCGGAGGCCGAGGCGCACGGGCTCGCGGTCGAGCAGGCCACCGCGCTGCTCGGGATGGGCGAGTGCGCCCTGGACACCGGAGAGCTCGGGCAGGCCAGGGAGTTCTTCGAACGGGCCGAGCTGTGGACGGCCGACGAACCGCTGCCGGTGCGGGTCCCGGCGATCCGCGGGCGGGCGGTCAGCCACTACCTCGCCGGCGAACTCCGGTACGCCGTCTACCTCCTCGAGACCACGCTCGACGAACTCAACCGCAGCGGCCTGCACGACCCGGACGCCCTCCTGCTCCTCTACGCCTCCGCCATCGGCCCGTACATGGACATGGGCGCCCACGCCCGTGCCGCCCAGGCCGCCGAACTCGCCCTCGCCCTCGCCCCGCAGGCCGGCGACCCCGCGCTGATCGCCCGGATGCACCGGTCCGTCGCCCGTACCCTGCTGGCCGAGGGCCGGGTCGCCGACGCCGACGCCTCCCTGGCCAAGGCGGCCGAGCTGTATCGCCAGCTCCAGCTCCGCACCGAACTCGCCAACTGCCACTGGATGCGCGGCTACGTCTACGCGCAGAACGGCGAACTGGAGCGTGCGGAAGGGGAGTTGCGGGAGGCCCTGGCGATGCTGTCCGAGACCCGTGCCGCCCTGTACCGCAGCCAGGCGGCGGTCGAGCTGGCCGACGTCCTGCACCGCCGGGGCAAGTCGGACGAGGCCGCCGAACTCCTCCACGACGTGCTCGGCGACTTCTCCTCCGAGCGCGGCGCGGTCCACTCGGCCGCCGCGCACCGGCTGCTCGGCATCATCGCCGAGGACGCCAGGGACACGGAGGCGGCCGAGGAGCACTACGTACGGGCGCTGAGCCTGCTGGAGCGGGCGGGCGCGGCCGGCGACCTGGCGGACCTGTGCCGCATGCTCGGCGACCTGCTGCGCCGCACCGGCCGGGTGGAGGCGGCCCTGGACGCGTACCGCACCGGCCTCGGCCACCGTACGGCCCCGGGCACCACCACCCTGGGACCGGCCCCGGCGCAGCCGCCGCTGTAGGGGGCCCGGGGTCCCCTTCCGTTCCGCCGCCTGCCCGCCGCCCGCCGCCTGTCGCATGATCCGTATGGCGGGCGGCGGGCGTGGCGTGTTTCCTGCATCCACTCCCTCGGTATGGCGGTGAACCGGCGATCGGCTTCTAGAACGGTCTCGTCAGCGACACACGAAACCTTCGAGAAGCCGCGGGCTGAGGGAGAAGAAGACGATGACGACGACCGACCACGGAGCCGACCTGCTGATCCGCGCCGGCGCGGTGCACACCCTGGTGCCCGGCCGGGCCCCGCAACGGGCCCTGGCGGTGCGCGGCGACCGGATCACGGCCGTGTCCGCCGACCCGCACGGCCTCGACCACCTGGTGACCGCCGGGACCGAGGTCCGTGACCTGCCCGGCGCCACCGTGCTGCCCGCCTTCGACGACACCCACACCCACCTGGTCTTCGCCGCGCTCGGCGCCCAGGACGTCCCGGTCCACCGGGCCCGCACCATCCCCGAGTTCCTCGACCTGATCCGGCAGCGGGCCGCGGTCACCCCCGAGGGCGAGTGGATCCGCACCACCACCAACTGGCAGGAGCTGAACCTGGCCGAGCGCCGCATGCCCACCGCGGCCGAACTCGACACGGCCACCGACCGGCACCCCGTCCTGGTCAAGCGCGGCGGCCACAACGACGTCGTCAACGGCTACGCGCTGCGCCTCGCGGGCATCACCGAGGACACCCCCGTGCCGCCCGGCGGCACCATCGGCCGCGACGCCGAGGGCAGACTGGACGGCCGGCTCATCGACAACGCCCTCCACCTCGTCGAACACCTGGTCCCGGCCCCCGACCGGGCCCAGCGCGTCGAAGGCCTCCGGATCGCCTCCCGTGACTACGCCGCCACCGGCGTCGGCACCGTCCGGGACTGCGCGGTGACTCCCGAGGACTACCGGGTGCTCCGGGCCGCCCGGGAGGCCGGCGCCCTGCACACCAGGGTGCGCGCGCTGATCTCCGCGCTCGGCATGACCAGCGCGGCCCAGGTGGAGGACCTGCTCGACACCATGGAGGAGTGGCGCGACACCTCCGACCCCCGGCTGTCGGTGTGGGGCGTGAAGTTCGGCCTCGACGGCGGCCTGGAGGCCGGTGCCACCGAGGAGCCGTACGCCTGCGACCACTCCTTCTCCGGAATGCTGATCTGGGAGCCGGACGCCCTGGTCGAGGCCATCGAGGCGGTGGTCCGGCGCGGCTGGCGGGTCGGCACGCACGCCTACGGCGACCGGGCGGTCCGGGTCCTGCTCGACGTCTACGAGCGCGTCCTCGACCGCAACCCCGGTCTGCCCGCCGGCACGCTGGTGATGGAGCACGGCGGCCTGGCCGGCCCCGAACAGCGCGCCCGCGCCGTTGCGTTGGGCATCCCGGTCACCATCCAGCAGCCGCTGCTGCACGACACCGCCGAGGTCGAGGAGGGCTTCTGGGGCCCCGAACGGGTCGCCCGCCTCTTCCCGGCCCGCGGCTGGCTCGACCTGGGCGCCCAGGTCAGCGCGGGCTCCGACTTCCCGGTCGGCCAGTTCGGCGCGATGCGCTCGGTGTGGGGCATGACGACGCGGCAGACGGTCATCGGCGTGAAGGGCCCCGAGCACGCGATCGGTTACGAGGAGGCACTCACCCTCCACACCACCCAGGCGGCCCGCCTCACCGGAGAGTCCCACCTCCGCGGCACCCTGACCCCGGGCCGCTGGGCGGACTTCACGGTCTGGGACCGCGACCCGGCAGCCGCCTCCGGCGACCAGCTGCGTGACCTGAAGCCCGTTCACACTTTCGTGGGCGGGGCTGAAGCGGCCCTTCTTTAGGGGCGCGGGGCTGTATTCGATGTGCGGCTCCGCCGCGTGGGCGCGACCAGTCCCCACCGGCCCGCACCCGGCACACAGCAATCTCTGTGCAAAGCGACAGCCCAGGAAACTAGCGTCCCCCGAGTGCAAAACCAACGGACAGTAGCCGACGGCCTGCGTCTCCTGACCCGGGCCGTCGTCCACGTCGTCCTCGGCGGCACCGCCCTTCTCGCCATCGCGACCGTCGTCTCCGTCCTGGGCCCGACCCTCGCCCTCGACCTCTACACCCCGCCCGTCGCCGCCTGGTGGACCGTGTTCACGGCGGTCGCCGTCCAGGGCGTCCCCTTCCTCCTCCTCGGCACCGTCGTCTCCGCGGCGATCTCCGCCTTCGTCCCGGAACGGGTGTTCACCCGCCTCCTCCCCCGCAACCAGGCCCTCGCCGTCCCCGTGGCGGGGGCCGCCGGCGTAGTCCTCCCCGGCTGCGAGTGCGCGTCCGTGCCCGTGGCCGACAGCCTGATGCGCCGCGGGGTCGCCCCGGCCGCCGCCCTCGCCTTCCTGCTCTCCGCCCCCGCGATCAACCCGGTCGTGCTGGTGGCGACCTCGATCGCGTTCCCCGGCCAGCCGAAGATGGTGCTGGCCCGGCTGCTCGCCTCCCTCGGCACGGCGGTGGTGATGGGCTGGCTGTGGGCCCGGTTCGGCCGCGACGACTGGCTGCGCCCGCCCCGCCCCGCCCACGGCCCCCGTGCCACCGGTTCCCCCGCCACCGGCCCCCGCGCCTTCCTCACCGGCCTCCAGCACGACTTCCTGCACGCCGGGGGCTTCCTCGTCCTGGGCGCGGCGGCCGCGGCGACCTTCAACATCGCGGTGCCCAGATCGGTCCTCGACGTCTTCACCGGCTCCGCGTGGACCGCCGTACCCCTCCTCGCGCTGCTCGCCGTCGTGCTGTGCGTGTGCAGCGAGGCCGATGCCTTCGTCGCCGCCTCGCTCAGCGCGTTCCCGGCGACGGCCCGGCTGGCCTTCATGGTGGTGGGCCCGATGGTCGACCTGAAGCTGATCGCCCTCCAGGCGGGCACCTTCGGCAGGGGCTTCGCGCTCCGCTTCTCCTCGGCGACCTGGCTGGTGGCGTTGTCGTCCAGTGTCCTGGTGGGGTGGTGGCTGCTGTGAGGCGCTACGGCGGACCCGTCCTGCTCTGCCTGGTCGGCGTGGCGGTCCTGCGGATCACGCTCTTCAGCGACCTGTATCTCAGGTACGTGCAGGCGGCGCTGCGCCCCTGCCTGATCGCCTCCGGCATCGCCCTGACCCTGCTGGGCGTGACGACGGCGCTCCTGCGCGGCAGGGGAGGCCGCACACCGGCCGACGAACACGAGGACGCTCCCGACGACGACGGCCACGACCACGAGGACGACGACGGCCACGACCACGACCACGGCCATCACGGTGCCGCCGGCCCCCGTATCGCCTGGCTGCTCACCCTCCCCGCCCTCGCCCTGCTCCTCTTCCCTCCCCCGGCCCTGGGTTCGTACAGCGCGGGGCGGGAGGCGGCGCAACGGGCGGCGCAGGGGGTCGGGAGGTTCCCGGCGCTGCCGGCCGGGAACCCGGTGGAGCTGACCCTCGCCGGGTTCAGCTCGCGGGCGATCTACGACAGCGGGCGCTCGCTGACCGGCCGTACCGTCCGGATGACGGGCTTCGTGACGCGGGGCTCCGGCGGCACCTGGTACCTGACCCGCCTGATGGTCACGTGCTGCGCCGCCGACGCGACCACCAGCAAGGTCGAGATCCGGGGCGCGGACGCGCCGCCCACCGACACCTGGGTCACCGTCACCGGCACCTGGCACCCCAGGGGCAAGCTGGGCTCGGACGCGGCGTGGCCGCCCGCGCTGGACGCGACGTCGGCGCGGACGGTGCGGCAGCCGTCGGACCCGTACGAGACCCGGAGCTAGCCGGTCAGGCCTGCGCCCGCCCCTTCTCCCGTACCTGGGCGAGGCGTTGGACGCCGATGTCGAGGGCCTGCTCGGTGGTGTCGTCGGGGAGGGTGCCGAGGGCGCCGGCGGTGAGGACGATCGCGTCGTCGCCGACGCGGACGACGGCGATGTCGAGGGTGAGGGTGGTGGGCTCGTCGGCGGCGGAGGGCTGCGAGGTGAGGGTCATCCGGAGTCCCTGGCGGGCGTCGCCGAGGTCCTGCGACAGCCCGGCGTCGGCGATCTGGACCGCCTCGGTCCCGGCCGCGGTCGTCTGCGCGGTGAACTGCCCGCAGGTGCGGGGCAGGTTCCGCAGCCAGGCCAGGGTCCGCTCGACGTCGGCGGAGCGGCTCGCGTCGACCTGGTAGCGGAGCTGCGCCGCGTCGTCGCCGTCGTCGAGGGCGGTGGCGGCCTGCGGACCGGCCGGGGTGCCGAGCAGTTCGTCGGTGTACAGGGCCTCCAGGAGGCGCTGGCAGTCGGCCTGGCCGGTGGCCGCCTTGAGCAGGCCGTCGTGCCAGGTGGCGGTGCCGTCGGTCGCCGTCCACGGCACGCCCAGGTCGCTCTCGTCGATCAGCGCGGCCTGCGCCTGCTCGACGGTGAGCGCCGGGGTGCCCGACGAGGAGGCGGGACTGGTCGGCGCGGCCCGCTCGGCCGCGGTGGCGCTGGCGGACGGGGCGGAGACCGGGGCGGACGCCTCCGGCGGCTCGGCGGCGGTGCAGGCGGAGACGGCGGAGCCGGCCAGGAGGCCGACGACGGCGAGACCGGAGGCGATGGCTTTCATGCAGGGGCCTCTCCAGGACCGGGACCGGGATTTCAGGCGCGGCGAAGCACAGACGCAACGCAGCACGTGTCCCCACGCCACCACCTCCGGCCCCGACCCACCACCGCTCCGGTCCGTCCGGGTGACTCCCTGCGTCGCGCCGCGGGAACGTTGCTGCGCGGACCGCCGGGAGACCGGTCCGCTCCCGCCCGCCCTCTGCCGCACCCCCGCACGCGAGTGCTCCGCTACGTGAGAGCCGCGCTCGCCTCGCGGAGTTCGGTCAGGGAGGCGCGGGTCAGGTCGGGGAGGGGGGTGTCGTTCGCCGGGGTGATCCAGAGGGCGAAGGCGGTGGAGAAGGCCTGGGCGCCCAGGTGGGCGGCGAGGGACGCGGTGGGGTCGGGTACGCCGCGGTCGTGGAGGGCCGTGGCGAGGGTCGTGGTGAGGTTGAGGCTCTTGAACGCGGCGCGTTCGCGCAGCTCGCTGTGGCTGCCGATGACCCGCATCAGCTGTGGGCCGAACGCGCGCTGCTCCGGGGTGAAGGAGCCGGCCAGGGCGTCCAGGGCGGCGGCCACCACCTCCAGCGGGGTCGCGGTGCCGGGCGCCGCCGCCGCTCCCTCGGCCAGCAGGCGGGCGTGCTCGTCCTGGCCCGCGAACAGCACCTCGCGCTTGTCCGGGAAGTGCCGGAAGAACGTCGTCTTGGTCAGCCCGGCCCGTTCGGCGATCTGGGCGACGGTGGTGCTGTCGTACCCCTGCTCGCCGAACAGGTCGATCGCGGCTTGCACGAGGCGCAGTCGTGCGTTCGGTTCCCATCGGGCCATGGGGACAGCCTAAGTGATGTGACTCGGTACCGTCACGGGGGTATGGTGACGGTACTAAGTAACATCACCTTCTTCTCGTCCATCGGGAGAGTGCTGTCATGCGTGTTTTCGTCACCGGCGCCAGCGGTCACATCGCCTCCGCCGTCATTCCCGAACTGCTGAACAACGGGCACGAGGTCGTCGGCCTCGCCCGGTCCGAGGAGTCCGCGGCGGCCGTGAAGGCCCTGGGCGCCGAGGTGCGCCGCGGTGACCTGGCCGACCTGGACGGCCTGCGGGCGGCCGCGGCCGACGCCGACGCCGTCGTCCATCTCGCCTTCGACCACACGGCGATGGCCGCCGGGGACATGGCCGGGGCCGCGGCCACCGACCGGATCGTGGTGCAGGCCATCGGCGAGGCGCTCGCCGGGACCGGCAAGGCACTCCTGGGCATCGGCATGGGCCACGGCGACGGCAACGAGCACCTCGGCGCGGCGTACAGCGCCAATCCGCGGGTCGCCACCGGGCGGCTGTTCGGCGAGCTCGCCGAACAGGGCGTGCGCGCCGTGCTCGTGGGGATCCCGCCGGTCGTGCACAGTACGCGGGACCGGAGCGGGTTCCTGCCGATGCTGATCCGGATCGCGCGGACCACGGGCGTCTCCGGCTACCTCGGGGACGGTGCCAACCAGTGGTCCGCCGTGCACACCCTGGACCTCGCCCGGCTCTACCGGCTGGCGCTGGAGAAGGCCCCGGCGGGCGCGGAGCTGCACGCGGCGGCCGAGGAGGGGGTCGCGGTGCGGGACGTCGCCGAGGTGATCGGGCGGCGGCTGGGGCTTCCGGTGGAAAGCGTGCCGGAGGACCGGCGCGCCGAGCACTTCGGGTTCTTCGGGGCGTTCATGTCGCTGGACGTGCCGGTGCGCAGCGGGCGGACCCGGGAGCTGCTGGGGTGGCAGCCGGTGGAGCCGGGACTGGTGGCGGACCTTGATCAGGGGCACTACTTCGAGACCGAGTAGTGCCGAGTAGCCCAGGGGAGATGCCAGGGGAGGCGCCAGGAGTGGCCGTCGTCGGGGCCCGGGGCCGATGTGCAGTCAAGTGCCCTCCGGGTGTGGAGAGTTGTCGCGGATCAAGGATTTTCTCCGTGGACTTCTGCACCTAGGCTGCACATCGGGGGGCGAACGCCCCTACGGGGAGGGAACACACTCATGAGCAGCAGCTCTGCCATGCCGTCACGTCGGCGTCACCGCCGCCGGGCCACGGCCACCGCACTCGTCACCGTCTCGCTCGCCCTCGCGGGCACCGCGCTCCCGGCCGGTCCTGCCGCCGCCGCGACCGTCCTGCCGCCGTGGAACTCCTCGGTGACGCTCAGCGACGGGCCCGCCGACGTCCAGGACGCCGTCGTCACCAGGGACGGCACCGCCGTCACCGTATGGACCGAGGCCACCGCCTCCAACGCGCCGCGCACCCTGTACGCGGCCGTCCGGGCCGCCGGGAACGACACCTGGTCCGCGCCGGTCCCGCTCGCCACCCAGGAGGGCACGGTTCGGCTGCTGGCCCGGGCGGACGGGTCGGTGGCCGTGCTGTGGACCGACGGCTCGACCGGGGTGCAGCGGCTCGCCGCCTCGCTGCTGGCGGCCGGGCAGACGACGGCCTGGTCCGGGCCGGCGGTGCTGGCCTCGGACGGCACCTTCGACCGGCTCGACCTCTCCGAGGGCACGGGCGGCACGCTCGCCGCCGCATGGCGCGCCAAGCCCACCGGTGCCGCCGTGCCCGAGGTGTACGCGGCCACGCTGGGCGCGCAGGGCGGCTCCTGGTCCGCGTCCGTCAAGGTCAGCAACCTCGCCGTGTACGCCGGTGCGAACACCGCCAGCGCGGGCCTCGACGAGCCGCAGATCGCGGTCGACGGGCGCGGCGGGCTCGTGGTGTCGTACTCCATGGGGGTGGGCGGCATCGGCGGCCTGATGACGGTCGCCCGGCCCGCCGGAGCGGACGCCTGGGGGACCCCGGAGCGGCTGCTCGACAAGCTGAGCGCGTCCGCGACGCTGGCCTCGACGCCGTACGGCGGTCTGGTACTGCTCTGGAAGGTGGACGGCACCTTCCAGTACGCGACCCGCACCGACGCGGGCGCCGACTGGAGCCCGACGCAGACCGCCGTGGCCGCCGCCGGGGACCCCGAGGCGACCCCCGAGCCGCTGGCCGGCGCCGACGGCCGGATCACCCTCGTCTGGCGCGACCGGGCCAGTGCCACCGTCGGGCTGCGGACCACCACGTTCGATCCGAACACCGGGGTGTGGTCGGCGCCGGTCAAACTCAACACGGCCTACTTCGCGAGCAGTTTCGACGCGTCGATCGCCCCGGACGGCTCGGTCCACGTCCTCTGGACGCAGGCCGCGGCCACCAACACCTACACGCTCCAGGAGTCGACGCTCGTCGACGGCGCGTGGACCGCCGCCCGTACCGTCCCGCTCTACGGACGGCTGTCCATCGCCGGGCAGATCGCGGCGCGCTCCGCCACCGACGCCACCGCGGTGTGGGACTGGGCGTTCAGCGCCACCTCGCGGGGGGTCGAGGCCGCCCGTACCGTCTGGCCCCAGCTCAAGGTCACCCACCAGTCGGTCCCGGCCGGCGCGGCCCTCAAGGGCACCACCTCATCCAGCCAGGCCTGGCTGCCGACCTGGACGACGAACACCGCCGTCGCGTCCTGGACCCTCACCGTCACCGACCCGGCCGGCCGCACGGTCCGCACCCTCACCGGCGCCCCCGGCTCCACCACCGTCGCGCCCGTGTGGAACGGCCGTACCGACACCGGGGCGTTCGCCCCCAACGGCAGGCTGTCCTGGACCCTGAAGGCGGTCCAGTACGGCTCCGGCACCGCCTCCACCCTCGGTACCGGCACGGTGACCGTGACCGGCGGCGCCGCCGTCCTCCACGACTTCGGCGGCCACAACGGCACCCCGGACGGCGTCGGCGACCTCCTCGCCCTCGACTCCGCGGGCCGGCTGCGCTTGTTCTACGGGATCAGCTCCGGGCTGGAGACCGGGAAGATCGGCGCCGGCTGGTCGACGAGCACCAAGGCGGTGCCCTTCGGCGACCTGAACGGCGACCGCTGCAACGACCTCCTGGTCCGCGTCGGCGACGCCCTGCGCGACTACCGCCCCTCCTGCGGCGGGGCGACGACGCCCGCGACGTCGTACAAGACGGTCTCCGCCACCGGCTGGAAGCAGTACGACGTCCTCACCTCCCCCGGCGACCTCACCAAGGACGGCCGCCCCGACCTGATCGCCCGCAACACCGCCACCGGCGCGGTCTACCTCTACAAGGGCACAGCCGGCGGCACCCTCGCCGCCCGCGTGAAGCTGTACGCCAACTGGAAGACGTACAAGAAGATCGTGGGCGCCGGCGACCTCAACGGCGACGGCATCGGCGACCTCGTCGCCCAGGACACCGCCAACAACCTCTACCGCTACTACGGCAAGGGCAACGGCGCCTTCGGCACCCGCGTGAAGCTCGCCGCCGGCTGGGGCTCCTCCTACAACGCGGTGGTCGGCACCGGCGACCTCGACGGCAACGGCAGGCCCGACCTCCTCGCCCGCGACACGGCCGGCCGGCTCTACCGCCTGAACGGCGACGGCAAGGGCGCCTTCCCCACCCGCACCCAGATCAGCTCGGGTTTCGCCGGCTACAAGGGTTTGTTCTGAGCCCTGGCCGGAACCGCCCCGACCCGGCGCGCGAGGAGTCCGGAAACAGGGGGCGCCTAGAGTCGGGCCAGGTGAAAGGAGCCCCACTGTGACCGGTCAGCCCATCCCCGTGATCATCGACTGCGACACCGGTGTCGACGACGCCCTCGCCCTGCTGTTCGCCGTGCGCCACCCCGGGCTGGAGCTGCGGGCGGTGAGCTGTGTCGCCGGGAACACGGACGTGGACGGGGTGGTCCGCAACACCCTGACCGTGCTGGAGCGGGCCGGGGCCGGGGACGTTCCGGTCGCCCGGGGTGCCGAACGGCCGCTGATCGAGGCGGCGCGGTCGGCCCGGCATGTGCACGGGTCGGACGGGATGGGCGATCTCGGGCTGCCCGCGCCCACCCGGCGCCCCGCCGACGTCGACGCCGTCACCCTGCTGCGCCGCGAGATCCTCGGCTCGCCCCGCCCGGTCACCCTGATCCCCACCGCGCCGCTCACCAACATCGCCCTGCTGCTGCGCACCCACCCGGAGGTGACCCGGAACATCGAGCGGATCGTGTTCATGGGCGGCGCGGTCGCCACCGGGAACGCCACCCCGGTCGCCGAGTTCAACGTCTGGCACGACCCCGAGGCGGCCGCCGTCCTGCTCACCGCCGGGGTGCCGATCACCATGTACGGCCTGGACGTCTTCCAGCGGGTCGTGGTGCCGGGCGAGGAGGTACGACGGCTGCGCGCGAGCACGGAACCGGGGGCGCGGCTCGCCGGGGACCTGCTCGCGCACCGGCCGACCGCCCCCGATCCGGTCGGTGACGCCCCCGACGGCGACGACCCGGCCGGCGGCCTCGGGGACGCCGGCGCGGTCTGTGCCGTGGCCGACCCGGCCGGTCTGACCACCCGGCTCCTCCCGGTCGAGGTCTCCCTGGCCCCCGGGCCGACCAGGGGCCAGACCGTCGTCGACCGCCGGCCCCGTCCCGGCGAGGCCGAGATCCACGGCGGCGCCCGCGAACAGGCCCTGGTGGACGTGGCGTTGGACGTCGACGTCGAGCGGTACGTGCGGCTGTACCTGGCGACCGTCGCCGGCACCGGCTTTGTCGCGGGCTGATCCCGAACGTCAACTGTTGGTAACCGAGGAGGAGTTGGGGAACCCGGGCGGGACGGTGAACCTCATCGTGGGCGAGAGACGGACCGGCACCACGCCCCGGGGGGAACCATGCCGAGCACGGGAACGAGCACGAGCACGAGAACGAGAAGGCGGACGCGGAACGCGATACGCGTCTGCCTGGCGCTGACCACCACGACGGCCATGGCGGGCCTGGCCCTCGCCCAGACCGCCACCGCGCGCACCGCGCCCACCGCCCGCCCCGGCTCCTTCGCGGCCGGGGCCCACACCCTCACCCTCATCACCGGCGACCGGGTCACCGTCGACGCCCGGGGCCGGGTCCTCGGCGTGCAGCACGCCGAGGGCCGGGAGCACGTGCCGGTCCGGACCCGTACCGTCGGCGGCCACACGCTGGTCGTGCCCACCGACGCGGCGGCCCTGGTCGCCGCCGGGAAACTGGACCAACGCCTCTTCGACATCACCGAGTTGAACAAGGCGAGCGAGCGGGCGGACCAGCGGAACGGCCTCAAGGTCATCGTCGGCTACCGGGGCACGGCGACGGCCGCCCGCGCCGAGGTCGGGGACGCGGCCACCGTGCGCCGTACCCTGAAGTCCCTGGACGCACAGGCGGTCCGGGCCCCGGAGCAGGACCCGGGCAGACTCTGGGCAGCGGTGACGAACGGCGCCGAGGCCGCGCCGGGGGTCGCGCACGTCTGGCTGGACGCCGTCCGCGAGGTCAGCGACGACAGGTCGGGGCCGCAGATCGGCGCGCCCACCGCCTGGAAGGCCGGCTACACCGGCAAGGGCGTGAAGATCGCGGTGCTGGACACCGGTATCGACGCCGGCCACCCGGACCTCAAGGGCCAGGTGATCGCGGCGAAGAACTTCTCCCTCTCCTCCGACACCGCCGACCACCAGGGCCACGGCACCCACGTCGCGTCCATCGCGGCCGGCACCGGCGCCGGATCAGGGGGCAGGTACACCGGGATCGCGCCGGGCGCGAAGCTGCTCGACGGCAAGGTGATGAACGACGACGGCAGCGGCGACGACTCCGCGATCATCGCCGGCATGGAGTGGGCCGCCGACCAGGGCGCCGACATCGTCAACATGAGCCTGGGCGGCTCCGACACCCCGGGCACCGACCCGCTGGAGGCCGAGGTGAACAAGCTGTCCGAGGAGAAGGGCATCCTGTTCGCCATAGCCGCCGGCAACGAGGGGGAGCTGGGCGCGGGCACCGTCGACTCGCCGTCCAGCGCCGCCGACGCGCTCTCCGTCGGGGCCGTCGACGGCAAGGACAAGCTCGCCGACTTCTCCTCCACCGGACCGGTCCCCGACGGTTCCGTGAAGCCGGACGTCACCGCGCCCGGCGTGGACATCACCGGGGCCGCGGCCCCGGGCAGCGCCATCGACAAGGAGGAGGGGGAGAACCCGCCCGGCTACCTGACCATCTCGGGCACGTCGATGGCGACCCCGCACGTCGCGGGCGCCGCCGCCATCCTCAAGCAGGAGCACCCGGACTGGGGGTACGCGCAGCTCAAGGCGGTGCTGATGGGCTCGGCCAAGGCCGGCGCCTACACGCCGTACCAGCAGGGCACCGGGCGGATCCAGGTCGACAAGGCCATCACGCAGACCGTGTTCGCCGAGCAGCCTTCGCTGTCCTACGGCATCCAGCGGTGGCCGCACACCGACGACACCCCGGTCACCAAGCGGCTGACCTACCGGAACACCGGCACCGCCGCCGTCACCCTGAAGCTCACCCCGACGGCCCTCGCCCCCGACGGCGGCCGGGCCCCGGCCGGCTTCCTGACCCTCGGCGCCACCGCGGTGACCGTCCCGGCGGGCGGCACCGCCTCGGTCGGCGTCACCGTGAACACCAGGGCGGGCGCGGCCGACGGCGCCTACTCGGGGTACGTGGTCGCGACCGGCGCCGGCCGGACCGTCCGGACCACCGTGGGCGTGCAGCGCGAGGTGCAGTCGTACGACGTGACGCTGAGGTTCGTGAACCGGCCCGGACAGTCGCCGGTCCACCTCACCACCCTGACCGGCTACTCCGGGATCGGCGAGGGGCTGGACTACACCTCGCAGAGCACGGACGACACCGTGACGCTGCGGGTGCCCAAGGGCAGGTACGTCCTCGACTCGGTCAGCATGAAGAGCCTCACCTCGGACGAGGGCGGGATCGACTGGCTGTCGCGGCCCGTGCTGAACGTCACCGGGGACACCCGCGTCACCCTGGACCTGAACCGGACCAGGGCCTCGGACATCACCGTCCCGGATGCCGCCGCCAAGCCGTCGGACGCGGGCATCGGCTACCAGTACGCCGACGCGGTCGCCGACTTCTCCGTGCACACCACCTCCTTCGCCGCCCTGCGCGTCGCGCACCTCGGCCCGGCCGTCCGGAACCTCACCGAGCGCTGGACCGGGCAGTGGACGCGCGGCGCGAGCAGCGAGTACGACATCTTCACCACCGCCGAACCGACCACGTTCAAGGCGCTCACCAAGCACTACGCGGCGAGCGGACTGGCCACGGTCAGGGCCCGCCTCGGCAGCTCCGTGCCGGGCCGCACCGGCGCGGTCACCCTGTTCGCGGAGACCGCGGGCGGCACCGGCCTCACCCGGCCGGTCACCCAGCGGCTGCCGGGCACCCGCACCCTGCATCTGTCCGCGGGCAGCGGCGTCTTCTGGACGGCGGGCTTCGACCAGTACGCGGCCGAGCCCGACGAGTACGGCTATCCGGTCGGCACGGCCCACTACACCACCGGCACCGGCCGGACCTACCAGGGCGGCCGGACCTACACCAGCACGTTCAACACCGCCGTGATCGCCCCGCTGCTCACCGCCGACTACGGTCTGGAGCGCGACGGCAACGAGATCTCCGGCGATATCCCGCTCTTCTCCGACGGCGCCGGGCACGCCGGTTCCTCCGACTTCTCCTCGGTGCGCACGACCCTCTTCCGGGGCGGCACCAAGGTCGGCAGCAACAGTGACCCGCTGTTCGGCCTCGACGTGTTCAAGGTGCCGTCCGGGCAGGCGTCCTACCGGCTCTCCACCTCCGTGCGGCGCTCCGCGGCCGTGGCGCGGACCTCCTCGCGCATCGACGCCACCTGGAGCTTCACCTCGAAGAAGACCTCCGGGCCGACCGCCCTGCCGGCCTCCGTCCTGCGGATCGCCGCCCGGACCGACCTCGGCGGCCACGCCCCGGCCGGCCGCAGGGTCACCGTGCCGGTGACCGTCCAGGGTTCGGCGGCCGGCCGGAACCTCAGGTCCCTCACCGTGTGGGCCTCCTACGACGGCGGCGGGCACTGGACGAGGCTCACCGTCGCCCACGGCCACGTCACCTACCGGAACCCGGCCAAGGGCAAGGCGGTGTCCTTCAGGTACCGGATCACCGACAGGAACGGCAACGCGTCGGCGGTCACCGTGTACGACGCGTACTTCGGCAAGTGAGCCGTGCCCCGTCCCGGGGCACGCACGCGTACGCCCCGGCCGTCACCGACGGCCGGGGCGTACGGACGTATGCGAAGGGTCAGGCGCGGGTCGCCTTGCGGCGCCGGGTCGCGACGACGATCGCGCCGCCGCCGGCCAGCAGCACGGCCGCGCCGCCGGCGAGGTAACCGGTGCTGGAGCTGGCGCCGGTGTGGGCCAGGTCGCCGCCACCGCCGGAGTCGGTGCTCGGGGCCGGTGCCGGGGCGGTGGTCGAACCGGACGGGGAGGGGGACGCGGAGGCGGTGCCGGTCGCCGAGGTCTCCGAGGGCGTCGGCTTGGCGCTCTGCGCGGCCGGCGGGGTGGACTCCGGGGCCGAGGCGGTGGGCGTCGAGGACGCGGGGGTGGACGGGGACGGCGAGGACGACTGGGTCGTCGAGCAGTCCTTGGTGCCGCCGTTCCAGGACGCGATCAGCTTGTCCTTGATGACCGCGTGGTCCGGACCGGCCGGCAGGTCGCCGTGCTGGAAGCCGTCGTTGGCGTCCGTCTTCCCGTCGAACTTCGTCGCGCCCCGGTAGAGGTCGATCTGCGCGAAGCAGCCGGCGTCCGGGACCGCGATGTCGAGGGAGTCGGTCTGGCCCTGCTTGACCGTCACCGAGTCGAAGTCGACGAAGATCTGCTGCCCCGAGGTGGCGAAGGAGGGGCCGTGGGCGAGGTAGGAGGCGAGCGAGGCGGTGCAGGAGGAGGCGTCGGCGGCGGCGCGCACCTTGAGGTGGACCTTGCCGTCGTCGGTGACCTTCAGGTTCTGGTCGTCGACCTTCACCGAGTCGAAGAAGTTCGAGCCGTCGATCGAGAACTGGCACTTGTCCGTGCCGGTCTCCGTGCCGGCTCCGGTGCCGGGGCTGTAGTGGCCGCCGGACTTCCAGCCGTCACCGCCGGGGGCACCGCCGTGCGCCCAGGCGCCGGACGCCCCGGCGACGGAGACGGCACACAGGGCGAACGACGCGACGCCCGTCCCCAGCAGGCGGCGCGCGGTGACATGTCTGGCTATGGACATGGATATCCCATCGTGAATGCTCGCGGAATGCGAAGAAACACTGGGCCCATTGGTCACATGCGCCACAGCGTGCGCCCATGGTCGTCGGGCGCGCCGAACGCTGTCAACCTGCGGTGAATCAAGGGCCGTTGGGAGTTCAGCACAACTCCCTCACAGGGGGAATGATCCCCTCCGGGCGGTGTGAAGGTTCCCTTTCTCGGCAATATGGACAGGCTTCTGTCTGTCTGCCTGCTCCCTCGCCGGAAAGGAACGCGCGTGGTCGACCTCTCCTCCAGGAATCCCGACTGGTGGCGCCAGGCCGTGATCTACCAGGTGTATCCGCGCAGCTTCGCCGACGCGGACGGCGACGGGCTCGGTGACCTCCAAGGCATCACCGAGCGGCTCTCCCATCTGGGGGCGCTCGGCGTGGACGCCCTGTGGCTCAGCCCGTTCTACCCTTCCGAACTCGCCGACGGCGGCTACGACGTGGCCGACTACCGGGACGTCGACCCGCGCCTCGGCACCCTGGACGACTTCGACGCGATGGTCGCCGAGGCGCACCGGCTGGGCCTGAAGGTGATCGTCGACCTCGTCCCGAACCACACCTCGCACCTGCACCCCTGGTTCCGCGAGGCCCTGCTGTCCGGCCCCGGCTCCGCGGCCCGGGAGCGCTACGTCTTCCGGCCCGGCCGCGGCGCGCACGGCGAACTCCCGCCCTCCGACTGGCAGTCGGTGTTCGGCGGCAGCGCCTGGCGCCGGGTCCCGGACGGCGAGTGGTACCTGCACCTGTTCGCCCCCGAGCAGCCCGACCTGAACTGGGCGCACGACGAGGTCCGCGCCGACTTCCGCACCACCCTGCGCTTCTGGTCCGACCGGGGCGTGGACGGCTTCCGCGTCGACGTGGCCCACGCCCTGGTGAAGGACCTCGCCGAACCGCTGCGGGACGTCGCCGAGTTCGGCGCGACCGGCGAGGAGGCGCTGGAGCGGGTCCCGCCGGGCACCCACCCCTACTGGGACCGCGACGAGGTGCACGAGATCTACCGCGACTGGCGCAGGATCTTCGACACCTACAGCCCGCCCCGCACGGCCGTCGCCGAGGCCTGGGTACCGGACGCGCGCCGGGCGCTGTACGCCCGCCCGGACGAACTCGGCCAGGCCTTCAACTTCGAGTACCTGCAGACCCCCTGGGAGGCCGAGGCGCTCCGCGAGGTCATCACCGGCTCGCTGGCCACCGCCCGCGCGGCCGGCGCCTCGGCCACCTGGGTGCTCTCCAACCACGACGTCGTACGGCACGCCTCCCGGCTGGCGCTGCCGCCGGGCACGGACGAGAACGCCTGGCTGCTGTCCGGCGGCCGTGCGCCGTCCGTCGATGTCGCCCATGGCCTCGGGCGCGCCCGCGCCGCCACCCTCCTCATGCTCGCGCTCCCCGGCTCGTCGTACGTCTACCAGGGCGAGGAACTCGGCCTGCCCGAGGTCGCCGACCTGCCGGTCACCGTCCTCCAGGACCCGATCTGGGAGCAGACGGGCCACGCCCGCAAGGGCCGCGACGGCTGCCGGGTGCCGCTGCCGTGGACGGCGGACGGCCCGTCGTACGGCTTCGGGTCCGGCGGCGCCTGGCTGCCGCAGCCGGAGTGGTTCGGGTCGTACGCCGTCGAGGCGCAGGCCGGGACGGCGGGCTCCACCCTGGAGCTCTACCGCACCGCGCTGCGGCTGCGCCGCAAGCTCCTTGACGGCGAGACGCTGACTTGGGCCGAGGCGCCCCCGGGCGTGCTGCACTTCGCCCGGACGGAGGGCTGGCGGTGCGTCACGAACGTGTCGGACGTACCGGTGCCGCTGCCGCCGGGCGAAGTGCTGCTGGCGAGCGTGCCGTTGCCGCATGACGGCACGCTCCCGCCCGACACCACGGTGTGGCTGGGCGCCTGAGGTGATCAGCCGGCGGTGGGCGTGGCGCCCGGGGTCGCGTTCACCGCGTTGCCGTCGGCGTTGCCGGTCCCGACACCGGCACCGCTGCCCGTGAAGCCGGCCTCGCCCGGGAGGGCCGGCGGGCTGGTCGTGCTGTTGACCGGCGGGGTGAGCACCACCTGCGGCTGGCCCGCGGCCGGGGGCGGCGGGGTCAGGTCGGTGGCGGGCAGCTTCGGCGGGGTCGTCTCCTGGAAGAGCACCGACGGGAAGTCGACCAGCCCGGTCTGCTCCATCACCGTGATGTGGTCGAGGACCGTGGCGTTGGCCTGGTCGGCCAGGATCCGTACCAGGGTGTTCCGGGTGGTCGAGCGGATCTTCGCGATCGTGTTGAAGATCGAACCGTGCGTCACGCGCAGGATGTTGGCGAAGTCCGTGTCGAACTTCTTGCCGGTGTCGGCGGTCAGGGTGTTGACGAACCCCTGCTGCTGCGGAGAGGGCAGGTCGGGGATGGTGATGTTGAGCATCGGCGCGATCTTGCGGCAGCTGGCGTCCAGCGCCGCGTGGCCGTCGATCAGGTGCTTGCTCGCGGTGATGACCGCCTGGGACTGGCCCTTCTTCAGGCCGAGCTGACCCACGGGGTACTCCCACAGACCGGCCGCGCGCACCTTCACCACGAAGTCCCGGTCGCCTTCGGTCAGCGGCCCCCACTGGGTGTTGGCGATCACCCGGGTCGTGTCGCTGGACACGGTGTTGAGGCCCAGCATGCTCGGGTAGGCGAGTGCTATGAGGGTCGCGCTGAGGGCTCCGCCCACGAAGAGTGTTCCCGTCGCATTCCGCGAAAAGCGCACTGGTGCCTCCTGCCGGTCGGGGTTCCCGCGCAGGGGCGGGGGTCGGACGCCGATGAATACGGATGGGGATGCCATCCGAAACCTTTTGGTTTGGTAAAGAACTTGTGAGGGCAGGCCCCGCCCGGGGCGCCGTCACCCCATGTCCTGACCACGAGAGGGTGATGCTTTCCCCAGGTGAGAGTGGTCATGACAAAGTCGGGGGCAGGCTTCGCCGCATGCCCCCACAGTCATCCCCCCGCATTCCCCGCCTGCCCAACGGATCGGCAGGCCGGGGCCCCGTCGCACGCCCCGCCCTGCCCGTACTGCCCTACCGCAAGCCCACCAAGGGCCGGGACTACTGGGTCTTCGACGACGTCCTCCCGGACGTGGACGCCGTACGGGAGCGGTGCCTGGCCAAGGACGACTGGGTGCAGGGGTACCCGTACACCTCGGAGACCTGGCCCGGACTGCGCACCATGCCCGGCCTGGAGCCCGCCGAACTCGCCGTCGTGGAGGGGCTGGTGCGCGAGGCTACCGGTGCCGGGAGGCTCTGGGTGCAGCAGGCGCCGGGCGGCGGCACCCTCAACCACAACTGCGTCCAGGTGGTCGGCGAGGGCGAGAGCGAGCCGCGCCCGCACACCGACTCGCGGGCGCTGTGCCGGTACGCGGCGGTGCTGTACCTCAACCCCGGGGTGGCCAAGGACTGCGGCACCGCGTTCTACCGCCAGTCGCTGCCCGGCGGCCGGCTCGGCGGCAACATCGTGCAGGCCCCGCACAACAACCTCGTCGAGGCGCTCGGCACGCGGTTCGTCCCCGGCGACCACTTCGAGGAGGACGTCCGCGTCCCGCACAGGTACAACCGGCTGCTCCTCTACAACGCCAACCTCGTGCACAGCGCGACCGGTTACACCGGCAAGACGCTGGCGGAGAAGCGGATGACGGCGGTCTTCTTCTGGATGGCGTGAGCGGGCGCGTCTGTAACAGCGGGCGTGACACGAACACGACGGGCCCGTGACGGCGATCTCCGAACTTCCCCCGCGTGGCCCGCATCGAAAGAGGTGTCCGGCAGAGAGCCGGGAAGGACACCGCCGCTGGGGGATCCCATGTCGAAGCTTCGCAACCGTCGCACGAACGTCCGCAAGACCGCCCTCGCCGTGACCGGCGCCGCCGCGCTGCTGGCCCTGCTGACCGCGTGCAACGGCACCGCGAGCGGCTCCGTCAGCGCCGACGGCGGCTCGGCGGCCCCGGCCGCGGGCGACTCCGCGACGGCCGACGGCTCGACGGGCGGTTCGACGGGCGGCTCTGGCACCGGGTCCGGCACCGGCAGCACCTCGGGCTCGTCCACGTCGGGTGGTTCGTCCGGCTCCGGCGGTTCGTCCACGTCGGGTGGCTCGTCCGCCTCCGGCGGCTCGGTGCCCGCCTGCCAGGCCTCCCAGCTCGACTACTCGTGGGCGAGCGGCGACGCCGCCGCGGGCGCGGTCAAGGGCGACCAGCAGGCCGTCGTCGTGGCGCTCACCAACAAGAGCGGCCACACCTGCACGCTGTACGGCTTCCCGGGCGTCGACCTGGTCAACAGCGGTAAGCAGTGGTCGCTCCAGCGCAGCGGTGCCACCCCGCAGCGGGTCACCCTCGCCAAGGGCACCGCCGCCCACTTCACGATCACCTACCTGGAGTCGGACGACTCCGACGCGTTCAGCCCGAGCACGGTGGTCATCACCGCGCCGAACCAGCGCACGTCGTACGACCTGCCCTGGCAGGGCGGACCCATCGTGCTCCAGGACGGCGCGACCCACCCGGGCACGTACGTCGGCCCGGTCGGCAAGTGACCGCGGGCCCACGGGCCCCTCGGTCCACCCCGGGTCCGGTTCAGCCCGCGTCGCGCACGCAGCGGAAGCCGGTGTGGCCGGTGGAGCTGTCGGGGGTGTTGGCGGTGCGGGCGGCGACCCGGTAGCGGTTGCAGTAGGAGGCGTGGCAGAGATGGGAGCCGCCCCGGATGACACGGGCGGCACCGTGCTCCGGCCCGCCGTCCGTACTGCCGTCCGTACCGCCGTGCTCGGTCGTCCACCGGTCGGCGCACCACTCCCACACGTTGCCCGAGGTGTTGTGCAGGCCGTACCCGTTCGGCGCGAACGCGTCGACGGGCGCGGTTCCGCGGTACCCGTCGGCCGCGGTGTTCCGGGTCGGGAAGGTCCCGCGCCAGATGTTGCACCGGTACTCCCCGGCCGGGTCCAGCTCGTCCCCCCACGGGTAGCGGGCCTGCTCCAGGCCGCCCCGGGCCGCGTACTCCCACTCCGCCTCGGTGGGCAGCCGCTTGCCGGCCCAGGAGGCGTAGGCGGCGGCGTCGTACCAGGAGACGTGCACGACGGGATGCCGGCCGAGCCCCTCGAGACCGCTGCCAGGACCGGCCGGCTCGTGCCAGGCGGCCCCCGCGACCGCACACCACCAGGGCGTCTCCGGCGGCCGGGGCGCACCGCGGCGCAGCGCGGCGGGCAGGAACCCGGCGAAGACGTAGGACCAGCCGAGCCGTTCGGCGTCGGTGACGTAGCCGGTGTCGGCGACGAACGCGGCGTACTCGTCGTTGCTCACGGCACACGCGTCGACGAGGAACGGCGCCACCCGCACGGCCCGCACCGGCCCCTCCCCGTCCGCCGGAAACCCGTCGGCGTCCTCGGCACCCATCAGGAACTCACCACCGGGCAGCGCGACCATCCCGGTCCGCCCCGGCGCGATGTCACCGGGGCCGGGAAGACGCCGCACCGACGGACCCACGGGTGCGGCGGGCGCGCAACAGGCCCCCGACGGCGGCTGGCTGGACTCCATGAACGGAGTGTGCCGCAGACACCTGTGACACCGGGCCGCGGGGCCGCCGGGCCTGGCGGCCGAGAAACCCCGGCATGGCCCGTCGCTCCGGTGCGGACAGGCTCCATGGCCAAGCCCGACCGGCCATAATCGAGCCATGGCACCATCCTCGGTCTCCGACCTCCGTCGCGCGAAGTTCGCCCGCCGACTGCCGGGGGAGCTTGCAGAGCTCTGCGGCCCGTCTCACGGCACGGTGCAGTTGCCGCTGCACGTGGCCTGGTCCGGCTTGACGGAGTTCGACCTGGATCGGCCTCGCCTGCGCATGAGCTGCTATCGCATCGTGCTTGGTGAAGGACTCCACGACGACCTGATCCAGTACCTCAACCCACAGGTGCTCGTCAGCGTGTGGTCGACCTTGCGGACTCTGATCAGCAGGGATCTTCGCGATGTCTGGGAGGACGCGTTTCCCGAGCTTCCCCACGGGACGCGGGCCGCTGCGTGAAGGCCACCGACCTGCATCGGCGCCTCCTCGCCGATGTCCTGTCCGTCGGCGCCCCCTATCCGCTGGCGCTCACCGGCGGCTACGCGGCTCAGGCCCACGGTCTTGTCGACCGACTCAGCCAGGACCTGGACGTTGCCACTCAGAGTCCGTCGGCGATGGAGACCATTGCGGACACGGTTGCGGCTGGTCTGAGAGAGCGGGGCTGGGATGTCAGGACACTGGAGACGGACCCGCTCTCCGCTCGGCTGATGGTCACGGATGCCGTCTCCGGGGAGGACTGCGAAGTCGACGTGTTGAAGGAGGCACTGTGGCGCCCGCTCGTGCAGACGGAACTCGGCCTGACCCTCTCCCTTGAAGACGTGGTCGGCACCGAGGTCCGGGCGCTGGCCGATCGTGGCCTGGCCCGCGATCTCATCGACGTCCATGCCGCTGCGGACCGATGGAGCCGACTCGATCTCGAAGACCTGGGCCGCAAGCACGCCCGCGACACCTTCGACCTCACCGACCTCCAGTCCCGGCTGACCGGCGCCGACTGGATCGACGACATGGAGTTCGCGGCATACGGGCTCGACGACCAGGAGATCACCGCCCTCCGCCACTGGGCCCAGACCTGGGCCGACGACATCGCGGAGCGGCTGATCGAGGGCGGGCCGCCGGAGGACTGAGGTGTGGTGGGGTCAGTCGGTCGGCTGCCGCTGCTCCGCCGCCCGGGTCCGCAAGAAGGACAGGCCCTCCACGGCGAAGCCGGCCAGGATCAGCAGGCCCCCCAGCCAGAGGAGGGTGATGACCTTCGCCTCCGCGCCGCCGAGCAGCATCAGGTCCGCGCCGAGCACGGGAAGGACCGTCTCCGCGGCCTTCAGCCACCGGCCCCTGCGCGCCTGCACGACGGCGGAGACCAGACCGAGCACGGAGACCAGCGCCAACACCCCGAACGCTATTCGCATGCCCACAGTGTGCGTCAGGCCGGCTGCCACAGTTCGATGCGGTTGCCCTCGGGGTCGGTGACCCAGCCGAAGCGGCCCACGCCGTCCATGTCCTGGGTCTCCCCGGCGACGTCCGCGCCCTTGGCGCGCAGTTGCGCGAGCATCGCGTCCAGGTCGCGGACCCGGAAGTTGAGCATGGTCTGCTGGCCGGGGGAGCCGAAGTAGTCGGTCCCGGACTCGAAGGCCGCGAACACCGTCGGCCCGGCCGGCTGCTGCCACAGGCCGTGCTCGTCGAGGTCCAGGCCCAGGCAGTCGCGGTACCACGCGCTGAGGGCCGCCGGGTCGGCGGACCGCAGGAAGTAACCGCCGATTCCAAGCACACGTTCCATGCCGCCATCCTGCCAAGGCCGGAGCCGGCCCGCACGTGTGAAGTCGGGGGACGCGCGGTACGGACGTAGATGCAAGCGTGCCGTGTCGGTCGTCGGGAGTCGTCGTGAGCAGTGTTGCCATCGTGGGTGCCGGACCCGGGCTGGGGGCCGCCGTCGCCCGGCGGTTCGGGCGGGAGGGGTTCGGGGTCGCCCTGCTGGCGCGGGACGGGGACCGCCTCGGGGCGCTGGCCGGGGAACTGGCCCGGGAGGGCGTCCGGGCCCGCGGGTTCGCCGTCGACGTCCGGGACCCGGTCGCCCTGGCGGAGACGCTGGCGCGGGCCGCCGCGGAGCTCGGGACGATCGAGGTCCTGCAGTACAGCCCGGTACCGCAGCGGGACTTCATGCGGCCCGTCCTGGAGACCACCCACGCCGACCTGGTCGGACCCGTCGAGTTCTCCGTGTACGGGCCCGTCGCCGCCGTCCAGCAGGTGCTGCCGGGGATGCGGGAGCTGGGCCGCGGGACGATCCTGCTCGTCAACGGCGGTACCGCCGTCATCCCGCACACGGACCGGGCCGGGACCTCCATCGCGTTCGCCGCCGAGAGCGCCTACGGGCATCTGCTGCACGACCGGCTCGCCGGGGAGGGCGTCTACGTGGCCCAGCTGGTGATTCCGGGGGCCATCGTGGCCGGACACGCCCGCAAGGATCCCGCCGTGCTCGCCGACACCCTGTGGGGGATGCACCGCGACCGGCACGGGTTCCGGCACTACGCCGACGACCTCGACGGATAGCTCCGGGTCCGAGGAGGAGGGGAGGTCCCGTCGGGCGGTACGGGTCGATCTGCGCGAACATCATTTGTAGCTCAATATGGTGTTCGGCCCGATTGATCCTCTCAGGGAGTCAGCGATGGCTGTGGAAATACCCCCGCTCCTCAAGCCCTCCCGGCTCAGAAGCCGCGGCGGCCTGCTCGGTGAGTGCCTGGCGGAGTTTCTCGGGACCTTCGTCATCCTCGCGTTCGGCGCCGGCGTGGTGGCGATGGCGGTGGCCGCGCTGCCCGGGTCGGGTCGCGCGGCGAGCCCCACGACGATCTTCCTCGCCGCCGGTGACTGGCTTCTGATCGCCTGGGGCTGGGGCCTGGCCGTGACCTTCGCCATCTACGTGGCCGGCGGGGTCAGCGGAGCCCATCTGAACCCGGCGGTGACCCTCGCGTTCGCCGTGCGCCGCAAGTTCCCCTGGGCGAAGGTGGTGCCCTACTGGGGGGCGCAGGTACTGGGCGCCTTCGCCGGAGCCGCGCTGGTCTTCCTCGTGTACCACGACGCGATCAACGCGTTCGACGCCGCGTCGCAGCCGCCGAAGGTGGGCGGGCACACCGAAGCCACCTTCTCCATCTTCGCCACCTTCCCCGCGCCGTACTTCCACGGCGGGATCTGGGGGCCGCTGATCGACCAGATCGTCGGTACGGCCTTCCTCGTCATGTTCGTCGTCGCGGTCGTCGACCTGCGCAACACGGCCGTCGGGTCCAACCTCGGCCCGTTCGTCATCGGCCTGGCCGTCGCCGCCATCGGCATGTCCTACGGCGCGAACGCCGGCTACGCCATCAACCCGGCCCGTGACTTCGGTCCGCGGGTGCTCACCTGGCTGGCCGGGTGGAAGAGTTACGCGTTCCCGGGGAACGGGGCGACGTTCAGCGGGTACTGGTGGATCCCGATCGTCGGTCCGCTGGTCGGCGGCGTGATCGGGGTGCTGGTCTACGACCTGTTCATCGGTGACGTCCTGCATGCCCGGCTGAAGCTGGGCGAGTTGCCGGAACCGGGCCGGACCCGCCCGACCACGGACGAGTAGGCGCCGCCTCGCGCGCCGCTTCTCGCACTACTTCGCACGCTACTTCTCAGAGCCCTGCTCGCCCAGGCGTCGCACCAGCTGCTGTGCCTGGGCGACCCCGGTGTCGATCTGCTCGGTGTACTTGCCGTCGGTCCGTTCGTCGACCAGGTCGCCCGCCTTCTCCAGGCCGGTCCCGATCGCGTCACCGTGTTCCTCGGCGACGTCCTTCGCCTTGTCCGCCAGGTTCTTGAGTCCGTCGATTCCGCCGATTCCATCGAACATGCCGGAATCGTCCCGGGCGGGAGCGGACGGCCGCAAGACGGCGCCCGGGGCATCCGGCGGGGCGTGAAAGGGGCGTCCGGACAGGCCGTTCTCCGCTCGTTCCGCGCTCGTTCTCCGCGGTATCCGCGCCAACTCCGGTCCTCAGGCGGATCCTGCATCCTTGACTCGGCAGGCAAGCGACGCACACACCCCGGGAGACGACGTCATGAGCACCAGCCCCCTCCTGACCGGCCTGAACGACAGGCTCCCCGAACTGCGGGCGCTCTACGAGGACCTGCACGCGCATCCGGAGCTGTCCTTCGCGGAGGAGCGGACCGCGGCCCTGGTCGCGGCGCGGCTGCGGGAGCAGGGCTGGGAGGTCACCGAGGGCGTCGGCGGCACCGGGGTGGTCGGCGTGCTGGCCAACGGGGACGGGCCGGTCGTGCTGGTGCGCGCCGACATGGACGCGCTGCCGGTGCAGGAGGAGACCGGGCTGCCGTACGCCTCGAAGACCGACGGGGTGATGCACGCGTGCGGGCACGACGTGCACGTCGCCTGCCTGCTGGGGGCCACCGGGCAGCTGGCCGCCGGGCGGGACGGCTGGCGCGGCACGGTGGTCGCCGTCTTCCAGCCGGCCGAGGAGGTCGGCGGGGCGCCGAAGATGCTCGCGGACGGGTTCGCCGAGCGGTTCCCGCGGCCGGACGTGTGCCTGGCCCAGCATGTGGCGGCGGCGCCGGCCGGGCTGGTCGGGACCCGGGCGGGGGCGCTGATGGCGGCGGCGGACAGCATGCGGGTCACGCTGTTCGGGCGGGGCGGGCACGGGTCCACGCCGGAGGCCACCGTCGACCCGGTGGTGCTGGCCGCCGCGGTGGTGATGCGGCTTCAGACGGTCGTCTCCCGGGAGGTGGCCGCGGGCCAGCAGGCCGTCGTCACGGTCGGCTCGATCCACGGCGGGACCAAGGAGAACATCATCCCGGACAGCGTCGAGCTGAAGATCAACGTACGGACCGCCACGGCGGCCGTCCGGGAGCGGGTGCTGGCCGCGGTCGAGCGGATCATACGGGCCGAGGCCGCCGCCTCCGACGTGTCCCGGGAGCCGGAGATCGTCCCCATCGACTCCTTCCCGGTCACCCACAACGACCCCGCCGCGACCGCGTCCGTCCAGGCCGCGCTGGCCGGGGAGTTCCCGGGCCTCACCTTCGAGCTGACCTCGCCGGTCCCCAACAGCGAGGACTTCGGGGCCTTCGGCACGGCCCTGGGGGTGCCCTCGGTCTTCTGGTTCGTCGGCGGCGCCGACCACAAGCTCTACGAGGGCGTCGACCTGGAGGCCCTGCTCCGAGACGGCATCCCGCCGCAGATCCCCTCCAACCACTCCCCGCACTTCGCGCCCGTCCCCGACCCGACGATCGAGACGGGCGTCCGGGCGCTCCTCGCGGCGGCGGCCCACTGGCTCGCCCCCTGACACCCCGGGCCCGGTCCCTAGGGGCGGGGCGTCGCCTGGTCCAGGGCCGGACGCAGGTCCGCGCGGCGGCGGATGCCCAACTTGCGGTAGGTGTGCGTGAGATGGGTCTCCACGGTGCGGCGGGCCAGGTGCAGGAGGGCCGCGATCTCCACGTTCGTGCGCCCCTCGGCGGCGAGTTCGGCGATCCGCCGCTCGCTGCCGGTGAGCGAGGCGGCGCCGGTACGGCGCCTGGGGGAGCGGGCGCCGCCCTTGCGCAGGATCTCCTCGGTCAGTTCCGACAGCCGTACCGCGCCCTGCCGTTCGGCGTGCTCGGCCGCCTCCCGAAGGCAGTCGCGGGCACGGGCCCCCTCACCGCCGGCGGTCAGCTGGCGGCCCAGCGCGATCAGGGCGAGCGCCGGCTCGGTACCGGCCGGGCCGCCGTCCCGCAGCAGCCGTACCGCCTCCTCGGTGAGCTCCAGGCCCCGGCGGCCCCCGGTCGCGGTACCGAGGACGCGCAGCGCCCGGCCGACCGTGCGCGGGGTGCCCCAGACCCGGGCCAGCCGCAACTCCTCCTCGGCCAGGGCGATGGCCTCCAGCGGGCGGTCCAGGGCCAGCCGGCACTCGGCGGCGGCGGTGCGCCAGGGGGTGACCACCGGGCTGATCACGTCCCGGGCCGTCTGGCGGCGCCCGCACTCCAGGAAGTCGTGCAGCGCGGCGGCCGGGTCACCGGCGGCGGCCCGCACCACGCCCCGCGCGTACAGGAACCGGTTCAGCTCCCAGGAGTCCGGTGCCTCCCGCAGGTCGATCCCGGCGACCAGGGCGGCGGCCTGCTCGCCGCGGCCGGTCTCCACGAGCGCGATCAGCTCCTGCGCGTGGGCGTTGGACGGCGTGACCGCGTCGGGGACGGCGGCCGGGCGGGTGTGGTCGGCACGGGCCGCCGCGATGTCGGTACGGCTGTTGAGCAGCGCCTGGTGCATGGGGTGCAGCAGGTCGGGGCGCTGCCCGGCCAGGCCGCGGTCCACCAGCCGTTCGGCCTCGTCGAGTTCGTCGGCCCACTGGGCGACGGTGGCCGCGGTGCCGACCAGGAACGGCTCGGTGAGCGGGTCGGCGGGTTCGGCGAGCAGGGTGCGCAGCTGCCGCATCGCGTCCCGGGCCGAGATCAGGCCCGCGGAGGCCGCGTGCCGCACCAGCAGGGCCTGGCCGGCCGTGCCGACCAGCTCCGGGGAGCGGTCGGCGGTCTCGGAGAGCCGCCCGTAGACCTCCTGCCTTACCTCCTGGTCCTGGTCGGACAGGAGCACGGAGGCGGTGTGCAGGGTGCGCACCAGGTCGGGATGGCCGTCCAGTTCGCCGTTCACGGAGCGGAGCAGCTCGACGGCCTTGCGGGTGCGGCCCCGGCCGGTCAGCGCGGTACCGAGGGCGACGGCCGCGCGCACCCGGTCCTGCGGGGCCGCGGGCAGCCGGACCGCCTCGGCCAGCCGGGGTATCGCGGCGGAGGAGCGGGGCGCCGCGTACTCCAGTGAGCCCAGCTCGGTCAGCAGCCGCTGCCGGTGGTCGTCGGGGAGAGGTTCCTCCAGGGCGCGGCGCAGATAGGCGACGGCGTCCTCGGCGCGGTCCTCGTAGAGGGCGGTGGCGGCCGCGTCCCGGAGCAGGGCCGGTGCCCAGGGGGCGTTCACCGCTCCGGTCGCGAGCAGTTGGCGGGCCACGGCCTCGGCGGGCGCGTCCTGGCGCAGCATCGCCTCGGCGATCGCCCGGCGGGCGGTGCGGCGCCGGGCGGCGGGCACGCCGGCGAGGACCGCGTCGCGCAGCAGGGGGTGCGGGAAGTGCGGGCGGCCGTCGGCGCCCAGGGTGAGCAGGCCGAGGTTGGTCATGGCGGTGAGCCAGCCGGCCACCCGGACCGGGTCGGCGTCGGCCAGTTCGGCGAGGAGCGGGGTGACCTCGTTCTCCGGCAGGGAGGTACCGGGGTCCTCCTCCAGGACGGCGAGGGCGCGGGCCACCTCGGTGGTGGCGGGACCGGCGCTGTCCAGCCACCACTGGACGGCGGCCGGGTAGGCGCCCGGGTAGAGGGCGGCCGTCGTCTCGGGCACGTCGGGGTGCCGGCTCTCGCCGAGGTCGTCGAGGAGGGCGCCCAGCAGCAGCGGGCTGCCGGCCGCCGCCCGCACACAGGCGTCGACCCAGGACCGGGACGCGTCGGGGAACGCGGCGCGCACCCGGGCGGCGGCGGCCGTCGGGGCGAGGGGCGCGAGGGTGTGGGTGCGGACCAGCGCCGGCGGGAGGGTGTGGGTGAAGCCGGGCACGGGCGGGACGAGGTCGTACTGGCTGCGCTCGCTGACGACGAGGAGGATCGGTAAGCGGTCTATGTGCCGGGCGGACTCCACGAGCCAGCGGTGCGAGGGGGCGTCGGCGAGGTGGACGTCGTCCACGACGACGAGGAGCGGTGCGGCGTCGGCGTAGGAGCGCAGCACCCGCCAGAGCCCGGCGGCGGTGGACCGCTCGTCCCCGTCCACCGCGAGGTCGGCGAACTCAGGTACCGGGCCGAGGAGTTGCAGGACGGTCGCGAAGGAGATGGGGGTGTCGCCGGGCGAGCAGCGGGCGCGGAGCACCTTCAGGCCGAGGGAGCTCGCCTGCTCGGCGGCGGCTTCCAGGACGGTGGTGCGTCCGGTTCCGGTGGCGCCCCGGAGAAGCACGAGCCGGCCGCTGCCGGCCAGCGTGCGCTCGGCTTCCTCGGCCAGTAGGTGCATGGCGGCGGCGAGTTCAGGGGACGGCTGGGTCATGCCTGGCTCCTCGCGGTGCGCTGACGGGTTCGGGGGGTTAGAGGCGGTGGGAGCGGGAGAGGTTGTGGGGGGTGGGGGTGGCCGGGGGGTTTGTTGCAGGGGCCGCACATTTGAGACGGGGCTGTGCATCTGGGTGGGGTGCCTGGGGCCGTGGGCAGCCGCGGGCCGGTGGTGGCTGGTCGCGCAGTTCCCCGCGCCCCTTTTCGGGTGGGCCCAGTGGACCCACCTTCTTGGGGGCGCGGGGAACTGCGCGACCAACCACCATGCACCCGCAGTGCGCCCACAACCCGAAACACCCCCACCCGCCGTCTAAACATCTCGTGGTCCCTCTCGTGGTGCTCCACGATTGTCGTTGCCCCTTTGGACACACCAGGCTGGAGTACTACCGCCCGTCACTGTTCCCTCGGAGACGACGGGCACGTGGACATAGGGGAAGCGGTTGGTCAGCAACAGCTCATTCGCGTCGGTCGGCCGCACTCCCGTTGCGGTGTACGCGCCGGACCCGATCTCCCGCGAGGGCGCGCTCAGCCAGTTGCGGCGCCACCCGGAGGTCGAGATACGCGAGGAGTCCGAGACCGGGCCCGGCACGGTGGCGCTGCTCATCAGCGACGGCCTCGACGAACCCGAACTGACCCGGCTGCGCCGGGTGGTGCGCAGCGAGGGTGCGCGGGCCGTACTCGTGGTCGGGGCGCTGCGCGAGACCGAGCTGCTCGATGTGATCGAGTGCGGGGTCGGAGCCATCGTATGGCGCCACGAGGCCACCGAACTCCGGCTCGTGCAGGCCGTGCTCGCGGCCGCCCGGGGCGACGGGGACCTGCCCGCCGATCTGCTCGGCCGGCTCATCAACCAGGTCGGCACGCTGCACCGCAGTGCCGCCGGCCGTCCGGGTGCCCCGGCAGCCGGGCTGTCCGCCCGCGAGGTGGACGTCCTGCGGCTGGTCGCCGAGGGCCTCGACACCGGTGAGATCGCCAGCAAGCTGTCCTACTCCGAGCGCACCGTCAAGAACGTGATGCACGGGCTGACCACCCGACTGCATCTGCGCAACCGGGCCCACGCCGTCGCCCATGCTCTCCGGGAAGGCTACATCTGACCGATCGGGCAGCTGACACCGGCTCAGGGGCAGGCCGGTCTGCCCGGCCGTGCCTGCGGGCGCGGCCGGGGCGAAGGGCAGGATGGGTGTGTATGCCGAGGGGGCCGCGCGGGTCCATGGGGTGGTGAGTACGGCGTGATCCACGAGGTGGACCAGGTGCTGCGGAACCTGCTGACCGGCGGAGCGCTGGAGGGTTCCGGCATCGAGGTCTCCTTCGACGCGCCGACCCGCGACTGGGCGGCCCGCCGCAACGGGCCCGTGATCAACAGCTACCTGTACGACATCCGCGAGGACGTGAAACGGCGTCAGCGCGGGCACGTCGACATCCGGGACCAGCGGGACGTCGTGGTCAAGCGCCGCCAGCCGCCCCGGTGGTTCCGGCTGTCGTACCTGGTGACGGCGTGGACCAAGCGGCCCGAGGACGAGCACCGGCTGATCAGCGCGGTGCTCGCGACGCTGATCCCGCGGGAACTGATCCACCCCTCCGAACTGCCGGGCTCGCTGGGCTCGCTGGGTCTGACGATCCCGCTGTCGTGCGCCGGCATCCAGACCGAGGCCCGCTCCCTCGCCGAGATCTGGTCGGCGCTCGGCGGCGAGCTCAAGCCGTCCCTGGACGTGGTGATCACGGCGCCCTTCCCGGCCTACCCCGAGTACGACGCCGGACCGCCGGTCACCGAGGGCGCCGCCGTGCGCGTGCGCAGTGGGCTCGACGATACCGCGCCGGTCCTCGAGGAGCGGGCCCACCGGCCCGGCCAGGTCGCCGAGGCCGCCGCGGCCCGGAGGGGCCGGGCGTGACCCTGGACGTCTCCCTGGAGCCGGCCGCCGCGCTCCTGACCCGGCTCTCCGCGCTGCGCGACCGGGTCGCCGCCCTGGTCGCCCACCGCTCGGCCGACGACCCGACCGCCGACGACCCGCTGCGCGGCCTCTACCTCTCCGAGGAAGCGGTACGGCACCTCCTGGGCCCCGAGCCGGAACCGGCCGAACTCCCCTCACTGCCCGACGGGTTCGCCGACCCGCTCGCCGTCCTCGCGGCCCGCCTGCGCCTCACCCCCCTCGACACCACCCTGCTCCTGATCGCCCTCGCTCCGGACATCGACCGGACCTTCGAGCAGCTGTACGGCTACCTCAACGACGACGTCGGCCGCCGCCGCGCCACCGTCGGCCTCGCCCTCGACCTGTACGGCGCCCCCGCGCACCTCGCGGCGGCCCGCGCCCGCTTCCACCCCACCGCCCCGCTCGCCGCACTCGGCCTGCTCACCGTCGAGGAACCCGAACGGCCCTTCCTCAGCCGCTCGTTGCGCGTCCCCGACCGGGTCCTGGCGCACCTCCTCGGCGACGACACCCCGGACGCGGCGCTGACCGGACACCTGCGGGAGCCGTCGTACGGCAGCGAGCCCGCCGACCCGGAGTTCGTCCGCCGGGTGGCCGCGCGGATCGCCGCCGGGCCGCTCTTCGCCTTCCTGCGGGAGCGGCAGGAGGGCGAGGGCCTCGGCTGTGCGACGGCCGCGCTGCGGCTCGCGGGGCGGGCGGCGCTGCACTACACCGGGCCCGAGGAGCGGATCCCGGAGCTGCTCCGGGAGGCCCGCCTGAGCGGGCGGGCGATCCTGGTCGACAGCGACGTGCCGGCCCCTTTCCTGGGCGCGCTGAGCGCCGGCGCCGCCGCGGACGTCACCGTGCTGGTCACGACCTCCCGCCCCTACGACCCCCAGTGGTGCGACCACCGCGACCCGCTCGTCCTGGAGGTGCCCTCCCGGCGTGCCGCCGCCCTGGAGGCCTGGGCGGCCGTGCTGCCCGCCGACCCCGGCTTCGACCTCGCCGCCACCGTCGCCCCGTACCACCTCGGCGGCGAGCGTCTCGCCCGGGCGGCCCGGGCCGCGCAGGACCTCGCCGCCTTCGACGGCACCCCGCTGACCGCCGCCCACCTGCGGCTGGGCGCCCGCCAGCAGTCCGCGTCCGGCCTCGAACAGCACGCCCGCCGGATCCGGCCCGCGGTCGACTGGCGGGACCTGGTGCTGCCCGACCGGCCCCTCACCGAACTGCGGGAACTCGCGCTGCGCGCCCGCCACCGCGACCGGGTGCTCGGCGACTGGCGGCTGAGCGCGGGCGGCGGACGGGGCCGGGGGGTGCTCGGCCTCTTCGCCGGCGAGTCGGGTACGGGCAAGACCCTGTCGGCGGAGGTCGTCGCCGCCGAGCTGGGACTGGACCTGTACGTGGTCCAGTTGTCGTCCGTCGTCGACAAGTACGTCGGCGAGACCGAGAAGAACCTCGAACGGATCTTCACCGAGGCCGACCGCACCGACGCCGTGCTGCTCTTCGACGAGGCCGACGCGGTCTTCGGCAAGCGCTCCGAGGTCAAGGACGCCCACGACCGGTACGCCAACCTGGAGTCGGCCTATCTCCTGCAGCGGCTGGAGGCCTTCGACGGCATCGCGCTGCTCACCACCAACCTGCGCGCCAACATCGACGAGGCCTTCACCCGGCGCCTGGACCTGGTGATCGACTTCCCGTTCCCGGACGAGGAGCAGCGGCTGGCGCTGTGGCGGCACGGCCTGGTGCACGTGCCGAGCGCCGAGGGCATCGAACTGCGGTCGCTGGCGGCGGAGTTCGAGCTCGCCGGTGGGTCCATCCGGAGTGCGGTGGTGACCGCGGCGTATCTTGCGGCGGGCCGGGACGGGGCTGTGGGGGCGGCGGATCTCCTCGAAGGGGCGCGACGGGAGTACCGCAAGGCGGGGCGGCTGGTGCCGGGCACCTGGGGGTGAGCGTTGCCGCTCCGCGGGAGCGCCGGAAGGGGGGTGCGTCGTTGTCTGTCTGCCGCGCCGTCGTGGCTGGTCGCGCCCACGTGGCGGAGCCGCATATCGATACAGCCCCGCGCCCCTGTGGGGCGCTACCGCTGACGGGGTGATCAGTCGCCCGACGGGTGGATGATCTGCCACTCCTGGTCGTCCGTGTTGGAGCAGTAGTACAGGGTGAGGTTGGTGTCGTTGACGCCGGTGCTGTAGCCCGCCACGTCGAGGCAGAGGTTGTTGCTGGCGAAGTTGCGGATCCAGTAGGCGCCGCTGGGCTGCTTGTCGATCCACCACAGCTGGTTGTCGGCCTTGGTGCCGTCGCACTTGTACTCGGTGATCGGCGCGGAGAGCCTGGCCGAGCCGTAGTCGGGCAGGTCCATGCACAACTGGTCCTTGGCGTTGCGGATCTGGAAGAGCGCGGCCGAGCCGGGGCCGCCCTTCGGGTACCGCACCTCCAGGTTCCACAGCTGGTTGTCGTCGGTGGTCTCGTCGCAGGTGTACTCGCGGACCGGGCCGTTGCTGGTGCCGTTGCCGTAGCCGGGGATGTCCGCGCACTTCTTGGTGGTCGTGTTGCGGAGCAGGATGTTCGTCGCCGGGACGACCGGCTTCGGGGTCTTCTTCTTCGTGGCCTGCGGGGTCGGCTGGGCCTGGCCGCCGCCGCCCGCCTGGGTGTCGGACGACTCGTTGCCGTCGTTCGAGGGCTGCTGTTCCACCGGGGTCGGCGAGGGCGCCGGCGCCGCCACCAGGGGTGCGCTGGCCGTGGGGCTGGGGGCGATGCTGCTCACCCCGGCCTCCTGGACCTTCTCCTGGGCGAGGCTGCCGACCTTCGGTTTGTAGTTGAACCAGATCAGGGCGAAGGTGAGGGCGAGCGCCAGCAGGGTGCCGAAGAGGGTGGCCAGCCAGCGGGGCAGGAAGCCGCGCTGGACGTAGGTGCCGTCCACAGGCTGTGGATTGACGCCCGACCGCTGGACGGTGAGGGCGTACGGCCGCTGCTCCTTGGGCCCGAACCAGATGATCCGCCGGGGCTTCAGGGTCGCCTTGACGAAGGCGGCGCGGCCGGGTTCGATCTGGACGTTGCTGGGGTGCAGGTCGTAGACGAGCTGGTCGCCGTTGTCGCTGCCGCTGACCGAGGCGGTCAGCTTCGTGTTGCCGAGGTTGTCGATCGCCAGCTTCGGGCGGCCCCGGAAGCGGCCCTTGACCGTCGGCGGCACGAGTTCGGCCCGGACCTCGGTGAAGGGCGTGATCGTGAGGTTGCCCTCGGGGACGGTGACGGCCTCGGGGTGCTCGGTGGGCGTGATGCGGATGGCGTAGGGGTTGGGTCCCGCGGTCGCGTCCGGGGTGCGGGGCGGGGCGAAGGTGAGCTCGACCGTGCCCGTGGTCCCCGGGTAGAGCCGGAGCGTGGCGGGCTCGACGGTCGTCCAGGGCGCGACGGGGCCCACCGGTTCGAAGCGGTACTCGTCGACGACGTCACCGGTGTTGCGCAGCCGCAGTCGTACCCGGGTCGAGGCGCCCGGGTCCACGGTCGCGGAGGCGGGTTCCAGGGAGGTCCACAGGGTCACGGGGTCACCGTCAGCTTGAAGGCCTCGAGCCAGAGCGTGTTGTCGAGGGTGCCGACGAAGTCGAGGTCGTTGTTGGGAGTGCGGGCACCCTTGCACCACTGGTCGCCCCAGTCGTGGTCGCGGACCTTCGCGTAGTTGCAGCCCTGGCCGCTGCCGACGTTGAAGGCGAAGCCCTCGATGTAGGGGTCGGCCGGCTTCGTGCTGCCGATGTAGTTGTCCTTGCCGTCGGCGATGATCGCCGTCCAGTTCGGGCTCCACGTGCCCTGGCCGTTGGTCGAGTTCGGGTCGTAGTGGAACCAGTTGGCGGCGGAGCCCTGGACGCCGTACACCGCGAGGTTGATGGCCTTGATCGGCAGGTTCTTGCCGACGGTACCGGACATGGTGCCGTCGCAGACGGGCTTCTGCCAGCCGGTGCCCTGGACGTAGGAGCGGTAGCAGATGTGCCGCCCGGCCGGGTCGTCGGCGGCGAGGCGGTTGACGGCGGTCGCCGCGGTGTCCTGCTTGGGCTTGGCGGTCACGGTGGCCGTCGCGCCGCCGCCCCCGCCTCCTCCGCCGCCACCACCGTTTCCGTTGCCGTTCCCGGTGTCCGCCGGGGGCGCCGACGAGGGTGTCTCGGTCGGCGCCGGCGGCGGGCTCGGGGTCACCGAGGGGCTGGGCGCGATGCTGGCCACCGCGGCTTCCACCGGCTGTTCCTGGGCGAGGCTGCCGACCTTCGGCTTGTAGTTGAACCAGATCAGGGCGAAGGTGACGGCGAGGGCCAGCAGGGTGCCGAACAGGGTGGCCAGCCAGCGGGGCAGGAAGCCGCGCTGGATGTACGTGCCGTCGACGGGCTCCGGCTGCACCCCCGACCGCTGCACGTTGAGCCGGTAGGGCCGCTGCTCCTTGGGCCCGAACCAGATGATCCGCCGCGGCTTCAGCGTGGCGTTCACGAAGGCGGCGCGGCCGGGTTCGATCTGGACGTTGCTGGGGTGCAGGTCGTAGACGAGCTGGTCGCCGTTGTCGCTGCCGCTGACCGAGGCGGTCAGCTTCGTGTTGCCGAGGTTGTCGATGGCCAGCTTCGGGCGGCCCCGGAAGCGGCCCTTGACCGTCGGCGGGACCAGCTCCGCGCGCAGCTCGGTGAAGGGCGTGATGGTCAGGTTGCCCTCGGGGACGGTGACGGCCTCGGGGTGCTCGGTCGGCGTGATGCGGACCGCGTACGGGTTCGGTCCCGCCGTCGCGTCCGGGGTGCGGGGCGGGGCGAACGTCAGCTCCACCGTGCCCGTGGTCCCCGGGTAGAGCCGGAGCGTGGCGGGCTCGACGGTCGTCCAGGGCGCGACGGGGCCCACCGGTTCGAAGCGGTACTCGTCGACGACGTCACCGGTGTTGCGCAGCCGCAGGCGTACACGGGTCGAAGCGCCCGGGTCCACGGTCGCGGAGGCGGGTTCGAGGGAGGTCCAGAGGCTCACGTCAAGACGCTAGTGGGCCGCGGAGCGGCAAATCACCGGACTCCGGGGCAGAGTTGGCGGAGCCGAGGGCGGTGCCGCTGCCCTCGGGGACGGGCCGGTGGGGCCGTACGGACAGAATGGCCTGTCCTCGGCACCGCCGGCCCGGCCGGGTCAGTCCAGCTCCATGCGGTCGCCTGCGCCGGAGGACGTGACAGGCGCCGCCTGCCCGGTCGCGGCGGCCTGCCGGATCCGGTCGGCGACCTCCTTGGGCGCACCCTTGAGGTTGGCCGTGCGCACCTCCTCGACCACCGACGCGAAGGCGCCCGCGAGATGCCCCGCCTCGGTGATGCGCTTCGGCAGCCAGCGGAACTCCATCTGGACGCCCTGCTGTCCGCCCGTGTGCTCCCGGGACAGGTGCGGCGACGCCGGGTCGGGCTTCTTGAACGGCCGCCCGGACGACAGGACGTACAGCTCCGCGTTCTCCCCGTTGAGAACCTTGTTCAACAGCATGTAGGTGGCCTGGACCGGGTTCTGGGACGGGGAGGCCACGCCGCCCGCCTCCTCGGGCGGACCGTAGGCCGGGGTCCGCTCGGCGTTGGCGCCCCTGCCGTACGGCTTGAGGAAGTTCAGCCAGAAGCCGACGTTGGTCTCCGCGACCTGCTCGTGCAGCAACTCGGCGAGGCCCATGAGGTCCTCGGGGCTGAAGTTGAGGTTCCGGACCGTGTCCGTGGTCGCCTTCGTCCTGACCTGCGCCAGGTCCCCCAGCTTGGCCAGGTGCGAGACGGCGTTCTTCGCGGTGGACGTCTCCCCGATCGCGTCCGTCATCACCATCGCGCTGCCGATCGCGTAGGACGCGGTCAGGGACAGCGCACCGGTCAGCGCCTCCCGGTCCATTTCGCCCAGCTGGGGCATGGCTCCGGCGAGGAACGACCGGAACTTGTGCGAGGCCTGCGCCACGGCCGTGGTCGCGTGCAGAAGTGCCGCGTGCGTGTGCTCCTTGCCCTTGGGGGCCGGCGGGTACTCGACCTTCTGCTGGGCCTCGTAGAGGTGCGGCAGCCCGGACGGCAGGATGCCTGCCGTGGCCTGGAGGTACAGGCTGTGCTTGGCCTCCTTCTGGAAGGCGGCGATCGCCTTCTGCAGCTCCCGGTCCTTGAACAGCTCCGGACCGAGCCACGTCTGCAGTTCCGGCAGCGGGATACCGGTGGCGTACTCGCCGTCGGAGCCGGGGATGAACGAGGCGAAGGACCGCGGGTCGTGGGCGAACATGCCGGCGACGTGCCCGTCGATCTCCTGCGCCATCTCCAGGATCGTGTGGTCAGAGCCCGGTGCCAGCTCGTCCACGGCGTCGGTGACGTACTCGATGTTGCCGATGGGGTCGTACTCGGCGTCGTCGGGCACCAGGGAGTTCCCGTCGGGCGTCGTGAGATCGCTCAGCGCCTCGTGGATGTCCCGGCCGCGGTGCTGGAGGACGTTGTGGTCGGTGACGACGTTCATGCGCTGGCCGGACGCGATGTCCGAGGCGTACCCGGCGCCGCCGTAGAAGAACGACGTCAGGGCGGGGTGCGGCTGGCGTCCCTCGATCGGCCTGAGGCCGGCGCTGGACTGCTTCACCTCGTAGCTGGGCACGCTCAGTTCCGCCTCGAAACCGACCAGCCGCTGGATCGGGGCGGATCCGTCGGCGGCCTGCCCGGCAGCCGGACCGGGCTGTGCGCCGTCCTGCGTCCGCTGTACCGGGGACGGGGCGGGCCCGCTCATCACCCGGTCGGCCTTCTGCTCGGCGTGCCGCTCGCCCGAGTCGCCCTTGCTGGACAGGCTCACCTCGCCGCCGATGGCCGTACCGGGCACCGGGCCGGCCAACTGGTCCTCGACGTGGGTGAGTTCGTGCGCCCAGTCCTTCTTGGTCATGGTGTCGCCGACGACGATGTTCCGGCCGGTGGTGAGCGCCCTGGCGCCCAGCTCCTGCGCCGCCGCCTTGGCCGCGGCGCCCTTGTGGACCCGTACGCCGCTGAAGTCCGCGCCGCCGAAGCGGCCCTCCATCTCGGACCGGAGCCCGGGTTCCAGGTTCTCGCCTGCGGTCTTGATCACGTCGTGGACCAGGGCCCGGCGCTGTACGGGCAGGTGTCCGCAGCCCGGATCGTGCTCGTGCCGGTCCTGGGCCGCCTCCCGCTGCACCGGCAGATGGCCGCAGCCCGCGTCGTGCCGGTGGCGCTGCGCGGCGATCGTGGCGGAGACCGCCGCGTTGCCCGCCAGCCGCTGCAGGACCGGCAGTCCGGCCGCGGTGGTGGGCACGGGCGCCGGGCCCGCGCCCGTCGGGACGCCCAGCGCCTTCGGGGCGCGGACCGCCCCTGACCGCTCGGCCTTGCCGGGCTCCTCCTGCATGTACATGGACCAGGACCACCCTCCGGCGACGGCTTCTCGATCCATCCCTACGGCAGCGGTGCCGGGCGGACAAGGACCGTCGGGGCAGTCTTGGGGGCAGCGGGCCCTGCCGTACCCCGCCGGCCGTGGATCTTGTGGCGGTTGGCGGGCGTGTCCGCCGCCGGGTGTGGTAAATGTCGTCGACCCGTGTCGCACCGGCAATGCCCGCGACACCCGCCGTATCGGGAACACCGCGGCGGACGTCCGGCGGCTGTCGGCCCCGGATGCCCCAACGGGCACTGTCCGGGGCAATATCGGTGCCCCCGCTCTGAGCCCCATGGACGTTTCGGAAGCGTGCTTCGCGCGTGAGGGTGGGAAGCGTTCCTGTCTCGTACCCCGAGGAGAGCAGAGCATGCCGTCCTACCTGTCGCCCGGCGTCTACGTCGAGGAGGTTGCCAGCGGCTCGCGCCCCATCGAGGGTGTGGGCACGTCGGTGGCGGCCTTCGTGGGCCTGGCCCCGACCGGTCCGCTGAACGAGCCGACGCTGGTGACCAACTGGACGCAGTACGTCGCGTCCTTCGGTGAGTTCACCGACGGGTACTACCTCGCGCACTCCGTCTACGGCTTCTTCAACAACGGCGGCACGGCGGCCTACGTGGTCCGTGTCGGCGGCAGCAGGGAGGACGCCGAGGGCACCGCGGGCGTACCCGCCGCCGTCGGGAGTTCGGCCGCCCCGGCCGCCCTGCCGTCCGGTGAGGCCAAGCAGCTCGGCACCTTCACCGTCAGCGCCATCGCCTCCGGCGACCTGAGCGTCGAGGTCGCCGACCCGGACGGCGAGGGCCCCGCCGAACGCTTCAAGCTGGTCGTCAAGGACGGCGGCAAGGCCGCCGAGACCTTCGACGTGACCGCGAAGAAGGGCGGCCGCAACTACGTGGTCACCCAGGTCAAGGAGCGTTCCAAGCTCATCACCGTGACCGAGGCCGCGCCCGCCGCGCAGCTGGCCCGTCCGGAGAACCAGACGGTGGCCCTCGTGGCCCCGACCCAGACGCCGGCGTCCGCGTCCCCCGTCGCGGGCGCCGGCTCGCACCCCGGCCCCGCCGACTACCTCGGCGACTCGGCCGACCGCACCGGCTTCGGCGGCCTGGAGGCCGTCGACGAGGTGTCCATGGTCGCCGTCCCCGACCTGATGGCCGCCTACCAGCGCGGCGCGATCGACCTGGAGGCCGTCAAGGCCGTCCAGCTCGGCCTGATCGCGCACTGCGAGCTGATGGGCGACCGGGTCGCCGTCATCGACCCGCCGCCGGGCCTCAACGCCCGTCAGATCCGGGTCTGGCGCCAGGAGACGGCCGGGTACGACTCCAAGTACGCGGCCCTGTACTACCCCTGGATCAAGACCTTCGACCCGTCCTCCGGCCAGTCCCGGCTGATCCCGCCGTCCGGCCACGTGTCCGGCGTCTGGGCCCGCAACGACGCCGAGCGCGGCGTCCACAAGGCCCCGGCCAACGAGGTCATCCGCGGCGCGGTCGACCTGGAGCTCCAGATCACCCGCGGCGAGCAGGACCTGCTCAACCCGATCGGCGTGAACTGCATCCGCGCCTTCCCCGGCCGCGGCATCCGCATCTGGGGCGCGCGCACGCTCTCCTCCGACCCGGCCTGGCGCTACCTGAACATCCGCCGGTACTTCAACTACCTGGAGGAGTCGATCCTGATCGGCACCCAGTGGGTGGTCTTCGAGCCCAACGACCACAACCTCTGGGCCCGGATCCGGCGCAACATCTCCGCGTTCCTGGTCAACGAGTGGCGCAGCGGCGCCCTGTTCGGGCAGCGGCCCGAGGAGGCGTACTACGTCAAGTGCGACGAGGAGACCAACCCGCCGGAGTCGGTCGACGTCGGCCGCGTGATCTGCGAGATCGGCATCGCGCCGGTCAAGCCCGCCGAGTTCGTGATCTTCCGGCTGGCCCAGTTCAGCAGCGGCAGCGGAGAGCTGCAGGAGTAGCGGACCCCTCGGTCCCCAACCCCCCTGATGTCACGGCACCTTGAGAAGAACGGGCAGTAACACATGAGTCTCCAGCCGGGTGACGCCCTCACATCGCACAATTTCGGCCTGCAGATCGACGGCGTGATGGTCGAGTACCTCGCCGAGGTCAGCGGCATGACGATGGAGCAGGACGTCATCACCTACCAGCAGAACACGCCGGACGGGAAGAACCACGTCCGCAACCTGCCGGGCGTGAAGAAGAACGGCACCTGCACGGTCGTCCGCGGTATGACCCAGTCCTCGTCGTTCACCCAGTGGATCAACGAGTCGATCAACGGCCAGATGGCCACGGCCCGCAAGAACGCCTCCATCATCATGATGGACTTCGAGAACAACCCGGTGAAGCGCTACAACCTGCGCAACGCCTGGTGCAGCAAGATCGACACCAGCACGGTGAAGGCGGGCGAGGCGGCCGCGCTGACCGAGACGGTGACCATCACGTTCGAAGAACTGGTCATCGAGTAATGAGGCGTTCGGCTGTCAGGGCCGGGGGTGTGGGGGCGCCGCTCGCACCGGAGGCGGCGGCGCCCCAGGCCCCTCAGCAACCCGAGGCGCCCGTCGAGGTGCTGCGCACGGAGTTCCCGTTCCAGCTCCCGCGCGGGTACGTCGACGAGCAGGGCACCGTCCACCGCGACGGCGTGATGCGCCTGTCGACGGCGCGCGACGAGCTGATCCCGCTGCGGGACGTCCGCGTCCAGGAGAACCCCGCGTTCCTGTCGGTGGTGCTGCTGGGCCGGGTCATCACCCGCCTCGGCACGCTCCCGCTCGTCCACGACGGGATCGTGGAGAACATGTTCGCCTCCGACCTGGCGTTCCTCCAGGACTTCTACCGCCAGATCAACGCCGAGGGGCACACCCGGGCCGCGGTCAACTGCCCGCACTGCTCCGAGCCCTTCGAAGTGGAACTCGGCGGGAGCCGCCTGGGGGAATCGTGACGTACGCGACCGACCGGCTGCACGAGGAGATCGCGTACGTCGCCTACCACTTCCACTGGAACCTGGAGGACATCCTGGACCTGGAGCACGCCGACCGCCGCCGCTACACGGCGGAGATCGCGTCTCTGGTGACCAGGGCGACGGCCTCCGCAGGCGCGGAGGGCTGACGGGTGGGGCTGTGGGATCGGGTACGGGGGCGCGGCCGAGGGCCCGAGGCCGTGGACTCCGGCAACGGGAGCGGGAGCGGGCCGGGCAACGGGCCTGAGGCTCCCGCTCAGGCGCCGCGTCCCGTGGTGGCGGCGGCCTGGTCCGGGCTGCCGCCGATCCAGCGTGCGCTGGGGACGGGCGGGCCGGTCGCGGACGCCGGGTTCGGCGGCCGGCTGCCGACCTGGCAGAACCCGTCGTTCATGGGCACGCGCTCGCACGCCGTCCTGGACGGCCGGGCCAGCGCCGGTCTCGCCGGTGGCGGCCTCGCGGGAACCACGGGCGCGGGGGCCGTGTCCGGCCTCGAACGTCCGGTGCAGGGGCTGCCGTTGGCAGGGCCGACGGGAGCGGCGGGACCGGTGGGGCCCACGGCGGCCGGCCGGAGGACGTCGGTTCCGGTGGTGCCGCTGCGGGCGGTGGGCGGTGGTTCGGCGGGGGCCGCGGGGGCTTCCGGCTCGGCCGGTTCCTCCGCTTCCTCCGCTTCCGCCGGTTCCGCCGGTTCCGCCGGTTCGGTGGCGCCGGCGGTGCAGCGGGTGCCGTTGGCGGGGCGGCACGGTGGTGGTGCGGTCGTGCAGCGGACCGGGGCGACACCGGGACCCGTACGGAACGGCAACAGCGCGCCGGGACCGGCGGCTTCGGGGGCGGCTGCGGGGGCGGGGCAGCGGGCCATGCCTGCCGTCCAGCGGTCGGCCACGCCGACGGCCGCCGCCTCTTCCTCCTCTTCCTCCTCTTCCTCCTCTTCCTCTACTTCCTCTACTTCCTTTACTTCCTTTACTTCATCCGCGGCTTCTCCCGTCGTTCCGACGGCGGTGCCGGTCGCGTGGGCTCCGCAGTCGACTCCGGTCGCGTCGGCTCCGGCCACGGGTCCGCGCGTCGTGCCCGCACCGCCCGTCCCGCCGCGCCGCAGCGCGCTGACGACGGCGCAGGCGAGCCCGGCGGTGACGGCTGTGCAGCGGCGTACGCTGCCGTCGGCGCCACGGGTGACGGCCGGCGAGAGCGCGGTACCGACGCCGGGCGAGGGTGACCGAGCGGGCGGCGAAACGGCGGCGGACGGCGTCTCCGTACAGCGGGCGGCCGAGGGCGGCGGCGGGGATCCGGTGCGGGTGAGCGGAGGCTGGTCGCGCCCGCGCGGTGACGGCCGTACCTCATCCGCCGGTGCCCCGCGAGCCGCTGCCCCCGGACGGGCGCCGGCACCGGCCCCCGTGCAGCGGTCCGCGTCCGGCGCCGGACCGGCGACCGTCCGGCCGAGCACGACGGCTCCGAGTCCGGGTCCGACTCCGGCCAGGGCGGCCTCCGCAGGTGGCGGTGGTACGGCCGCCTCGGCACCCGTGCCGCCTGGGGCTACGGCTCGTACCGCCCCTGCGTCGCCCACGCCGACACCCCCTTCCGTCCCTGCCGCCACCCCGCCGTCACCCGCAACGCCCCCGGGTGACGGCGGGCCTTCCGCCGTGTCCGGCGCCGGGGCGCCGACCCCGGTGCAACGGCAGGCGGTGAGCGGCGTCCGTACCCCGGTCCCGCCGGGCGTGCCCGACGAGTCGGGGGCGGTTCCGAAGCCCTCGCCCGGCGGCCCCGGTGTGCCGGCCGTGCAGCGCACCGGCGTCACGGGCCCGGCCGTCCGCCCCACGCCGCCGTCACCGGACAGCGGTGCTCCAGCGGCGAGTTCGGCACCGACGCCCGGCACCGGCCCGGCGACCGCCGGCACCGAATCCGCCACGGCTGCTTCACCCACGGTGAGGGCGACGCCCCCTGCCCCACCCGCCTCGGACCTTCCGCGGAGCGCGCGGTCTTCGGCGTCCCCGGCCGCGAGCGGTGGCCGCGCGGCGTCTGTGCAGCGCATGACGAGGGAGGGCGCCGGCGCAACCGACGCCGTACCGGAAGCACCCCGTCCGGCAGGGCGGGGAACCGTACCTGCTGCCTCGCCGATGCCACCGTGCCGGCCCGCTCGGGACACCACGGCCGGTACCTCGACGGCGGCGGCCACGCCGACTCCAGCGCCCGCTTCCGCACCGGCTCCCGTGCAGCGTGCCGCGACGACCGCGGACGCCCCGCGCCCCGGCCTCGGCGCTCCGCTTCCGACCGCGGCCGGGAGCGGCGGCCGTGAGCTGCCCGTACAGCGACGGGTGACCCAGGGCCCGCAGGCTTCCTCCTCCGTGCCGGATGCGCAGACCCCGCCTGGTCCGCGTGCACAGGGACCCGCACCTGCTGCCGGGTCCGCTCCGGCGCCGGCTCCCGCTTCCCCTTCCGCCTCCGCCTCCGTACAGCGTGCTGCCGGTACGACGCCTCCCCGCGCGCCCCGCCTCGGCCTCGGCGCCCCCGTCGCGGGCCCGGTCGCGAGTGCGGCTGCCGCGAGGGCCGTCGGCCACAGGTCGGCTCCGCCGTCCGTGCAGCGGCAACAGGCGTCGAGCGGTTCGTCGACCGGCTCTTCGGCTGAGTCTTCGGCTGGTCCCGCTGCTGGTCCCGCTGCTGGTTCGTCGCCGGGTTCTTCGGCTGGTTCCTCGCCCGGTTCTTCGGCCGGTTCGTTGCCGGGTTCTCCGTCCGGTTCCTTGCCTGGTTTTTCGCTCGGTTCTTCGGCCGGTGCCTCGCCGGGTGCCTCGCCCGGCTCTTCGCCCGGTTCCTCAAGTGCTTCGGCGAGTGGTTCTCCGGTGGACCGGCCGGCCGCCTTTTCCCGTCCGGTGACCGCAGTGCCCCGGCCGGTACAGCGGGCCTCGGCGCCGGGCCTGCCCACGACGACGGCCGGGCGTGCCCAGCCTGCCGCGCCCGCCCCCACCGGCCCCGCGACTCCACCCCCACCGACTCCTCCCGGCCCCGCCGCCACGGCGGGCGCGTCGGCGACGGCCGCACCGCCCACCGTCTTTCCCCCCTTCGTCCAGCGGAGCGTCGGCCCCGCCTCCTCCGCCCCGCCCGTCGCGGCGGGCCCCGGAGGCGGTCCGGCGGCCGTGCAGCGCCAGGCCCGGTCGCCGTTCCCCACGACCACCCGGCCCCCCGCCGGACCGGCGGCCCCCCTGCCCCTCTTCGTGCAGCGGGCCGCGACTCCGGCCGCCGCGCTGCCGGTCAAGCCGGCCGGCACCACCCCGGCCACGCCCGCGCAACCGGTCCCGTTGCGCCCGACCGCGCCGATCTCCGCCACCGAGCCCCTCCCCGTCGCCCCCCTCGGCCGCGTCACCGTCCAGCGGGACGCTCTCAGCACCATCTCGCCCGGCGGCCACCACCCCACGACCTCGCTGAAAAAGGCGCCGGTCACCCACAGCACGCCTGCCGTGGCGCCCCGGACCCAGACGTCCAGGCAGCCCCCGCCCTCCAACGACCCGCCGCCGCCCGGGTACTCCGCCGCCGCCTCGGGCGCCGACGATCCGCCGCCCGGTTACACGGCGATCGAGGGCGGCGGGTTCGATCCGCGGGCCCTCACCGAGTTCCAGGTGGACGCCCTCGTGCACCGGATCATCGACCGGATCACCCGGCACGTCCGCACCGAACTCCGCCGCGACCGCGAACGCGTCGGCAAGCTCCGCGACTTCCGGCCCTGACGGCTCCCGACGGCCCCCGACGATGGCTGACCGGCCCTGACCGCCCCTGATCACGACGACCGCGCACCACGCCACAGAAAGGCCTCCCGATGGATCGCCAGGACCCGGGAACCACAGTCTGGTTCAGCCTCTCCATCGACGGTGAGGACCTCGGTTACTTCAACGGGTGCGAGGGGCTGTCGTCGCAGGTCGAGATCGAGCAGCGGCAGGAGGGCGGGAACAACGGGTTCGTGTGGCAGCTGCCGACCCGGGTCACCTTCTCCCACATCCGGCTGACCCGCCCGCTCACCCCGGACACCTCGAAGGTCGCGAAGTGGATCTCGTCGGTGCAGACGGGGATCGAGCGGCCCACCGGGCAGATCACGGCGCTGCGCGCGGACGGCTCGGAGGTGGCCCGCTGGGGGCTGCTCGACGTACTGCCGGTGAGCTGGCAGGGGCCCTCCCTGGACGCGGGCAGCCCGTCCGTGGCCACGGAGGTCCTGGAGATCGCCCACCACGGATTCACGGACTGAGAGGCAGACCAGATCATGGCCAGGAGCAGCCGGGGCGCCGGCAAGAGCCTCGTGCGGGCCACCCTCGCGATTCACGAGCCGCCCGTGGGCACCAGCACCAGCCCGGGCGGCATCATCAAGACGTTCGGCTTCGAGTTCAACCCGGCGCAGCTGTCGATCGGCCGCCGCGCGGACTGGAAGTCGTCGGCGGCGCCGATCGAACGGGACGGCGCGCTGCCGGAGTTCCTCGGCACCCATCCGCGCCAGATGAGCGTGGAGATCTTCCTGGACCGGTCCGACGACCCGGACAGCAACGACGTGATGAAGAAGGTGGAGTCGCTGCTGGCCTGCTGCGAGGTCACCAGCAAGAGCATCGCCGCCAAGCAGCCGTCGCCGCCCTGGGTGGTCTTCCAGTGGGGTTCGTTCTCGACGGCCAACTTCACGGCGTACGTCGCCTCGGCGGACGTCTCCTACTCCCTGTTCGGGACGAGCGGGATGCCGATCCGGGCCAGCTGCCAGCTCCAGCTGCACGAGATCCCGAGCAAGACCGCGGGACAGAACCCGACGTCCGGCGCGCTCACCGCGCAGCGCGTGCACCGGGTCGTGGCCGGGGACTCGCTGCAGTCGCTGGCCTGGCGGGAGTACGGCAACGCGGCCGCCTGGCGGGCGATCGCGGACGCCAACGACATCGACGACCCGGGGTGGCTGCCCACGGGGACGGAACTGGTGCTGCCGGCCGCCGAGGAGGTTCGGTCCTGATGGTGAAGCACGCCTTCTCGAACGTCATCAAGGTCGTCATCGGCGGCAAGGAGCTGACCGCGACCTCGGAGTACGGGCGGTATCTCGTCGACGCCCACGTGGACCAGGGCGTCGGAGTGCCGGCCGCCTTCCAGCTGACCTTCCGCGACCCGGGCCGCAAACTGCTGGGCAAGCTGGGCGTGCAGTTCGGCACCCCGGTGGTGATCACGCCGGTCTCCGACGGGCAGGGCACCGGCGACCCGCTGCTCACCGGCGAGGTCACCGCGATGGAGGCCGAGTACGACGGCACCGGAAGCTACGCGGTGGTCCGGGGCTACGACTACGGGTTCCGGCTGATGCGGCAGCGCCGCGTCGTCGCCTACCGCAACCAGACCGCCTCCGACATCGCCCGCAAGCTGGCCGCGCAGGACGGCGTGCCGATCGGGCGGATCCAGGCCACCAAGACCGTCTACGAGTTCATCAGCCAGTCGAACGTCACCGACTGGGACTTCCTGGCCCGCCTCGCCGACGAGAACGAGATGGTCATGTCGGTGGACGCCGACGGCAAGTTCCAGTTCGTGCAGCAGAAGAGCGCCTCCGGGGCGCCCTCGCCGCAGACCGACGGCGACAAGAGCCCGTTCGTGCTGGAGGCCCGGCACGACATCCTGCGGCTGCGCACCGCGGTCACCGCCTCCGACCAGGTTAACAAGGTCGAGTCGCGGGGCTGGGACGTACGGACGAAGAAGACGCTCACGGCGACCGCGACCCCCGCGAGCAACACCGGCTACAGCATCGGCACCACCCCGGGCGCGGCGGCCGGCGAGTTCAAGACGTCGAAGCTGGTCGAGACGCGTACGCCGTACGACAAGCAGAACGAGGTGAAGTTCGCGGCCGACGCCCTCTCCGACGACGTCACGTCGACGTTCGCCGAGGTGGAGGTCGTCGTGCGCGGCAACCCGAAGCTGCGGCCGGGGGTTCCGGTGGCGCTCGCGGACGTCGGGGACCCCTTCGAGGGCAAGTACACGGTCACCTCGGTACGGCACGTCTTCGGCGACGCCAAGCACTACGAGACCTGGGTGACGGTCAGCGGCCGTCAGTGGCGCTCGCTCTACGGCGTCGCCTCCGGCGGTGGCGGGGACGCGGGCGGCGACCGGCAGCTCAGCGTGGCGCAGGCCCTCGTCACCGATGTGCAGGACCCCCTCCAGCAGGGCCGGGTGAAGCTCAAGTTCCCGTGGCTGGACGACACCTACGTCAGCGACTGGACCCGGACCATGCAGTGGGGCGGGGTGCGCGGCGGCGGGGTCTTCCCGATGGACGTCGGGGACGAGGTGCTCGTCGCCTTCGACCGGGGCGCCCTCGACCACGCGTACGTCATCGGCGGCCTCTACAACGGCAAGGACAAGCCGACCCGGGTCAAGGACGTGCCGCTGCACGACGGCATGCGCGGCCGGGCCACCCGGCACACGATCTCCGACCGGGTCGGCAACCGCATGGACCTGCTCGACCAGCGGGGCCGCAAACAGGGCGTCCGGCTGGCCAGCGGCGACGACAAACTCACCGTCTTCCTGGACCGGCAGCAGACCGAGATCACCGTGGACAGCAAGGGCAGTGTCTCCATCAAGGGCAGCAGGTCGGTGTCGGTCGAGGCGGGCGCCAACCTGTCCCTGAAGGCGGGGGGCGCGCTCAGTATCAGGAGCGGGGGGCCGCTGTCCCTGCAGAGCGCGGAACTCGTCGACATCAAGGCGCCCGCGGGCGCGGTCTCGGTGAACGCCGCCGCCGTGAGCCTGATGGCGAACGCCGCCCTGTCGCTGCGCGGCAACGCGGCCGTCGCGATCAGTTCGCTGGCCACCGTGGCGATCCAGGCCCCCGAGGTACCGGTGCTGGGCAACCTGATGATGGGCGGCCTGACGGTGATGGTGATCCCGGCATGAGCGGGCACGGCGATCCCGGCACGAGCGGCCGGCGGGGCTTCCCCGAGAGGCGGGTGCGGGGCTGATGGCAGAGCAGTTCGTCGGCTCCGGCTGGTCGTTCCCGTTGCGGATCGGGCCCACCGGCGGCATCGCCCTGGTCAGCGGCGAGAAGGAGGTCGAGGAGGCCATCCGGCTCATCCTCTCCACGGCCCCGGGCGAACGCCCGATGCGGCCGGAGTTCGGCTGCGCCATCCACGACCTGGTCTTCGCCCCCGTCAACGAGCAGACCGCCGGCCGCATCCAGCACGAGGTGCACGCCAGCCTCGACCGCTGGGAGCCGCGGATCGAGGTCGAGGACGTCGAGGTCACCACCGGCGCCGACCCGAGCGTGCTGATGATCGACGTCCGCTACTCGATCCGCGGCACCAACAACCCGCGCAGCCTGGTCTTCCCCTTCTACGTCATCCCCTCCCACGACGAGCCGGACCTGCCCCCCGCCTCCCCGGACTCCTCCGAAAGCGACCGCTGATCCCGATGGCCCTGCCCTCCCCGAACCTCGACGACCGCCGCTTCCAGCAGTTCGTCGACGACGCCAAGCGTTACATCCAGCAGCGCGCCCCGGAGTGGACCGACCACAACGTCTCCGACCCCGGCATCACGCTGGTGGAGACGGTCGCGCACATGGCCGACCAGATCGTGTACCGCCTCAACCGGGTCCCGGAGAAGAACCACCTCGCCTTCCTGGACCTGGTCGGCATCACGCTGTTCCCGCCGTCCGCCGCCCGCACGGAGGTGACGTTCTGGCTGTCGGCGGCCCAGGAGGAGGCGGTCCCGGTGCCGGTCGGCACCGAGGTGGCGACCCGCCGTACCGAGACGCAGGAGGCGGTGGTCTTCGCGACCGAGCGCGAACTGACCATCGTGCCCAGCGAGTTGCGGCACCTGCTGCGCCAGCAGAACGGCGCGGCCGTCGTCGACCTCACCCACGAGCTCGCCGAGGGCAAGGACCTGCTGTGCTTCACCGAGTCCCCGAACCCCGGTGACTGCATGCTGCTCGGGCTCTCCGCCGCCGTCCCGCACTGCGCGGTCGCCCTGGACCTGGACAGCCGGGTCGACGGCGTCGGCGTGGACCCGCGGCAGCCCCCGCTGGTGTGGGAGGCGTGGACGGAGGACGGCTGGAAGGAGTGCGAGGTCGACCGGGACGGCACCGGTGGCCTCAACCGCCCCGGCGAGGTCGTGCTGCACGTCCCCGGCGGCCACGTGCTCTCCCGCAACGGCGGCCTGGAGGCCAGCTGGCTGCGCTGCCGGGTCACCGAACCCCACGCCGACCAGCCCTTCTACACCACCTCCCCGACGGTCCGGTTCGTCGAGGCCTGCACGGTGGGCGGCACCACGGCCGCCGTCCACGCGGAGACCGTCGAGGACGAGGCGCTCGGCGAGTCCACGGGCCTGCCCGGCCAGCGCCTCAGGCTCGCCCACGCCCCCGTCGTCGGGGACAACCCGCCGCTCCTCCTGCAGACCGCCGAACACGACGGCGAGGGCGGCTGGGTCGACTGGCAGGTCGTCCCGCACTTCGCGGCCTCCGGGCCGGACGACCGGCACCTCACCCTCGACGCGACCACCGGCGAGATCGCCTTCGGCCCCGCGGTCCGCGAACCGGACGGCTCGCTGCGCCAGTACGGCGTGGTGGCCCCGAAGGGCGCGGTCATCCGGGCCCGCCGCTACCGCACCGGCGGCGGCCGGGAGGGCAACGTGGCCCGGGGCGCCGTACAGATCCTGCGCTCCTCCATCCCGTACGTCGCGGACGTGGTCAACCGGGAGGCCGCGCGCGGCGGGGTCGACGGCGAGACGGTCGCCGAGGCGAAGGTGCGCGCGCCGATCACGCTGCGCGCCCAGGAGCGGGCGGTGACCCTGCGCGACTACGAGGAGCTGGCCCGCAGGGCCGCCCCCGAGACGGCCCGGATCACCTGCCTGGAGGGCGAGGAGGGCCAGCACGGCTCGTACGCGGTACGGGTCCTGGTGGTGCCCCAGGCGGTCTCCGACCCGGGCGGCCGGCTCCGCTTCGAGCAACTCGTGCCCGGCGACGCCCTGCTGGACCGGATCACCCGCTACCTGGACGAACGCCGGCTGATCGGCACCCGGCTCGCGGTCGGCCCGCCCTTCTACCAGGGCGTCACGGTCGTCGCCACCGTGCACGCCTTCCGCGGCGTGGACGTCGACCGGGTCCGCCGCCAGGCCCACGACGCCCTCTACCGCCACCTGGACCCGCTGACCGGCGGCGCGGACGGCAGGGGCTGGCCGTTCGGGCGCCCGGTGCAGTCCGGTGAGATCTTCGCGGTGCTGCAACGCGTCCCCGGCATCGAACTCGTCGACGAGGTCGTCCTGCACCCCGCCGACCCGCTCACCGGCAAGCGCGGCGACCCGACCGACCGCATCGACCTGGACGCCCCGTCCCTGGTCTTCTCCTACGACCACCGGGTGAGGGTGATCGGCGAATGACCGGCAACAACGCGACCGGAGGCCTCCGTTGAGAGGTTCCATCGACGGCCTCGGCTCGTCCGTCCCCATCGGCGCGATGCTCCCCGCCGTCTTCGCCGACGACGACCTCGCGCTGCGCTTCGTCGCGGGGCTGGACGACGTGATCGCCCCGATCCCGAACGTCCTGGACTGCCTGCCCAGTTACTTCGACCCGGCGCTGGCCCCGCTGGACTTCGCGGAGTGGCTCGGCACCTGGGTCGGCGCGGAGACCGACGGCACGGAGTCGGAGCCCCTGCTCCGCGCGGCCGTGGCCGCCGCCGCCTACCTGCACCGCATCCGGGGCACCTGCTGGGGCCTGTCCGAGACGGTCCGGCTGGCCTTCGGCGTACCACCGGAGATCACGGAGAGCGGCGGCGCCGACTGGAGCGCCCGCCCGCTCGGCGCCTTCCCCGGCACCCCCCGCCCCGGCCTGCACGTCCATCTCACGCTCCCGGCCCCCACCCCGGCCGACGAGGTCCGCCTCGAACACCTCGTGGCCGCCGCCCGCCCCGCTCACATGCCCTACACGGTCCAGGTGACCGCGTCCGCCGAAAGGACCCCGCAGCGATGACGACCAACCGGAACTGCACGGAGTGCGGCAAGGTCGCCGAACCGGGCAAGTCCTTCTGCGACGACTGCGGCGCGGTCCTCAGCTGGACCGGCACCGACGAGGACCCCGCCCCCCAGCCGCCGACCCCCAACCCCGGCTGGGACGCCTTCACCCGCAGAGACGGCGGCACCGGCCTCCCCCAGCGCGACACACGTGCAACAACAACGACAGCCCCGACAGAACCCCCCCTCCAGTCAACACCGCCCCTTCAGCCCCACGGCAACCCGTCAACACCGCCCATGGCAGCGCCCCTCCAGTCCCACGGGGACCTGTCAACGCCGCGCACGGCAGCGCCCTTCCAGCCCCACGGCGACCTGTCAACGCCGCCCACGGCAGCGCCCTTCCAGCCCCACGGCGACCTGTCAACGCCGCCCACGCCAGCGCCCCTCCAGTCCCACGGCAACCTGTCAACGCCGCCCACGGCAGCGCCCCTTCAGGGGCGCGGGGAACTGCGCGACCAGCCCCCACCCGCCGTCACGTCCCCCACAGCCGAAACCACCCCCCTCCCCACCCCTCACCCGCAGCCCGAACCCGGCGGCGCCACCCCCACCCCCGAACAGGAACGCGCCCGCCGCCTCCTCATCCCGGTGAGTGAACCCACCCCCACCCCGGCCCCCCAACCCATCGCTCCGGTCCTCCCCGGCCGCCCCACCCCCCAACGCCCCGCCGCCGTCCGCGCCCCCGGCGAGGACCTCGGCGCCCACGGCGGCACCCCCTGCCCCTGGTGCGCCACCCCCAACCGCCCCGACCGCCACTTCTGCACCCGCTGCGCCATGCCCATGGCCGGCCACCCCGACACCGGCCCCGCGGCCCACCGCCCCTGGTGGCGCCGCATCTTCGACTTCCGCAGGAGAGAGACCCCGTGGGCGGGCGACCGCCCCCGCCTGCGCCGCACCTTCGACCGCGTCGTCACCTGGATCGTCGCCGCCGTCGTCCTCACCGGCGTCACGGTCCTGGCGATCAACACGCCGAAGGCGGTCAGCGCCACCCGCGACCACTTCGCCAAGCGCGCCCCGGTCTCCCCGGAGAGCTACCGCGCCTCCCGCGCGTACGCAGGCCACAAGCCGGAGCTGCTCTTCGACAGGCTGAACAACACGTGGTGGGGCCCGGGCATCGCCGGGGCGGGCGAGGGCGAGTGGGTCGAGGCGCACTTCGACGAGCCGGTCCGGCTCCTGAACGTCGTCATCACCTCCGGCGAGTCGACCCACAACGAGCAGCTGAACAAGTCGGCCCTGCCGCACCGCCTGACGGCGACCATCAAGACCTCCGACGGCAAGACCGTGACCCGCGAACTGACCCTCGACCAGGCGGCCGGCGGCCAGACCCGCGACCTGCGGGCCGCGGACGTCGTCTCCGTCCGCTTCACGATCGACTCGTCGTACCAGTCGTCGGCCCGCACCCAGGTCGCCATCGCCGAGATCGAGTTCTTCGGTCCGTCGAGCGCGAACTCCTAGGGGCGGCGGAGAGGGGGGCTAGCCCCGTATCAGGGACCGGTACACCGCGGTGGACCTGGGGTTGCTCCGGCAGCCCCAGACACCGTGCGGGCAGTAGTCGGTGATCGTCTGGTACAGCGGGCGGCTGCTCGCGAACCAGTCGAGCATGCCCCGCAGGTACGCCGGATCGTCGCCGTTCTCGTACAGCCCCCACTCGGGGTACGAGACCGGTTTGCCGTGGGCCCGGGCGAAGTCGACCTGGGCCCGCAGCCCGTACGGCTCGTCGACCTGCTCCTGGAACGACATCCCGCGCGGGGCGTCGTACGCGTCCATCCCCAGCACGTCCACGTACCCGTCCCCCGGGTAGCACCTGGTCCAGGGGACGGCGTCCCGGCCCCGGTTGGGCGCGAAGTCGAACCGGAACCGGGCGCCCGGCACCGACCGCATGGCCGTCACGATCCGCCGCCAGTACGCCCGCCAGGCGGCGGGGTCGGGTCCGCAGCGGTGGGTGTACGTGTCCCCGTTCATCTCCCAGCCGAGCACGACGACGGTGTCCGGCGCGCCGACCGAGACCAGCCGGCGGGCCAGGGTGCGGAAGTGGACGTCGTACGAGCCGCCCGCCCCGAGCCGCAGCCGGCGGCGCACCTCGGCGTCCGGGACGTGGGCCTCGGTCTGTTCCAGCATCGGCACGTTGAGGACGAGGAGCCGGTCGGGTTCGGCCTGCCGCCAACGGGCCCACAGCCGTACGAAGTCCGGGGCGCCCTCGATGTTCCGCCACACGTCACCGGGCAGGTAGGTGTGCCCGACCCGGGGCCGGTCCCGCAGCCAGTTCCCGAGCGCCGCCACCCGCCGTACCCCGTCCCCGCCGTACCCGACGTACGCCCCGAAGGGCCCGGGTGGGGCGGGCCGCGGGATCTCCGGCCGGGACACGGGCAGCAGCAGGAGGGCCGCCAGCACGGCGACCCACAGGAACCTCGGACGTGCCATGGGAGGCAGTCTGGCCGCTCGGCGCACAGGGGCCACGCTATGTGGTCATACCGTTACCCTGTGCGCTCCCGGCGTGCTACGGCCGTTCGCCCGACGGCATCCGCAGGGCCGGCGGGTGCCGCAGGGCCGTCAGGTTCCACGGTCCCGCCGGATCCCACATCGCCGCCGGGATCCACTGCTTCATCACCGGAGGCCCCTGGGGCGTCGGGGTCGCCTGCGGCGCCGGGGTCCTGTGCGGCCTCGGGTCCCTGTGCGGCCTCGGGCTTCTGTGCGGCCTCGCCGGTCGGCCGTGCCCCGACGGGGCGGTCCTCGTCCCCGCGGACGGCTCGACGGGCCCCGGCGACGGCGCCGGACTCGCGGCCGTGACGGTCGCCTCGGCCGTGCTGCCCGCGCTGGCGGAGACGACCGGGGTGCCCGGGGCCGGGTGGGGATGGGCCGGGGACGCTGTTCCGGGCACGCTCACGCCGTGCCGCCGCAGCCACGGCAGCGGCGGGACCTCGGAGCCCAGGTGCCGGGTGGTCCGTACCTCGAAGTGCAGGTGGGGGCCGTCCGCGTTGCCGGTGGAGCCGGCGGCGCCGATCCGCTGGCCCGTCGAGACGCGCTGGCCGCGGCGGACGTTGATGACGGACAGGTGGGCGTACTGGGTGTAGTAGCCGTCGGGATGGCGTAACACGACCTGGTTGCCGAAGGCGTCGCCGCAGGTCGCGGCCACGACGCGGCCGGCGCCGACGGCGTACACGGGCGTACCTGTGTCGACGGCGAAGTCCTGGCCGGTGTGCCGGTGTCTCCAGAGGTGCCCCCTGGCGGCGTAGCGGGCGGAGAGCCGGTAGCGGACGGTGGGCGCGGTCCAGCGGGCGATGCGATCGGCGTGACGGCTCCGGTGGCCGCCGCCGGCGGCGCGGTCGGTGCCGTCCTGTTGCGCGGTGGCCGGCGGGGTGCTGCGCGTACCGAAGGCGCAGCGGGCCGGGCGCTGGTCCGCCGCCTTGGCGGGTGTGGTGAGGAACGCGCCGGTCAGGAGGAGTACCAGCGCGGCGGTGAGCAGCCGTAGATCATCCGTTCGCATCTTCGGATCCTCTGACGGCCGGCGGGCCGGGAGGTGGCCCCACGCGCCCGGCGGCGCGACTTTCGCCTGTTCGGATGATCGGCCCGGCTCAGATTCGGGTGTGCCGGTTCACCACCGCGCTCGCGAGCAGCGAGAGCCGGGCGCGCTGGGCGTCGGTGAGGTGGGCCGCGAGGTCCCGGAGCTCCCGGTCGGCGAGCGCCTGGCACTGCCGGGCCAGCTCCTGCCCCTGCGGGGTGATCGACACCAGGACGCTGCGCCGGTCGTGCGGGGCCGGGGTGCGGCGGACCAGGTCCCGGCGCTCCGCGCGGTCGACGAGGCCGGTCATGCTGGACTTGTCCAGGCCGAGGTGGTTGGCGAGTTCCTGCATGCCGGGCGTGCGGTCGCGCAGCACGCCGAGCAGCCGCAGCTGGACGACCGACAGTCCGTGTTCCGCCGCGACCTTCCCGAGCGCGCCCTGCACGAGGAACGACAGCTGGGCGAGACCGTCCACGAGCCCCAGGTCCGCGATGTCCTCGGCGTCCTTGATGCCCTCGGCGCCCTCGATGCCTTTGCTGCCCTCGGTGTCCGCGTCCGGTGATTCGGCGGTTGGCTTGTTCTGCATGGCCCCATCCTACGAGTGTTAGTACGCGTCCCCAACTACTTGACTTGGTACGTGGTGCGAACTAATTTAATTGGTGTCACGAACCAAACCGAGTCGAGGAGTCCCCATGCATGCCGCCGTGGTCCGTTCGTTCGACCGTCCGCCGCGCTTCGAGGAGTTCCCGGCCCCCGAGCCGGGCGAGGGCAGGCTGCCGGTGGAGATGATCGCCGCCGGTCTGCACCCGAGGGTCCGCTCCGGTGCCGCCGGCACCCACTACACCAGCGACGGCCGCCTCCCCCTGATCCCCGGCGTCGACGGCGTGGGCCGGCTGCCCGACGGGCAGGTCGTGTACTTCGTGGCCGACGACGGGGACCCCGGCACCATGGCCGAGCGGACGGTCCTCGACCCGCGCCGGGCGGTCCCGCTGCCCGCCGGCGCCGACCCGGTGACCGTCGCCGCGGCCATGAATCCCGCCATGTCGTCCTGGGTGGCGCTGCGCCGCCGGATCACCTTCGAGTCCGGCCAGGGCATCCTGGTCCTCGGCGCCACCGGCAACGCGGGCCGGATGGCCGTACAGGTCGCCCGGCACCTCGGCGCCGGCCGGATCGTGGCCGCCGGCCGCGACCCCGAGCGCCTGGAGCTGCTCGGCGGCCTCGGCGCCACCGACGTGGTCTCGCTGGCCGGGGACCCGGACAAGGCCGACGCCCGGCTCGGCGAGGCCGCCGCGGACGTCGACGTCGTCCTCGACTACACCTGGGGCACGCCCACCGAGCGCGCCCTCCCGGCCGTCCTCACCCGCCGCGCCGACCGCAGCGCCCCGCTGGACTGGATCCAGATCGGCGCCACGGCCGGCCCCGGGATCATCCTCCCCTCCGCCGTGCTGCGCGCGGCGAACCTGCGGCTCATGGGCAGCGGCCAGGGCTCGGTCACCGCGCGCGGCATCGTCGCCGAACTGCCGTCCCTGATGACCGAACTGGCCCGGGGCACCCTCACCGCCGACGCCCGGCCGGTGCCGCTCGCCGACGTCGAGGAGGCCTGGACCGCCCCCACGGAGCCCGGCCGGCGCCTGGTCTTCACGACTTCTCCCAGGTGATCGTCCCGGAACTGAACGCCCGCCCGCCGTCCACCCGTACCTCCGGGCACAGCACGCGTCCGCAGAACGGAGTTCCCCTCGTGAACGCATCCGCAGCCATCGGCGTGACCGGCCTCGGCGTGATGGGCCGCAACCTGGCCCGGAACTTCGCCCGGCACGGCTACCCGGTCGCCGTCCACAACCGCACCCCGGCCCGCACCCGCGCGCTGATCGAGGAGTACGGCAGCGAGGGCGACTTCGTCGGCGCCGAGACCGCCGCCGAGTTCGTCGCCGCGCTCGAACGCCCCCGCCGGCTCATGATCATGGTGCAGGCGGGCGCCGCCACCGACGCCGTCATCGACGAGTTCGTGCCGCTCCTCGAACCCGGCGACATCGTCATCGACGGCGGCAACGCCCACTTCGCCGACACCCGCCGCCGCGAGGCCGCGCTCCGCGAGAAGGGCCTGCACTTCGTCGGCGTCGGCGTCTCCGGCGGCGAGGAGGGCGCCCTGCACGGGCCGTCGATCATGCCGGGCGGCTCCGCCGAGTCGTACGCCGTGCTCGGGCCGATGTTCGAGGACATCAGCGCCAAGGTGGGCGGCGAACCGTGCGCCACGCACGTCGGCGCCGACGGCGCCGGGCACTTCGTGAAGATGGTCCACAACGGCATCGAGTACGCCGACATGCAGCTCATCGCCGAGGCCTACGACCTGCTCCGCCAGGTCGGCGGATACGCCCCCGCCGAGATCGCCGACATCTTCCGGGAGTGGAACGGCGGCCGGCTCGGCTCCTACCTCATCGAGATCACCGCGGACGTGCTCGCCCACGTCGACGCCGCCACCGGCGCCCCCTTCGTCGACGTCGTCGCCGACGCGGCCGGCCAGAAGGGCACCGGGCGCTGGACCGTGCAGACCGCCCTCGACCTCGCCTCGCCGGTCACCGCGATCGCCCAGGCCACCTTCGCCCGCGCCGCCTCCGGCCGGGGTGCGCTGCGCGCCGCCTACGCCGGACTGCCCGGCGGCACGACCCCGCCGCTCAGCGCCACCGAGGCCGACCGCTTCGCCTCCCGCGTCGAACACGCCCTGTACGCCTCGAAGGTCATCGCCTACGACCAGGGCTGGACGATGATCCAGGACGCCGCCGCCGAGTACGGCTGGAAGATCGACCTCGGCGCGGTGGCCCGGATCTGGCGGGGCGGCTGCATCATCCGCGCGTCCTTCCTGGACCGGATCCGCGCGGCCTACCGGGCCGACCCGGACCTCGTCAGCCTGCTGGCCGAGGAGGAGTTCGCGAAGGAGATCGCCGACGCGCAGGTGCCGTGGCGGGAGACGGTCGCGTCCGCGGCCCGCCGCGGCATCCCGGCCCCCGCCTTCTCCGCGGCCCTCTCCCACTACGACACCCTCCGCGCCCCCCGACTCCCCGCGGCCCTCCTCCAGGGCCAACGCGACTACTTCGGCGCCCACACCTACGCCCGAGTAGACCGCCCCGGCGCCTTCCACACCCACTGGGCAACCGACGACCGCCCGGAAACAGAGGCCTGAGCAAGCACCCCGCAAGCAAAGCACCCCGCAAGGGGCGCGGGGAACTGCGTGATGAACCACGACGGACCGTCAGCCAGCAACGCGCCCCAAAAACGTGAGGACGCGAAAGCGTCTCCGTACATCTGCGTCGCCAGCGCCCAGGTCGAGGCCGGGGCGAAGGCCGTGACGAATGGAAGCAGCGTGGCTGAGGCCGGCAGGGGTTGCCGGAAACATACGAGGCGGGTCCTGGTCAGGGCTTCCGTGACCGGACCACCCGGATTGCCGTCCAGGCTGAGGGTGGTCCGGTCTTGTGCGCTACTCCGTAGTGACTCCTCTGTGCTTGGTCCATGCCCGGCATGCGTCGACCATGGCCTTCAGCCAGTCCACGTCGGGCTTCCGGTCGACTGCGGCCCGGTACATCCGCAGGTTGGCGGCAGCGAAAGCATCGACTGCCTGAGGGGCCGCCTCACGCCATGAGGGCAACCGCTCCGCCCAATTCTCCGCGTCGCCCGGGGTGTGCTCGGCCGCAATGAGCTGGACGACCAGGAGGGCAGGGTCGATGAACCCCGCGCCCCGGGTCGGCCAGGCCCAATCGACAGCCCACACTCGCCGCTTCACCACAAGGAAGTTGCTTGGGTTGATGTCCGTGTAGAGAAGCGAGTCGCCCCGGAACAGCTCGGCCTCTGAGCTGACCGAAGTGAACCGGTCCCATCGCGTCTCGGCCCAGTCCTGGGCGATCTGCGGGAGGCACAGACGACCGATCTCGCCGATTGCGTCGACCACCAGGGCAAGGTCAGGCGACTCGGGCGCGAAGTCGGCCGACCGGCCGTCGACCACATCGAAACCCAGGACCAACCAGTCCCTGGCCTCCACATCCCACAGCAGCGGCGGGGAGATGTGCCCGAGGTACCCGTTGATCAGCCTTTCCCTGACGAGGGACTCCCGCCGGCCGCCCGGCCGGTTGCGCATCGCCTTGACGAAGAACGGACCCCTGGCACAGTCGACCACGGCCGTCAGATCCGAGCTGAAGCCGCGCTCGCTCCGGCGGATCGCGCTCACGGGGCCCGTGTGCTCTTCGATCAGGGGGAGGATCGCGGATTCGGGGAGATCGGTGTCCATGGTCCGTTCAGTTCCTCGGGGTGCACTCACTTCCGGGTGTCCCCGGAGAGCACTCGTCGTCGGTGTCGGGAGTACAGGATCGGGCGTCGTCGTTGTCCGGGCCGCATGGGCTGTCCGGACCGCAGCTGCGGGAGCCGCCGAAGTCGCGTCCCGCTCGAATGGTCGCGTTGGCCTGTGCGATCTGGGGGCCGCCGAGGATAGCGCCCAGGGGAGCATCCTGGACGTTTCCCACGCTCAGCCACGTGGAGAACACGCACGGGGAGACCGAGCCGTCCGGACCGATGGACGCGCGCCTGTCCCCGCATCGCCCGCAGAGTCCATCCGTGCACGGGTCCTGCCCGTTCGCACCGCGTCCGAAGGGCCGGACGTGATCGACGCGGACGTTGCGCACCCCCAAGGCCGCCAGCTCCCGCTCCGCCTCTTCTCCGGTGTCGGATGGATCGGAGATGATCACGGACACTCGGAGCGGGACGCTCTCAGTCACCGCCTTCACGATGTTCGCTCGGGTGCGGGCGTGACTGTTCCGCCCGGTGACCGCATTGTGCGCGTCCTCGGGGCCGTAGTACGACGTGGCCAAGCTGATGTTGTCCTGTCGGAGGAGGCTCCACCAACTCTCGTCCAGATGAACCATGTTGCTGTACACCTCGACCGCCAGACCGAGCTTCAACGCGCACTCGATCAGGGTCGGTGCGTCGGGGTGCATCGTGACCTCACCCCCGGTGAACTGCACTCGGGGGACGCCGGCCGCGGCAGCTTCGTCGAGCACGCGAGTCCAGTCCTCGGTGGTCATCGAGCCGTGCGTTCCGTCCGGGCCGGACTCGTTGTGGCAGTGGCCACAGGCGAGTTGACACTTCCGGGTGAGGTCCAGCCACACCAGACCGAGCGCGCCTGCACCTTTGGCGATCGGCGCTTCTGCAGCGACAGTCATTCGCTTTCCTCTCGTTTCGTTGTTTGCAATGGGAGGTGCTGCGTCTTCGCGCCCCGCTCCTGACGGACCATGCGCGGTGCGGCTCGCCAGGAGCGAGAGTTCAAGAGGTTTCGCCGTCCGGCAAGTTACGGAAGATTTCCGAGAGGCCCAGCTGGGGTTGCAGCCGCACTCACGTTCGGGCACGCCAACCGCCTCGGTACCATCGGCACCGGGGTCCTGATCAGGGCTTCCGCGACCGGACCACCCGGAATGCTGTCCAGGCTGAGGGGTGGTCCGGTCTTTTGGTTGTCGGCCGTAGCCGTGCGAGCGGCGCCGACGAACCGGCGCTTCGGAATCAGCTCAGAGCCTTGCCCACCTCGTAGATGGTGGGCCGGTCACCTGGCGCATGGCTGAGCATCGCGTCGATCAACTCGCCCAGCTCACCAGGCGCCTTCACGGGCCGGCGACGACCGTCCGCCACGGCCTCTCTCTGTACCGAGCGAGGAGCGTCGTCCGGGTACTCCATCGCCCGCCAACCAGTAGCGGAGATGAACAGGGAGGCGCCGAGCGCGTACACGTCGGCTTCCTGCGTCGGCTCGGCTTCTCCCGTGTCGAGCACACTCCGTGCGATCTCCGGCGCCTCGTAGTGGACGAGGCAGCCGCGGAACGGGAAGTCGTACCCCTCAGGCACGTGTCCGCCCTGAGCGAGGGCGAGGTCGATGAGGTGTGTTCGTTCCGGGCCGATGATGAAGTGGGCGGGCTGTACGTCACCGTGTGCCCAGCCATTGGCGTGGAGTTCGGCCAGCGCCTCGACGCATCCCAGTGCCACGCTGGTGTGCGGTGCGATGGACGACCCAGGCCGGCGGCAGGGCTCCCACAGTTGGTACAGGTCCGGCCCTTCGTGCCACGGCTGGAAGTTCCAGGTGCCGTGCTCCCACTCGCCGTACGCGAGGTCGACCAGGCCGAGGCGCAGCAGAACGGCCCCTTCACGTGCGGGCGCGAGAGCGGTCCAGGGCTGGGCGGACCAGTCGGCCGTGGCCTCGATCGGGTAGCCGACTTTCACGGCGTAGTGGCCTCGATGGCTTTCTACCTCCCACACCATGGAGCCCCGGCGGTCAAGGACCAGGCGCTGGGACGTGGGCACGAGCGCGTCGAGTACCACGATCGGCAGTTCAGGGGGTGACCCGGGCAACGTCTGTTCTCCTTCCGGGCGAACGCGGCCGACCACGAGTCGAGGCCGGCCGCGTCGCTGCTGTCGTGTGTTAGTCCTGATAGTCCTGACCGTACGGACGGCCGCAGTCCGAGTCGCACTGCGCAAGGTTCGTGCCGTCCACGGTCCACAGGTCGTCGAAGACCTTGAACCCTGCCGCCTTCATGGCGCGTGCCGCAGTGATGACCATCAGCAGGTCGCGGGGCCCGCCGCCCGGCTTCGGGTTGTGGTGCAGGAAGCGGCCCGCGTACCGGTCGCACAGCCTCGCGTACTCCCGTGTGTGCAGGATCAGCGCGTGCAGGCCGAGGTCCACGTCATCGGACGGGACCATGGGGACGTTGGCCGTGGCTGCGGTGACCAGGAAGGCGACCGCCTGGTCCGCGATCCGCGCGGCCCGCTCGGGCGACTGCCCGTTGTGGACGACCACGAAGTGGGCGAGGCTCTCGAACAGCTCCTCACCAGCCACCGCGCGACCGGTCTTCAGATCGTTCACCGTTGCCGTCATGCGAGTACTCCTCCTGTGTGGCGGTGCGTGGTTGGATGGCCGACCCCGAACGGGGAAGGGGGGGAACCAGGGAGTTGGCCCCCGTCCGGGGCGGCCCGTCTACTGACCCATGGCGAGAGCCATACCGATCACCAGGCCGCACGAGCCGCTGATGATGACGACGAACAGGACTCCTGCGTACCGGCCGACAGCGCGCATCACAGCCCATCCCGGCTGTTGCTGTTCCTGATGGCCAGGCGGGCCCTGAGTTCCTCGCGTGGACTCGGCGCCACCACGTTGTCCGGGATGGCATCCCATTCCGTGCCGCCGCCGATCGGCCTTATCTGCACTCGACCGCCGACCGCACCCATGACGACGCCGATCCGGTCTCGGGCGCTGTCCTTCGCCAGTTCACCGATGCCTGGTCTGGTCTGCTGGTTGCTCGCCATGGAAAGGAGCATCGCGATCCGGGGACCTTTGCCAAAAGGTCAGGCTGATTACCCAACTTGGGTAATATCGCGGCAAGTAGAGGACCAGCGACGTTGCGTAGCCCTCGCAGTGTGGGAGCTTGCCGATGCCCGACGCCGACCGGCCGCAGGAACTGCCAGCCAGGCTGCTCACCGATCCCGAGATGATCGACGCCTGTCGAGTGCGGGACTTTGCCAGGGTCTTCCGGCTGGTGAAGACGAAGGCGGGCATCTACCCGTCCATGATCGCCAGACGCTGTGAGCTGACTCCCAGCCGTGTCGGCGAAGTCATCGCCGGACAACGCCAGTTGCAGCACATGGACGTCATCGAGCGCATCGCGGACGGCTTACGCATCCCAGGACACATGCTGGGGCTCGCCCGACGGGTGTGGGAGACACCTCAAGCCCTTGTGGTGACTGAGCGAGAGGTACCCCAGGAACCGGAGCCCGAGCTGCAGACTCCCGCTGCTCTACCTGGCCCCGATGTCGACAGCATCCTGGCCCTGGCCACACGAACGAGCCTGAACGCGGCGACCCTTGAAGCCTTCCGTTCCTCCATCGAGGACTACTGGCGACGGGACGACCAGCACGGAGGCGAGGCGCTGCGGCCGGCCATCGTCGGCCAGCTCCGCCATGTCGTCGGTCTTTTGAAGGAGAAACGACCGCCATCCATCCAGAACGGCCTTTACGGAATCGCCGCCGAGCTGGCACGCCTCACCGGCTGGACTTACTTCGACGCCCGCCAGTACAACCAGGCCCGCGCCTACTTCACCGAGGCCCTGCAACTGGCCAAGGAGATCGATGACCGCCAGTTCATGGCCAACGTCCTTGCCTGCATGAGCTTGCAGGGCACGTACCAGGACAAGCCCGCTGATTCGCTGGCCTTCGTGACGGCCGCCCAGGACCAGGCCCGCTCGGCTGTCGACACCACCCCACGGGTCCTATCCATGCTGTCGATGCGCGAAGCCTTCGCTCACGCCACGCTCGGCAACCGGGTCTCCACGCACCAGGCAATCGGGGAGGCACACCGCCATTTCGAGCAGATTCGGGTGAGCGACCCGGACCCGTCCTGGGTCACGTACTTCGACGAGACGAAGCTGATCGTGGACACGGGCATCGCCCACGGCCGACTGGGCGAAGCAGCCACCGCCGAACCCCTGATCGCGGACGCGTTGCGGCGAGAGGCCCGCACCAACCAGCGCGGCCGGGCGTTTCACTCATTCTGGCTTGCCCGTACACAGCTGGATCAGGGCAAGCTGGACCAGGCGTGCGGCACCGCCACGCAAGCACTTGAACCGGCGTCGGCAGTGGCGTCGGAGCGAGTGTCAGGCCATCTCAGAGAGTTTTACGACCAGTTGGCCCCACACAGGCAGGAGCCCGTAGCCCTGGCCTTCGAAGCGCGGCTACGGGAACTCCTCCCGCCGGTCAACGGATCGCTTCGTCCATGAGCAGGTAGAGCAGGCCGACGAGTGAGCCGCTGCTCACCACCTCTCGGCGGTCGATCATGCCCCGTACCTCTGAGAGGGGAATCCACTCGATGCGGTCGGACTCGTTCTTCTCCGTGGGCGGCCCGGCGTAGGTCGCGCCGTCGATCCGGAAGACGTGATGCTGCGAGTCGGTGATCCCGTTGGCCGGCTCGGCGTAGATCAGGGGCTTGATGGGGCCGGGGCGCCAACCCGTCTCCTCCAGGACCTCACGGGCCGCGGCCTCCTCCGGAGTCTCGCCCTCCTCGACCAGGCCCATGGGCAACTCCCAGGCCCACGAGTCCGTGATGAAGCGGTGCCGCCACATCATCAGGACCTCTTGCCGGTCATTGACCACGGCGGCCACGGCCAGGTGCCGCAGGCGAACAACGTGGTACTCCCACCTGCGCCCGTCAGGCTGCTGGACGTCGACCAGACACAGATTCACCCACTTGTTCGTGTAGATCTGTCGCTCACCGTGCGTCTTCCACTCCATACTTGCGACCCCTCTCTATCGGTCTCCAGGATCTCAGACCGGTTCGGAGGCGGGCGCACGTACAGCCTTTTCGCGTCACCTTGACGAGATGTCCGTCAGGGTCGGCCGCTTGCATCGGAACCTCCCCACGCTACGAGGGGAGGTTCCCGAGGGAGGCTATGCCCCCAGGTGTGGACGCCGGTGGCCATCGCCTAGTGAACGGCCACTGTCAGTGCTGCTTGCTAGCTTGCGTGATGGGAACAGCAGCATCCGCTGCCTGCTGCGCCACTACAGTCGGCCGAACCGGTGGGAAGACGCTCAAGCGGGCGTTGTCAGTGGCGCGAGATAGCGTCGGTGGACGTAGGAGGCTACACGGATGGCGAACAACACCCCGTACAGGTTGGTGACCAATCTGAAGTACTGGCTACTGGCCAGCGGCGGCCTAGTGGTTGGTATGGCGTTGTTGTACGTCTCCGGGCTCTCGTGGTTTGAAGATCATGAGTCGTTCGGCACCCTGGCGAACCAACTCGGCGGTCTACTCGTCGCATCGGTGGCTTTGGCTACCTTGTGGGACTTGGTGGGTCGGCGTTCTTTCTTTAAGGAGATGCTCGAAGTCCTGGAGTTGAAGCAGGACGTCTCCGCGTCAGGACTGACCGGGATCGGTACGGACTACAGGAAGATCGTGGATTGGGACGATTGCCTGCACTCCGCTAAGCGCCTGGACATCTTTGCAGCCTGGGCGACTACGTGGCGCAACAACAATCAAGTGAACCTTCAGCAGATTGCTTCCCGGAACGATGCCAAGATCAGAGTTTGCCTCCCTGATCCCACAGACCCCAACTGCATCAAGTCCCTGGCCGCGCGCTTCAACACGAGCCAAAACGACGTCCGTGGCAAGATTAACGAAGCGATCGAGGGGTATAAAAAAATTGATGCAAACGGCAGTGCAACCGGGCGGGTTGAGATCTACACCACTTCAGTCTTCAGGGCGTTCACCGCGTATCGCATCGACAGCCAGTTCGTTGTGACGCTCTACCATCACAAGGACAACCGACGCGGCCTCTTCCCTGCTCTGACATGCAGGGAAGGAGGTTCTCTGTTTGCTTTCTTCGAGGAAGATTTGGAGGGGACTCTCGATGCAAGCACAAAAGTCTACCCCTGAATCCCATTCTGGCCACGTCGAGGTTTTCCGCCGCGATTTGCCAAGTCGCTTGTATGCGGACTTCCTGAAAAGCGGAAGGCTTGCCTGGGATATTGAGACCAACGGTCTCGATCCGGGCAACTCTCAGATCGGTACGTGTCAAATCTACGCGCCGGACGTGGGTATCTTCATTGTGACTCATGTAGCGGACGCTGTGCCATCCGTGCTTGCTCGCTTGCTGTCGGATAAGCGCGTACTAAAGGTATTTCACCATGCGCCGTTCGACCTGTCGTTTATGGCGTCTGCGTGGGGTGTCGAGCCAAGCAATGTGGCCTGCACGAAAATTGCCGCGAAACTCATCAATCCGGTGGCTCCAGCTGATCAATTCTCGCTGAAGTACCTGATGGCGCGCCATTTCGGTTTCAAGCTGGACAAGTCCGTCAGGTTCACAGATTGGCTGGCCGACTCTCTGAGTGCCAGCCAACTGGAGTACGCGGCCGGGGATGTGATCAGGCTGCTCGACTTGTACGATCTGCTTCTTGCAGATATCGAACAGCTTGGCCTGACTGATCTCTATGATCGGTGTGTGGAGTTCTTGCCTTCTCACGTGCAGCTGCGCCTTCGGGGGTGCCCCGATCCGTTCAAATACTAGGCGCGCCTCACGTAGGCAATGAACATAGGTCGGCGTAGCGTCTTTGGGGCTGGAGCTGCGGCGGTTCGGCCGGCAGACCGTCATGGTGACGACGCAGCCGGTCAGAGTTGGACGGCAACGACGGCACGCGGACGCACGTGATCGCTGGCTTGCGCAGTTGGAGCAGGAGGCCGTTGGCACCCCTCATGGCAAGCTGCCCGATCCTACGGATCAGAAGGTCGTAGGTCTTCGAGCGGAAAGCATGGCCAGTGGACCCCGTGTGGACCATGAGTCCCGCGCGAGGCCGGAGGCCGCTACGCTGTACCCGCTCCGTCCCTGGTGGGCGAGGGCGGGGTGGGTTGCCCGAGCGGCCTAAGGGAACGGTCTTGAAAGGGGCGCGGGGAACTGCGCGACAAGCCACGACGGGTCCGCGGTGGACGACGCTCCGACACACGCCGGACGGTGGCACGGCCGCGAGTGCCGCGAAATGCCGTCGGCGGTCTGCGACATCGTCGTGGCTTGTCGCGCAGTTCCCCGCGCCCCCAAAAGACGGGCGTTGCAGTCCGACCCCGTCAGACGGGCACCCGCACCGCTTCCGCCGGCGGCACCCGCAGAGCTTTTCGCGTCGGCAGCTCGATGGTGACGTACGCCGTCACCACCACCGTCACCGCCGCCGCGGGCAACAGCCAGGCCGGGCCCGCCGGCCAGGGGCGGGACAGGAAGCCCTCGCCCAGCAGCACCAGCGGCACCGCGGACAGCGCCGCCCCCGAGACGAGCGCGGCGACCGCGATCACCCCGGCCTCCCGCCGCATCATCGCGAGCACCTGCCGCGGCGTCGTACCGACCAGCCGCAGCGCGGCGATCTCCGTGCGGCGCTGGGCCGTTGCCGCGACCAGCCGGTTGGCGATGCTGAGCAGCAGGTAGCCGAGGAGGACGACGACGACGGCGAGGTTCACCCACACCTCGGGCGGGGTGTCCGCGCCCGCGTGCGGAGCCGTGTCCGAGACGGCGAGCCCGGGGCGGGCGCCGGCCAGCGCCGTGAGCCCGCGTTCCGCGGCGGCCGTGCCGTCGGTGCGGACGAGGACGCTCTGGTCGAGCCCGGACGTGGTGTGCCCGGCGGCCAGGTCGTGGGAGAGGACGACCGGGCCGAAGCCGAGCCCGCGGTCGTAGACGGCCACCACCTTCGCCTCGACGGGCGCCCCGTCGCCGAGGAACAGCTTGATACGCGCGCCGAGTCGCGCGTCCCGCGGGCCCGCCACCTCGCTGCTGACGGCGACCGTGGCGCCGGTCAGCCCGGCCAGGCTGCCCCGGGTCACGCCGAGGTCGAGGACGTCCCGCGCGGCGGGCGTGAGGATCAGCGCGGCCGCGGACTCGGTCTCGGTGTCGCCGAACATGCGGTACGGCCAGACGACGGTGGTGGAGCCGACGGGAGCCGCCGCCCGCACCCCGGGCACCCGCCGCACCTCGGCGAGCGTGTCCGCCGGCAGCCCGCCGAGCGCCGCCGCGCTCAGCCGGTACTGCCCCAGTGTCCCGGCGCGGGTGTCGTCCGCGGTCGCGGCCAGCACGGTGGTCTGCGCGAGCGTGTACGTCAGCACGAACACCACCGCCATCGCGAGCGGGCTGACCACCCCGGTGACGCGCTGCGTGTACGCCCGGACGTTGGACATGGCCAGCCAGGTCGGCGCGGACACCCCCGGCCGCAGCCGTCGTACGACCGCCTCGCCCGCCGCCCGGACCAGTGCGGGTCCGGCCAGGGCCAGGCCGATCGCGGCGACGATGCCCGCGATGGAGGTGGCGGAGGCGCCGATCAGGGTGCGTTGCAGCAGCGGGGGGACGGAGAGGGCGCAGGAGGCGGCGATCAGGAGGAGGCCCGCGACCGTACGGGGGCGGGAGGGGGTGCGGGGCTCGCTGCGGGACTCGGCGACCGCCTCGGTGGCCGGCATCCTCGACGTGCGCCAGGCCGCACAGCGGGCCGAGAGGCGGACGGCCGCGAGGAGCAGCACGACGGTGGCCAGGGCCGGCAACGGGCTGAAGGTGAGGGGGAGTCGGGCCGGGAGTACGTCCCGGTGGACGAGCAGGGTGCGGAAGCGGCCGGCCAGCAGGTAGCCGAGGGCGACGCCCGGGACCAGGGCGACGGCGGCCACGGCCGTCGACTGGGCCGCCGCCAGCCGCCGGATCTGCCGGGGGGTCGCACCGACGGCCCGCATCAGCGCCAGGTCGCGGCGCTGCCCGGCGATGGCCACGCCCAGGGCGCCGGTCGTGACGAACCCGGTGATCAGCAGGACGATCCCGGAGAGCGAGCCGGCGAGGAGGACGAGGAGGGAACGGGCCGAGCCGATCCCGGGAGCCACGGCCGTACCCCGGTCGGCTCCGGTGAGGACCCGCAGACCGGTCCCGGCGACTGCCGCGCGCACCGCCGAGGCGACCTGGCCGGTGGCGCCGGGCCGGGTGCGGAGGCCTATGAGATCGACGGTGCGGGCGCCCGTGGCGGCCGTCTTCGTGCCGTCGGGGGCCGCCAGCTCCGCCGCCCTGCCGTCCGTGAAGTAGAGGCCCGCGTCCGGGTCGTGGACCACGGCCGAGACCCGGTAGGCGGTGGCCGCACGGCCGTCGGCGGTGACGCGGACCCGGTCGCCCACGGACAGGCCGGTCGTCGCGGCCACCGCCACCTCGGCCGGGTCCGCCGGAGCCCGGCCCTCGACCCGGGCGCCGGCGAGCAGCTTCGCCGAGGACCAGCCGTGCCCGGCCGCCGCCGGGTCCCGGTCGTCGGTGCCGACCGGGAGCAGGCGGCCCCGCGCGTCCGTCACGGCGGCCGGGAAGCCGAGGTCGCCGACCGCGAGGGTGACGCCGGGCAGCCCGGCCAGGCGGGCGGTGAGACCGGCCGGGACGCCGGCCCGTTCGGGCAGCGCGATCGGCAGGTCACCGGGGACGTGGTACTCCTGGTCGGCCGCGACCACGACGTCCGCGCCGGCGAGGCGGCCCGGGGGCAGCTGGGAGCGGAGCCCGGACTCGGCCAGCACCCCGGTCGTGGTGATCAGGGCGGCGGCGCCCAGGACCGCGCAGGCCACGGCGAGCAGCGAGGCGATGCGGTGCGCGGCCATCCGCAGGGCGAACCGGAACATGGTCAGTGCTCTCCCAACGCGGCGAGTCTGGCGGCCAGCTGGCCCGCCACCGGGTGGTGCAGGGTCTCGACCACCCGGCCGTCGGCCATCACCAGCGCGGTGTGCGCGCGGGCCGCGGCGGCCGGGTCGTGGGTGACCATCACGACCGTCTGGCCGAGGTCGTCGACGAGGTCCCGGAGCAGGTCGAGGACCTGGTGGGCGCTGCGCAGGTCGAGGGCGCCGGTCGGTTCGTCGGCGAAGACCACCGCCGGGCGCGCGGCCAGCGCCCGTACCAGCGCCGCGCGTTGCTGCTGGCCGCCGGAGAGCTCGGCGGGGCGGTGGTGGAGCCGGTCGGCGAGGCCCACCCGTTCGACCAGGGTGCGGATCCAGTCCCGGTCGGGGCGGCGGGCGGCCAGCCGCAGCGGCAGCGTGATGTTGTCCTCGACGGAGAGGGACGGGATCAGGTTGTAGGCCTGGAAGACGAAACCGACGCGCTCCCGGCGCAGTTCGGTGCGCTTCGTCTCGTTCAGCCCGGAGATCTCCCGGCCGTCGATGCGGACGCTGCCCGAGGTCGGCGCGTCCAGGCCCGCCGCGCAGTGCATCAGCGTGCTCTTGCCGGAGCCGGAGGGGCCCATCACGGCGAGGAAGGTGCCGTGCTCCACGGTGAGCGTCACGTCGTCCAGGGCCCGCACCCCGCCCGCGTACGTCTTGCCGACACCCGCGAGCGCGATGGCCGGGGCCCGGCGGGCGGTGTCCGTCAACGTCGCGTTCACCGGCGGCCTCGCAGCCGGCGCACGACCAGGGCGCCCGCGCTGAGCAGGGTCAGCACGCCGCAGGTCACGTTGATCCACGCGTCGACACCGCCGTACGAGGTCGCCATGTTGGCCGCCGCGCTCAGGACGAGCAGGGACCAGAGCAGGGTGCGGGTGAGGTCCACGCCGCCGTCGGCCGTGCCGCCCCGGTGGTCGGCGGGCGGTGTGCCGGTGAGGCGGTACGGGTCGGGGTGGGCCACGGGAAACCTCCTGCTGGGGGCCGATGTCCTGGGTGGGTACGGGCCCCGACGCTACGGACCGTGACCCCCGTCGGCCGATCCCGTCTGCCGCCGGATCGCGGGTACAGCAGGCTGTACTTTCCGGGGCTCCGGGGCCCGGCGAACTGCCTTACGCCCTAGGGTCGTCAGTGTCGAGAGGAGGGGCCGAGGATGGCTGTCACCGGCACCCGGCCGGACCGCACGGACGAGGGCGGGGGCGACGGCGGGCGCGGGGGCGAGGACAGGCGTGGCGGCGGGTTCGGCCGTGAGGGGCTGAAGGCCGTCGCCGGGCGGGCGGTACGGGCCTCGGGCGCCGCGCTCGCGGAACTCGTCGGCGGGCTCGGTACGGCCGCCCTGGCCCTGCTCCTGCTCCTGCTGCTCGCGGTCGCCGCGGTGACCGCGCCGCTGGGCGCCGGGCTGCTGCTGGCGGCCCCGCTGCCGCGCGCGCTGCACGCCCTGGCCGGCCGGGAACGCGAACGGCTCGGCAGGCACGGCCCCGAGGTCGTCGCCCCGCAGCCGGCTCCGCCGACCCGGCTGCGGCTCGCCCTCGCCGACCCCACCACCCGGCGGGAACTGCACTGGCTGGCCCGGCACGGCACGGCCGGCCTGCTGCTGGGCCTGGCGGGGTTCCTGCTGCCGCTGTCCGCCGTACGGGACACGGCGTTCCCGCTGTACTGGCGGTTCGCGCCCGTGGACACGACCGCCACCTCCTTCGGCTACGGCGTCGCGCACTCCTGGGCGGACGCCTTCGCCGTCTGCGCGTTCGGGATCGGCTCGATCGCCGTCATCCTGGGTCTGACCCCCGGCATGGCCCGGCTCCAGGCGGACCCCGGCCGGCGGCTGCTCGCCGCCGGACCCGACCAGGACCTCTCGCTGCGGGTCGCGGAACTCACCGCCACCCGGGCCGCCGCGCTCGACGCCCACGCCACCGAACTGCGGCGCATCGAGCGGGCGTTGCACGACGGCACGCAGAACCGGCTGGTCTCGGTGACCGTGCTGCTCGGCGCCGCCCGGCGGCAGGTGGCGCGGGACCCGTCCCGCGCCGACGAGATCCTGGAGCGCGCCCAGTCCGCCGCCGAACAGGCGCTGGCCGAACTGCGCACGGTCTCGCGGAGCATCCTGCCGCCGGTCCTGGACGACCGGGGGCTCGCGGGTGCGCTGTCCGGCCTCGGCGCCGACTGCCCGGTGCCCTGCCGGATCGACGTGGACGCGCCCGAACGCTGTGCCGCCTCCGTCGAGGCGACCGCCTACTTCGTCGTCGCCGAGGCCCTGACCAACGTCGCCAAGCACAGCGGCGCCCGGTCGGTCACCGTGACCGTCCGGGCCCGGGGCGGGCGGCTGCGCCTGACCGTCGCCGACGACGGCCGGGGCGGCGCCGAGGAGGCCGGCGGCTCCGGACTCACCGGCATCCGCCGCCGCATCGCGGCCCACGACGGCACCCTCCGCCTGGCCAGCCCGCCCGGCGGCCCGACAACCCTGGAAGTGGACCTGCCCAGTGGATCGTGAAGCACCAGCGCACGGCGCGGTACCCGCGCGAGGCGCAGTACCCGCACCCGGCGCCTTATCCGCGCGCCCCGAGGCCCCTGCCCGCGCCGACGCGGAGGTGTCCGACGGTGTGCGGCCCTCGCTGCGGATCGTGATCGCCGAGGACGACCCGTTGCTCCGTGAGGGGCTGGCCCTGCTGCTGCGGGCCGAGTCGATGGACGTGGCCGCCACCGCCGGTACCGCGGAGGAGGCGCTGGACGCCGTGGAGGCGCACGCGCCGGACGTCGCCATCCTCGACGTCCGGATGCCGCCGACGCACACCGACGAAGGCATCCGCGCGGCCGTCGAGGCCAGGCGCCGCCACCCCGGTCTCTCCGTCCTCGTCCTGTCGGCGTACGTCGAGCAGAGCTTCGCCACCCAGCTGCTCACCGGCGGGGTGGGCGGGCTCGGCTATCTGCTGAAGGAACGGGTGGGCCGGGTCGAGGAGTTCCTGGACGCCCTGCACCGGGTGGCGTGCGGCGGCACCGCCATCGACCCCGAGGTCGTCGCCCAGCTCTTCACCCGGTCCCGCCAGGACACCCGCCTGGAACGGCTCAGCCCGCGCGAGCGCGACGTGCTGGCGCTGATGGCGGAAGGCCTCGGCAACTCCGCGATCGCCGAACGGCTCGTCGTCACCGACGGCGCCGTCCACAAGCACATCCGGTCCATCTTCGCGAAGCTCGACCTGTCCCCGGCCGACCGGGTGGACCGCCGGGTGGCGGCGGTCCTGCACTACCTGGAGGACGCCCGGGTCAGATCCCGCTGACGCGGCTCAGACGCGGACGCCGAACATGAACGGGCCGCCGATGGTGGACATCGACTCGTAGCGGACGACCGTGCCGGTGCGCGGGGCGTGCAGGATCTGGCCGTTGCCCGCGTACAGGCCCACGTGGTGCAGGTCGTTGAAGAAGAAGACCAGGTCGCCGACCTGGAGACCGGACGTCGAGTAGATCTTGGTGCCGATCGTCGCCTGGGACTCGGAGGTACGGGGTATGGAGACGCCGGCCTGCGCGTAGGCCCAGGAGGTCAGGCCCGAGCAGTCGAAGGAGGACGGGCCGGTGGCGCCGTAGACGTACGGGGTGCCGAGCCTGGTCTTGGCGGCGGCGAAGGCGGCGGCGGCCCTGCCGGTGGCCGAGGTGTCGTTGCCGAGGTCCACCCGGTCGCTGGCGGAGCGGCTGGCGCGGTCCTGCTCGGCGGCGAGGGCGGCCTTCTCGGCGGCGGTGAGGCTGTTGAGCAGCTTCTGCGCCTCGGCGAGCTTGGCCTGGACTTCCGTCTTCTTCTTGCCGAGTTCGGTGCGGGTGGCGGCCAGGTCCTTGAGCTTGCCGGTGGCCTCGGCCCGCTCCTGCGCCAGTTCGCGCTGCTTGGCCTGGATCTTCTTCAGCGTCTCGACCTGCTGGCTGCTCAACTGGTCGAGGGCGGACGCCTTGTCCAGGTAGCTGTCCGGGTCGGAGGAGAGGAACAGCTGGAGGGACGGGTCGATGCCGCCGCTGCGGTACTGGGCGGTGGCCATGGAGCCGATGCCGTCGCGGAGGTCGTTCAGTTCGTCCTGGCCGCGCGCGACCGACTCCTGGAGCGTGGATATCTGCTTCTGGAGCTTCTCCTGCTTCTCCTTGGCCCCGTTGAACTTCTCGGTGGCCTGCTCGGCCTCCTCGTACAGCTTGTCGACCCGGGACTTGACCTCGTCCTTGCTCGGCTTCGCGACGGGCGCGGCGTTGGCCGCCTGTGAACTGAGGGCCACGGCGGCAGCGGCGGCGGAGGTGAGGACAGTGACGCGGGCACGGCCCGGCTGCTTGGCACGACGGTGGGACGCCACGGAGGCGAGCTCCTTCCGAGCAGAGGTTCGGGCAACAGACCCTAATGACTCTCTTATGGTCAGTTCAAATCTTCGCATGAAAATTCTTGGCTGGAACTGACCGGAGGTGACTGTCCCCTGACGGCACATCGAACGAAAGGGTCTGGTGATTGTAAAGAACCTTGACAGTTAAATGGTCTAGTCCAAACATGGGCGTCCATGAGACGCACTCGTGCCCTGCACGCCCTGCCCGCAACCGCCCTGTCCGCCGCGCTCGTTGCCCTCGGGGCAGGCGCCGCGCACGCCGCTCCGCACGCCGTCCCGCACCACGCGAAGCCCATGCCCGCGCACGTCGCGGCCCCCTACTTCGAGGCCTGGACCGGCGAGAGCCCCGCCGCGCTCGCCGCCGAGTCCGGCAACAAGTACCTCACCCTCGCCTTCCTCCAGACCGCCGCCGCGGGCTCCTGCACCGCCGACTGGAACGGCGACGCCACCCAGCCCGTCGACCCGGGGACCTTCGGCGCCGACATCGCCACCCTCCAGGCCCGCGGCGGCAACGCCATCCCCTCCTTCGGCGGCTACAGCGCCGACACCACCGGCACCGAACTCGCGGACAGCTGCACCGACGTGGACGCCATCGCGGGTGTCTACGAGAAGCTCGTCACGACGTACGGCATCAGCCGCATCGACCTCGACATCGAGGCGGACTCCCTCGCGAACGCGGCCGGAATCGACCGCCGCAACAAGGCGGTCGCCAAGGCCGAGCGCTGGGCCGAACGCACCCACCGCCCGCTCCAGTTCTCCTACACCCTGCCGACGACCACCAAGGGCCTGGAGGACGACGGCCTGGCCGTCCTCCAGAACGCCGTCGCCAACCACGCGCGCGTGGACGTGGTCAACATCATGACCTTCGACTACTACGACGGCGCCGCCCACGACATGGCCGCCGACACGAAGACCGCCGCCGACGGCCTGCACGCACAGCTCCACGCCCTCTACCCGCACAAGAGCGCCAAGGACCTGTGGGGCATGGTCGGCGTCACCGAGATGCCCGGCATCGACGACTTCGGCCCGGCGGAGACCTTCACCACCCAGAACGCCGCGACGGTCGAGCGCTGGGCCGCCGCCCAGGGCATCGACACCCTCTCCTTCTGGGCCCTCCAGCGCGACAACGGCGGCTGCGTCGGCACCGGCGGCGCCAACGCCTGCTCCGGCATAGCCCAGGACCCCTGGTACTTCAGCCACACCTTCGCCCGGTTCGGCGGCCCGCGCCGGTAGCCCACCGGCCGCCCCGCGGCCGACCCGCGGTTGCGGCCCGGGCGTCCACACCCTGTGGACGGCCCGGGCCGAACCCCGTGCGGGCCGCTACGGGTTGACGACCGTCCCCCCGAAGGAGACGTTCAGCTTGCCGCTGGAGGCGAAGGACCAGCCGAGGGCGCCCGAGTAGGAGGCGCACCGGGAGCCGTTGGTGCCGGTCCAGAACTGGTCGGAGCTGTCGGTGTTCCCGACGGTCTTGTCGTTCGAGCCGCTGACGGCGAACCGGCACGAGGTGTCGGTCCGGAACACCGAAGTGCCCTTGTCGAACGAGAAGTTGCGCTCGGCGTTGTCGATGCCCACGTTGTTCGAGACGGTCATCGTGCCGGGGTTGCTGTTGTAGGTGAACCCGTGGTGCCCGTTGCCGTAGGCGATGTCGTGCTGCACCACGTGGTTGACGGCGATGTCGTCGCCGCCCAGCTTGTAGCCGTTGCGGTCGCCGTCCCCGCTCTGACTGCCGTCGCTCAGCGTGCCGTTGCCGTAGGACAGCGAGTACTCGATGGTGACCGGGCCGATGGCACCCGTGTCGGTCTTGGTGTACAGGTCCCAGCCGTCGTCGATGTTGTTGTGCGAGACGTCGTACCGGAACACGTTCCCGGTGCCCGTGGTCAGCTTGGCGGCGAAGCCGTCGGCGTCCTCGCCGTCACTGTCGGCGTTGTCGTGCGACTCGGAGCTGACGACCAGGTTGTTCGCCGGCCAGGCACTGCTCGACGTGCTGGAGGAGATCCGGCCGAGTTGCAGTCCGGTGTCGCGGTTGTACGCGGTCACGGTCCGCTCGACGACGTTGTTGCTGCCGCCGACGTAGATGCCGTTGTCGCCCGCGTGCTCGACGGTCAGGCCGTACAGGTGCCAGTAGTCGGCGAAGAGCTGGATCCCCCGGTTCGACGAACTCTCGCTCTGCGCCGAGAAGTCGAGGACCGGGGACTCGCCCGGGTAGGCGGAGAGGGTGGTGAGCGCGCCGGAACTGCCGTTGGAACCGGCCGGGATGGTCACGGTGGAGGAGTAGGCGTACGTACCGCCGCGCAGGTAGATCGTGCCGCCGGCGGCGATACGGCTGATCGCCGAGGTGAGCGTGGTCGGCGCGGACTGGGTGCCGGCGGCGCTGTCGGTGCCGCTCGGCGACACGTACAGCACCGTGGACGCGGCCTGTGCGGGGCCGCCCGACAGCGCGACGAGAGTGCCGGCGAGCAGGCCGACGGCCGCGATGACTGGTCTCACGTGCATCGTTCGTCTCCGTTCGTCTCCGTACAGCTCCGTGCGGGACCTTGCGGAAAGCGCTTTCTCTGCGAAGCTAGGAGGGTGGCGTGGGCGCGTCAAGGGTCATGTATGTAAAGCCAGTTCACGAGTGTGTCCGCGAGGTGTCCTGGGGTTGCCGTGGGGGCATGTCCGGCGGGGATCGAAGGAGGGAGTCGGAGGCGGGGATCGGAGACGGGAATCGGAGGCGATCGGAGGCGGGAATCGGACGCGATCGGAGGCGGGAATCGCACGCGGAAATCGGACGCGGGAATATTTCGACGGTGATCGGAATACGGGTCCCGGCCCCTCCGTTGTGCGGGTCATGGACGAGATCACGCGCAAGATCGACCTCGGCGCCATCGGTGTGTGGCGCCACGACAGGACCGCGCCCGAACTGGCCGTCGCGCTGGAAGACCTGGGCTACGGCACCCTCTGGCTCGGCAACGTGACCGACCCGGACCTCACCGACGCCGAACGGCTGCTGGACGCCACCGGCCGCCTGGTGGTGGCCACCGGCATCGTGAACATCTGGTCCAACCCGGCCGACCGGATCGCCCGCGCCTACCGGCGCATCGCCGAACGCCACCCGGACCGCTTCCTGCTGGGCATCGGCGCCGGCCATCCGGAGGCGACGAAGGAGTTCGTCCGGCCGTACCAGGCCCTCAACGACTACCTGGACGTCCTCGACGCGGGCGGTGTCCCGGTCGCCCGGCGGGCGCTGGCGGCCCTCGGCCCGCGCGTCCTGCGTCTGGCCGGCGACCGCACGGCCGCCGCGCACCCCTACCTGGTCACCCCCGAGCACACCCGCCTGGCCCGCGACCTCCTCGGCGCCGGACCGCTCCTCGCCCCCGAACAGAAGGTGGTTCTGGAGACCGACCGCGCCGCGGCCCGCGCGATCGGCGACGCCACGCTCGGCTTCTACCTGAATCTGACCAACTACGTCGGCAACCTGCGCCGCCTCGGCTTCGACGACGCCGACTTCGCGGACGGCGGCAGCGACCGCCTCTTCGACGCGCTCTTCGTGCACGGCGAGACGGCCCGGGTGGCGGCGGGCGTCCGGGCCCATCTGGACGCGGGCGCCGACCATGTGGCGGTGCAGCTGGTGCACGCCGACGGCACCGACCCGCTGCCGGGCTACCGGGCGCTGGCGGAGGCGTTGAAGCCGGGCGGCGAGTAGGCCCGGGGGCTCACAGGGCGGCGAGGAGGGCGTCGAGCGGCGCGGGTACCCGGTCGGCGTCCAGGGCCTCGACGAGGACCCGGCCGTAACGGATCTTGCGGCCCGACGTCGTACCGAGGAAACGGCGGAACTGCTGCTGCGCGGTGCGGCCCTGCTGCGCGGGCTGGTTCAGGAAGGTGCGCAGCGCGCGGTGGTCGCCCTCGGCATGGGCGAGTTCGGCGACGCGCGCCGGGCCGAGGGCGCGGACCAGCTCGTCCTCCAGGTCGGCCGCGCAGACGAAGACGCCGTGCTGGGGGGCGCCGGCCCGCTCCAGGCCGCGGGCGTAGTAGGGGAGTTCGCGTTCGTCGCAGAGCCCGGTCAGACGCAGGCCGAGGCCGGTCGGCCCGAGGAGGCGGGCGTAGTGGCCGACGTTCATCGCCCCGCCCATCGACAGCACGCAGACCCCTTCGGCCGCCAGGTCCCGGCCGCGCCGGGCGGCCAGCGCCTCGACGGCCGCGAGGTCGCTGGGGCCTTCGAGCAGCACGGCGACCCGGACACCGAGCCGGCCGGCCAGCTCCCGCACCCCCACCTCGGAACCGCCGCCGGCCCCACCACCGACGACCCAGTCACGGACGGCTTCCCGGAAGGCGGCCATGTCGGGCGCGGGGGTGGCGTGCGTTGCGGTTGCTGCGGGTGGCCCGGGTGGCTCGTTGGGCCCGGCTGCTCCGGCTGCTCCGGCTGCTCCGGCTGCTCCGGCTGCTCCGGCTGCTCCGGCTGGCCCGGCCACTGCGCCCGTTGTGGCTCTTGCGGCTGCTGCGACTGTTGTGGCTGTTCCCTCTGCTGCGGCCGTTGCGACTGCTGTGGCCGTTCCCTCTGCTGCGGTCGCCCTGCCCGCTGCGGTCGCCCCGTCTGTCACGGCCGTTCCATCCGCTGCGGCCGTTCCGTCTGCCGCGTCTGCCGCGTCTGCCGCGTCTGCCGTGTCCGGCGTGTCCGGCGTGTCCGTCATGGGTCGAGTCTCCGCCCGGGTCCGGCGGCGGTGCCACGGAATATCCGGGGCGCCGCCGCCGGACCCGGGGAGACCCGGGCGGGGGGGGCTCAGGCGATGCGGGCTCCGGTGCCGCTGACGTGGACCCGCGGGTCGCCCGCGCGCAGGGTCACGGTGAGTTCGCCGGGGCGGCCCAGGTCCTCGCCCTGGTGGAGGGTGAGGACGGCTTCCTCGGGGGCCAGGCCGAGTTCACGGACGTAGGCGCCGAACGCGGCAGCCGCTGCACCGGTCGCCGGGTCCTCGACGACCCCGCCCACCGGGAACGGGTCGCGGACGTGGAAGACGGTCGCGGACTCGCGCCACACCAGCTGCACGGTGGTCAGGTCCAGGCGGTGCATCAGCGCTTCGAGGCGCGCGAAGTCGTAGGCGAGGTCCGCGAGCCGGGCGCGGGTTGCGGCCGCGAGCACCAGATGGCGGGCGCCGGCGAACGCGATGCGCGGCGGGAAGGCCGGGTCGAGATCGGTGGCCGGCCAGTCGAGCGCGGCCAGCGCCTCCGCGAGGTCGGCGTCGGCGATCTCCTCGGTGTGCGGCTCGACGCTGGTGAGGGTGGCCCGGACCGTCCCGCCCTCCTCGGTCACCGCGACCGGCACGGTGCCCGCGCGGGTGGCGAACACCAGCTCCCCGGGGCCGGTGCGCTCGGCGAGCGCGACGGCGGTCGCGATGGTGGCGTGACCGCAGAACGGCACCTCGGCCTTGGGGCTGAAGTAGCGGATGGTGTACGCCCGTCCGTCCCCGCCGTCCCCGCCGTCCCCGCCGTCCCCGCCGTTCCGGCCGCCGAGGCCCTCCGGGGGCGCGGTCAGGAACGCGGACTCCGAGTAGCCGAGTTCGGCGGCGACGGCGAGCATGCCGGCGTCGTCCAGACCACTCGCGTCCAGCACCACCCCGGCGGGGTTGCCGCCGTCGGGGGAGCTGGAGAAGGCGGTGTAGCGCAGGATCTCGGGCCGAGGCGCGTTCGTCGTCATGGTCGCGGCAACGTGGCGCGGACCGCAGGCTATTCCTGCGTCGTTGCCGGGCTGTTCCCGGCGCGACCGCCGTCCGTGTCGTCCCGCCGGTGCCGGTGGGTGGCGGTGATGCCGGCGAGGACGAGATCGACGCCGTCGAGGAACTGCTCGCGGTCGTCGTGCCCGCGCATCTGGTCCGCGACGGCCCGGGTGAACGGGTACTCGTCGGGGTCGAGGTCCTTCCATGCCGCCGACACGGTGTCGAGGAACCCGGCACGGTCCACGCCGGGCGGGAGCGCGCGGCCGATCGCGCTGTTCACGGCGTTCTGGCCGGCGGCGCCGAGGACGTAGTGCACCAGCGCCGAGGTCACCGTGAACCAGCTGCTCTCGGGCACGTCGAGGGCCCGGACCCGCTGGCCGATGCTCTCGAAGATCCGTGGCGTGACCGTGCCCGCGGGGCTGCGGGAGAGCTGCGCGGCGAGCTGCGTCGGGAGCCACGGATGCCGCGCGATGGCGTCGAACAGCCCGAGCGCGACGCCCCGGATTCCGTCCTGCGGCGAGGCGGGGGGCCCGGACTCCCCTGACCGGGGGACCACGGCGGCGGTGACGACCGCGTCCGTGGCGGCGGCGAGCAGCTCGTCCTTGTTCGCGACGTGCCAGTAGATCGCGCCGGGTCCGGTGGCGAGGCGTTCGGTCAGTGCCCGGAACGTCAGCCCGCTCTCGCCTGCCGTGTCGAGCAGCTCGACGGCCGCCTCGACGATGCGCTCGCGGGAGAGCGCGTCGGTGCGCCGCTGTGACCGGCGTGTCCGCGTTGCCATGGCGCCATCTTGACACGGCTGGAGCACCGTTCCAACATGGAACGACGTTCCAGGATGGAATGTCGTTCCAGTCTTGTGGGCCGTCGTCTCCGAGAGGCCGGCCCCACCCACCCCGGGGAGTCACCATGCGTACGCCCGTCACGATCATCGGAGCCGGACTCGGCGGCCTCACCCTCGCCCGCGTCCTGCACGTCCACGGCATCCCGGCCACCGTCTACGAGGCGGAGGCCTCTCCGGCGGCCCGCGCCCAGGGCGGGATGCTCGACATCCACGAGCACAACGGCCAGCCGGCGCTCCGGGAGGCGGGCCTGTACGAGGAGTTCCGCGCCCTCGTCCTGGCCGGCCGCGAGGCCACCCGGGCGCTCGACGCCGACGGCACCGTCCTCTTCGAGGAGGCCGACGACGGTACGGGGGGCCGCCCCGAGGTGCTCCGCGGCGAGCTGCGCCGGATCCTGCTCGAATCGCTTCCGGCCGGCACCGTCCGCTGGGGCCGCAAGGTCACCGCCGTCCGCGTCCTGGACGCGGGCCGCCACGAGGTGACGTTCGCCGACGGCACCGCCGTCACCACGAGCCTGCTGGTCGGCGCGGACGGCGCGTGGTCACGGGTACGGCCGCTGCTGTCCGCCGCGGTGCCCGAGTACACCGGCACCTCCTTCGTCGAGACCTACCTGTTCGACGCCGACACCCGGCACCCGGCCGCCGCGAAGGCGGTCGGCGAGGGGGCGATGTTCGCGCTCGCGCCGGGAAAGGGGATCCAGGCCCACCGGGAGACCGGCGGGACCCTCCACACCTACGTGGCCCTGCGCAGGCCGCCGGAGTGGTTCACCGACGCCGGCTTCACCGGTCCGACCGGTCCGACCAGTCCGACCGGTTCCTCCGGCCCGACCGGTTCCTTCGATTCATCCGGTCCGTCCGGTCCGTCCGGTTCCTTCGGTCCCGCCGGTCCCGCCGGTTCCTCCGGTTCCGCCGGTCCCGCCGGTCCCGCCGGGGCGGGCACCGCCGCCGCCCGCGTCGCGGCGGAGTTCGACGGCTGGGCCCCGGAGCTCACCGCGCTGATCACCGACGCCGACACCGCTCCGGTGCTGCGCCCCCTGCACACCCTGCCCGCCGGGCACCGGTGGGACCGGGTGCCGGGCGTGACCCTGGTCGGCGACGCGGCCCACCTGATGGTCCCGAGCGGCGAAGGCGCCAACCTGGCGATGTACGACGGCGCCGAACTCGGCAAGGCCCTCGCCGCCCGCCCCGACGACACCGAGGCCGCGCTGACCGCCTACGAGCAGGCCATGTTCGCGCGCAGCGCGACGGAGGCCGCCGGCGCCGCCGAGCTGCACGAGCACATGTTCGGCGACGACTCCCCGCACGGCCTGATCGCCATGTTCACGGGAACGGGAACGGGAACCGAGACGGGAACGGCGGCAGGCGCTGGCGCTGGCGCAGGCGCAGGAGCCGGGCGGACGGAGTGAGCGTCAGGCCACGGCGGGGCGGTCCCGTACGAAGACCGGCTTGAGGTGCTTCTCCGGCAGGGCCTCGGGGAGTTGCTCCCAGTCGAGGACGTGGGAGACGACGCGGGCCGGGTCGACCCTGCCGGAGCCGGCCAGGGCGAGGGCGTCGGGGATGTGGGCGCGGACGTTGTCGCGGGCGACGCGGAGGGTGACGCCGGTGAGGTACATGTCGAGGAGGGGGAGTTCGCCGGGGCGGAAGTGGTTGCCCGCGGATTCGCAGATGCCCTCAGGGGCCAGGGACCGCAGCGCCAGGGCGAGTTGGTCGACCCGGCCGGTCGCCTCGACCGCGATGTCGAAACCGTGGTGGACGGGCGGGTCGAGGGTCTCGGCCGTGGCGGCGCCGAAGCCCCGGGCGATCTCCCGGTGCCCGGGGTCGGGGTCGACGTAGAGGACGGTGGCGGCGCCCAGCGCGCGGGCGATGTCGGCGACGTACAGCCCGATGCTGCCGCGGGCCACCACCAGCACCCGGGCGCCCGGCCGGTTCCGCAGGTGCGGGGCGACCAGGCGCCAGGACAACGACCAGTTGTCGCTCGCCGAGGCCATCGCCACCGGGTCGAGGCCGGCCGGGAGCGGTACGAGCATGGCGTCGGCGTAGGGGACCCTGACCAGGTCGGAGAAGAGGCCGCCCCAGGTGCCGCCGATCGGGGCGCCGTACATCGCCATGTGCGGTACGGCCGTGCAGTGGGCGGTGCGGCCGGCCCGGCAGTGGTCGCAGCCGCCGCAGCTGACGGACCAGGGGACGACCACCAGATCGCCGGGTTGTACGGCGGTCACCGCGTCGCCGGTCTCCACCACCCGCGCCACGCACTCGTGGCCCAGCGCGAAGGGCGGATCGAGGAAGCCGTGCCCGGCGAGGATCGCGGTGTCCACATCGCAGGAGGTGGCCGTCACGGGTGCCACGATCGCCTCCCCGTCCCCACGCAGCCTCGGATCCGGGACCTCGCGCCACTCCACCGTGTTGCGGGCCACGTAGGTCAGTTCACGCATCGGCCCGCGCACCCTTCGCCAGCGCCACCAGGTCGGCATGGCGGACGACCGAACCGCCCGCGCCCCAGGTGCCGTCGGGCTGCTCGTGGACCAGCACCCACACCCGCAGGGCGTCGTCCGCGGTGAGTCCGGCCGCCGTCAGGACGGTCCGGGTGGCCTCCTCGACCAGACCGGCCCGGCGGCGCTCGGACAGCGCGCCCGCGGGAACCGTGACGTCCACCAGGAAGCGGGGCGCGTCGTCCCCGGCGGTGGTCTGGGCGCCGTCCGGCAGTTCGACCAGGTGACTCCAGGCCTGGGCGCGGAAGAAGGGGGTGTCGGGCGCGCCCTCCCAGCGCAGCAGCACGGCGGCGAGGTCCCGCTGGACGGTCCTGCGGCCCTCTTCGGTCAGCGAGCCGGACGGGGCGGTGAGCCGGATCAGGGGCATGGGTCTCCTCCATGGCGAAGCAGCGGTTATGACGATCGTTATAGAGCGGGGTCACGCTAGACTATGACGAGCGTTATAGCCAGAGGCCAGAGGCCAGAGGGCCGGGGAGCCGGAGGGAGCGGAAGCTTGGCGAAGTCCAGTGCGCCGTCGCGGGACCGCATCGTGGCCGGGGCGGCCGACCTGATCAGCCGCCGCGGACTGAACGCCACGAGCATCCGCGAGCTGGCCAAACACGCCGAGGCGCCGCTCGGTTCGACGTACCACTACTTCCCCGACGGCAAGCAGCAGCTCGCGACCGAGGCCGTGCGGTACGCGGGCGCGGCCGTCGAGCGGCTGCTGCGCAAGGAGCTGGACGCGGGTCCGGTCGCCGGGCTGCGCGCGTTTCTCGGCCTCTGGCGCGGGATCGTCGTGGCGAGCGACTTCCGGGCCGGCTGCCCGGTTCTGGCCGTCTCCGTCGAGGAGCCGCCCCCGGGCGACGAGATCCCGCCCGCGCTCACCGCGGCGGCCGAGGCGTTCGACACCTGGGAGGGGCTGCTCACCGCTGCCCTGCGGGACCACGGGGCCGACCCCGACGAGGCCCCCGAGCTGGCGACCCTCGTCGTGGCCTCGGTGGAGGGCGCGATCGCCATCTGCCGCGCCCGACGCGACACGGCACCGCTGGACCGGGTCGCCCACCGACTCGAAGCACTTCTCGACGCCGCGCTCGACGGGCCGGTCCGGGGAACGTGATCCGGGCTGGAGGGGCGGCGGCGCGGATCAGCGGGCAGCGAGCAACGTCCGGGCCAGGGAGCGGAGTTCGTCGTCCTGGTGGTCCTGTTCTGAGAGCGGCGAGTCATGGATGAGGCGGAGCGGCGAGAAGGCGAAGCCACGAAGTGTGGGACGGAGCTCGTCCGGGACCCGGCAGCCGGTGGCGGCGAGGGCCTTGAGCGCGCGGAGGCCGACCGGAGTCGGGCCGACCAGCTCGACGAGGACGGGGACGGCGCGCTCCGGTGATCCGGTGATCCGGTGGAGGCATTCGGCGGCCGCCCACCGGGTCCACTCGTGCCGTGCCTCCAGCAGGGGCTCGATGCGCGGCAGCAGTGGAGCGGCTGCGCTTCCCAACGGCTCCAGAGCGCTCAGGTACCAGTGGGTCTGGCCCGTCCCGGAGAGCAGCCCCTCGAACGTGCGCAGAGCCGGCCGGACATCCCCGGTCAGCTGGGAGTGGGCCACGGCCGCCGCGGCGCGCAGCGCGAGGTCGGTGCTCCGCGTGGCCTCGCGGAGCAGGTCGGTGGTTTCCCGCGTCGCGATGCCGTTGTCCCCGAGCCGGCGGGCGGCGACGATGGCCGCCCGGCGGGTCCGGAGGCACGCGACGAGTTCCGGCTGGGCCTGGCGGGCGGCGGCACCGAACGGCGTGAGAGCCGAGACCAGGGCGATGCCCTCGTTCCCGGTGGCGCCTGCCGCCAGCTCCCGGCGGATCACGGGTATCAGCCGGTCGGCCGCCTCCGGGAAGTGCCGCGCCGCCGCTGCGAGCAGCCGGGCGCTCGGGCGGCGCAGTACCAGTTCCAGGGCGCGCGCGTCGCGGGCGTGCACCAGAGCGAGAAGCGCTGGCCCCGCGGTCTCCTCGCCGGCCTCCGCGTACCCGTGCAGCGCCTCGCGCAGACCGGCGTCCGGCTCGGGCAGCAGCTCGGCCCAGTGACCGATGGTGCGCAGACGGGCGGCAAGGGCGCTGGTGCCCCTCTGCTGCGCCAGGGCCGCCACGAGCAGGTCCAGCACCGCCGGCTCCCGGTCCCGCCAGGTCTCGGCGATCTTCTCGACCAGCCAGGAACCGCGGGAGCCGACGTCTCCGGCCGCGATCCAGTGCGCGGCCACGGCGAGACCGGCGTCCGGGTCCCCGGTGAGCAGGCGCCTCAGCCGCTCGTCCTGGGTGGTGGTGCCCGACCACGGGAAGTCGTCGTCCCCCGGGTCGGGGTCGGCGCCGTCCTCGGCGATCACGGCCGTCAGCTCACCCGGGTACGGCGGCTCCGACGGTGCGAGGGCGAGCACGGCCGCCGCAAGCCTGACCTCCGGCAGCGTGCTGTCGAGTGCCGCCGCGGTGGCCCGGCCGAACCGGGCCAGGACGACGAGCGCGTCCGCCCGCACCGACGGGACGGGATCAGTGGCGTACACCGCGTCGAGCTGCGCCACGGCGGAGCCCCGCTGTTCCGCCGGAAGCAACCCGGCCACGGCCGCGACCACCCGCAACGCCGCCCGGCGCACCCCCCGTTCGGTGTCCTTGAGGCAGGGCAGCAGCTCCGGGAGCACCTGGCAGAGCTCGGCGCAGACCGCGGCGACCGGACTGTTCGGCCAGTGCGGTGCGTCGGCGCCCGCCGGGTCGTGGTCGGCCAGGACCGCGAGCAGCATCAGCAACTCGGCGCGCTTGTCCGGGGCGTGCCGTACGGCGTGTGCGAGGAAGGGGACGGCGGGCGCCGACGCCGAGTAGACCGTGCCCTGGTGGTGGATGTTGCCGTACAGCTCGTAGATCGCCTCGTCGGCGGTCTCCCCGTCGCTGTCGTAGAGCGCTCTGATCAGCTCGGGGACGTCCTCGGCGGAACCGTAGGCGTGGGTCAGGGCATGCCACTGGACGCGGTCCAGCTCGGCCGGCGGTCTCATGCTCTGCGCTCCTCAGCTGATCAGGTGCGCAGACCCTATCGATCCCGGCACGTCACGCCGTGCGGCGCAGTCCCGTGACGAGCAGCCCGACCAGGCGGCGGGCGTCGTAGCCGGGGTCGTTCTCCGCGCCGATGCAGAGGTTGCCGACGCCGCGCATCAGCTCGATGGCGGGCAGGTCGGTCTGGATCTCGCCGGACTCGGCCGCCGCGTCGAGGAGCCGGGTGCAGACGGGGACCAGGCTGTCCAGGAAGTAGGCGTGCAGGGCGTCGAAACCCGCCTGGTCGGAGCGCAGGGCCGCGGCGAGCCCGTGCTTGGTGACGAGGAAGTCCACGAACAGGTCGATCCAGCGGCGCAGCGCGTCGTACGGGCTCGGGGCCTCGGCCAGCAGGGTCGGGCCGGCCTCGGCGCAGGCCTCCACCTGGTGCCGGTAGACGGCGATGATCAGGTCGGCGCGGGTCGGGAAGTGCCGGTAGATGGTCGCCGTGCCGACGCCGGCGCGGGCCGCGATGTCGCGCACCGGCGCCTCCACGCCGGACGCGACGAACGCCGCCGCGGCGGCTTCCAGCAGCGTCAGCTCGTTGCGCCGGGCGTCCGCCCGCCGGGGCCTGACCGACTGCTCCTCGTCCTTCATCGCGCGTCCTCCGTCGGGTGCTCCGTCGGGTGCTCCGACTGCCGTCACTCTATCGGGGCGTTGCGAAACGGGACAGTGTTCCGTATTGTCGAAGACACGAAACGGGACGTCGTCCCGCTTGTGTTCCGCGAGTCATGGGCGTCATGGGCGTCATGCGTGTCGTGTGAGGAGAATCAGCCATGCAGTACCGCACCTTGGGCCGTACCGGTGTGCAGGTCAGTGCGCTCGGGCTCGGCGCGATGAACTTCGGGGCGATCGGCCGGACCACCCAGGAGGAGGCGACCGCGATCGTCGACGCCGCCCTGGAGGCCGGGATCAATCTGATCGACACCGCCGACATGTACGGGCAGGGCGAGTCGGAGGAGATGGTCGGCAAGGCCGTCGCCGGCCGCCGGGACGACATCGTGCTGGCCACGAAGGCCGGCATGCCGATGGGGGACGAGCCCAACCACCGGGGCGGGTCACGGCGATGGCTGGTCACCGAGCTGGAGCACAGCCTGCGGCGGCTCGGCGTCGACCACGTCGACCTCTACCAGATACACCGTTGGGACCCGGCCACGAGCGACGAGGAGACCCTCTCGGCGCTGACCGACCTGCAACGTGCCGGGAAGATCCGCCACTTCGGCTCCTCGACCTACCCGGCGTACCGGATCGTGCAGGGCCAGTGGGCCGCCCGTGAGCACCGCCTGAGCCGGTACGTCACCGAACAGCCCAGCTACTCCCTCCTCCAGCGGGGCGTCGAGTCCCATGTCCTGCCCGTGACCGAGGAGTACGGGATGGGCGTGCTCGCGTGGAGCCCGCTGGCCTCCGGCTGGCTGTCCGGCGCCGTACGCAGGGGCCGGGCCGTCACCACCAGCCGGGCGACGATGCTGCCCGACCGCTTCGACCTCACCCTGCCCGCCAACCAGGCCCGGCTCGACGCCGTGGAGCGACTGGCCGCCGTCGCCGACGAGGCCGGGCTGACCCTGATCCAGCTCGCCCTCGGCTTCGTGACCGCACACCCCGCGGTCACCAGCGCCCTGATAGGCCCCCGCACCCAGGACCACCTGCGCTCCCAGCTCGCCGCCGCCGACACCGTGCTCTCCGCGGACGTCCTGGACGCGGTCGACGCAATCGTCGCCCCCGGCACCGACCTGGCCGCACACGAGAAGTACGACACCCCGCCCGCCCTCCTCGACCCGCCCCTGCGCCGCCGCTGACGGGCTCATGGCCGCACGGCCCCACGGGCTCCCGGGCTCCCGGCCTCACGGCCCCATGGCCGCACGGGCTCCCGGCCCCGCGGCCCCACGGGCTCCCGGGCTCACGGCTTCACGGCCCCATGGCCGCACGGGCTCCCGGCCCCGCGGCCCCGCGGCCCCACGGGCTCACGGGCTCCCGGGCAGGCGGCCCCCGGTCCTGCCCCCGGTCAGCCTCCTTCGCCGACCGCGCGATCGACGCCAGGGCCGTCCCGTGCAGCGCGGGACTGCCGGTGTGCCCCGCGTCGTCGATCACCTTCAGCTCCGCGTCCGGCCAGACCTTCGCCCGCTCCCACGCGGTCTTCAGGGGGGGCTGCCGATGTCCAGCCGGCCGTGGAACAGCACTCCCGGAATGCCGGCCGGAGGAGATCGTGAGGGCCCGCCGCGTCCGTCGGGCGGTCTCCGTACCGGCCCGCGTACTCGGGTCGGTCTGAGTATCCGCACTCTGTCCGGCGCCCGTCCCGGCCGGAACGCTGGGGGCATGGGACTTCAGAGGACCGTTTTCCGGGCGGTGGTGCCGGCACTCGTGCTGGCCGGGGCGTCGGTGGTGGCCTGGGCCGCCTGGCTGGGGTGGGACCAGGACCAGGACGTGCGGGCCGACGGGTCGGTCAGCGGGCCGTACGAGGTGTGGCAGGTCGCCGGGCTGGTGGCGACCCTGCTGGCTGCCGTGTGCTGCGCGGCGGCCCGGGGCCACAGTGCCGCCGCCGTGGGCGGTACGACCGTGGGGCTGACGCTCGCCGCCTACGTCGACTGGGCGGACGACGCCAGTGGGCTGTTCATGGTCGGGGTGGCGCTGGTCATGGTGGGGAGTTTCGTCGCCTCCGCCGTCGCCTCGGCCGTCGTGTCCGCCCTGACCGACACCCTGCGGCACGACTGGCCGCTCACCCGGTAGGCCACCCAGGTCACCCGGCAGGTCACGCAGTAGGTCACGCGGTCTACGCCGGGAGCGGCTGTTCCGCCCAGATCGTCTTGCCGGCGGGGGTCTGGCGGCTGCCCCAGCGTTCCGAGACCTGGGCGACCAGGAGCAGGCCCCGGCCGCCCTCGTCGTAGACGCGGGCCCGGCGCAGGTGCGGGGCGGTGCTGCTGCCGTCGGAGACCTCGCAGATGAGGGAGGCGTCGCGGATCAGGCGGAGGGCTATCGGGCCGTCGCCGTAGCGGACCGCGTTCGTGACGAGTTCGCTGACGATCAGTTCGGTGGCGAAGACCGCGTCCGGCAGGTCCCAGGCCTCCAGTTGCGCGCAGGCGGCCTTGCGGGCGCCGGCGACGGCGGCCGGGTGCCGGGGGAGCTGCCAGGTGCGGACCTTCGCGGTGTCCAGGGCGGAGGTGCGGGCGAGCAGGAGGACGATGTCGTCGGCGGGGCGGTCGGTCAGGACCGTGCGCAGGACGTGGTCGCAGGTCTCCTCCAGGGGCGCGGCGGGGTCGGCGAGGGCCCGGCGGAGCAGGCCGAGGCCCACCTCGATGTCGTGGTCGGCGGTCTCCACCAGGCCGTCGGTGTAGAGGGCGAGGATGCTGCCCTCGGCGAGCTCCACCTCGGCGGACTCGAAGGGCAGGCCGCCCAGGCCGAGCGGCGGTCCGGCCGGGAGGTCGAGGAGGCGGACCTCGCCGTCGGGGGTGACCAGGGCGGGCGGCGGGTGACCGGCGCGGGCCATGGTGCAGCGGCGGGACACCGGGTCGTACACGGCGTACAGGCAGGTCGCGCCGACGTCCCCGGACGACGCCGTATCCGCCCGGCCGGGCGCCTCCGGGCCCTCCTCGCGGTCGAGCCGGATGACCAGGTCGTCCAGCTGGGTGAGGAGTTCGTCTGGGGCGAGGTCGACGTCCGCCAGCGTCCGGACCGCTGTCCGCAGGCGGCCCATGGTGGCCGAGGCGCGGATGCCGTGGCCGACGACGTCGCCGACGACCAGGGCGACCCGGGCACCGGAGAGCGGGATCACGTCGAACCAGTCGCCGCCGACGTCGGCGCCGGACCCGGTAGGCAGGTAGCGGTAGGCCACCTCCGTCGCCGCCAGGCCCGGTGGCCGGCCGGGCAGCAGGCTGCGCTGCAGGGCGAGCGCGGTGCGGCGTTCGCGGGTGTAGCGGCGGGCGTTGTCCACGCTCACGGCGGCCCTGGCGACGATCTCCTCCGCGAGCCGCTGGTCGTCCTCGGTGAACGACTCGGGCGTGCGGTGCCGCAGGAAGTGGACGAGGCCGAGGGTGACGCCCCGGGCCCGCAGCGGGACCATCAGCACCGAGTGGATCCGGTGCCGGGCGACGGACTCGGCGCGGGCCTGGGAGGTCCTGAGCCACTCCTGCATGCCGGGGTCGCCGGGCCGGTGACGGGTGCCGTGGCCGGCCAGCAGCGTCCGCATCGGAGGCGTGTTCACCGGGTAGCGGAACGCGTCGCCGGGGTCGGCCACGGACTCCGGGCAGCCCGCCAGCACCGAGCGCTGGGCCGTCCGGCGCACGGCGACCGGTTCGCCCGGTGTCAGGGGCTCCGGCTCGTCGCCGAGGGCGACGGACTCCAGCAGGTCGACGGTGACGAAGTCCGCGAAGCCGGTGACGGCCACCTCGGCCAGTTCCTCGGCGGTGCGGGTCACGTCCAGGGTGGTGCCGATGCGCATGCCGGCGTCGTTGAGGACGGCCAGGTGGCGGCGGGCCCAGTACTGCTCCGTGGTGTCGAAGACGACCGCGGACAGGCCCTGCACGGCGCCGGTCTCGTCCGTCAGCGCGGAGAAGTACATCGACCAGGAGTGCTCCCGGATCTCGCCGGGCGCCTGGCTCTGCTCCTCGAGGAACATCCGCTTCCCGGTGCGCAGGACCTCCCGCTGGAGGCGGTCGTACTCCATCCACGGCTGTCTGGCCTCGATCTCCGAGAGGGTCTTGCCCCGCATCTCCTCCACGGGCAGGCCCATGATCCGGGTCATGGCGTCGTTGGCGGAGACGAGCCGGGCCGCCCGGTCGTAGATCGCCACCGGCATCGGCAGCTGGGCGAGCGTGAGGTCCCACAGGGGATCCGCCCCGGGCTGGTCCCGTCCGGACAGGGACGCCGGCACGGCACCGGTCACCAGCCACAGCGGGCGGCCGGTGCCGGCGTCGAGCGGAATGCCCCGGAGGTGTGCGACGATCCGGTCGCCGTTGCGGTGCAGCAGCGCCACCTCGGTGGACCAGCGCCGCCCGTCGGTGAGGTGGCGGCGCGCGGACACGGGCAGGTCGGTGGCGAGCAGGGTCTGCACCGAGCGGCCGACGACCTCGGCGGGCTCGTACCCGAGCAGCCGCCGGGCACCCGTGCTCCACACCAGGACCGCCCCGTCGGCGTCGACGACGACGGCCAGGTCCTCCGGTACGCGACCGTCCATGGTGCCTCCGGCTGTGCGGGTACCCCTCCCAGGATCGCGCCGCGCCGTGCCCCCTTCAACCGACGGTGCTCCCGGTCCGGGCCGCCGGGCCGTGCCTAGGCCCGCCCCCGGGCCGCCACGGTCCGGCGGGCCAGTGCGTCGAAGACCACCGCGATGAGCAGGACCCCGCCGGTGATCATGAACTGGACCGAGGGCTGGACGCCCAGCAGGGCCATGCCCGAGGCGATCGACTGGATGATGAGGACGCCCAGCAGCGCCGACCAGGTCGAGCCGCGGCCGCCGAAGAGGCTGGTGCCGCCGATGACGGCGGCGGCGATCGCGTTGATCAGCAGCATGCCGGAGCCCGCCACCGGGGTCGCGGAGGTGAGCCGGGAGGCCACGAACAGGCCGCCGGCCGCGGCCAGCGCGCCCGAGACCAGGAACACCGAGACCCGTACCCGGGCCACGTTGACGCCCGCTCTCAGGGCCGCCTCCGCGCCGCCGCCCAGGGCGTGCACCTGCCGGCCGTAGGTGGTGCGGCGCAGCAGGAGGTCGGAGGCGACCAGGACGGCGAGGAAGACGAGGAGGGCGAGGGGGAGGCCCTCGAACCGGGCCAGGACGTACGCGGCGGCGAAGGCGGCCACGGCGAGCAGGGCCGTACGGCCCCAGACCTCGGCCGCCGGGCGGCACGGCATCCCGGCGGCGGCGCGCCGGCCGCGGTCGTGGAGGGAGACGCCGAGGTAGGCCGCCGTGGCGAGCGCCGCCAGGCCGTAGGTGGCGCCGGCGGTCGTGAAGTGGCGGCTGGTGAGCATGGCGACGAGACCGTCCCCGCTGAAGCCGATGGAACCCTCGGTGCCCAGCAGGTAGAGCATCAGACCGTTCCAGGTCAGCAGCCCCGCGAGGGTCACCACGAAGGCCGGGACCCCGGTCTTGGTGAAGACGAACCCGTGGAAGGCCCCGGCCGCCCCGCCCACCGCCACCGCGACCAGCACGGCGAGCCCCTCCGGCATCCCGTGGTTCACGTTCAGCGTCGCGAACAGGGCGCCCGACAGGCCGGCGAGCGAGCCGACCGACAGGTCGATCTCGCCGATCAGCAGCACGAAGACGACACCGACGGCGACCAGGCCGGTCCCCACGATGTCCACGCTGAGCACGGACAGGTTGCGCGGCGAGAGGAAGTTCGCGTTGAGGGCCTGGAAGACCGCCCAGATCACGGCGAGGGCGAGCAGCACCGGCGCCGGGCCGAGGCCGCCCTCGTGCAGTCGGCGTTGGGCGGTACCCGCGCAGTCCCTGAGCCGTCCGGAGGGCCGCCCGCTCACGACCATCGCTCCTCCGGGTCCGCCGAGGGACGGTCCCGGCCGGAGCGGTCCGAGGCACCCGTGACGGAGGCGATGATCTGCTCCTGGGACGTCACGCCCACGTCGAAGAGACCGTTGTTGCGGCCGAGGCGCAGTACGGCGACCTGGTCGGCGACGGCCTTGATGTCCCCCATGTTGTGGCTGATCAGCAGCACCCCGGTGCCCCGGTCGCGGAGTTCCTCGACGAGGTCGAGGAACTGGTTGGTCTGTTCGATGCCCAGGGAGGCGGTGGGTTCGTCGAGCAGCAGCAGCCGCGGCGCGCTGAGGAACGAGCGGGTGATCGCGACGACCTGCCGCTGGCCGCTGGACAGGGTGGCGAGCGGCGCCCGCACGTCGGGGATGTCGATGGGCAGGGTCCGCAGCAGCTCACGGGTGCGGCGCTCCATCTCGACCTCGTCGAGGACGCCGTAGCGGTGGATCTCCGAGCCGAGGAAGAGGTTGCCTACGACGTCGAGGTTCCCGCACATCGCGAGGTCCTGGTAGACGGTCGCGATCCCGAGGGCACGGGCGTCGTGCGGGCGCCTGATCTGGACGGGACGCCCCTCCCACAGGATGACGCCCCGGTCCGGGGAGAGGACCCCCGAGATCACCTTGACCAGTGTGGACTTGCCGGCGGCGTTGCCGCCGACCAGGGCGACCACCTCCCCGGCCCGGATCTCCAGCTCGACGTCGGCCAGTGCCTGGACGGCGGCGAAACGTTTGGAGACGCCGCGCAGCGCCAGCAGCGGCTGAACCAAGGGGCCACCTCCTTCCTCCGCGAGGCGTCAGGTGAGTCCGGCCCGGGCACAGGCGGACCGGAGCTTGGGGATGCATATCTGGTCGATGGTGTATATACCGTCCTTTACCAGAGTGTCCTTGATCGTGCCGACCGTCACCGAGGACGACGGCAGCAGCACCGACGGGATGCCCCTGGTGGTCGCGCTGTCGACGGTGGCGAGGGACCCGACCGGCTCGCCGCGCCCCAGCGCCACGGCCATCTCGACCGCCGCGTCGGCCTCGGCCCGGTAGGACTTGTAGACGGTCATGTACTGCCGGCCCGCGACGATCCGCTGCACCGCCGAGAGGTCGGCGTCCTGACCGGTCACCGGGGGCAGCGGCCGGACCGCACTGGCGTCGAGGGCGGAGATCGCGGCACCGGCGAGGGTGTCGTTGGCGGCGAGGACGCCGTCGATGTGCCCGGGGCCCAGGGCGGCGATGGCGCCGGTCATGTCGGCGAAGGCGTTCTCCGGCCGCCAGCCGGCGGTGTCGTACGACTTGCCGATCTTCACCTTGCCCCGGAGCACGGAGAGCGCGCCCTGTTCGAACCAGGCGGCGTTCGGGTCGATCGCGGCGCCGTTCACCATGACGATCTGGCCGCCGTCGGCCTTCGCGCCCATGCCCTTGAGCAGCGCCTCGCCCTGGAGCCTGCCGATCGCCGCGCCGTCGAAGGTGACGTAACCGGAGATCGGGCCCTGGGCGAGCCGGTCGTAGGCGACGACCGGGATGCCGGCCCGGTGCGCGGCCTCGACGGACGAGCGCAGCGCCTTGGGGTCGATGGCGGCGAGGATCAGGACGTCCACACCCCGGGTGATCATGGCGTCGAGCTGCTGCTGCTGGACGTCCGGCTCGGAGGTGGCGGCGACGGCCGGTGCCGGGCAGTGCGGGCACAGCTCCTTCAGCTTCCGCACGATGAGCGGCTGGTCGAACTGCCCGAACCGGGAGGCCCCGCCGCCGGGCAGCAGCACACCGACGCTGAGGCCGTCGCCGTCGCCGTGCCCACCCCCGCCGCAGGCACCGGTCAGCGCCAGTCCGGCGCCGACCGTGACCGCGACGGCCGCACGGAACAGACGCCTGCGCTTCGGAGCGTCGACACCGAGACCCATCTTCCGTTCCTTGTGGGGTTCCGCCTGAAATCACCCTCTATGGGGGTCTGATGTCAGGGTAGCCAAGCGGTCAGCCGGTCTCCTCCCGCAGCGCCTGGTCGATCGTGCCCAGCGCGGCGGTCAGCCGGATGTAGTCGTCGGCGGCCAGCGGCCGGACGAAGAACTCCTCGACCACCCGGGCGTGCACGGCCGCCGCGCCCAGGAACACCGTGCGCCCCTCGTCGGTCGGCTCCACCAGCGCCACCCGCCGGTCTCCGGGGGACGGCGCGCGCCGGACAAGACCGGCCTCCTCCATGCGGTCGATCAGCCGGGTGGTGCCGCTGCTGGTGAGGGTCAGATCGTCGGCCAACTGCCGCTGGGAAACCTCCTCGCCGGGCCGGCGGCAGAGCCGTATCAGCACCTCCAGCATGGTGTGGCTGATCCCGCATTCGCGGCGCAGCGCGCTGTCGATGCGCTGCTCCAGCCGGGTGGCGGACTTGATCAGCAGCCCGAAGTCCCGGACGAGCGGGCTGTTGGCGGCGCGGGCGGCGGCTTCGTCGTCGTGCTGGGGTGTGGGGTTCATCGCCGGCGACTTTACTGCGATCGCAGCCACTGCCACGGCAGTCGCCGCCGTCTCAATCGCTGATCAATCAATTGCTGACTAGTCAATGAAATCGTACGGTGGAGGAGCACCCGCGAAACGAGAGGAAGGCGGACCCGTGGATCTGCAGCACTGGCTCGGCCGAGCCACCGAAGCGATACAGGAGTGGGCCGACACCTTCGGCCCCTACCGCTCCCACCCGTCCCTCGACGTCGCCGACGACCGCTTCGCGCCGGTCTTCGCGGAGTTCACGGACCGGCTGAAGGACAACTACCCCTTCTTCCACCCGCACTACGCGGGCCAGATGCTCAAGCCCCCGCACCCCGCCGCGGTGGTCGGCCACCTCACCGCGATGCTGATCAACCCCAACAACCACGCCCTGGACGGCGGCCCCGCCACCGCGGCGATGGAACGCGAGGCGGTCGCGCAACTCGCCGCGATGTTCGGCTACGACGCCCACCACCTCGGCCATCTCACCACCAGCGGCACCATCGCCAACCTCGAAGCCCTCTTCGTCGCCCGCGAACTCCACCCCGGCCGGGGCGTCGCACACAGCGCCGACGCGCACTACACGCACGGCCGCATGTGCCACGTCCTGGACATGACCAGCCACCCCGTCCGCACCGACGACCGGGGCCGGATGGATGTCGACGCGCTGGCGGACGTGCTGGAGACCGGTGACGTCGGCACCGTCGTCGTCACCGCCGGCACCACCGGGCTCGGCGCCGTCGACCCCGTCCACGAGATCCTGCCGCTCGCCGAGCGGCACGGCGTCCGCGTCCACGTCGACGCGGCCTACGGCGGCTTCTTCACGCTCCTCGTCGGCGCCGACGGCCCCGAGGGGCTGGAGCCCGAGCCCTGGCGGGCCCTCGCCCGGGCCGACTCGATCGTCATCGACCCGCACAAGCACGGGCTCCAGCCGTACGGCTGCGGGGCCGTCCTCTTCCGCGACCCCGAGGTCGGCCGCTTCTACCTGCACGACTCGCCTTACACCTACTTCACCTCCGGCGAGCTCCACCTGGGCGAGATCAGCCTGGAGTGCTCCCGCGCCGGTGCCGCGGCGGCGGCCCTGTGGCTCACCTTCCGGCTGCTGCCGCCCACGCCCGACGGCCTCGGCAAGGTGCTGGCGGCCGGGCGCCGGGCCGCCCTGCGCTGGGCGGACCTGATCGAGGCGTCGGACGCCCTGGAGCTCTACCAGCGACCCCAACTGGACATCGTCAGCTACTTCCCGGCCACCGAGCCGGCCGCCCTCACCGCGATCGACGCCGCCTCCGCCCGCGTCCTGGCCGACGGCATGACCGCACCCGACCCGGTCTTCCTCAGCACCCTCAAGGCCGACCGCGCCGCCTTCACCGTCCGCCACCCCAAGATCACGGCGGACGCGGAGGGCGCCCGGATCCTGCGCAGCGTACTCATGAAGCCGGAGTCGGAGGACCACGTCGAGGACCTGCACGAGCGGGTGCAGCGGCTGGTCACACACCCGAGCGGGCCGCGGGAGTCCGGCCGGTAGTCCGGCCGCGGATTTCCGGAGCGCGGATCTCCTGTACGCAGCTTTCCTGCTGACCGGGGGCGGGTCAGCCGCCGTCCGTCGCGTGCCCTGCCTGTTCGGCGAACCCGAGTTCGCGCAGCGCGGTGCGCAGGCGGGCCGCGGCGTCGTCCAGCGCGGCCTCGTCCTTCTCGACGGCGGCCCGGGTGAAGTCGAGTTCGGCCATGCCCCAGGCGGGCGCGACATGGATGTGCAGATGCGGCACCTCGAAGCCCGCGATGACCAGTCCGGCCCGGGGCGCGTCCCAGGCGCGCCGCACCCCGCGGCCGATCGCCTGGGCCACGGTGACGCAGCGGGCCAGCAGTTCGCCGTCCGCGTCGGTCCACTGGTCCACCTCCCGCCGGGGCACCACCAGGGTGTGCCCCGGGGTGAGCGGGGCGATGCTGAGGAACGCGGCGACCTCGGGGTCCTGCCAGACGAAGCGGGCGGGCAGTTCTCCGGCGAGGATCCGGGAAAAGAGCGTCGGCATGCGGTGAGTATCCTCCCCGGGAGCCGGGAGCCGGGAGCCGGGAGCCGGGAGCCGGGAGCCGGGAGCCGGGAGCCGGGAGCCGGGAGCCGGGAGCCGGGAGCCGGGAGCCGGGAGCCGGG